>JAJEPU010000017.1 GCA_020686985.1 Brotaphodocola catenula
AATCATATTTTCATCCCCTATGATAGGGACAAGGTCTTCCTTCATAAACACCGGAATGCCGAGCTTATGTGCCTGGTTCGTCAGAGACCATGCCCATTCCGGCTCCGTATGAATCTTCCTGCTCTGAGCTCCGGTCATGGTGCCCACAACGATCCAATTGATTCCGGAAAGGTCAACTGTGCCGGGATCGTCGAATAACGGCTCAAAGGTAACATGGTAATGTTTTGCTCTAACGTTTTTCCGAAGGGCGTCGATACGCCACAGTTCTGCTTTTCTCGTCACCGTAATGCCAAACCATGCGTTTTCCAGATCGGTATCAAAATCCAGCAAATCAGGTCGCTTGGTAAGGAACAGGAACTGATGCTGTGGATTTTCACGGATCTTTGCAAATACCTCATCTCTCCATTCCGGCTTCCATCCGGAGAGATCGCTCATCCCAGTAAGAAGAAAGTTCTGCGGACGTTTCTTTTCCATCATCTTGAGCTTACCCGGAAAGAATTCAGGGTCAGCGAAGTCATCAATCATATGCCAGCGTTTCACGTTGTTGCGAGCATAGCAATATGCACACCCCACTGTGCAGCCAATGACGATATTCATGTTCTGAATCTGATCTTTGATACAAATACTCATGACTTCTGCCACTCCTCAAGATTCTTTCTGATGCGGTCGAGGCATTCCTCAAACCGGGTAATTTCTTCCTCTGAAAAACCTTTGTAGTAAATACTGCCCATCTCATCAGATACAGAATCGTACTCGCCCTTTAAGGCATGTGCTTTCTCAGTCAGAAACAGGAGTGTTTTCCTTTTGTCCGTTTTAGACTGAACACGGCTTATCAGCCCTTGATTTTCCATTCTTTCCAGCATCGTAGTAAGAGATGTTATCGCTAATCCGCATTTAGTCGAGAGTGACCTGATTGAGATACCATCCTCCTGCCACAGCACATAAAGAATACGTCCCTGGGCTCCATTAAACGCATCAATATTCTTTTCGCTGAGAATCTTCTCGAAAATCCGGTCTCCAAGCTGTTTTATTTTGGTGACAAGAAATCCTCCATTCATTTCCATACAAAAGCTCCTATATAGTAGTTTATTAAAAACATACTATATAGGAGCTTTATTGTCAAGAGTTTATATGTCTTAATAGGTAAATTCCGTTTTTTCAATTCTCCAAACCTGTAATTTATCTCTCTGGTAATTCCATTTCATCATTCATTTTTACAAATCCATACTTTTCATACAATGGTCGCCCCATATCAGTTGCTTCTAATGAAATAGCTGTAATGCCCTTGCTTTTAGTATCTCTAATCAGCATATCTAATGTTTTATAAGCAATTCCCAGTCTTCTATATTCAGGATTAGTATACATATTCATGATATAAGCCTTGTTTCCACTTGGATTGTGGTAAGTCGGCATTACTTGAAAAAAACTAACACCACCAGCCCCTACAAAACGATTTTCATCAAAAACCAAATATGCAATATGAGATCTGTCACAAAGAGCTTTTTGATAATAATTATAAGATTGTCTTTCAACTTCACTCATATCAGTATCAGCAGAAAGTTTATTAGCTGCTCTTAATACCTCTATTCTTGTTTCTGTCAATATATCTATATCTTCAAGCGTTGCTCTCTTGTATGTTAAATTCATATCGTATTCTCTCCTACAAATTCAAATTTATCTCTTTATCGTAATTATATACATCAACTACCTACATTGTAAAGCCAAAAAGCAAGCCATTTTCAGACTTGCTTTCCACCATATCACTTTCCTTATTGATAAATCATTTCTTTATCCACAATCTCCCTTGCACACGATTGTATATTGTTCATTCTCGCTACCCATTCCATCTGATTTTCTGCCTTTAACTGTTCCGTGATCCCATGTGCCTGTTTCATCTGCTCTACAACCCTTTCAAAGCGTTCCTGTGCCTGTTCTTCTATATCAGCCAAATAATCATTCAGTTTTCCACTTGTAAGTAAATTCAAATATACACTCCTGCGATATTCTTTCAGATAGCGTAAATGTCTTTGTCCCCATACGCCTACAAACCTCTGTTTTTCCTCCGGCAAGGTAAGACAGGGGATAAGATAATCCCCATGTCTGATATAAGTGCCGCCTATTTCTTCAAATATTGTTTTCTTCATAATCGTTTCCACCTTTCTTATCGTTCTCTATCCATAGATTTTTTCTTGACTGACCGTTTCGGCTGCTGTCTGCCTTCCTGCTGATAGCGGTGCAGCTTTTCCAGTACACTCGCTTTTTTCGGCTGTTCTAACGTTTTCTCTTTCTTCTGTTCCGTCTGATTTTTCCATGCCCTTAGTTCTTCGTTGTATTCTATAATCAATTCTTCTGCCTTATTATAAACCTTCTGAAAGGCTTGCACATTGGGATAGCCTTCCCGCTTTACTATCTGTTCCAAACTCTTGTGCAGACGTTTCTCCAAATCCTCTAACAGTTCAATTTTCCCCTCCAAAGATTTTCGCTCTTTGCCTTTAAATAGTCCTCGTAACTGTGACAGTTGCTTTTTCAAAGAAGAAATATCCTGCTGTGTGCGTTTTATCTCCATGGACTGTCTCTGCAATTCATACATGAGCTTCTGCATATCTTTCCATTCCTGCAAATCAATCTTTGGTACAGGTTTAGGCGGTAGTTTAAATTTGAAAATTACTTCCTGCAAAAAGTCCTTCGCACCTCGGATAATCTGACGGAACATATCCGGCAGCCAACCGTGTGTCCTGATAGATTGCAGCGTTTTGTCTGCGATTTTTTCCTGCTTGATCTTCAAAATATCTTCTTCGGGAACGCCCTCGACTAATGCCACATCAACTGTCCGATTCCATTCCTGCCTTGCCGCATTGTCTGCCTTTATCTCCTCTGCTTTCGGATTGTTCTTTCCTATTTTCTTGGTTGCCAGATATACGCCGCCCTGTTGGAATACGGATAGTTTTTCTGATTCCTCTTTTACATATCGGTTGATCGTATCGGTAAACAGTTCCTTGACTTCTTTGGTAAAGGCTTTATTCTTAAACCATTCATCCTTTTTCGTGAAGATATGGCTTTCATAAACTTCCCCTTTGGGGATAATACTGCATCCCGCCCGAAGATTGCCCTGCTCGTCTAAAACCTCTTTCTTTGTGCGTCTATGCTTCCCCTGCTCATCATAAAACATATTTCGGGTAGCAATCTTTACTTCGGGTTGTTCTAACATTTTTCGTTCACTGAATACCAGATGAATATGATAATTCGTCTTTGCCTTGTTGTGATGAAGGGCAGCACTGCACTCCACACCATATCTTTTATGAAAACTCTCCGTAAAAAGCCTTACCACATCATCTGCCCTGTACTGAACAAAACTTTCGGGAAGTGCAATGATAAATTCACGCCCTTCAATACATTTCCCTGCTGAACCACTCGCCTTAAAATCCAACTGATTTTCTCTTGCGAGATTTTTCCAAAACTCCGGTGTTGCCCCTTCTGTCTGATAGGTCGCATAGAGATATTCCTGTCGTTTCGGATTGGAGATATAATCAATCCTTCCTGCCACATTGGACAGCTTGCTTTGTCTGATAAATGAATGTCTGCCTATAAGCATCCTCCTTCCCCAGCTCTCGCCGACTTTATTGTGAGTAGGTGCATAGGCACCTGTGTACGAACCTATCCGCCTGTCGGCGGTTTGCTCCCGGCAGGGCGAAATACACAGAGCATAAAACTTTAGTTTTGTGCGATGGGTGTATTTCGCTCTCAATCGCCGAGGGCTGTTTTTGTATTACATAATCTGATTATTACTCAGACTTGCGATTCCATTTATGGGCGTATCCGCCCTTTTGATCTGCCCGTATCCGGGCTGGTTTAACATCTCCAACACTCCCTTCTGCTAAAAAATAAAATAAATTCAAGAATTACACGTATAAGCGTATAAACGTATTTTCCATACTTTTCAGAAACCTGTAATCCCTTGATTTCCCTGATGATATACGCATATACGCTTCTTTGGAAAATTCTTTTTTATCTGCTTTTCATCCGTATCAACGATAGTTGTCTATGCGTATCTGCGTATGGATTCCTTGAAAGCCTCTGGCATTTTTCCCATTGTCTGAGGGAATATTCGTAGAATAATGAATGTGATACTTCTTTTCATTTTCTTTTAAGTACCCCGAAAAACTTTTTGCACTCATAGGTTTTTCCGTATTGTCTTCACACCAGCGGCAGTATGCCTGATATAAAATTTTAGAAGTTGCCGTTGTATTTTCTTCCAGTCGGATATACCCGGATGACTGCATAAAAGCGATAATGTTATTCCCAGATTCCATAGCTTCGTGTAGATTTTTCTTTGCACGTTCGCTGATGGTAAAACGGTATTTATTTTTCAGTAATCGTTTCAATCCCTCCAGACACCAAAGGAAAATATCGTCTGCTTCTCTTTGCAGTTTCTCAATCAGATAGGGATCATCTACTCTGTCCGGCGGCACATCTTTGACCGTAAGGATAATCTGTCTGCGGTAAAATCCATAGGAACGGTCATGTAAAGCACTCAGACTTCCGTTTCCAAAGCAAAGAAACCTGACATATAAATTCCCCTGTACGCTCTGCTTTGACTTCCTTTCCAAATCCATCTTATCCTCCAAAGTGACTATGGTTTTAATGTAGTTGGTGTCTTTCAATGCTTCCAGTTTCATATCATCATCCACCATCAAAAGTCGGTATTCCAAATCTGCCCTTGCAAAACGGTTATGCTCTACCTTTTGAATATTGCTTACATTCATATTCGTTCCGAGAATTTTTCTCATGACCAGACCAATACGGGATTTTCCCTCCCCGCCTTTTCCTAAGATAATCAATAACTTCTGTGCCTTGTTGGATGGAATTAAACAATATCCCATATATTCCTGCAAGGTAGGAATATCATCTTCCTCCAGCAGTTCTGAAAGGAATTTCATCCACCGTTCCGGCTTTGTTTCTTTCATTTCATAATTTACAGGCAAGCGGTTCAGGCAAAACTCCTTATTTTCTGTAAAATCTCCATTCAAAAAATAAGTTCCATTATTCACATGGATGCGATCCATTTGCACCGGAAGTTCCTCTGAATAGGCTTCCAGTTTTAGAACCTCCAAAAGCTGTTTTACTTTCTTGGAAATTCCTTTCGTAAGAACCGGTTTTACCATTCTATAAATTTCTTTTTCTACTTCACTGTCTGGCAGCATTCCATCATAACTGAAAAAGATACCGTTGATACACTTCAATGGCATTCTTTGCAGGAAATTTTCACAAAATGCTACTTCATCAATCTGCCCATCCTCAAACCATTCCTGAGAGTACGGCTCGGAGTTCATTTCCCTCTGATCCAATGCTTCTTCCAGTCTGTTCCTTGTTGTTTCGTCTATATTCTTCCATTCGTTCTTCAATTCTTTTCACATCCTTCCCACTATCCAATAAAAATTCAATTCTGTCCTGTAACTCTCCAAACACCAGTAAACCCAGATAGTAATTTATCTTTTCTATCTGCTGACAGGCTTCTATAAATTCTGCTTTCCATTCTTCCTCTGGTGTTTTTGGTGCATATCTTATTTTCCATTCTTCCAGCAAATGAAGATAATCCGATAAAATGCGGATACTTTCCCGTTCCCATTCTTCAAATTTCTTTTCGGTCTGGTACAATGTTCTTTTCGGTTTTTCTTTTTTCTTACTGGCATTCCTTTTCTTTGCGTTATCTGTAAAAATAGGTATCTGAAAATCTTCTGCCAGTTTCTTTGCTGCTTCCAATGGTGCAAGGTGAAAGAAATCCGCCACAAATGTGATCACATCCCCTTTCGCACCACAAGCAAAACAGCAAAAGCCTTTGTCTACTTTCATACTGGGATGCCTATCATCATGAAAGGGGCAACAGACCATCCCGTTTTTATTGACTTTCAACCCATACTGCTCGGCTGCCTGCCTTGCAGTTACGTTTTCTTTTACTACTTGAAAAATATTCAATTCGACTCCTTTAAAATTTTCGTTGTATTCTCTCAGAGCCTTTGATATACTGAATTTGCGAGATAGAGTTATCAAAAGCTCTGAGAAGTTGTCCTTGTGTTACGCAAGGGCTTTTTCTTTTCCCTGCTTTTTTGCCTCTCCATTGAAATATCCAGTTTCCTCCCATACTTTACGATCAGAACAGTAATAACTGAATTCATTGGAATCGCCCATCTTCATTGCCACTCCAAATTTCAAAATTCCCTGCTGTATTCCGATACGAACGTAATGAGCATCTTTTCCGATTGCTTTTGCGATTTCCGTAATTGGCACATTTCTTCCCGTAAATGGCGGCAATTCTACATATAATCTTTTATCCATTTTCCACATCCTCCTTTACAATCTGACTAAGTTCTTGATCTAAAGCTGTAGCAATTTTATATGCCACCTGCGGTGTACAGCTCTTTCCTGATATAATGCAGGAAATCGTCTGCCTTGACACTCCACTTAACTCTGCCAATTTCTTAATTGTTAATCCTCTTTCTCCCATCAAAATCTGCATTCTAAATACGTTTATCTTCATTTTATTTCTCCTTTCTTTTTTAATATGCACTTTTAATGCGTATTTTTATTATATGCACTTATTCTGCACATGTCAATACTATTTTATATAAATATGTACTTGTAATTCGCATTTTTCTATGATATGATAAGCGTGAGGTGAATAATGATGAGTAATGAGAAGTTACATAACAATCAAATCGGACTTAGAATCCGTACTGCTCGAAAAGAAAAAGGTATCAACCAAACAGAGCTTGCAAATTTGTTGGGAAAATCGCTTCGTACAATCCAAAAATATGAAAGCGGAGAAATCGAAGTTTCCATCGCTATGCTCAATGAAATCGCAAAAGTTTTAGACTGCGAATCCACATATCTTATAGGGTATGATGCCGAGAGAAAACCTTTAGAAAATCTTTCTGATATTATGAATTTCTTATTTCAGTTAGATAAGATAAAGGAACTTTGCTTCAATATCGAAGTCAAACGCCCGCCACATTATGATGGATGGGAATGTGCTATTACTTTTAATGGCAAAGATGTTTCTACGGAGTTAAATCAGGATCTCTGTCTATTCTTGGAAGAATTTGAGGATAAAAGAAACGAAGTCAAGGACTATCAGACAAGTCTTGAATCTTATCAGAAGTGGCAGGATAAAACACTTGCATATTACGCAAATGCAAAACTGACTGAAAAAGAAACAGAAGAGATCTCAAACGAAGAACGAATACGAAGATTTCAAAAAATCATGAACGAACGGTACGGTAAAAAAGAGTCCTAATTTTTAAGGAGGATTTTTAGAATATGAAATTACCGAACGGCTACGGAAGTGTAGTAAAACTATCTGGAAAAAGAAGAAAACCTTGGATGGTTCGTAAAACCACAGGCTATCGCATTGATCCAGTCAAAGAAAAGAAAGTAAATGAATATATTATTATTGGATATGCCGCCACAAAAACAGAGGGATTGCAAATGTTGGCTGATTATAATCGGAATCCTTATGATACCAAGGCAGCCAAAATGACTTTTGATGAAGTGTATGAGGAATGGTCTAAGAAAAAATTTCCTACGGTATCCGAAAGCAATATCAAAGGATATAAGGCATCTTACAAAACATGTGGCATTCTTTACAACCGAGTTTTTAAAGATTTAAAACTGGCAGACTTACAACAGGTTATTGACACCTGCGGAAAGAATTTTCCCACATTGAAGAAAATCAAAATCCTGTTCAACCAGTTATATGAATTTGCATTGAAGAATGACATCTGCAACAAAGATTATTCTACTTTTGTTGAAATCGCCCAGTACAAAGACCGCAATCCAAACAAGCATACACGTACAAAATTCACGAAAGAAGAAGTTGCAAAAGTCTGGACAATGAAAGAGGACAAATACTATCAGATCATCCTCATGCTGCTCTATAATGGCACACGTATCTCCGAATTTCTTGATTTGAAGAAAGAAAATGTGCATTTGGAAGAACAGTATTTTGATGTAATTGACAGCAAAACAGAAAACGGAATCCGAAAAGTTCCGATTGCTGATAAGCTCCTGCCTTACTATAAAGACTGGTATAATTCTTGTCCTGATTGCGAATATCTTCTTCATACAGAGGATGGCAAAAGATTTCTTTATCGCAATTACTATGACAGCTATTGGACTCCTCTTGTGGAACAGATTGGAATTGACCGTACACCACATTGTACCCGGCATACGTGTATTTCCATGTTATCGGAAGCTGGTGTTCAGGATACAACAATCAAGAAAATTGTGGGGCACTCCGGTGCTATGACTTTGACAGAAAAAGTTTATACTCACTTAGATATGCAGGTTCTTGTAGACGCAATCAACAAAACCTTAGAAAATGAGGACAGCGTAACTGCCGATACAAAATCTGCATAACAAAAAGGACACTCTCCAGTGTCTATCACCGAAAAGTGTCCTATATTTTTTAGATATTTTTGTTGCAAACGTGTTGCAAATGCGTTGCGAACTGAGTAAATTCCACCGCTTTTCACCACATCTGACAACTCCACAAACCCTTGTAAAACAAGGATTTGAACGTAAATCCGAGTTCCGAAGATTATCTCTTTGTGAACTGAAATTAACTTTTATGGAAATGTGGTGCTGCCCTTTGTAGACCATTTCCCGAAAGATACCGAGCTTTACCGCATTATGACGACGAAGCCGGAGGAAGTGAGCAGCCTATGAAAACAGACGTGATTATCAACCGGGACGCGCTTTGTGCTTTGCAGGAATTACCCAGTGAAAGCGTCCATTGCTGCGTTACAAGCCCGCCGTACTTTGCGCTGCGGGACTATGGGCTTGACGCACAAATCGGACAGGAGGATACGCCGGAACAGTATATTGACAGGCTGACCTCTGTTTTTCGCGAGCTTTACCGGGTGCTTAGAAAGGACGGTACGTTATGGCTGAATATCGCAGACACCTATTGCGGCACAGGAAATAAAGGCGGCTATGCTGACCCAAAAAACCCAAAGGGACGCACCGGACAGCGGATTGCAAGGAACAGCCGCGTTACCGGCTGCAAACAAAAGGACTTAATCGGTATTCCCTGGCTCTTGGCGTTTTCCCTACGGGAACAGGGGTGGTATCTACGGAGCGATATTATATGGCAAAAACAAAATCCTATGCCGGAAAGCTGCAAAGACCGCCCGACCCGCTGCTATGAACATATCTTCCTGCTTTCAAAGGAAAAGAAATATTACTATGACGCTGCCGCCATTGCAGAACCCTTAGCACCTACTACCGCAGAACGGTATCGCAGAGCGCGCAGCACCAACAGCAAATACACACAGGAAATACCCGGACAAGGAAAGGTGCAGGGACTAAACCGACCGCGGGACGGTGGCTACTATGACGACGCGCTCATGCCGACCACGCGGAACAAGCGGGACGTGTGGCTGATTAACACTGTCCCATATAAAGGGGCGCATTTTGCAGCTTTTCCCCCGAAATTAGCGGAAACCTGTATCTTGGCGGGCTGTCCCAAAGGTGGGATTGTCATAGACCCGTTTTTCGGAAGCGGAACCACAGGATTTGCAGCAAAAAGCCTTGACCGCCATTATATCGGGATTGAATTAAATGCAGAATATTGCGCCCTTGCGAGGGCGCGGATTGGAGGTGCAGGACTATCAAGCAATTAAAACCACGCGATAAAATCACACAGAAAATGACCCGCGACGGGCTTATCGAGGTAAACGAAACACAGCAGACCGCCGAGCGTATCAGCAGCCGGGAAGCAGACAGCGACTTTTCACAGCCGGACAGTGCCGCAGCGGAACGCGTCATAGAACATCTTGACGCAGCACATACCCGAAAAGCAAACAAAAAGGAAGTCAAAAAAGAGCAGGAAGCTACTGCTTTGCGTACTTCCACTTCCCGCTTACAGTTTACCGAGGAAGAACGGGCAACGCCGGAACTGGAAACTTACATCAAAAAATCGGAAAAAGCCGCTGACCGACTGGACGCAGCAAAGGCAGCTATCCCAAAGCAAAAGAAACTGGTTAAGGAGCGCACCTTTGACGAAGCCGCAGGAAAGGCAAAGACCCGCCTGCACTTTGAGGAACAGGAAAAGCCGATACCCGGCGGCAAAGCCCACAGCAACCCGTTATCCCGCCCCGCGCAGGAAGCGGGTATTTTTGTTCACAACAAAATCCACAGCGTCGAGAAAGACAATTCCGGCGCGGAGGGCGCGCACAAATCGGAGGAACTTGCCGAGCGCGGCGCAAGGTACGGGACAAGGAAATTCAAACAGGGCTACCGCAGCCATAAGCTGAAACCCTACCGGGAAGCAGCAAAGGCAGAAAAGGCAGCGTTCAAGGCAAATGTGAACTTCCAGTATCACAAAGTCTTGCAGGAAAATCCTCAGCTTACAAGCAATCCCTTTTCCCGGTTTATGCAGAAACAAAAAATCAAACGCCAGTATGCAAAAACTGTAAAGAAAGGCGGTGCAGCCACCGCCAAAGCAACCGCCGGAGCGTCACAGACAGCAGCAAAGAAAGCGGCTGCCTTTGTAGGGCGACACCCGGCGGGCGTGATAATCGCTATCGCCGCGCTGCTTCTGTTCATCATGGTATCAGTAGGGCTTTCCTCTTGTGGGGCAATGTTTTCCGGCAGCATGAACAGCGTGTTAGGGACTTCCTACACGTCCGAGGACAGCGACCTTGTGGCAACGGAACAGAGCTATGCTGCAATGGAAAACGAACTGCAAAGTGAGATTGACAATATCGAAACCACCCACAGCGGCTATGATGAATACCGCTATGACCTTGACACTATCGGGCATAACCCACACGAACTTGCGTCTTATCTGACCGCCCTTTTACAGAGCTACACCCCACAGAGCGCACAGGCAGAGCTAAAACGGCTGTTCGGCTTACAGTACACCTTGACGCTGACGGAAGAAATCGAGATACGCACCACCACCGACGAGGAGGGCAACGAGGAAGAATACGAATACCGTATCTTGAACGTGAAGCTGACAAACAAGCCGATTGCTTCCCTTGCGGAAGAACTGCTGAACCCACAGCAGTTTGAAATGTTCAAAGTGTACTTACAGACACAGGGCAACAAACCGTTGATTTTTGGCGGCGGCTCTCCCGACGGCAGCCCCTCCGAGGATTTAAGCGGCGTGGAGTTTGTAAACGGCACACGTCCCGGAAACCCGGAGTTTATGGAGCTTGCAAAACAGCAAGTCGGAAACGTGGGCGGTTATCCCTATTGGAGTTGGTATGGCTTTAACAGCCGCGTGGAATGGTGCGCCTGCTTTGTGTCATGGTGCTACAATCAAGCCGGAAAAAGCGAACCCCGCTTTGCAGGCTGCGAATGGCAGGGCGTTCCTTGGTTCCAGTCAAGGGGACAATGGGGCGCGCGGGGCTATGAGAATATCGCACCGGGCGACGCTATCTTTTTCGATTGGGATTTAGACGGTGTTGCAGACCATGTGGGGCTTGTGCTTGGCAGGGACGGAAGCCGCGTCTATACCGTTGAGGGCAATTCCGGCGACGCCTGCAAGATAAAGAGCTATGACCTTAACTATCAATGTATCAAAGGCTATGGGCTGATGAACTGGTAAAGCAGCCCCAAAAAGAAAGGAGAAATGACCTATGGCAAACAATAAAATCGACCGTATCAATAAGGAAATCGCAAAGACCCGCGAGAAAATCACAGAGTATCAGAACAAGTTAAAAGGACTGGAAGCGCAGAAAACCGAAGCGGAAAACCTTGAAATCGTGCAGCTTGTACGAGCTATGCGTCTGACCCCGCAGGAACTGAACGCTATGCTGTCCGGCAGCGGTATTCCCGGCATGAACGCCGCACACGCTACCGAAGCGGCAGACTACGAAGAACAGGAGGAAAATGCAGATGAAGAATAAACTGAAAAAGACCATGACTGCCCTTTGTGCCGCCCTTATCCTTATGGGCGGTTTTTCTGTCCCTGCCTATGCACAGGGCGCAGCCACAGAGCCGCCCGCAGGGGACGCGACTAACGACAGCAACGTAGTTGTGGAGGAAAAAGAGGAAACGCCGCCCCTTACCCCAAAGGGAAACGCAACACTGGTTGACGATTACGGCGGCAATAAGCAGCTTATCACTGTTACCACCAAAGGCGGCAACTATTTCTATATCCTCATTGACCGCGCCGCCGAGGGCGAACAGACCGTACATTTCCTAAATCAAGTGGACGAAGCCGACCTTATGGCACTGACCGAAAACGGCGAAGCTGCCAAAAAGCCGGAAATCTGTAACTGTACGGAGAAATGCGAAGCCGGAAAGGTAAACACGTCCTGCCCGGTATGTGTTACCAGTATGACAGGCTGCACAGGCAAAGAACCTACCCCAACACCAACCGAGCAGCCGGAAGAACCGAAAGGAAAAGGCGGCAATCCCGGTGTGGTGCTTGCCTTAGTCCTCTTTGCCCTGCTTGGTGGCGGCGCAGCGTTCTACTACTTTAAGTTTCTAAAGCCGAAGCAGAATGTAAAGGGCGATACCGACCTTGAAGATTTTGAATTTGAGGACTACGACGAGGACGAGCCGGAAGCAGATACCGGGGAAACTCCCGAAGATGAAGAAACGGAGGAAGAAACCCTATGACCCTGTTTACCGACAATCCCTTTGAAAAGATGATGATACAGAAACCGAACGGGCGGCGTGATAATGCTCCGCCTGTTCCTTATCCCCCGGCTTGCGCTTCCTGCCCTTACAAGGGACAGTCCCCTTGTGTTGGGTATTGCATTAGAAAGATTGAAGCAAAACGACAGCCGGAACGATAAAAAGATGTACTTTCGATATGGAATATGATATAATTGTTCCAACCATAGGAAATGATAGAGTTAAACAAATTTTTAGAGTAAGCAAAGGAGATAAAAATATGTTACCCCTTTCTGATATTCTTATTCGCTCAATAAGTGGATATGTGTTTATAGTTCCAGTTTTTATATTGTATTTCTTATACCTTAAAAAATCAGGAAGAAAGCAAAGCCTTCTCCATATTACTGCTGTATTTTTATTCTATTATTATCTTTTCGGGATTTTGACCGTAACAGGTATTGGTTATACAAGCACAATATCATTTCGTCCGAGGATTTCTCTGATTCCGTTTCTCGGTATGATAAGTGGACCAATAGATACCATACTGAATGTTGTTTTATTTGTTCCTTTTGGATTTTTTCTGCCGTTGCTGTATAAGAAATATCATCACATAAAGACTGTTGTATTAACTGGTTTTCTGTTCTCTTTATCTGTTGAAATTGTTCAGATGTTTGGTTGGGGTTCAACAGATATAAATGACCTTATTACAAATACAGTTGGAGTCTGTTTAGGATATTTGGTTTATTATTTGCTATCAAAAGTCTTGCCTAATAATTTAAGAAAACAATTTCAATCTGAGAATGTCAATGATATGGTCGAAGTGCCTTTGTTTGCAATTTACACATTTATAATCATGGTTACAGTTCAACCTTGGGTAATCCATAGTTTACTCAATATTGGATAAATTTTAGTTTTGTCAAATCATTTTACTATTTCATATCGCACAATTTTATACAATCACTTGTAGGAGCAATCGAAAAATCGGTTGCTCTTTTCTTTTACCCGAAAGGAGGATTTTTATTTGATTTTAGTTATCGCAGAAAAGCCCAGTGTGGCGCAGACAATCGCTGCCGTACTTGGGGCAAAGGAAAAGAAAGACGGATTTCTCACAGGAAGCGGCTATATCGTTTCTTGGTGTGTGGGACATTTGGTAGGGCTTGCGGAAGCTGCCGCTTACGGGGAGCAGTATAAAAAGTGGAGCTATGACAGCTTACCGATTTTGCCGCAGGAATGGAAATACACCGTTTCCGCTGACAAGGAAAAGCAATTCAAAACCTTAAAGGAGCTTATGCACCGGGCAGACGTTTCCGAAGTCGTCAATGCCTGCGACGCAGGGCGCGAGGGAGAACTCATTTTCCGTTTTGTCTATGAAATGGCAGGCTGCAAGAAACCTATGCGCCGCCTTTGGATTTCTTCTATGGAGGACAGCGCAATCAAAGAGGGCTTTTCCTGTCTGAAGAACGGCAGGGATTATGACCCTCTCTTTGCTTCCGCATTATGCAGGGCAAAAGCAGACTGGCTAATCGGTATCAATGCCACCCGCCTTTTTTCTGTCCTTTACAATCATACCTTGAACGTGGGGCGCGTACAGACCCCGACCTTAAAAATGCTTGTTGACCGGGACGCAGCGATTACCACTTTCAAGAAAGAAAAATACTACCATGTACGCCTTGCATTATCCGGCGCGGAAGCTGCAAGTGAACGAATTTCAAATAAGGCAGAAGCCGACGCATTAAAAACGACTTGCGAAGCGTCGCGGGCAGTATGTACTTCCCTTGTGAAAGAGAAAAAGACCGCAGCTCCGCCGAAGCTCTTTGACCTTACTTCTTTACAGAGGGAAGCAAACCGCCTGTTCGGATATACGGCAAAACAGACCCTTGACCTTGCACAAGCCTTGTATGAAAAGCGTTTGCTTACTTATCCGAGAACAGACAGCGCATTTCTGACCGACGACATGGGCGACACAGCGGCGGGCATTATCAAGCTGCTTTGTGGGAAGTTTTCCTTTATGGCGGGAAAAGACTTCACGCCGGAACTTGGAAAGGTGCTGAACAGTAAAAAGGTATCAGACCACCATGCCATTATCCCAACTATGGAGCTTGCAAAGACCGACCTTGCCGCGCTGCCGGAAAGCGAAAGGAATATCCTTACCCTTTCCGGGGCGCGTCTACTTATGGCGACCGCTGCACCGCATACCTTTGAAGCGGTTACGGCAGTCTTTGAATGTGCCGGACAGTCCTTTACCGCAAGGGGAAAAACGGTGCTGTCCGACGGGTGGAAAGAGATTGACCGAAGATACAGGGCAGCCTTAAAGAACAAGCCCGAAACGGACGACGCAGACAGCGACACAGAAAAGACCCTGCCGCCGTTTACCGAGGGACAAACCTTTGACAATCCGGCTGCAACGGTAACGGAGCATGACACAACACCGCCAAAGCCCCACAACGAAGCGTCGCTCCTTTCTGCTATGGAACGCGCCGGAAGTGAGGACACCGACCCGGACGCAGAACGCAAAGGGCTTGGAACTCCCGCCACCCGCGCCGCTGTCATTGAAAAACTGGTAAAGGGCGGCTTTGTGGAACGAAAAGGCAAGCAGCTACTTCCCACAAAAGACGGTATCAACCTTGTGTGCGTCCTGCCGGACACCTTGACAAGCCCGCAGCTTACCGCAGAATGGGAAAACAATCTGACGCAGATTGCAAAAGGCAAGGCAGACCCCGCCGCATTTATGGAGGGTATCGAGAATATGGCGCGGGAACTGGTAAAGACCTATCCGTTTCTTTCTGATGATAAAGCGCAGATGTTCAAGCCGGAACGGGAAGCGTTGGGAAGCTGCCCCCGCTGCGGTTCTCCTGTCTATGAGGGAAAGAAAAACTACTATTGCAGCAACAAAGAATGTATCTTTACCATGTGGAAAAATGACCGTTTCTTTGAAGAACGAAAAGTAACCTTTACCCCGAAGATTGCCGCTGCACTCTTAAAATCCGGCAAGGTAAATGTGAAAAAGCTCTATTCCCCAAAGACAGGCAAAACCTACAACGGAACTATCGTATTGGCTGATACGGGCGGGAGATATGTCAACTACCGCATTGAACTGCCGAAGAAAAAATAACTGAATAGCAAGCATAGGAAAAGAGTACCCTTTTCCGTAAAATCCCTGCTTTCTCTACCGAGAACGGCGGGGATTTTTGCTTGTTGGGAAGTTTCCCAAACCCTCTGAAACCGAAGAAAGGAGGTTACACATGGCAAGTTTACGGGACACCGTAAAGGACTATCAAGAAGAATTAAGGGACGGTATCGCTTGGGTGGCGTTTTGGAAAACGGGACGCTCTTGGAACGCAGAATATTTCCACCTTGAAATGAGCGATATTCTCTACCCGGAGGACAGAAGCCGCATGGAAGAAATCAAACAGGCTGACCCTGCCGCCGTTGTGGTAAACGGCTATTACTCCGGCTATCTTGGCGAGGATAGGAACCTTGACGAGCTGACCGCCGGGGTGCGCCGCCACTACGAAAACGGATATAGCAATATCGGGGAATTTATCGAAGCCCACGACGACAGGCTGCCGCCGGAGCTTATCGAGGAAGCAAGAGCCGCCGCCCACGCTGCGGGGCTGCCTTTCTCTGAAAAAGCCTACCGGGACGGCGAAGAACCCGACCCCTATCTATTTGACGGGAGCATGAGCATGGAGGACTACGAGCTTATGCACCGCATGATTGAGAAAGAAAGGAGCGAACACATGGAACAACCGATTTTAAGCGGGTATCTTTCTAATCTTGGAAAGTACACCGAGGGCAGACCTGCGGGCGAATGGGTATCATTCCCCACGACTGCCGAGCATTTGAAAGAAGTCTTTGACCGTATCGGCATAGACGGCAAAAACTACGGGGAGCTGCATATCACAGAATACCAGTCCTCTATTGCGGGACTGGCAGGAAAATTGACCGAGCTTGAAAGCCTTGACGAGCTGAACTATTTGAGCGAACTTTTGAAAATGCAGTTTGACGACGACAGGGAAAAATTTGTTGCAGCTATGGCATACGGCGACCATACAAGGGACTTGCAGGACATTATCAACCTTGCACAAAACCTTGATTGTTACTGGCTTTATCCGTCCGTACAGAGTGAGGAAGATTACGGGCATTATCTGATTGAAGAACTGGACGAGTTGGAGCTGCCCGAAGAAGCAAAAAAATATTTCATGTATGAGGAATACGGGCGGGACGCTGCTATCAATGACGGGGGCAGATTTACCGAGCAGGGCTATATCTACAATAACCGTAATACCTTTACAGAATGGTATGACGGGCGCGACGTGCCGGAGGAATACCGGGTAACGCCGCAGCCGCCAGTACAGGAAAAGGAACAGGCAGACCTTGACGCTTCCGCAGCTATACCGACCACCGCCACAGAGCAGCCCCCGGTTCTCCCGATTATCCTATCTTCTGAAAAGCCCGCTGACAAGATGAAAGAGATTACCGACCGACTGGAACAGGGGATTTTAGGACTGTATGAAAGCGACCGTTACGCCGACTATCTGCGTACTATGTCAAAATTCCATGATTACAGCCTTAACAATACAATCCTTATCGCCATGCAGGGCGGCAATCTTGTGAAAGGCTATAAACAATGGGAAAAGGAATTTGACCGCCATGTAAAGCCGGGAGAAAAAGCTATCAAGATACTTGCGCCGTCCCCGTTTACCGTTAAGAAACAGGTGGAAAAAATCGACCCGGACACCCAAAAGCCTGTTTTCGATAAGGACGGGAAACCTGTTACCGAGGAAAAGGAAATCAAGATACCCGCCTTTCGTGTGGTATCTGTCTTTGATATTTCACAGACCGAGGGAAAGGAGCTTCCTGCCCTTACCTATGAGCTGACGGGCAACGTGGAACAATACAAGGATTTTTTCGCTGCCCTTGAAAAGACTTCTCCCTTTGCTATGGGATTTGAAGCACTAAGCGGCGGCGTAAAAGGACGCTGCAATTATGAGGAAAAGCGTATCATCATCAACGAGGGCATGGACGAATTGCAGAATATCAAGACCGCAATCCATGAAATCGCCCACGCCACGCTGCATGATACTGCCCTTGCTATGCCGGAACGCCCCGACCGCCGTACCCGCGAGGTACAGGCGGAAAGCGTCGCCTATGCTGTCTGCCAACATTACGGGCTTGATACGTCGGACTATTCTTTTGGATATATCGCCGGGTGGAGCAGCGGAAAAGAACTTGCAGAACTGAAAGGCTCTCTTGAAACAATCCGCAGCACCGCCGCAAATCTGATTGATACCATAGACGGACATTTTGCAGCAATCCAAAAGGCACAGGATAAGGAACAGACCACCGAACAGGCGCAGCCCGCACAGGAAGCTACCAAACAGCCCGAAGCAGAAGCCGCCACGCCGGAGCTTCCCGAAGAAACAGCCCCGGTACAGGAAAAAGAAACACAGCCGGAACAGGCTGCACCCGCCGCCCCTTATTATCCTATCAATGAAGCTGCCGCCAAACGTGCAAAGGATATGAACAGCTTTTCCGATTATAAGCAAGGCAGCGCGACGGCTGAATACAGGCATTATGTAGATGAAGCCGTACAAATCGCAGAAAGGCAAAAACAGCGGGTAGACCCGATGTACCATGAGAAAATCGACAGCCTGCTTGACACCTATGCCCGGAAACTGGCGGCGAACATGAATAAAGGCTATGAGATTGACGCGCGTGTTCCCTCTATCCTGATTGCGGGCGGCTCTAACTTCCCCACAAGGAAGAAAGAAAAGCAGAACGCAGCCCGCGACAGCAATTACCGGGAATGGCAGGACATACAAGGGCTTCTTGATAAAATCCGCAGTACCGGCATGGGCGGTATCAGCGCAGACGACCCGCAGGCAGTACAGAAGTTAGAAAAGAAACTGGAAAGCCTTGAAAAATCACAGGAAACCATGAAAGCCGTAAACGCCTATTACCGTAAGCATAAGACCCTTGACGGCTGCCCGCATTTACCGCCGGAGGAACTGGAAAAACTGAAAGCAGACATGGCGAGCAGTTGGCATTTGGAGGACAAGCCATTTGCGACTTGGGCGTTATCCAACAACAGTGCAGAAATCCGGCGCGTGAAAGACCGTATCAAATCTCTTTCACAGCAAAAAGAAATCGGTTTTGTGGGTTGGAAATTTGACGGCGGCAAGGTGGAAGCAAACACCGAAGCGAACCGACTGCAAATCTTCTTTGAGGATAAGCCGGACGAAGCCACGCGGGAAGCCCTAAAAAGTAATGGCTTCCGTTGGTCGCCCAAAGCAGGGGCATGGCAGCGGCAGCTTACCAGTAACGCCTATTATGCGGCTGATTATGTCAAGGCGATTGTACCCCTTACGGGGGAAAAGCCTACCGAGTTACAACGGGCGCATATCCGGGCGCAAAAGGTAGATGCACAGGAGCAGCCGGAACAGGAAGCCCCACAGGACAAAGACACCTTTTCCATTTATCAGATAAAAGGCGGGGACGAAACAAGAGATTTGCGCTTTGAACCTTACGACCGTCTGACTGCCACAGGACACCGGGTAGACGCGAAAAACTATACACTTGTCTATTCCGCAGAGCTTACGCCGGGGACTTCCCTTGAAGATATTTACACCCGCTTTAATATCGACCACCCGAAAGATTTTAAGGGACACAGCCTTTCCGTTTCCGACGTGGTGGTGCTTCATCAGAACGGGCAGGACACCGCCCACTATGTAGACAGCTTCGGTTATAAGGAAGTGCCGGAGTTTTTCAAGGAGCAGGAAAATGCCCTCATTCCCGCCGACTTGGAAACGGGCGAAACAATCAAAACACCGAGAGGGACTTTCTATGTAACCGCCATGAGCCGCGAGCAAATGGAAGCTGCCGGATATGGATTGCACCACCAGTCCGACGACGGAAAATATCTGATTATGGGGAACGGCACTAGGGCTTTTGCTGTTCCCGTTCAGCCAGAGAACTATCTGAAAGCTGCCGAGCAGACCACAGAGCAAAACTACAACATGATTGACGGGCAGATAAACAACACCCCGACTACCGCAGAACTGGAAGCAAAGGTAAAGGCAGGAGAAACCATTTCCCTTGTTGACCTTGCGGAAGCTGTCAAGGCTGACAAGGAACGCGGCAAGGCAGCAAAAACGGAAAAGAAGCCCTCTATCCGGGCGCAGCTTAGAGCAGACAAAGAAAAAACCGCACAGAAAAAAGCGGCAAAATCAAAAAATCACGAATTGGAGGTATGAGCATGATTAGACTGACCGTTGAAGAAACAAACCTGTTGAGCATTTACAATGAGGGCGGTAAGCGCGGGCTTATGGAGAACATCAACGCTGCGCTGCCGTTTATGGACGAGGATATGCGGGAACTGGCGAAGCGCACCCTTGCGAAAATTGCACCTCTGACAGAAAATGAGTATACGGAGCTTGCCATTTTCGCCGCTGATGAGGTATGACCGGGCTAAAGCGGCTTACGCCGCCCCAAAGCCGGAAAGTCAACAGCCTTGTAAAAAAGGAGTGCTGCAACTGCGATAACGGACACTGTATTTTACTGGACGACGGGGAGGAATGTGTCTGCCCGCAGCTTATTTCCTATTCTCTTCTATGCAAATGGTTTCAGACCGCCGTACTTCCCTTTGATAAGCTGCTGTATGCAGAGCTTTTCAAGACCGAGGATAAAAAGCGTTGTACCGAGTGCGGAGCTTCTTTTGCGTCCACCTCTAACAGCGTCAAATACTGCCCGGACTGCCGGAAGCGTATTACCCGCAGACAGGCAGCGGAGCGCATGAGGAAACGACGCGCCCTTGTTACGCAGTAGGGGCAAAAAAAGCCTTGATTTACAGGGCTTTCCGGGTGTGAAAATGACGCGGCAAGGGTTTTATACCTTTTCCCTCAAAAATGGCGTTCTACTGCGTAACATTTTATCGCTGTACCCATAAGAAAGCCGGGGCGCGGATAGTCTTTACCGACTGTCTGCGTCCCGGCTTTTAAAACTTCAAAACCACTTTGTTTTTTCATCTCTGAATTGTGGCATATCATTTTGGGCGTATGGATTATAGGTATTGAGATTACAACCAAATTCTTTCAACTCCATTATTTTGTTATTTTCCGTCCATACTATTAAAGAAATTCCGTCAAATTCTTCAATATTACCATTATTCATTTTGTTTTTGAAATACCATTCTACAATAGTTTGATTTTCCTTATGAAAAAATTGTTTAATATCCCACACTAAGACTTTTCCACGAGTATTCCATTCATCAAACCAATGTTTTACTGTTTTTCGACTTTCATACTTAGGACTCCAACTTTCAGTGTAAATCACATCTTCTGTAAAAATACTATCAATCCCTAAATCTTGTTGTTTTAGCCACATATCAAACCATAAATGAATAATTCTTTCTCTTTCATTCATAACTTTTAAATCCTTTCTCTATATTGATTTGAGGGGTTGCACTCTTATCTGCGGTAAGTAAACGGTATATCGTAAGGGGGATATACCACGTAGCAACGACAAGCCGCCATATTAAAATGCCCCCGCCGATAATGCCGTCCAAAATGAAGTTAATGGCAACGATACCCACCGTTCCAGCTATGTCATATCCATGCGGTACAAGCCATACGAACATACGGCGAATGCCAAAGGGGATACCGCAGCACAGCCATACATAAAAGTAATTGGTCTACCCGTCCTCTGTAAAGATGTTCTTGAACATGAAGAATAAAAACAATGCAATAACGGCGGGCAAAACGTTTCTCTTGAAAAAGTCTTTCCAAATTTCTCCGCGTGTCATGGTATCACTCCTTTTCCATTGGAAATTGTGGGATAGCTTCTAACAGTTTCATTATGAGTGTTTGCCGTAAATCTTCGTCGATTTCCTCTTTGATAGTCCCGTCCGGCTGACACTTTTTTACCATTGCAAGGCGGTTGATTTCGTCGCCGTAACAATCAAGCACCTTTTCCAACGCCCATTTTTCGCCCACAACGGCAGCGCATATCGTTTCATAGTCCGGCATTTCCTGTTCCATTTTCTGACACTTCCTTTGCTGAAAATGTATCACTTTAGTATGTGGCTACTGTCTTTGATAGGAACTATTATATCACACAAGTATGAACAAAACTACTCCCCGCGTTCTTTCCCTTTTTCCCGTTCCGGCTCTCTTGGCTGCCGTAAAATGCTGTCTATGTTCTGTTTGATAACGTCGTACTCTTTGACCTGTTTTTTCAGTTTGCCATAGTCCGCGTAAAGGGCTTCTTTCTGTTCCCGGAGCTTTTCATAGTCTACTTGTAGCGCGGCGACATTCGGGAGCTTGGAAACGCCCGCCGTTTTTAGTGCCTTTGCCGCTGCTTCATGGAGTATCAGACTGCTTTCCTGCTTTGCCCGGTATGCGTCCTTATCCTTTGCCCTGCGGTATGCTTCATAGACAGGTTTTGTCTTTTGGTAGGTGGTAACGTGCTTCATCAGCACCGCCATGTTTGCAAGACGTTTCTCCACGCTCTTTAATGCGTCTGCTGTCTTTTCATTTTCCGCATTTACTTCCTCAATCCGGCTGACTAAATCTGCGTACTGCTCAATCTTATGTTCTGTCAAGAAATTCATAGTCTTTGCAGCCAGTTTCAGATTATGGATTTTCGCCCACTGTTCATAGCCCCGGCTCTGCGCTGCCTTGATACTGTTTTCAATGTCAATAAGCAGCGATACGCCGCGCTGCTCTTTGGGAGCTTTCGCCGCCTTTGTGCGCTTGCCCTCTATCCGTTCTTTGATTGCTTCCTCTGTATAATCTGCACCGAGGGTTTTTAAGCGGGTAAACCGTTCCTGTCCCGGAGCGCGGCAGGAGATATATTTTCCCGGCTTTATCTCATAGCCCGCTGCCTGTAACCGCTGCAACAATTCTTCAAAACTTGCCACTTGGGGGATAAGCGTATCAACGGTAATTTTCAGCTTGCCTTTCCAACTTGCACCGACCTTTTCCGCTTGATATTCTGCATAGCTTTTTCCCTTGCTGCCCTTACCCGGAACGACAACGGACAGCCCGTTTTCCCGGCACAGCTTATCGCTCATGTTCCGTATGCCATAGTAGCTGCGTTTATTGGAATTGTATTTGTGGTAGTCAACAAAATTGACCGCACAAAAAATGATATGGTTATGGATATGCCCTTTGTCTATGTGGGTAGTTAAGACGTATTCATGCTGTCCCTTTGTTACCGCGTCGGCAAGCTGTTTCCCGATTTCGTGGGCTTTCTCATAATCCACTTCCCCCGGCTCAAAGGACTGTATCAAATGGTGGGCGAGATTGTTCCCTTTCTCTATGGCTTGTGCAAGCGTAAATCCAAACTCAATATCTGCCGTTTCATAGCTGCACCCAAAGGAGGACACAAGCGTTTTCCCGTCTGTTTTATCCGGGTTTTGGATATAGTCAAGGGCTTTGCTCAACGTGCTTTTAATAGGCTTAATCTTTGTAACCGCCATATCTCCGCAAGCACCCCCTTTATTTCCTCTATGTCCTCTTGGTAGACGCTGCCTGTCGCGTTGACACGCTTTGCAATCTGATTGATATTGACCCCGATTTTCTGTATCTCCGCTGTCATGGCTTTTATGTCGCTATGGTCTGTCTGAATGATATACCCGTCAATGGCAATCTTGCGAAGATACGCCGCCATGTTCCGGGTGGGGACGAGCTTCATTTTCTGCTCAATCAATGCCCGTTCTTCCTCTGTTACATAGAATTTGATTTGTACTTTTCTTTTGCGTCCATTCATGCAATCACTCCTTTCCGTTCCGAGGGTTTGGGACACTTCCCAACAAGCAATTTTCAACCGACGCACCGCAGGACGGGAGGGAGAAAATACGGAAAAGGGTACTCTTTTCCTATGCTTGCTACGAAAGTTTTTTCCTCACTGGTTACTACAACGCAATGCTCTATATGCCAAAAAAGAGCAAAAGAAAAACGCTGCAATCTGTAAAGATTACAACGCTTCCTAAATCATATTCAATTTGCCGGACACATTTATTTGTCCTCTTTTTCGACTTCTGAAATTTCTTTTGCAGTTGCCGTTACAATCCGTATGCCATTATCGCTCATATCATCAAGGAGAGCGTCGAGCTGCCGCCGCTTTGTATCTTTTTGGGTGGGCGTATCTAAAAGAAACTGGTCTACGGATATATTGTAACGAAGCATAAGCTCAAAAAAGATTTGCAGACTGGGGTGCTGTCCTTTGTTTTCGATATTTGCAAGATAGCGAGGAGAAATATACATTTCATCACTTACCTGTTTGCGGCTTTCTTTGCGCCCCGTCCGCGCAGCTTTTATAGCTTCTCCAAATGCCTTGAAGTCATATTTTTCTACCGGTCTTTTTGCCATATTTATTCACCCAGTTACATTTTACTGTTCCCCTTTCTCTTTGGATATGTCTATACAGTTCCACTAAATAGCCATAATAATTCATATTTATATACTTGCTATTGTTCGTGTGTCCGACTATAATTATTATGATAAGATTTTCAGAAAGGACGGGTGTTGTTATGGAATATATGTCTTGCCCCGAAGCAGCAAAGAAGTGGGGAATTTCTGAAAGGCGGGTACAGATACTTTGCAGGGAGAAACGCATACAGGGTGTTTCAAAACTTGGGTATATGTGGTTGATACCAAAAGACGCGGAAAAACCGATTGACGGTAGAACCAAACAAGGAAAGGAGCTATACCATGAATAAAGTTTTGATTATAGATGATGATAAGGAACTTTGTGCGCTGATTAAACGCAGCGTGCTATCAGAAGATATAGAAGCTGATTTTTGTAATACGGGAAAAGAGGGATTACAAAAATTAAAAGAGAGAGAATATCAACTTGTGATACTGGACGTTATGATGCCTGGTATGGACGGATTTGAAACATTGGAAGAAATTAGAAAAGAAAGCAGCCTGCCGATTTTGATGTTTACATCAAAAAATGACAGTGCTTCTAAAGTACGCGGTTTAAGGGCAGGAGCTGATGATTATTTGACAAAACCTTTTGACATGGACGAACTGATAGCCCGTATCGTTTCCCTTATACGCCGTTATACCCGTTTCAATCAACAGGACGGAATATCACAGCAACTTGAATTTGACGGGTTGAAAATTGATATTGAAAATCGTTCTGTTACTACGGAAAATGGAACTTTTGAATTGCCTCCAAAAGAATTTGACTTACTCTTATACTGCGCGAAAAATCAAGGGAAAATTCTGACAAAGCAACAGATTTATGAAGAAGTGTGGAGAGAGGAATATTTCTATGATGACAGCAACATTATGGCGATTATCAGCCGACTTCGCAAGAAATTAGAGGTAAATCCCGGAAGTCCAAAATATATTCAAACGATTAAAGGTATCGGTTATCGTTTTAACAAGGAGGTTTGATTTTCTATGGAAGCAGTCATTTTTCTATCCATAATAATTGCACTTTTCTCTATTCTTGTTTCCTGCTTTGCTATTCGACGTGTTAAAAAACAGATAGCCGAGATAACAGACGCATTGATTGATGTAAAAAACGGAAATGGAAACAGACGTATTTTATCTGCAACAAATGAACTGGTAGCCCCTCTTGCCTATGAAATAAATGAGATTGTTGTGTCTTATGAGAGCAGGCTTTCTACTGTCCGGCAGACAGAAGAAACAAACCGACAGCTTATGACAAGTCTTTCCCATGATGTTCGGACACCGCTTACAACGCTTATTGGGTATCTTGACGCTGCACATAAAGGAATTGTTACAGGAAAAGACAGGGACGACTATATCGAAACAGCCCGCCGCAAAGCTCACGATTTGAAAGAATATATTGATGTTCTTTTTGACTGGTTCAAATTAAATTCTAATGAGTTTGCTATGGATATAAATATTGTTGAAGCTGCGGAGCTGACACGAAATATCTTGATTGACTGGATACCCATATTTGAAGATAAGCAGATAGATTACAATATTGATATTCCCGAACAGCCTTTCCGGGTAAAACTTGATACGGACGGCTATATGCGGATATTGAACAATCTTATTCAGAATGTAATTTCTCACAGTCATGCGGATAAAATAGAAATAATCCTATCAAAGCAGGAAAAAAATATGCAAATCCGATTAGCAGATAATGGAATAGGGATTGAAAAAGAAGATTTGAAGCATATTTTTGAACGGCTCTATAAATGCGATAAGGGACGGTCTGAAAAAGGCAGCGGTCTTGGGCTTTCTATCGCACACCAACTTGTAGAAAAAATGAACGGCACAATAACAGCAAATAGCACACAGGGAACAGGAACGGAATTTACTTTGCTTTTTCCCTTAGCAAATTAAGGTTCTCCCGTTCTTTTGACGGGAGCCTTAATTATTTTTGGGACAATATTTCAAATTGCAAGGTTAATGCAAGGTTGCGGCAAGGTTAATGCAAGGTTGGTATGATAGAATAGTTTACAGAACAGGAGGTTTGAATATGGACAAAAATTATATCATTGAAACAAAAAATCTTACCAAACAGTACGGCTCACAAAAGAGTGTCGCTGACTTAAATATTCATGTGCAGAAAGGGAGAATTTACGGACTGCTTGGAAGAAACGGAGCCGGAAAAACGACCACTATGAAAATGCTACTTGGATTGACAAAGCCAACTTCCGGCGAAGTTAAAATATGGGGAAAGTCTTTGCAGGGGAATGAAAAGAAATTGTTGCCCCGTATCGGTAGTCTGATTGAGTCACCCGGTTTTTACCCTAATTTGACTGCTACGGAAAACTTACAAATTTTTGCTACCTTACGGGGCATACCCAACCGTCATTCAATTAAAAACACATTGGATTTGGTAGGATTGCCTTATAAAGACAAAAAACTGTTTTCCCAGTATTCTCTTGGTATGAAACAACGGCTTGCGATTGCACTTGCAGTTATGCACGACCCTGAACTTCTGATTTTAGATGAACCTATCAATGGGCTTGACCCGATTGGAATTGCAGAAGTACGTTCTTTTATTCGCGAGCTTTGCGATACAAAGGGAAAAACAATTTTAATTTCCAGTCATATCCTTTCGGAGATTTCTTTGCTAGCAGATGATATTGGAATTATCGACCATGGCGCACTATTGGAAGAAGAAAGTCTTGCGGAACTGGAACAAAAAAGCAGCAAACATATCCGATTTACTCTTTCTGATACCGCACAGGCAGCAAGAATTTTAGAGCGTACTTTCCATGAGAGTCATTTCTCTATACAGGACGACCACAATTTACGCTTGCATAATCTTGATTTGTCCGTAGGAAAAATCGTGACTGCTTTTGTAGAAAATGGATTGGAGGTATCAGAAGCCCATACTTGTGAAGAAAGTCTTGAAGATTACTTCAAGCGTGTGACAGGAGGCGAAGGAATTGCTTAAACTGATTAAGTGCGAATTTTGGAAATTAAAGCGAAAAAGACTGTTGTATGCACTGATGTCATTGTCGTTATTTTTTCCGTTGATTTTGGCATATATGGCAAAGGCGGGAACTGGTGCAGATACAACAGAACACTATCTTCAAACCCGATTTGATTATGTCTATACAATGATGTTGGGATATGGTTTAGTTTTTTTGCTTCCATGTCTAATTGGTATCATTGCCGCTATTTTGTTTTTTATAGAAAGAGATTGTGATACTTCCAAAAACCTTAGAACAATTCCAGTTACAAATACACAACTCATTATGGCAAAAATTTCTATGCTCTTTATTTTCAGCGTTGCATTTTGTCTGATAAGCACATTGTCTGTTGCGTTGTTTTGTAAATTGTTTCATGTAGGAATGGTTTACGGTATGACTTATAAGATATTTATGAGCCTTATTTTTGGAGTTCTTATCGTAGCAGCTTCTTTACCGATTGTATTTTTAATTATTTACTTTAACAAAAGTTTTTTACTTTCTATCCTGCTTGCTTTTTTTTATTCCATTTTTAACTGGGGCATACTGGGAACGATTGGGACATCTATAAGTGCTGCCAAAATTGCTTTCTTAAATTCTTTTCCGGTTATATGTGTTATGAACTGGACAAGCGGCTTAATGATGGATAATTTGCAAAAAGATAATCTTTTGCCGGAAGCCTATGCGATTGTACCAACTACTTTCCATACAATTTTTATTATGGCAATTACAGTTGTACTTTCTTTGTGGCTGATAATTCGCTTTTATAAAAAATGGACGAGGTAAAAGATATGAGAAATATAATAAAAACTGAATTTTTAAAATTAAAACGATATTCTGTAATAAAAGCCGGAATTATTATGACAACACTTTCTCCGTTGCTGTCACTGTTTTATTCCACAGCCAACGGTGGACCGACATGGACGTTTGACTATTTTATGCAACAGGTTATGATTAGTAATTGTACCTTATTTTTTCCGATTATTATTGCACTGATTGCAGGTTATATCATAACAAGGGAATATACAGACGATACTATGAAGAATATATTAACAATTCCTATTCCATATAAACAGTTACTTTCTGGAAAATTACTTATTCTATTGCTGTTGACAATCAGCTTTAGTCTTATAGGTTGTGTGATAGCATTAGTAATCAATATTATTGTCGGATTTCCGGGAGTTCATTTTGGCAATCTACTCAATATGTTTATTCGTGTTACTGGGGCGAATATAGGAATTTATATTTCAGTCTTGCCGATTATTCTGATATTCTGTTGTTCGGCAAATAATTTTTTGGGTGGAGTTGCACTAGCTTTTGTGTATGGATATTTTGGAACTTTTGAAGGAACACTGTTAAATTATTATCCGATTAAAGCAAGCATGATTTTAGTAGACCCTACTTGTGGTGCGGAATATGGTTATACTTATCACATTTTCCCCGCTTTCATTACAATAGTTTTGACTTTCTTGATTTCTATGATTATTCTTGCAAATAAAAAGAAAGAACCCGGTACATTGACTGTTGGTAAGAAGAAAAAAGCAGTTAGAAAAAAAGGTTGGTAAATACCAAAAAGATTGAACCGAAAATATGTATCATCTATTTAATAATTATGGAGGTAAAGATATGATGTATAGGACAGAATTATTAGAAGAAATTACTATTGAAAATGCGACAGTGAAAATCAATGCCAAAATAGAGGAAATGGAAAAGGAAAGCTATCGCCTTGTCACAATGTCATTTTGGGGAACCGAAAGGGCTGTATTGGTTTTCAAAAAAGGATTAAAGGGCAGTTTGCTTTAATATGTAGCTATCTAAATAGAAAATTACTCATTCTAAATTAACATCGGAGGTATAACTTATGGAAAAGGAAACAACAGGAACTGTAATTTCAGTTACAAAACAATGGTGGTTAAAAGTAAATCGTAAACCTGTCCGTACCCATGCTATGGATGGTGCAGCTTTTCCACATATTATCAAGGTCAAATACACGATAGGCGTCAAAGATTACACCTGCCAAAAATGGATTGGCGCAGGAAACAAAATTCCTGACAAGGGAACAACGATTAAAGTTATCTATTGTGAAGATAAACCATCAAAAGCAAGAATTGAACTCTGATTCAAATAGCTTGATATGGTAGGTTTTATTCGGTGTGGAGTAACAAGTTTTGGTAATTTGGATTCCTCACTACTGAAAAAATAGTGTCTTTTATGCACACTTCCTAATTCTACGCTACGACAGCAAAAGAAAAAAAGCCGTCGTAGCGCAGACATATTTTCACGCGCATTTGAAGCGGTGGCTTTAATTTTTAGAGCCGCCGCTTCTTTTTGTCTACTGCTAACATAAATTAGCGGCATTTAGGAGGGCTGCCGCTATGGGGATTTCTTTGTTGCTATACAGCATACATAGGTTACATTCATTAAAAAAAGTATAGCTCCCCCACCGGACAAGTCCGACTATACAGATGAACTATCAAATCAATTAAATACTGCTGTTATTTCCTATGCGTCGGTCTGCGCCTTGCAGATGGGCGCATTTTGCATTTTACAGAAGATTTTTCAAAGAAATTTTCGCTTTCGTCCGGCGTTTAAAAAAGTCGTCTGTATTATCCCGCGAAAAGGGGAGGTACTACCGCCTTTCGGCAGAAAGGAGGTGATTACATGGAACCTAATCGCAGAGAATTTCAGAAGCAATGTGTCTTTCAAAGTTTCTGTAAACGGGTGCTACACAACGAAGCCTGTAACGCCCATGATGAAATCCGGCGACGCAGGAAACGGGAAGTTTCTTTTTGTGACCTTGCCTTGCATGAGGAACGGCAGCTTTACACTACGGATAAATATTTTCAAGCTGAAACAGCCGAGCCGACTTATCAAATGGCAGGAAAAGAAATAACCCCGAAGTTATTGCTTGAAGCAATACGCACCCTGCCGGAAGAAAAGAGAACTGCTATACTTCTGTACTATTTCGAGGGCATGACTGACGTGGAAATCGGAAAAATGTTCAATACGTCGCGCAGCACGATACAGTACAGACGGACAAGCTCTTTTGAACTGTTAAAGAAATATTTGGAGGAACACGCTGATGAATGGAACGAATGGTAATCAAAACGACTACCCGGAAAATGCCCTTGTTCCCTATCCCGTTATTTTGGCGGCGAGCAAAGGCGACCCGGACGCTATGAAAATGGTCTTGCAGCATTTCAGCGGCTACATAGCAAGTCTTTCCATGCGGAAGCTCTACGACGAGCGCGGCAATGTCTATTATGGCGTTGACGAGGATATTCGGGAACGGCTGCAAGCAAGACTGATGAGGGCTATCCTCACTTTTCGGGCTGAATAACCTACGCGATATTGGAACGCTTCTTTCCCCTTTTCCGTTCCATACCGCAAGACAGCCCCCTGCTCTTTGATAAAGAAAGCGGCGCAATAGAACGGCGACGCAGCATAAGGCAAATCGGATACGTTCCTTTTGTGCCGAGCCATGCGGCGGGTACGCCATGACCTTTCTCTTAACAGAAAAGCGAGCGAGAAATACCACACCGTAAAGCAGGGATAGCAGCCTGCGGGCGATAACGCACAGAATACATAATGATACTTCCTTACAGCCATAGTCCGAGCGTTAGAAGCGTCGCAGGCAATGGGTAGGGCTTCGGCAGACCGCCGGAGGGGTGCAAGTCCCATGAGGTTACGCTAATAGCCGTCCGATTAAAGCCTATGTTACAGATTGATTTTTGACCCATTAAGAAAGGGGGACGACAAATTGAACAATAACGACGTGCCGATTTGGGAAAAGTACACTCTTACCATAGAAGAAGCAGCAAAATATTTCCGTATCGGAGAAAGCAAGCTGCGGAAACTGGCAGAAGAAAATCCCGTCCCGGACTGGGTAATGATGAACGGAAACCGTATTCAGATTAAGCGTAAGCAGTTTGAAAAAATGATTGATACGGTGGACGCAATCTAATAGTGAAATCGAGCCTTGAATGTGGTACAATGTAGTCAAGCATATCAAGGCTCTTTCCATTATGGAAAGGAGCATAACGATGTCGGAAAAAAGACGGGATAATAAAAATCGTATTCTCCGCACCGGAGAGAGCCAGAGAAAAGACGGGAGATATGCCTACAAATATATAGATACCTTTGGGAAACCGCAGTTTGTTTATTCTTGGAAGTTAGTGCCTACGGACAAAACCCCGGCAGGAAAGCGCGACGATATAGCGTTGAGGGAAAAAGAGAAAGAAATCCAAAAAGACCTTGACGACGGTATCGACCATATCGGAAAGAAAATGACGGTCTGCCAACTCTACGCAAAGCAGATACGCCACCGGGCAAATGTGCGGCATGGTACAAAGCAGGGGCGAAAACAGCTCATGCGGATTTTGCAGGAGGATAAACTTGGAGCCTGCCGGATTGAAAATGTGAAGCTCTCCGACGCAAAGGAATGGGCGTTACGCATGAAAGAAAAAGGTTACGGCTTCAAGACTATCAACAACCACAAGCGTTCCTTAAAGGCTGCCTTTTACACAGCCATACAGGACGATTGTATTCGTAAAAATCCATTTGACTTCCAGTTGAACACAGTCCTTGAAGATGATACGGAACCAAAGGAACCTCTATCCCCTACGCAGGAAGCGGCTTTTCTGTCCTTTGTACAGCATGATAAAGTCTATCAGAAATACTACGACGAGATTATCATACTGTTAGGGACAGGGCTTCGCATTTCGGAACTCTGCGGACTGACGGAAGCTGACATTGACTTAGACAAACAGCTTATCAATGTAGACCACCAACTTTTGAAGATTGCAGATGTGGGCTACTATGTGGAAACGCCTAAGACGAAAAGCGGCAACCGGGTTATTCCTATGAGTGAAAAAGTGTTGGAAGCATTTCAACGGGTGCTAAATAAACGGAAATATGTACAGCCTGTTATTTTAGAGGGCTACACAAAGTTTCTGTTCCTTAACCGGAACGGCTTGCCAAAAGTGGCAGTCAACTATGAAAGTATGTTCCGGGGGCTTGTAAGGAAATACAACAAAACGCAAAAGGTCGCATTGCCAAAGGTAATGACACCGCACACCTTACGCCACACATTCTGCACCACGTTAGCAAATGCGGGAATGAACCCTAAAGCATTGCAATACATCATGGGACATTCCAACATCAATATGACGCTGAACTATTACGCACACACAACTTCCGAAACGTCAATAACCGAAATGAAGCGGCTGATTGCATAGTAGTAAATGGAGAATTTACTACTCCACATACTACTTTTGAACACAAAAACATACGGGGATATAAGAAGATTTGAGAGTATCTTCCACAATGAAAAATGCCGGAAAAGCCTGTAACAATAGGCTATACCGGCATATAAGAACTTTTGAAAAGATAGTCAAAAATTACTTTGTGATTTAAGATTAAATCACAAAATAATTATAGGATATAGGATAGGCTACGGCTCCGATGGCGAGTAAAGTCCTGCAAACTCGTTCGCACTCCGGGTTCGCAGTGACTTTCTCGCCACGTCGCCGTTATATACAATCCCTATAAAAGCCTCAGAATATCGTGCCTGATCGCATATAAATCGAAAACTTCAAACGTTGTAATTCTATTAGATATAAACTCTAATCTAAAATCACTATATAATCTGCTTTTCCAAATCAAAAATAGGCATTATCAAAATCTGTTGTATGCTTAATCTCATACATTGATCTGACAATACCTATTATTTACTTCATTGTTCAATTTTCCCTTGTACCCAAATTTAATTTTCTGCTATTTTACATTCTATTCCAAGAGAATTTTTTCTTTCCTCACGAATCTGGCGCATATGCTCACGAGCTTTTTCGCGATTTCCATAAATATCTGCCTGACCGGAACACACATCCATATTATAGCGTCCTCTATGAACGATCTCTCTGTTCTCCATATTTTCTCCTTCTTAATTTTATTTAATTTTTGAGTTAATACATATGACTACACCGAATGTGAACTAATTAGCTAAGCATAAAAAACGGCTTTGCTTTTCGCGTTTAAATTATCATTTCTGAAAAACAACGATAAATACTTTATATCTATATCTTATCATTTTCTAAGAACAAATTCCCCATCTCTGCGATAAGGGCGATGGGGCGAAGAAGTATGTGCAAACCCGTGTGAAACGCCGGTGTTTAGGTCGCATACTTTGCGACCTTATGCACCGCTGCGTTGAGCCCGGAGCGAGAGCGCGTTTGCACAACTTACTTCGCCATCGGAGCCGTACTCACCGTACTCACCTCACCTTATCAATCATCTTTTTTTATTTTTGCTTCTTAGACCCCGCGTAAAACAGCCCTTTACCTTTAGTTTAGATCAGCGCAATCGCCTCTCTCACATTGCTGACCCCATAAAGCGTAATCTCCGAATACTTCTTGAGCTTATCGAGATTAACCTTCGGCAGAATACAACTCTCAAATCCGAGCTTGATCGCTTCATTGACTCTCTGCTCCGCCATCGAGACCGCGCGCACTTCGCCGGAAAGTCCGACCTCCCCGAAGATAATCGTCTTTGGATTGACTGCCCGATCTTTCATGCTTGAGACGAGCGCAAGCACAATCGCAAGGTCCAGCGCCGGCTCATTCATCTTGACTCCGCCCGCAATGTTGATATATGCATCGTAGCGCGACATCTCATAACGACATCGTTTTTCAAGCACCGCCATCAGCAAATTGACGCGGTTGTAATCAGTTCCCGCTGCCGTCCGCCTCGGCATTCCAAAATTCGTCTGCGTCACAAGCGCCTGAACCTCAAGAAGAATCGGGCGTGTTCCCTCGATCGAGCATGCGACAACCGCTCCCGATGCCTCCTCCGGTCGCCCGCTGAGCAGATACTCCGACGGATTCAGCACTTCAGCAAGTCCATGTTCCGCCATCTCAAACACGCCGATCTCATTCGTGGAACCGAAACGGTTTTTGACTCCTCGCAGAATTCGATAGGATGCATTTCTCTCGCCCTCAAAGTAGAGCACCGTGTCCACCATATGTTCGAGCATGCGCGGTCCTGCAACCACGCCCTCTTTCGTCACATGACCCACGATGAAAATCGCGATTCCCATGCCCTTCGCAATCTGCATCAGCACATTTGTCGACTCTCGCACCTGACTCATGCTTCCCGGAGCAGAATTTCCACTCTCACAGAACATCGTCTGGATCGAGTCAATGATCACGATCTCCGGCTTATTCTCACGAATACACTCCCCGATCGTCTCGAGATTCGTCTCACACAGGAAATAAAGCTCTCCACTGATCTCCCCGATTCTCGATGCCCTCATCTTGATCTGCTTGAGCGACTCCTCTCCCGAGATATAGAGTACCCTATGCCCATCCCGTGCAAGATTTCGGCAGACCTGCAATAGCAGAGTCGACTTTCCGATTCCGGGATCACCGCCGACTAACACAAGCGAACCTGCAACAATTCCGCTTCCGAGCACACGATCAAGCTCCTTATATCCCGTCGAAATCCGATCCTGATCGTTGAGCGAGACCTCCTCAAGTTTTACCGGGCGCGCCATTTTTAACGTCCCGGAAATTCCAGAAATACCGGAAAGAGCCGTCCGTCCGGACGACTCTTTCTTTGCAAGCGGTGCCTCAACCATCGTGTTCCATTCCTTACAGGCTGGACACTGACCGAGCCACTTGCTTGATTCATACCCGCACTCTTTGCAGAAGAATGCGGTACTTTTTGATTTTGCCATAGCTGGTTTTCTTTCCATGTCGCCCTGCAGACTCCTGGACTTTCGTCCGCAAAGGCTCATTCTCTTCCTTCTTTGCTAAGCTGAACGAAAACGGTTACACGATACACAAATAACGAAAGCCGATTTCAAATAAAACATTCCGTTAAGCCATTCCTGCATTACTGTCTTACAATCTTTACCTGGCTTACTGCACCGTCGTTGAGAGAAACGCTGAATGCCAGTTTTCCGCTCATATTTGTCTTGATGTGACCAATGGAAGAACCATCTACAAATACCTCATACTCGGTATCTGCCTCCATCTGAACGGTAATCTGAGAATCACGATATCCACCTACGGTAAATGCAACCTCATCACTGCCCTCTGCAAAGTGCTGAACAGCCGTTCCCGGAACAGACTCATAAACGAAAGAACCGTTGCGCTCTAACTTTGTAATCTCATAGAATGTCTTAATCTTATATAAATCTCCCGCATGCTCAAAATCCTGCAGTTTGGACTTTGTATTTAAGCTGTAATCTCCAAAGCTGATGGTTCCGTCTGCTTCAGAACGGATTAATGATTCAATTCCTGGCATCTGTTTGCCCTCCTGGTATTTTGTTGAATATCTTTTGCACGCAGAACCTAAAATGACTCTGCCTGTCCAAATAGCAGTCTCCTTTAGAAAGTTTTTTGAACACATCCTATCCTCTTTCTGTGAAAACCGCTACAAATATTATACACTACCCTCGTGAAATTGACCAGTATGTCTTTTCTTATTTTTTCCCTACAACGCACTTCTCGTTACCGTTCATGCATTGCACAAACGGTAACCGATTTTTTAAAGCATTTTTCATTTCAGGTAAAACAGTTCAAATGGCTTGCCTGGTAAAAATTACTTTTCCTTCACATTTTCGGTCTCCGGCACTGCCGTCTCCACAGTACTCTCCTTTGCCATACAGAAACTCAATTTCTCGCCCTCGCGTCCGATCGTGACCTGATCTCCTGCTTTGACTTTTCCATCGAGAACTGCCTCCGCAAGTCCATCCTCAAGATAATTCTGGATTGCACGGCGCAGAGGACGGGCTCCATATTTCTCATCATAACCTTTTTCAACCAGGAAGGCCTTTGCCTCCTCGCTGACTTCCATCGTCAGATTCATCTGGCGTTTCGTGCGCTTTGTAATGCTTCCAAGCATAATCTCCACGATCTTTCCCATATCCTCGCGGGTCAGCGGATGAAAGACAAGAATCTCATCAATTCGGTTCAAGAACTCCGGCTTGAACAGGCGTTTTACCTCGTCCATCACGCGTCCCTTCATGAACTTGTACCGTTCAGACGCATCGTCATTTGCTGAGAATCCCAAATGCTTCGGGGAAATGATATTCTCCGCTCCGGCATTCGATGTCATAATCAGAATCGTGTTCTTAAAGTCAATCTTTCGTCCCTGTGCATCGGTGATGTGACCATCATCGAGCACCTGAAGCAAGATGTTAAAGACATCCGGATGTGCCTTCTCGATCTCATCAAACAGAATCACCGAATACGGATTCCGGCGGACTTTCTCGCTGAGCTGACCGCCCTCCTCATAACCGACATATCCTGGCGGGGAACCGATCATCTTGGAGACGCTGTGCTTCTCCATGTACTCCGACATATCAACACGGATCAGCGCATTCTCTGTGCCGAACATTGCCTCCGCGAGTGCCTTACAAAGCTCCGTCTTGCCGACACCGGTAGGACCAAGGAAGAGGAACGAACCGATCGGTCGCTTCGGATCTTTGAGTCCAACACGTCCACGGCGGATCGCGCGGGACACGGCACTGACTGCCTCCTCCTGACCGACTACACGTTCATGAAGGATGCCCTCGAGCTTTTTAAGACGCTCAGACTCTTCCTCCTCGAGCTTTCTGACCGGAATCTTCGTCCATCCGGAAACGACATCGGCAATCTCCCCCTCAGAGACGACAAGTTTCCTCGATGCCTTCTCCTTCTGCCACTTTGCACGGATCTTTTCGATCTTCTCGCGTTTCTTCTCCTGACGCTTCTTGATGTCCCCTGCCTTCTCATAGGCTTCGGACTTGATCGCATTTTCCTTCTGCTGTTCGAGCGTCTCGATTTCTTTTTCGATCTCCTTGATCTCAGCCGGCTCTACATAGGCCGTCAGACGCACTTTCGAGGATGCCTCATCGATCAGATCAATTGCCTTGTCCGGAAGAAAACGGTCGTTGATGTAGCGCGCAGACAGGCGCACGGCTGACACAAGCGCCTCATCCGTGATCGTCACATGATGATGCTCCTCATACTTCGGGCGCAGTCCTTTGAGAATCTGGATCGACTGCTCCTCGCCCGGCTCTTCGACCATAACCGGCTGGAAACGTCGCTCAAGTGCTGCATCCTTCTCAATATACTTGCGGTACTCCTCGACAGTCGTCGCGCCGATCAGCTGGATCTCTCCGCGTGCAAGCGACGGTTTCAGGATATTGGACGCATCGATTGCGCCCTCAGCTCCACCAGCTCCGATGATCGTGTGAATCTCGTCGATGAAAAGCAGAACCTCTCCATCCTCGCAAACCTCGGAGATCACTTTCTTGATGCGCTCCTCAAACTCACCGCGATACTTTGAACCTGCAACCATTCCTGAAAGATCCAGTGTCATCACACGCTTTCCGGCAATGACTTCCGGAACCTCACCTGAGGCGATCAGCTGTGCCAGACCCTCAACAACCGCGGTCTTGCCGACACCCGGTTCTCCGATCAAACACGGATTATTCTTTGTTCTACGGCTCAAGATCTGAATCACTCTCTGAATCTCATGCTCTCTTCCGATAACCGGATCGAGTCTTCCGTCTCTCGCAAGCTCCGTTAAATCTCTGCTATAACTATTGAGCGTTGGAGTGGAATCCTTGCTCTTTCCCGTCTTTGAAGAAAATTCTTCCTTGTCGGCAGGAGCGTCTGATCCCATTGCGGCTCTGAGCTCCATGTAAAGTTTCTGGAGATTGACTCCCATCGTATTCAATAATTTTGATGCCACACAGTCGCCATCGCGGATCAACGCAATCAAAATATGCTCCGTTCCGATTAACGGTGCTTTGAAACGAACCGCCTCGCGGTAGCTGTTCTCAAGAACGCGGGATGCGCTCGGCGTGTAAGTACCTCTCTCGAGCATCCCGACATTCTGGTTCGGAGAAATCAGCTGGCTGACTAACTCCGTTACCTTGTCCGCCTGCACTCCATTTGCTTCGAGAACACGGGATGCCACACCTGTGCCCTCCTCAAGAAGACCGATCAGAAGGTGCTCGGTTCCCACATATTTGTGACCAAGCTCCTCTGCCGAGCCAATAGCGAGTCCAATCGCATTCCTCGCCTGTTCTGTCAGTTTATCTGTCATATAAAAAGTTTCCTCCTAAATTCATAGCCATTCATTTCAGTCGACGCTCGCGGAGACTTGAATTCAGAAGGGATGTTCCCCTCTGAGTTATACAAGCTCCGGCAGTTGGGATCGCAAATATGCAGCTCGCGCGACGTCGAGTTCCTCTTTCTCAAGCGGTTTTCTCACAAGTCCCTGAAGCGTTGCTGGCTGAATGCCAAGCATCAAACGGTAAACCGGACACGGCTCCTGCATGTTCAGGGTTCCGTCCCTCATTCCCGTCATCAGCTGGGACAAGAGTGTCATCGCATCCTTTGCCGAGAGACGTCTCGCATATTTGAGAACTCCGTAAGCGCGATAAGCCTCATCCTCCCACTCGAGTCTGTGCTTGTCAAGCGCCATATGGCGAACCTGAATCTCCTGACTCTCGAGCTGGAGTGCCACCCGACGCACCATATTTAAAATATCCTGCTCGGAAAGTCCGAGTGTCTTTTGATTGTAGACCTCGTAGAGTGCGCCATCATTCTCCTCGCCCTCACCGTAGACACCCTTAACTGCGACACCAAATCTTCCCATCTCCGCAACAAGCCCGTTAAACCGCTTTCCGCGGGAGAGCGTCGGAAGATGAAGGACAACCGACGCGCGCATTCCGGTTCCGACATTTGTCGGATATGCTGTCAGATACCCGTATTTTTCATCAAACGCATACTCAAACCGTTCGCTGATGTAATCGTCGATCTTGTCCGCATGTTTCCACAGCTCCTCGAGGTGAAATCCCCCGGCAAGCACTTGCAGGCGAATATGATCCGTTCCGTTGAGCAGGATCCCTGTATCTTCCTCCTCCGAGAGAATGATTCCGGTCGGTGTTCTCTTTCCTGCAATCGCGGAATTGAAAAGTCTATGCTCCCTCATCGCCTTCCGGTCAATCTCGCTGATCTCCCCGAGATCCACATAGTGATAGATCTTTCCGTCCAGACTTCCAAGATCTCGAAGACCGCTCTCCAAGCGCCGGATCATCTCCGCGCCCTCCTTCGGAGAGAGTTTTGACGGAAATACATACTGATTCCAGTTGCGCGCCAAACGCACGCGACTGCTGACAATGCCCGGATGTGATCCGTCCATCTCCTCATACCATTTTAACATTTTCCGATTTCCTCTTTCAGTTTTCTGATCTGGTCACGGCACAGCACCGCACTCTCATAGTCCTCTTCCCTCAATGCCTCCTTAAGCCGACGCTCAAGCTGGCTGATCTTTGCCTGAAGTCTCACATTCTGCGCTTCCTGCATCATGCGAGTCTCTTCCTCAGCTCTGCGGACATCCTTCTGATTCTCTGCATCCGGAACCGTCCCCGGAGAAATCCCCTGCATCTGGCTTCCTGCGTAGACATCTCGCTCGTCCTCATCCTCCCGAATCCGGCTTCCATCCGGCATCGGCAGACCATCGTCCTCATCCATCATCTCTGGATCTGGTCGATTTTTCCAATCGGATCTGGTCACATGCTTCGTCATACCCGGAATCTCCCCAAACGGGAAAGCTCCGTGCGCACTTGCCTGAATCTTCTTCGGGCGTTTGCCCTTGTGGGTGTCATTTCCCTGAAGCTGGCGAATCTTCTCTCCGATCAGCAGGTCAAATACGCCGTAACAGTCCGGACAGCCGAACTGACTGTTCTTTACAAACTCTCCATAACTCGTCTTGCAGGTCGGACAAACCACATGGGTCGCCATCTCCTCTTCCTGCGTCTGACCGACTCCCAAAAGTCCCGACAGCAACTTTCCAAGCGGAAATTCGCTGTCAAAAATTGCGGAATACGGACCAAAATCCAGTTCTTTCGCACACTGGGCGCAGAAATGATGTTCCGTCTTCACTCCGCCCACGATCTCTGTATACTGAATATTGGCTTCCCGCACTTTACAGCGTTCACACAACATAGATGATCCATCCTCCATATTTTCCGAAGCGTTTCAATAAATCTCCTAAAATCTACCTGATTCACTCCTGCCCATACACAGCAACTTAACCTGCTTGCAGCTTCCTTCTAACTACTTATAGTTCATTTTTCTTTGTACAGGAATCGTAAATCTCATCCACAAGCGCATGCACCTCATCCCGGCTCACATTTTTACAAATTCCGCGAGCCAAAATCAGAGAGAGTTCTCGTCTGAGATTCGTAACTGCCTCAATCTTATCCACGTCGAGAGAAATCACTGCCCCGCGCCGGCGATCGAGCTTGATAAACCCTTCCTGTTTCAACACGGTATACGCCTTATTTACTGTATGCATGTTGATTCCAATGTTGTCTGCCAACTGGCGCACCGACGGAAGAGATTCCCCTTCCCGAATCGCATCCGTCGCAATCCCCATAATAATCTGATTTCTCAGCTGAATATAGATCGCTTCCTCGCTCTCAAAATCAATCTTCAGCATCATACCTCATTCACCGTCTTTCGTTTTTCTGATCATATAACCACCCATTTATTTCCATGTACGCTCACGCACATGGTATTCTCGTTTTTTGCTCCTGTTATATAATCTATGTAACAATCATATCTCATTTTCTCACACTTGTCAAGAAAGTGGATGTTTCCGAAGTTCCTACAAACCTCTCTTCGTTCCACTGCGGTCGGTACATAACAAGCGCCACTGGCGCTTTGCACCCTTGCGGAGCATTTTTCATTTCATAGGACACAATTTCCTATGAAATGAAAAAAGGAAACGCCACCCGGAAAGCACTCTGCTTCTGCCGGATGGCATTTTCTTTTGTCTCAAAGGAATCTGAATCCCATTCGAGATATTTGTGCATCTTATTTGTTCAAGTCGACGCTCGCGGAGCGTATCACTCAGAAGGAGATTGTCTCCCCTCCTGAGAAGGTTTGTGATCCCCCACCTATAGAGGAGGGGGCATCCACTTTGAATTATCTCTTTTATCTCTTATTGTCATCTTCGAGATCAAAGAGTTCAAAATCATCCTCGTCCTCGGTCTTAAGCGGAGCCTCAGTCGGAGCAGACTCTCTCAAAGCCTCTCTCGTCGCCTTCTCTGCCTCGCGTGCAAGCTGTGCCTTTAAGGAACGCTCTACATCCTCAACCGGCTCGCTCTTCACGCTTAAATCCTCCTCCGGAAGATAATCATTGTTGTCATCCGGGTCCTGATCATCCTGATCCATCGGCTCCGGAAGATCATCCTCGTAATCTCTGTCTCTGCGATCATCGATCACATAGTTGATCGTCTTGTTCTCTCTTCTCTCAGGTGCCTTCTCTGCGCACTTTGGCGTCTGTCCGCCCTGACTGCGACCACTGTTCGCATTGCCTGAATTTGACTTCTTCTTTCCGTTTTTCTTGGAAGAACGGTATCTTGAAACCGAAGCGTATGCACCGAAGAGCATGATCAGAAGAACCACACAGCCTGCGCCTGTTCCGATTGCAAAGTATCTTGCAATGTTGAACTCACGCTTGATCTTGTTGAGTTCCTCCACAATACCCTGGTAACGCGGGTCTTTCTCGATTGCAGAACTGTCATTGCCCTCAAAGTAGCGCTGAATCGTCTTCTCGCTCAGATCGTAGCGGTAGAAGCCCTGCTCATTCGTGTCACTGTTGACTGCGTAGAAGACACAGTACTCCGGATTTCCGTCTGTCTGCGGAATCCATCCCTTAACCTTCGTATCTCCGATCGTGACATTGCTCTCCTTAAGTCCTGCCGGAGCATTCATACCTGCCGGGAGATCGGTGATTCCAATCTTGATTGCATTTCTCGAAGACTCAAGCTCTGCAAGAACGTCAAGCTCCTCTGCCGGAACCGTCGTTGCGTTCGGCTCGCTCTGACCACCCTTCTCGCGGGTTACAGTGATCGTGTAACTGCGGACAGTCGTTCCATCCTCTGCTGTTATCTTACATACTACGGTATTCTCGCCATCCTTAAGTTCGTCTCCACCTTCTACGCTCACAACGGCATTGTCATTTGCCGGCTGTGCGCTGACGGTGAGCTTGTCGATGTCAAGACCAACGGAAGCCGTGTAATTCTCCACATCCGGGCTAAATGCCGGGTCAAGCGTTCCAGGAGAAATCTGAAGAGATTTCAGCGAAGCATCATCCGACTGCACTGCGGTGGATGTTGCCGGTCCGATCGTAACCTTTGAGCTTCCGATCTTATCCATCGTCAGCATCTGTCCATCGCTGTCATACGCCTCGGAATTATCCGTCACAACCTTAATTGTCGCAACACCCTCTTTGAGTGCCTTAAACTTTAACGGGGTTGAAACCTCCGTCTTTCCATCCATCGTACTGCTGACGATCAGGGTTCCCTCCCCACCGCTCGCCTGTGCGGAAGATCCCTGCACATACTCGATCATGGAACTGTCATAAGTTAAATAAACTCTTGTATCTCCGAGAACATCTCCGCTCGTGGAGGTAAATTTCATTGTAACAGTAAACTCACTGCCCACTTCGGTGGACGGGTCGGTAAATGCAATCTTTGCATTCGCCGCAAAACTCTGAAACGGAATCGCGACAGCCAACATCATCACTGCCAGAATCCGAAGCACTGCGTGCTTTACTTTCCTACTCATATAGAGATCTCCTGTCTTTCTTTTATCGGGCGAAGCGCAAGCACGCTCCGCCTAAAAGCATACCACTTTTATTGTCCCGGCGCAACACCGATTACCGGTACCACCTGTGTGGAATTTCCAGAACTACCGGATGTGCTTGAAGAACTGCTTCCCCCCGGCGTGATGCTCACAACCGGGCTATTGCTCGTTCCATTTCCTGTACTGCTTCCACCCGGTGTCTGACCCGGCGTCTGGTTTGTGCTGTTCTGTCCGCCATTCGTGCTTCCGCCGTATGTCGGTCCATTTGCCTTTCTCACAACGTGAATCGTGTAGGTTCTCTGCGTACCATTCTGTGCAGTGACAATTACCTTGATATCGGTTGAAGTGCCAGACAGGGAAACATTTCCATTTCCACTCGTCGTCGCACTCGAGTCGATCGCCGTCGCACTCACGTTGACGCTCGTCACAGACTGATCCACAATCAGATCATAGGACATCGTATCGCGGTTGAACGTCGGTGTCAGTGAGAATCCATCCACACCAAGGCTTCTGAGCTTGTTGTTCGGACTTCCGGTTCCGGTCGGCTTCGCACACGGAGAAGACGGCATATTGTTGTAAACCGGAATCTTGAACGTCAATGCGGAATTTTTCAGCACATTTCCATATCCCTGTGCGAAAAGAGCGCCCTCAGAGGCAGCCGCCTCCACATTCGTCATGTACTGATGCTTGTAAATGTTACTTCCCTGAACATTAAACTTCTTTAAATAGAGTGTATCCTGTCCCTCTTTCACATAGTTCGTCGCATAGTACTGCGCTCCGCCTGTGATCGACTTTTCCGGGGTGTTCCACGGTCTGCCGTAAGTTCCGGACTGGGACGCATACCAGAGTCCGCGTCCAACCGCATCCATTCCGCCGGAAGCGTACGCTCCGATGTTAAAGTAGTTGTAATATCCTGCATATCCCGAATAGGTTCCGGAAATCGACTTTCCTCGTCCATCGCTTCCCTGCTCCTGAAGAATCGTGGATGCAATGATGTACGGGTTCAGTCCGGTCGAGCCTGCCACACTCATAATCAGATCTGCATATGTTGTGCCTGATGTCGTTGTATTTCCGGTCGTCCCCGTGTTTGTTCCCGATATCATTGAACCGCCTGGTCCTGCACTTCCCGGCGCAGTAAATGTCGCTGCGCCTGCCGAGGTTCCCGGTCCCGCCGTGAGCACATCCGGTGCAGTCACAAGGCTCGTCTGATGACGGCTGATCGAAGCGGATGGACCCTGAAATCGAACATTTCCGTCTGATCCTCTCGTCGGTGCCTGACTGTTGGAATTTCCTGAAGACGAAGTTCCCGAGGTCCCTGAAATACTCGAACCTCCCGGTCCTGAGCTTGTCCCTGCTGACGGAGACGAAGAAGTTCCGGCTGAACCAGAAGTCGTCGTACTCGTTCCCGGAGTACCTGAGGTCGTCCCGGATGTCGTACCCGACGTGGACGGAGATGAGGAAGCCGAATTTCCGGAGGAACTCGAGGAGTTCTGCCTGCGCTTATCCGGAGCTGTGATCACAGCACTCTGTCCGCCCGGAGCAGAAGAACTGCTTCCAGAACCACCCGGACCGTAAGAAGTATCACCCGAGCTGCCTGAATTACTGCTTCCATCCGATGCGTTTCCGGAACTTGTGTCCACCCCGGTCGCGCCGGAAGCACTTCCACTCGAGACGATTCCGCCCTGCATGAAGGTTCCGTTCAGCATACTCTGAAGTCCCTCCTTTGTCTGAAGCGAAGCATCATACTCCTGAGAAAGAAACTGAAAAATGTAAGTTCCATCAAGGAAATTTCTTGGGTCCATATAGTAGCGGATCACATCCTCTGAGGCTGCGACCCAACTACTTCCATCAAAACCATTCCAAGTGCTCGAATCCCAGTTGTAAGCGCCGTCTGCTGTGGACTTAAAAGAAGAAATGCTGTTCGTATGTACCAGATTTCGTCCGAGAAGACTCTCATTCTCAATTACCGTATTCCAATCAAGTCCAGTCTTGTGCGCCTCAAACCTCCAGTTCGGATACTGGGCATGAAGCTGTCTGAGTGCCGACTTGTAGGACTCCGGGAAATCACTCAACTGTGACTCAAAGCTCCGATCCGTCTTGTAAGAGGTCGATGTCGACGATGATGTTGATGTCGATGATGATGACGTCGTCGTTGAAACCTTGAGGTAGGAGCCGAGCACATATCCCGTCACCGTCGATCCACCCGTTCCTGTGAAACGAACCTGATACCACAGCTTTCCATCCGTTCCAGTCTTCTCTCCTACCACGGTAACAGATGCCCCTCTTGAGAGCTTTCCCACCGCGCTGTACGAGGTTCCCGCATCACTTCGCACATTCAGCGATGTTGCATTCACTGATGCTGAGCGTTCCGTGTACGCGTAAACCGGATACCTGCCCTGCAAGGCAGTCACCGGCGCATATATGCCAAGGGTCAGACCGAGAAAAACAGCCAGTCCCTGTTTCCATCTTCGTTTTTTCATTTTGTCTCCTCATACGACTTTCCCCTGCCACAATGGCAGAGTCCGTCCATTTTCTGCATTTGTTTATTATAATGACAAAAAATGGGATCGTCAACCGCCGAGAACCAAAGTTCACAGAAATGCCAGAAATTGTAAGAAAAGATTAAAAGAATTCAGGAAAAGCCCCGCGTCAAGTCGATGAAAGTGCCAACGTAAATTCGGGGAAGGAATAGCAGATACTCGATAAAACGAAAACAGGGGGAGGAGTCGGTCAGCCCGTTCGAACTGACCGACTCCTCCCCAAAAAATTTGAGACAGGATCTATCTCCCTATCAATAATCAAATTTTTTGTACCAGAATTGAAAAACGATTTCAGAATCAGAATGACTCTGAATGCCTGCAAATCTCTTCAAATCGACGCTCGCGGAGCGTATCACTCAGAAGGGGATTGTCTCCCCTCCTGAGAAGACTTGTGATACCCCCCACCTAAAGAGGAGGGGGACATTCACTCTGAGTTATACCGGATAAGCCTTGCTCTTGGTGTCAGCAACGGTCTGATCAACCTTGGTCTGCTGAGCCTCTCTGTACTTGAAGAACTCCTCAGCTACCTTCGGGAACAGAGCGTAGGACAGAACGTCCTCATCCTGCTGTTTCCAGCGAGCGCACTCCTTCTCGAACTGCGGGAGCTGTGGCTTGATCAGATCTGCCGGACGGCAGGTGATCGGGGTCTCATCTCCGATGATCTTCTTCTGTACTTCCTTGTTAAACGGCTTTACAGTCTGACCGAACTCGCCAAGCATGATCTTCTTGGACTCCTTCGGAACGAGCTTGTAACGCTCGCCAGCGATAACATTCATAACTGCCTGAGTTCCGACGATCTGAGAAGACGGGGTAACAAGCGGCGGCTCACCGAAGTCTTTTCTTACTCTCGGGATCTCCTCAAGTACTTCCTGGTACTTGTCCTCCTTACCAGCTTCCTTCAGCTGACTTACAAGGTTGGACAGCATACCGCCCGGTACCTGATAACGCAGGGTCTTGATGTTTACACCAAGAACCTTCGGGTTCAGCAGACCACTCTTCAGTGCATCCTCACGGATCGGCTGGAAGTAGTCAGCGATCTCTGCGAGCTTCTCAAGATCCAGACCGGTGTCATACGGAGTACCTTTAAGGGTCTCTACGAGAACCTCAGTTGCTGGCTGGCTGGTACCCATGGAAAGCGGAGACATAGCGGTATCAATGATGTCGCATCCTGCCTCTACTGCCTTTAAGTAGGTCATGGAAGCTACGCCAGAGGTGTAGTGGGTGTGCAGGTCGATCGGCAGGGTGGTGGATTCCTTGAGTGCGGAAACCAGCTCCTCTGCTGCGAACGGAGTCAGCAGACCAGCCATATCCTTGATACAGATGGAATCTGCGCCCATATCCTCAATTCTCTTTGCGATGTCCTTCCAGTAATCCAGAGTGTAAGCGTCACCCAGCGTATAGCAAAGTGCGATCTGAGCGTGTGCCTTCTCCTTGTTTGCTGCTTTTACAGCGGTCTGCAGGTTGCGCAGGTCGTTTAAGCAGTCGAAAATACGGATGATATCAATACCGTTTGCAACGGATTTCTGTACGAAGTACTCTACTACGTCATCTGCGTAGTGGTTGTATCCCAGAATATTCTGTCCACGGAACAGCATCTGCAGTTTCGTGTTCTTGAATCCTGCTCTCAGTTTTCTCAGTCTCTCCCACGGATCTTCCTTCAGGAAACGCAGGGAGGCATCGAAGGTAGCTCCGCCCCAGCACTCTACTGCATGATAACCAACCTGATCCATCTTATCAATGATAGGAAGCATCTGCTCAGTTGTCATTCTGGTCGCAATTAAGGACTGGTGAGCGTCACGGAGAACGGTTTCCACAATCTTAACCGGCTTTTTCTGAATCTCTGCCATGATTTCTATTACCTCCAATTATAGTGGAAATTCCTCCGCCTCACAGAGGCGGGGAAATTCCCGGCAATTTTAGTTCAAGTCGACGCGAAGCGTCTCACTCTGATTTAAACTCCAAAGATAGCCATGAACGTACCTGCTGCTACGGCAGTACCGATAACACCTGCTACGTTCGGACCCATTGCATGCATCAGAAGGAAGTTTGTCGGATCTGCCTCCGCACCAACTTTCTGAGATACACGGGCTGCCATCGGAACTGCGGATACACCTGCGGAACCGATCAGCGGATTTACCTTACCGCCGGTTACCTTGCACATGATCTTTCCGAATACAACACCTGCTGCGGTACCGAATGCGAATGCAATCAGACCCAGAGCAACGATCTTTAAGGTATCAACCTTCAGGAATGCCTCTGCACTGGTGGTTGCACCAACGGAGGTTCCCAGAAGAATAACGACAATGTACATCAGTGCATTGCTTGCGGTCTCAGTCAGCTGTTTTACAACGCCGGACTCCTTAAACAGGTTACCTAACATCAGCATACCTACAAGCGGAGCCGTAGTCGGCAGAATCATACATACAACTGTCGTTACCACGATCGGGAACAGGATCTTCTCCAGCTTGGATACCGGACGAAGCTGTTCCATCTTGATTTTGCGCTCTTCCTCAGTCGTCAGAAGTTTCATGATCGGCGGCTGAATGATCGGAACGAGTGCCATGTAAGAGTATGCAGCTACTGCAATCGGTCCCATGTACTCGGTCTGTCCCAGCTTACCAGCAAGGAAGATAGAGGTCGGACCGTCTGCACCACCGATGATGGAGATGGCAGCTGCTGCCTTGTCGTTGAATCCCATGAAAATGGCCATAAAGTATGCGCCATAAATACCGAACTGTGCTGCTGCACCCAGAAGGAAACTCTTCGGGTTTGCGATCAGCGGTCCGAAATCGGTCATGGCACCGACACCCATGAAGATCAGGGACGGAAGAATACTCCACTCATCCAGAATATAGAAGTAGTGAAGCAGACCACCCACGCCATTGGATGTCTCGCTAGGATCTGCCATGATATCCGGGTAAATGTTTACCAGAAGCATACCGAACGCAATCGGCACAAGAAGCAGAGGCTCAAATCCCCACTTGATTGCAAGATAGAGGAAGAAGAACGCAACTGCGATCATGATAAAGTTGCCGTATGTCAGGTTAAAAAACGCTGTCTGATGAACAAGGTTTCCCATTGTTGTTGCTATATAATCCATGTTTATCCCTCCATATGCAACTTGCTCTTCAACAGAACCAAATTATAAAATAATTAGTTCAGAGTAGCAAGGGTTGCACCGGACTCTACTGCATCACCAACAGATACATTGATGCTGGCAACAGTGCCGTCCTGCGGAGCTACGATGTCGTTCTCCATCTTCATTGCTTCCATAACAAGGATTACTTCGCCCTTCTTTACTGCCTGGCCAGCGCTTGCCTTTACAGACAGGATCTTACCTGGCATCGGAGCGGTTACCTTAACAGAACCCTGAGCGCCTGCCGGTGCTGCTGCCGGAGCCGGTGCTGCTGCTGGAGCTGGTGCTGCTGCCGGAGCTGCGGTCTGAGCTACGGAAACTGCTGCGCCATTCTCTACACTTACGGAATAAGTCTTTCCGTTTACGGTAATTGTATAGTTTCTCATATCAATTTTCCTCCTGTTTTTGCTGAAAACCCGCGCGGACACTTCTCTGTCCAAATGCGGAAATTAGGAAATTACCATCTGCGTCTGCTTCTGTTTGCATGACGGATGGAACGTGCTACGAGCTTGTCGTTGCTGACAACGGTCTCTGCCAGCTCGTCTTCCTCTGCTGCTGCAATCGCTGCTGCGATGACAACTGCAATCTCGTCCTCGTCTGCGGTATCTGCTACCTGTACCGGTGCCTTTGCTACCGGAGCCGGTGCCGGAGTAACTTCTGCTTCCTTCTTCTTTGCCATGTTGTTCTGAACAACACCGATGTACTTGAAGCAACCGATCAGCAGGCTGATGAAGATCAGAACGATGAATACGGTTCCCATACCCATCAGGGTGTTCATAGCAGCCTTCTGCATCTTCTCACCGGTCGTGTACTCCGGAGAGATCGAAATAGAGGTTACTTCCATCTGCTGTCCATCCTCTGCATAGAAGAACTTGAACTGTGCATTTCTCTTCTCGAAAGAAGCATTTACGATTCCGATATAAGAACCATCGGAAGACTCCTGAGCGTCAGAATCAAGGATCTCCACCAGACTTCCGGTGTCGTTCATGCTGTTAAGCCAGGAAGCAACTCCACCTGCGAGTCCCTCTTCCTTCTGCTTAATCAGATACTCCTGGCTCTGTGCTCCGCTCTCCTTGTCCAGACTGGTAATGCTCTGAACCAGCTGTTCTGAGGTCTGAGTGATATACGAAGCCATCTGCGGGTCAAGTGAGCTCTCATCCGCATTGGTAGATGCGGAAGAACAAGCGGACAGGACAAAGAAGCAGGCCACCAGACACATTGCCAGTACCATTCGTTTTAAATATTGTTTCATATACCTGTCACCTCATTCTAAACCGTTCCATGCTTTCTGTCCGGACGATCCTCTCTCTTGGTAAACAACATCTCGAAAGCTGCGATCACGCGTTTTCTGGTGTCGCATGCCTCAATAATATCATCGACATAGCCTCTCTTTGCAGCAGAAACTGCGCTGGACTGAAGCTCGCGATACTCATTTGCCTTCTCAGCGATCAGCTTTAAGCTGTCATCTGCCTTGGCAATCTCATCAGCATACATGATCTTAACTGCCTGCTCCGGATCCATCGTACCGATGACTGCGGTCGGCCATGCGTATACCATATCTGCGCCGATGGACTTGCTGTTCATCGTCAGATAAGCGGTACCAAATGCCTCGCCAGTTACAACGGTTACCTTCGGAACGCTTGCATTTGCAAATGCGTAGGTCAGACGACCTGCTGCCTTTGCGATCTTCTTCTCGGTGCACTTGCTTGCCTTATAGCCCTTCACGTTTACAAGGGTCAGTACCGGGATATTGAATGCATCACAGAAGGAAACGAACTTCTCAGCCTTCTCACATCCGCGTGCGGTAAGAACTGCATCGTACTCAGCCTCAACCTCGCCGTTCTCGCCGTATACAGCGGTACGGTTTGCTACACAACCTACGGTTGCGCCGTTTAAGCGGATGAATGCAGTTACCATGGACGGATCATATGCCTTCTTCACTTCCAGATAGAATCCGTTATCGGAAATCTTCTGAAGTGCCAGATCGGATGCGCCGACACAGTTTGCAAGATCTGCGCTGGTGCGGTTTAAATCATCCTCACACTCGGTGTAAGCCGTATTCTCCTCGTTGCTTGCCGGAAGAATCGAAACCAGGGTGCGAATCTGGGAAAGGATGGAATCCTCGTCGCCGGTAAAGTCAACCAGTCCGGTATCCTCGCTCTGGAAAGATGCACAGGAGGTGTCGCACTTCTCTACGCGGTTTCCGTCAAGAGCGTTCGGAGCGTTGACAAACAGCTTTGCCTTCTTATCTTCCATGAAGATGAAGTCTGCCATTGCAGAAGAAACTGCCATACCGCCACCGCAAGTACCGAATACTGCGGAAATCTGCGGAACAACGCCGGAAGCCATTGCCTGGCTTAAATACATCTGGCCGAAACCATCGAGTGCGTCAGTCGCTTCCTGAAGACGAAGACCTGCACAGTCGATCAGACCGATAACCGGAGCTGCCATTTTCACTGCCATGGAATAGATTCTGGAAATTTTCTTTGCGTGCATCTCGCCGATGGAACCGCCCAGTACAGACGCATCCTGGCTGTACACATACACAAGGTTTCCATCAATGGTACCGTAACCGGTGATTACACCATCTTCAGGAGTTTCCCTGTCAGTCAGGTTAAAATCCGTGCTTCTTGCTGTTACATAAGCACCGATCTCAACAAAACTGTTTTCATCAAGCAGGGCGTTAATGCGCTTGCTTGCTGAAGTTTGTGCTGAATTACTCATTTTGCAATCCTCCATTTTAAATATTATCACGATATGCTGTACCGCACGACCTTTCCTGGCAAAGTCCACAGCATATCGCTTTGTAAATCCAATTTCTGCCGATTTTAATTGTATAATGAGGAAGCGCAAAATTCAAGTTATTTTTTTCACTTTTTCGCTTTTCTTATCATTTTTTTAGATACATTCGCATATATTGATCGATTGTGCTCTGGATACATCGAAGAAGATTCCATTTTGATGCCTCCTCCTGTGCACAGACTGCCTCCGTGCGGATCACTTTTCCATCAAGAACATAGCGAACCTCCCCGACCGTGTCTCCGATTTTGACCGGAGCATCGAGAAATTCCGGGATCTTTACCTCGCGGATCATTCGCTCACCATCCTGAAGCAGAAAATACAGGGCCTGATCTTCCTTCGCTGTGTCAACGTCCACTGCAACCGTCTTTCCCTTTTCAGAGCCCCTGACCGGAATCCGGCACACCTCAAACGGCTGATAGCAGTCCTGATACGAAAAATTCTGTTTCCCATATGAAAAAAGCATCCTTGCATCCTCCCACTTCCATGTGCGGTGCGGAGGCCATCCGCAGCCAAGCAGAGCCACAACAAAAGTTCTCCCCTCACTCTCAAGCGCCGAGACATAACAGTACCCTGCCCCTCCGGTAAATCCGGTCTTTCCGGTCAGCACTCCCTCCATCATCTTAAGAAACGCATTGTGATTCGCACAATAATACGAACTCCCTCCTGACTGATCCGTGAATGTCCGGCTTGCGCTCCTCGTGATCTTCAAAAATTCCTCCCGTTTCGGCGATTCCATGATGCAGTAGCGCAGAATCCGCGCAAGATCCGTCGCCGTTGTGCTGTGCATGCGCACCTCCCCACTCTCGTCCCTATTCGTCGCATCAAGGCCATTTGGCGTCACAAAATAGGTATTCTCACATCCGATCGAGAGTGCCTTCCGGTTCATCTTCTTTGCAAACTCTTCGACACTTCCGGCGATCTGCTCCGCAACCGCGACTGCTGAGTCATTGTGAGATTCGAGCATCAGCGAGTACAAGAGATCTTCAAGCAGAAACTTTTGCCCCGCACGAACGCCAAGATGGACTTTCGGCTGGGATGAGGCATTTGCGGAGATTGTGCAGACATCGGAGAGACTTCCCTGCTCAAGCGCAAGAATGCAGGTCATGATCTTCGTCGTGCTCGCCATCGGACGCGGAGTGTCCACATCTTTTCCGTAGAGAACCCGCCCGCTGTCGCCGTCGAGAAGAACCGCCGAGAGGGAGTGGAGAGAAAGCAAATCCGGGGAGTTTGGGGGAATCTGGGAATCTTGAGTATTCTGGATTGGAGCATTTGGAGAAGTCTGGATTGGTGACTGTGGATCGGGAAACAAATTCTGTAGATTTTGTGCCACTGCCACAAGAAATACATTTGTATCTACACTTGCATCTATCTTTGTATTATTTGCATCTACGTCTATTTTTACATCTGATTCTGATATCGTCCTTGGTGTCGTCAAAAGCATCGGCATGTAACGCGAGGTCGGGCACCAGCCTTCAATCCCCTGTGCTCCCAAAACTGCTAAACCGATCGTCACACCTGCCATCAGTGCATAAAGACCCGTCTGAATTTTCATCGTCTTCGATTCCTTTCCGAGAGTCCAAACCAACGAAACAACTGCTAAACCTAAGCCAAATAAATCTGTAAAACCAAATTCACTGCGTTATCACAACGTATTCTGGCTATTCTGCACTTATTCTGCTATGATGGATCATGAATATTTACGAAAGGATTTTTCACGATATGAATAGACGAACATTTCTTTTTTCCTGTACAAAGCCAGGACAGACCGTCGAAGAGCTCCTGCTCGAAAAAGGATTCTCACGACGGCTCATCATCCGCGTCAAACTGCTCCCGGATGGTCTGTGCATCAACGGCGAAAAAGTTTATATCACCCATCTCCTGACCGAAGATGAGGTTCTGGAAGTGACTCTGCCGGAAGAGACAGCTGACAGCAGTGTCGTCCCGGTTCCGATGGATCTTGATATTTTATTTGAGGATGAAGATCTGATGGTTATCAACAAAGCTCCCGGCGTCTCGATTCATCCGTCACAGGGGCATTTCTCGGATTCCCTTGCAAATGGCGTTGCCGGGTACTTTGCCGAAAAAGGTGAGCCGTTCACCTGCCGGATTGTCAACCGTCTCGACCGTGACACAAGTGGGCTTTTGATCTTTGCAAAAAATTCTCTCAGCAGCTGCATTCTCTCTGAGATGATACGAAACCGTGAAATTCATCGAATCTATCTGGCGGGATGCCATGGCAACATCGCTGATCTTGTGACTTGTGCTCCAAAAGGGGTGACTGTCTCACCGCTCTCATCAACCTCGCATACAGATTCCGATTGTTCCGATTCTACGAAAGCAAATTTTTTCGGCACCATCGATGCTCCGATCGCGCGCGTCTGCGATTCCGTGATTGAGCGCGAGGTCAATTTTGAGCGCGGAGAGTCCGCAATCACTCACTTTGAACAGCTCGCCTACCTACCTGAGCTTGATCTCTCCGTTGTCAAGCTCCAGTTGGAGACTGGACGGACACACCAGATCCGCGTTCACATGAAATACGCCGGTCATCCTCTGCCCGGAGATTTTCTCTACAACCCGGATTTCCGGCTGATTGGCAGGCAGTGTCTCCACTCATGGAAGCTCACATTTGACCATCCGATCACAAAAAAACCGCTGTTCTTCACGACAGCGGTTCCAGCAGATATGCAGTTTATGGAACGATGCAATTTATGAGAAAATGCGAAGTCCCTTCGGGTAATGGTTTTTCAGGCTGCCGCCGGTTGCCTTTGCCCAACCAAGCGAGAATCCATCCACACAAACGAGTACCCAGCCTTTTTCGGACGGATCACAAGAAAGCGTGCCACCGCCTAAATAGGTGCGAATCTCCTGACTGTCCACCGGATAATCAACACTTCGGCGCACCTGATCCGGGCGAAGTGCAAGTGCCAGCGCATGAGCGGGTTCTAAGCGGTTCTTCTTGATCGTTCCTAGATGAAGTCCCGGTCGGAGCACGCGAAGTCCGGAAAGATCCGGCATTCCTTCCGGAAGCTGATAGAGCTGTTCTCCAAACAGGATTCTCGACGCAGGATTCTCACAGAAAATCGGCTCGACAAGCGTCTCCTTTTCAAATTCCTGCCACAACGCAAGCTGTTCTCTGTCGATTCCCGCAGAGAACGCATCGCGTTTTCTTCCCTTTTCTTTTTTCTTGTCCTTCTTTTGGCTCTTCTTTCCATTTTCCACTGCAAAATCATTCTGAGTCTGTGCACCGATCCAATCGCCGGCTCGCTCTGCGCTCTGATTGAACTCGTCCAAATCTCCCTGCTGTCCTGACACACCGGCTTTTTCAAGCAGTGCGAGATAATGCCCCTCACCCTCCGCCTTGTGTGGCCAGATTCTAAACGTGTGCACAAGCTCCGGGCATTCGATCTGGCTCCACTCCGATCGCGCACAGGAAATTCCCTCTGGAATCTCGTCCTCTGGAAGTGGCACAATCGAGAACTCCGGGTGACGGGAAAGGAAGTCTGCGATTCCCTGCTCGTCCTCCTCAGGCGCAAACGTACAGGTTGAGTAGACCAACCGTCCGCCCGGGCGCAACATTGATCCTGCCTGATCGAGAATTCTCTGCTGACGCTCTGCACACATTTTCACATGAGCCGGGCTCCACTGATTTCGCGCCTCCTCATCCTTTCGAAACATTCCCTCTCCGGAACACGGCGCATCCACAACAATCCGATCAAAAAATTCCGGAAAACGAGGAGCCAGATTTTCGGGTGACTCATTTGTCACAACCGCGTGGGCGATTCCCATTCGCTCGATATTCTGAGCCAGAATCTTTGCGCGCGCCGGGTGAATCTCATTTGAGACGAGAAGTCCTTTTCCCTGCATGCGGTCTGCAAGGTGAGTCGACTTTCCTCCCGGTGCTGCACAGAGATCAAGCACACGCTCACCGGGTTTCGGATCTAAGACTGAGACTACCGCCATCGCACTCGGCTCCTGAATGTAGTATGCTCCTGCTTCATGGAGAGCCGATCTTCCCGGTCTTGACTCTGCCTCGTAATAAAAGCCCTCCCGACACCACAGAACTGGTTTTAGTCCAAATTTCTCCTGGTAACGCATCTGGTCTTCTTCCAGACTGCCTTTTCTCGTGTTAAAACGAAGCCCCTGCGCGCGCTCGTTTTCATAACTCGCCTCAAACACCTTCATCTCCGCTCCAAGAAGACCTTTCATTCTTGCAAGAAAGGCTTCCGGAAGCTGAACCGTCGTCTTTTTTGTTGTCGTCGCTGACCTTGCTATTGTCTCTGTTATCTCTATTGTCTCTGTCTTCTCCGTATTTTCCATATTTTCCACCTTTCAAAAAAGACCACAAACCTGATCGCTCAGATTCATGGTCTTCTCATTCCCATTTATGCGTTGCGCAAACCTGTCAAACCTGTCTTACCGCCTTGCTATCGTGCCTTACAGCTCTACACAGCAATCCGGAAGATCCTGTCCGTTTACTACATAGTAAGCGACATTGTTCTCCGGCTGTACATAGATCTCGATTGTCTTGATCTCATCATCCGGATGACCTGCCTTGTAATGAGCCTCAGCCATTGCAAGGATATCTTTTGCCAGAACCTGCTTACCGCTAAACTCGATGACAATTTTTGCCTCCGGAGCAGTTGCTTTCTTTGCTCTTGCGGTGGTCTTCTTCTCAGCAGTATTTACTGTGGTCTTTGTCGTCTTCGTGGTCTTCGTTGCAGTCTTTGCGGTCGTCTTTGTAGTCTTTGTTGCCGGCTTCTTCTCAGCAGTCTTCTTCTCCGTTGCCGGTTTTCTGCCTCTCTTTGTTGCCGGCTTCTCTGCCTTCACTTCAACTTCCTTCTTTGCTTCTTCTGCTTTCTTTGCCTCTTCGAGTGCTTTTGCTGCCAGTTTCTCTACCATTTTTACTGCCTCATCCTTCTTATCTGTCAGAGCTTTCGTCTGATCTTTTGTTGTTGCAAGTTTTTTCGGATCTTCTTTCTTCGTATCCAGCTTCTTCAGATCCTCTTTTTTCGTAGCGAGTTTCTTCGGATCTTCCTTCTTTGTATCCAGCTTTTTCGGCGTCTCTTTCACGGTCCCAATCTTTAACGTCTCTGCCTTTTCTGCTGTCTTGGCATTTTTCATTTCTGCTGCCATACAAATCCTCCTCACCTGAAATCGGTATCATTTCCAAATTCTATGGCGTCGACCCTCCATCCATTCATTTGAATTTATTAAATCTATGATGTTCTAAATGAACCGATAGAGACTGACGAAATTTTATCCCGCCATATTTGAGGGAATTATAAATCCTTTTCCTTATTTTGTCAACTCCGCTGACATCTTCCACTCTGAGTTACTGTTTACGCGCACCTGCCAAGTAACGGAATTTGGGGTTCGTAAAATCCCCGGATTCCTCCCCGTGTACAGCAATGTACAGTAATCGTCTCCGATCTGCTCTGCATTACAGAATCATCTCTACAAGATAAACGACCAGACAGGCTCCGATCGATACGCGGAAGAGATTTCCATCCACCCACGCAAGGATCACTGCGGAAATTAGACCTGCTAAGCCCGAGCGCACATCCCCGGTTGCTCTGAGAATTGCCGGAAATGTCATGACGGACAGGCTCACATACGGAACATAATAGAGAAACGAGCGGATAAATTTATTCTTAATCTCTCTTCTCAAAAGTGTCAGCGGAAGCGCACGCACCGCATAGATCGTTGCAAACATGACAAGAAGACTCAGATAAATATTATGCTTCATGTTCGTCCTCCTCCTTTACCGGAAACAAAATTGCCGAGATTCCTGCAAGCAGAATCGTCAAAATAATCATCTGGAAACCAGACGAGATCTCCCGCAGTCCCGGAACCACTGAAAATAAGGCACTGGTGACCATCGATGCGATCACGACACCAGCCACAATTTTGCTCTTTTTCGATGCCGGAATCACAACCGCAAGGAACATTCCGTACAACGCTACATTCAACGCATTCATCACGCGAACCGGAAGAATCATTCCGATCACAGCTCCGAGAAAAGTTCCAAGTACCCATCCCGGTGCCGCAATCGACGCTGCACCGTACAGATAGCACGGATTGAGTCGTCCTTCCACAGAAATCGAAATTCCAAATAATTCATCTGTCACTGCATACGCCATCAGCAAACGGTGATAGAACGGCTTTCCACGCTCAATTTTCTGTGAGAGCGCACTCGACATCAGCAGATAACGAAGATTCACGATCATCGTCGTCATCGCCATCTCCAAATATCCCGCTCCCCCTGCAATCATCTCAATTCCAGCAAACTGACCAGCAGATGCGAGCATCATCGCAGACATCAATGAGGCCTGAATAGAGGAAAGTCCTGCTTTCTTCGATGCGATTCCCAGTGTAAATGCCACGGCAAAATATCCCATTGCAATCGGAAATCCATCTTTCATTCCCTTGAAAAACCAAGAACGGTTATTCGATTGTACAGCTATTGGTTGTTTTTCTTTTTTTGAAGTTGCTTCTGAAATTGTTTCTGAAGTTTTTTCTGAAGCTTTTTTTGAAATGATTCCTGAATTTTCCGAATCGTTCATGATTCCCCCGCTTCCCCTCTTATGTAAATTTACATGCATATTTGATCGATTATCCGATCTCAAACAGTCAAAAAACGTTGCGCCCTGGCACAGGACAAACGTTTTGATCATACTATTTTCTCTTACAAAAGTCAACCTCACAGCTATTTCCATTCCCATTCATGAGTTGCATAAATTGTAATTTTCTGCGGATATTTCCGCGCCATCTTCATGACTTTTCTCTCAAAATGCATTATACTTATACTCATAATGATACGCCTCAAGTTCCTGTAAGCGTTGACTTAAACAAAGCAAAAATTACAAAAAAGAAAAATAAAAGGAGATCTTTTCCTATATGACAAGCAAAGAACTTCTCTATGTAAAAACCGTCGCTGACGAGAAAAATATTTCCCGTGCGGCAAAAAAACTTTTCATGGCACAGCCCTCTCTTAGCCAGTCGATCCAGCGCATTGAGGAATCTGTCGGCACTCCTCTTTTCAACCGGACAAGCAGTGGATTGACGCTGACATTTGCAGGAGAGCGCTACTATCACATGGCGACACAGGTTCTCAAAATGTTTGAGGACTTTGAGCTTGAAATCAGCGACATCAACAACCTCAAGACCGGACGCATTCATCTCGGAATCACAAATCACCTTGGCACGCTGATTCTCGCCCGCGTTCTCCCGCGTTTTCGCGAAATCTGTTCCCATGTGGAGCTTGACATTTGCGAAGAAAACTCAGTGCGCCTCGAAAAAATGCTTCTCTCCGGCGAACTCGATTTCGCGATCATGCACACCCCGCCACAGCAACATGCCCAGCCCCAACTCCACTATGATGTCATGAGCCGGGACCCGTTTGTGATTTCCCTCGCTCCCGATCATCCCCTCCTGAAAAAAGCCTTTGAAAAGTCCGGTTATCCTTATCCAGTGCTTGATCCGAAACTTCTCAAAGACGAACCCTTTCTGATGCTTCACCGGGAACAGCGTATCCGCCAGATCACCGATGCCGTTCTGCTCAAAGCAGGAATTTCTCAGCCTCACTGTGTGCTGACGCTGAGAAATTTTGAGACTGCTCAGCTTCTGTCTGCTCAGGGAATGGGTGTCACCCTCGTTCCCCTGCAATACTCCCGCATTGCCTCCGCCGAGTATCGCCCTGCCTTTCTCTCAATCAACGAACTCTACGGCGCTTACTGGGATCTGTGTATTGCCTCACTCAACAATGGATTTCTCTCAAAGGCAGATCAGCTTTTCATCCGAATTATGAAAGAGACCTGCGGAAACCTTACTTAAATTTCGGGCAGAACTCTCACCTGAATTTTAAAAATTCGTGACGGTTCCATACTATTTTCGGTAGCATTTGTCTTACACGCGCAAAAAGTTCCTGCATTTACAGGCGTGTTTCGTCGTAGATTGCGCGGATTCCACCGATGAACTTCGGGCGTGTTCTCGCGCAGACTACATGAGCCTCTCCGATTCCAGAGTGTTCCTTGGAAAGGCGCACCGGCACTGCCACATCCCGCAGATGCATGCCAATCAGCGTATCTCCGATATCGATTCCTGCATGTGCCCAAATGTGCTCAACGGCGGTTGGATGTTCAAATGCATTCCACGCCGCCGTTGCAAATGAACCGCCCGCCTTCGGCTGTGGCATCACATTGACCATCTCATAGCCATACTGGCAAACTGCCTCCTCCGGGAGGATCAGAGCACGATTTAAATGCTCACAGCATTGTGCGACAAGCCAAACTTCCGCTTCCTTTGTCGCCCGATAAATCCCGTCAAATACAGCTTTTCCAAGCTCCGGGCTCGAATATTTTCCAATTCGCTTTCCGGCAACTTCGCTTGTCGAACAGCCAACAACGAGAAGTTCCCCTTTTTTTATCTTTGCAAGACCAATCAGTTCTTTCGCAGTCTGGTACGCCTCCTCCGAGATCATCTCAAGCGTCTTTTCCGAAAAGGTCTCATCGGTATAGCCGTTTCCGCGCTCTTTTCGTTCTTCGATCTTCTCTCCTATATTCTCCCCTATATTCTTGTTCTCTGCACACTCTTTATACGCTGTATTCTCTTCACTTTTTGCATGATTTCTATTTTCCATCTTCCTATCTTCCATTAATTTACCCTTGTCCTTTCTGGCTCTTTGCCTTTCTTTTTCTATGTTTCCTTTTTTTATTTTATCTTTTATTTTTTCTCTCTTATTCTTTTCCTTTTATTCCCTTTTTCTTTTTATTTTTCCTTTGTTTTTTCTCTCTGCTCTGTGTTATTTGTTGCTCTTTGCTTCTTGCTTTCTTTTCGATTTCTTTTAAATCTTCTTTATCTGATTTCGCCCTCCATTATACTCCATCGAGCTCATTTTCACAATCTTTCGCGAATTTTGTAAAGTCAGGGCTTATAGAGGAAGGAGACAGCCACTCTGAGTTATATACGAAAACAGGGTGCCGACCTGTATTCAAACAGTTCGACACCCTGTCTCCATTCTAGTATCTAAAAACGCAATGATAATGAAGGGTTTTCCATATTAACGATTTAATTCTTATCTGTTTTTATTGTAATTGATCAGGCAACCCGCCTTGACGATCTTCTTCTCGTCCGGAGTCATGTCTGCCACATACAGGCTGATCTCCCTGATCTCGTCACCGATCACATATGCCTTGATGTCCTTCATATCGCCATCGAGTGCCTTGCGGATCTGCGGAACATAGATATAAGAACCTACCTCGAATGCATCCGGCTCGTCCTTCATCTGGAACGGGATCATGCCCCAGTTCATAACATTGGAACGATAACGCTTCGTTGCGTACTCCTTACAGATGTTTGCCAGACCGCCGATAACTCTCTGACAGCTTGCTGCCTGCTCACGAGCGGAACCATCACCAGGTCTCACTGCGTAAACCATGCTTCCAACCTCGGTCTCAGATGCCTTCACATCCTCATTTCCCGGGATTGTCTTGATCTTCTCAAAGACTTCCTTCAGCTCCGGATCGGTCTCACACGGACAGGTTCCAGCAACTCTTGCCTTCTCGATCTTGTCAACCTCCTTACTTCTGCCAACATACTCCGGATCTCTTCTGGAGAGGGTGAACTCAGCCAGACCGAGCGGGTTAGAACGATAGGAAGAAGTCTCACCGGACGGGATCAGCTCATCGGTTGTCGTTACCGGGTCAAGGATCTTGGAGCATACCTTTAACAGGATGTTGTCAGTCAGCGGGCTCATCTCCGGCCAATCCTTGATGTTCGGGCCATATACAAGGCTTGCTTCCTCGTTACCCTTGCCAAATCCCTGATAGATTCTTGCCTTGTAAACGGTATCATCGAAGTTGTACTCCGGTACCTCGTAATCATCCACAACATCGGTTGCCGGTGTCAGGATTCCACCGTTTGCTGCGGTTGCTGCGATCGAACGAGCATCCATCAGTGCTACTGCGGACATCTGACCGTTGCCCGGCTTGGAACCCTCGCGGTTCGGGAAGTTTCTCGTCGTGTGACGGATTGACAGACCATTGTTTGCCGGGGTATCGCCAGCGCCGAAGCACGGTCCACAGAATGCAGTCTTGAGAATTGCACCTGCCTCCATCAGATCTGCGATTGCACCCTTTCTAACCAAGTCAATGTAAACCGGCTGAGAGGACGGATATACATCCAGAGCGAACTCACCACATCCACAGCTCTTGCCCTTCAGAATATGAGCAGCTTCCATCACATTCGTATAGTTACCACCGGCACATCCTGCGATGACACCCTGAGTTACCTGAAGTTTGCCGTTTACGATCTTGTCGGTCAGGCTGAACTTGATATCCGGATTTCCGGTTACCTTTGTTGCCTCAACCTCAACGCTTCTGAGGATATCGCCGAGGTTCGCATTCAGTTCGTCGATCTCGTAAGTATTGCTCGGATGGAACGGAAGAGCGATCATCGGCTTTACGGTGCTCAAATCAACATAGACAACGCCGTCGTAGTACGCAACGTCTGCCGGATTCAGCTCCTTGTAATCCTCTCCACGACCATGCTTGGTCAGGAATGCCTTGGTATCCTCATCAGTTCTCCAGATCGAGGACAGGCAGGTGGTCTCAGTCGTCATAACATCAACACCGTTACGATAGTCGGTTGTCATGCTGGAAACACCCGGTCCAACGAACTCCATTACCTTGTTCTTTACATATCCGCACTTATAAACAGCACCGATGATTGCCAGTGCGATATCCTGCGGTCCAATGCCCGGTCCCGGCTTTCCGGTCAGGTAGATTGCGATTACACCCGGATATGCGATGTCGTATGTATCACACAAAAGCTGTTTTACAAGCTCACCACCGCCCTCGCCGATTGCCATTGTTCCGAGTGCACCGTAACGGGTATGGCTATCAGAACCAAGAATCATCTTGCCACATCCTGCCATCATCTCACGCATGTACTGGTGGATAACTGCAATGTGCGGTGGAACAAAGATTCCGCCGTATTTCTTACATGCGGACAAACCAAATACATGGTCATCCTCGTTGATCGTACCACCTACGGCACACAGAGAGTTGTGGCAGTTGGTCAGCACATACGGGATCGGGAATTTTTCCATTCCAGATGCCTTTGCTGTCTGTACAATACCAACGAATGTAATGTCATGAGAAGTCATTGCATCAAACTTGATTTTCAGCTTGCTCATATCACCGGATGTGTTGTGCTTGTTCATAATCGAATAAGCAATCGTTCCCTTTTTTGCCTCTTCCTTATCTACGGCTCTGCCCGTCAGAGCCTCCACCTTTCCTGTCTCCTGCTCCGGAACCAGCTCTGTTCCATTTACCAGATAAGCGCCTCCGTCATACAATTTCACCATAACGATCTCTCCTCCTGCATGTTCAGCCTTGTCTCTGATCGGAATGACCAGAAACATCAACCTATGTCTTTCTCTTTTGTTACCCGTGTTGCTTGCTATTGCCTTTTGTTACTCTTTGTTACGTTTTCGCTTTTTGTTTTGGTTGTTACTCTTGGTTGTTGCGTTGCTTTTAGTTGTTTGGTTGTTGTTGTTACTTACTTGTCGGTTGTTTGTTTGGTTGTTGTTGTTTTCTTTTGTTGACTTTATTATGCATCAGAATTTGTTATTGGTCAAATACTATCATCTTGATAACTGGTATAGGTTTTTGCTATATGTCATGTATCGGTTAGCTCTTGCTCCACCACTCGATCAGATCTTTCATCCGGCAGAGGGCATCCCGGCGTCCCGTCTCATACGTCTCCTGAAGTTTGATCGGATTACGCTCTGTCCGCCCAATCGTCAGCTCCTGACTCGGACGAATCACAAAAATCTTGCCCTCGCGCTCAAGCTCTTCGATTTTCTGTACTGTCTCATTGTATCTCATATGGCGGGTTTTTAATGCCTCCACAAAGTTCGGATAGTGACGATAATAGATACTTGTGAGCTTCTCGTTCTCCGGTTTCTTGACATATCCGCGATTTCTCGTGAGAACGACAACCGTCTTCGTGTAGCCCATTTCCCGAAACTTCTCGACCGGAATGCTGTCCGTACATCCGCCATCAAGAAGTTTCATTCCATCTGCCTCCACCAGACGAGAGACATACGGAAGCGAAGCCGATGCCCGCATCAGATCAATCTGTTCCTTCATATCGGTGATTCGCAGATACTCTGGTTCTCCAGTCTCCACATTACTGCAGGTCACATAAAAAGCAGTTTTTGAGTTCTTAAATGCCTCAAAATCATAGGGATCAAGTTTTTCTGGAATCTCATGGTAACAAAACTCTTCATCCACAATATCGCCCGTGCGAAGCAGAGTCTTCCATCCAAGAAATCGACTATCACAGCCATATTTCTTATAGTAACGAATGCTCCGCCCCTTCTGTCCTGAAACAAAAGAACAGCCGTGAATTGCTCCGGCTGACACTCCAATTACTCCATCAAACGAAAGTCCTCTGTCCATAAACACATCGAGAACTCCTGCTGTGTAAATTCCGCGCATTCCACCGCCTTCGAGTACCAGACCGGTCTGACCTGCTTGAACTGTTTGAACTGTCTGATTGATCTGATCCGCATGATTTGTATGACCAATTTTGGCGGTCTCAAACTGGGTTGCTTTCTGTCTGTTCTGTTCTCCCTGTTTTTCCTGTCCTTCGAGTTTCTCCTGCTCTTTGTATTCCTTCTGCTCTTCCTGTGTCATCTTCCCTTTACCTGTCCTTTCTCAGCAGAATTTTGAATCTTTATTTTTTATAAATCTCTAATTTTAGATTTCTAATTTTCTCTGGAATTTCTATTCTGTTTTTTCTATACTTCTCTTTTTATTTATTTTCCGATTCGTTTATAAAACTCCTCATAAAATGACTCCATCCCACCATACGGTTGCAGATAAAAAGTCTTCAGCACATACAGACTCACCGCCTGCGCTTCCTGTGCATCCGCTCCCGCTACCCGTTTCTGCATCTCTTTTAAAAAATGATGCCACTCGAGAATATACCGGTCATAGCGATCTGCCTCTGGGGTGTCGATCCATTTTCTCACCTTCACCTTTGCACGTCCCGGACGACTGCACTCATGCACCTGCAAAAAATAATAAAATTCTTCTTTTCCATCCTTCTCCTCATAGTAACGACCGAGAGGAAAAATCCGGCAGATTCCCGGGCGATACGGATGAATCGTACACCATCCCTCTTTATTTAAGAAGAGGCACTGCTCACTCTCCCCCGCCATTTTCAGATTTGGAAGCACAATCCCATCCACCACATGAAGTTCTAAGTACCCACCTAAAAGCTGCTGAGGAGTAAGAGCCAAGCCCTCCGCCATTCTCGCAAAATCAAGCGGATCGAGCACAATACTCTCTCCCATCCCGCGACAGCAGTCCGAGCATCCCTCACATCCACCGCAGCCTGCCTTCACCATATCATTCAGCGTATATAATTTTCCATCGGAGATTTCCTCCAGACTTACATTTCGTATCATTTCTTATTCTACCATTTCTATACATTTATCTTTTTATGCGTTGATACATCCTATTATAGGGGACATGCATTTCATCTGTACATTTCATTTATACATCCATCCTGCAATACACCCATACATTTTTATCATCTGTATATTTGTACATCAAATGACCATTCTCAATCTTCGTCCTCATCATCGAGCTCATCAAGAAAATCCAGGCTGTGCTCCAACAAGATTCCCTTATAATTGTTCAGCTCATCCTTATTATCCAGAATCAATCTTGAGATCGCCTGCACGGCACTGCGAACCGACATTTCCAATGACTTTCCTGCCAGAAGTTCTCCGGTCATCACTGCCGAGAAAATATCCCCGCTTCCCGCAATCCGCACCGGCAGATAGTCATACGGAACCTGGAAATACGTTCCGGTCCAATGATCATATCCGCAAACAAGGTATCTCGCCGTTCCATCCGGCATATCCTCAAGAAGCACTGGTTGCTGTTCTACTTCCACAGCACTTGTGATCACAACAGATCTTCCAGAAAGCTGACGCAGTCCATCGACCATCTGCCAGATCTGCTGTGCCGTTCCAAAATAGCTTCCTGGCCAGAAACCAGTGAGGAAAGATGCCTCGGTCATATTTGGAATCATAATATCGGAAAGACTGACAAGACGGCGCATCGCATTAACCTGCTCTGACCCCATTCCATTATAGAGTTTTCCACCGTCCGCCATGATCGGATCGACCATAATCAGACGACCCTTGTTTGGATTTCTCGTCTGAATATACTGCTCAATGATCTCCACCTGACGCTGAGACGTCACAAAGCCCGTGCAGATACAGTCCGGATCAAGCCCAAGCTGATCCCAAACCTGAAGCGTATCCCTCATGTAGTCTGTCATATCCTGAATCCGAAATCTTCCATAGTCCAGTGTATTGGAAATCACTGCTGTCGGAAGTTGCATCGGATAATGCCCCATATGCGACAAAATCGGCACCATTGCCGCCAATGCCACTTTTCCATATCCCGGCAAATCATTGATCAAAAGAATCTTTTTTGCATTTGTACTCATCCAGACACCTTCCTTAATCTCAGTTTTTTCCTACGTTTCTTAATTATTTATTTCCATACTCACCATATTTTCTGCACCGCTCATCTAATACCAATTTTTTTCTTATTTTTTCTCATAAGACGTCACTTTGGTTCAGCTCATGGAGCAATTCGTACACCATGCAGTCTCACTTGAATACGCAGTGCTTCCGATTGAAAAATATCAGAAGCACTGCCAAGAATCACGCATCACGTCTGTGCAAGCGTTGACTTAAATTTTTCTTATTTTATCTTATCTATTATTGTTTATGGTTGTGAAAAAAATCATATCACGCAGTACAGGGAAATGCAAATAATAAATAAAAAAACTAACCAACCGAATCACAGAGTCACAGACAAAATCAGAATCCCTTTTCCTCACGAATCTTTTCAAGAAGTCCTGTACATCCCGCTACAATATCGCAATACGTCGCATCAAAATCACCCGTATACCACGGATCTGCCACATCCCGATCACTCCCCGCAAACTCCAGCATTTTAAAGATTTTGTGATCCGGATCTTTTCCCACAATTCGCATCATATTTCGGATGTTCCACTGATCCATTCCAATCAAATAATTATAATTTCTATAATCCTCTTTTTTCATCTGCACAGCGCGGTGATCCACCATCGGAATCCCCATCTCATTCATCTTCGCCCGCGTCCCCCGGTGCACTGGATTTCCAATCTCCTCAGTGCTCGTCGCTGATGAATCAATATAGAATTTCTTCTCTAATCTCGCCTTGCAGACCATATCCTGAAAAACAAACTGCGCCATCGGCGAACGGCAGATGTTGCCGTGGCAAATAAAAAGTATTTTTATCATCTTTTTATATCTCCATTTAAGTCTTGTATTTCTTCTCAAACACTTGATATTTCAGGGTTTTCCGACTTTTGAATTTTCCTTTCTTTTTAAGGTATCTTCTCAAATCTTCTCGTATTTTCTTATGTTTTTCCCTGCAATCTTGGTAAATCCGTTGGTAAAGCAAGCGTCCTTACCAACGGGCTTTTTTAACTATTCGCTATCCGATATACTTCTTCCTTTGCATCATCAAAATTCACATGGGTGTAAGTGTTCAAGGTTACACTGATGTCTGCGTGACCCATGATATACTGCAAGGTTTTCGGATTCATCCTGGATTTTGCCATATTAGAGCAAAAGGTATGTCTGCATACATGAGGGGTAACTTTCGGCATCTGGATACGGTAAATTTTATTGTATTTCTGAATGATATGCTCCAGATACTTCTCCCAGTGCAGGGCAACCATCGGCATATCGTTTTTATCCAGAAATAAAAATCCGGCATATCCTTCCACCATCGGCTCGACCTTTGGTGTCTTGCGGTTGGCAATGATTCTGCGAAAACACGCTGCGACAGCTTCTGTCATCGGCACATAGCGGATACCTTTGTCTGTTTTTGGTTCTTCAATCACATACTGCATCTGTGCAGTACGCTGTAACTGATGGTCTACCTTGATACGCATTTCTCCAAATTCGATTTCTGAAACCGTCAGCCCGCAGAACTCTGAGATACGAAGCCCAGTGTGAAAAAGAATATAGATTGCATCATAGTATCTGCTGAAATGCTTATCCTCCTGAATAAACTTCAGCAAATCTCTCTGCTGCTTTCGGGTAATCGCTTCTCTGGTAACAGAATCATTGACAATGACGGATGCAAGCTCAAATTCAAATGGATTTTTACGAAGCAGGTCATCATCGACTGCCATCTGAAATGCCGGTCTTAGAACTCCCCGGATAGAATGAATGGAACTGTATCCCCGTCCATCAATCTGCTGGAGCTTAATCAACCATGCCTTTGCATCTGACAAACGCACCTTATCAATTCGCAGATTCCCAAAACTCTCTTTTTTCAGCATATTGATGACCGTTTTATATCCGGCAACCGTATTGTGACGAACTCCTGTTTTCAATGAAACATATTTTTCTACCAGTTCCAAAACAGTATAGTTGCCGCCGTTTGTTACGATACGGTCAAACAAATCCGCTTCAATCTGTTTTTCTTTCTCACGCAGGGAAGGCTCCCGCTTCTTCCCTTTTGGCATTGGGTCATTCTTGTCCAAACGCCAACTGTATACATTTTTCTCTTTTCCGTCCTCATCAATATAGCGGAACCGATACCTCCCATCTTTACGCTGGTACTCGCCCTCTCGCAAAATCCGATTACGGTTATCTCGTCTTTTCTCACTCATCGTGAACTCTCCTTTCAAAAAAGAGAGCCAGACTTGCGCTCTTATCATAGCACAAATCCAGCTCTCCGCATAGTTATATCATGTGAAATCGGTAAATCTGTCAGCTCTGTTTACACAGCAGTAGCCTGATCCAGATACCTCTCAAATTTCTCACGCTTAATGAGGGCACGATTGCCGTTCATCACATAAAAAGCCTCATTGGGATGTGTGTCAATAAGCGTTCTCAATTTTCCTTCGCCGATATGATAATATCTGGCTGCTTCCTCAATGGTAAGCGTATATCTTCTCCACACCGGAACATCCGAGTAATTTTTTCCTTCAATATTCATCTTATTATTCGCCATAGGCAGTTATCCTCCATGCATGAAAATAGCCAGACAGAGAGTGTCGGCAACGAAGTCCGGCAACGGGCTTCAAAAGACCTTGCAAACAATCTCAGTCTGGCATTAGTTACTATTTATACTTTTCTTTTATTTTTCTGTTGTTTTGGTTGTCATAGGGGAGAAAAGCCCGGAAATAAGGGATTTTCCCCGGCAACGGGATAGCAACAGGGGGTGCAACGGGCTGTCATTTTCAGAATGGAAGCTCCATCTGTTCTGTGACCTCCACAAAACCGTCCATCGTTTTTTCAGACGGGTTGTCGGAGTCCGTTGCCGGGTTTTCACGCTCCCAGCCCTTTTGTCTGCCGTATTCGGAAAACATTCTTGGATTCGGGAAGTACCGCCAGCGGTCAATGCACTGGTTCATTATCTCGTTGATTTCCCGGATTTCCCATTGCTTCGGTTCGTCAAAAGCATGGTTCAAGGCTTCCTTATAGAGCTGCTTGGAACAGACCATGCTCCCGGTGTACTTATCAAGATACGCCTGTATCATTCCGGCTTTGGTGTCCTCCGGCATAAAATCCCGCTGGTGTTCTTTGAGATACCGCTGCATGGCGGGGCTGAAAGCCAG
>JAJEPU010000018.1 GCA_020686985.1 Brotaphodocola catenula
AGTAAATACCTCTTTCCTTTATGAGATTGATTATATCTTATTAGCCACTACTGTTACAACTATAGTTTATCACAACAAGAAATATCAAACGAAACACAGGAAGTAATACGAAGGGAACTGATGGAAAAACGGTTAAAGACTATGCCAATATTCCGATGGATGAATTGGTCAGTCTAGTCAGATCCAGATTGGCAAATTTTCAACCGATGTCAGTCAGAAGAGTGTTCATACCAAAAACTAATGGAAAGGAAAGACCCTTAGGAATACCGACATTTGAAGACAGATTGATACAGCAATGTATCAAACAGATTCTGGAACCGATATGCGAAGCCAAATTTCATCCTCACAATTATGGATTTAGGCCACTAAGAAGTACAAAGTATGCAGTGAGTAGAATGATGACATTGGCCCAAGTTAAACAATATTTTTATTGTGTAGATATAGACATAAAAGGTTTCTTTGACAACATTGACCACAATAAACTTATTAAGCAAATGTGGACTCTTGGAATTAGAGATAAAAGGCTTCTTTCAATAATATCAAAAATGTTAAAAGCTGAAATAGTAGGCGAAGGCATTCCAGAGAAAGGAACTCCTCAAGGGGGAATTTTATCACCTCTGTTAAGTAATATTGTGTTAAATGAGCTGGATTGGTGGATAAGTTCACAATATGAAACAATTAAATTTAGTGGAAATTGTAAGCCTGAAAGTGTACAAAGCAAAAAAAGCAAAACCAATCTTAAGAAAATTCATATAGTGAGATACGCAGATGATTTTAAAATTATGTGTAAAACGCATGATGATGCTGTCAGAGCATTTAATGCTACCAAAAATTGGCTTAAGGAACGATTGAATCTTGATATATCGGAAGATAAATCTAAAATAGTAAATTTGAGAAAACAGTATTCTGAATTCCTAGGATTTAAAATCAAGCTAATCAAGAGAAAGAATAAGTATGTCATCTGTAGTCATATGTCTGATAAGAGCAAGCAAAGAGCAAAAGAAATGCTCAAACGAAGTATTATCAGTATTGATAAAAATGGTGAGAATGCAATTAAGAAAATAAATCAAATCAACAGTCAAATCATGGGACTACATCAATACTACTGCACTGCAACAATGATTAACCATGATTTTGGAGATATTGCTTATGAACTTAGTTACCTCATCGAGAACAAACTTAATCCAATTGCCAAACGAGGGAAATTTAAACAATCATGTTCTAAATACATCACAGATACATATCTAAAAAGGAACAATTACACAACCTATAAAATAGGGAAGGTTGTATTGATCCCAATGGTTTATATCTCTCACAGAAAACCTATGAACTTTTCACAGGATATGAATGTTTATACCGAAGAAGGCAGAAATAAAAGTGGGTACAAGAAACTCGTTTTAGAAGGCGCACTGAAAGAACGATGGAGGGTAAGAAATAAATACGATGATGTTGAGTTCCTGGATAACTCAATTAGTAAAATATCGGCACAACAGCTGACGTGTGCAATATCAAAACTGTTTGTTACCGATGGAGAAATTCATCATATAAAGCCTAAAGAAAACGGTGGAGATAATAGCTATGATAATCTGCTATATGTAGACAAGAATGTTCATAAACTTATCCACCTAAAAGATGAAGGCAAAATCCAAATATATCTCAGTCACTTTGAGAAAATAGTTTCTGACTACAACGATTTTATTAATACATTGAACAAATTTCGGAAGTTAGCAAGAAACAAAATAATTAACCTAAGCAAGTAACTAAAGTTGATAACCACTATAATTAACAATTGTAATTGATGGAAAGCCGTATGAGGTGAAAGTCTCATGTACGGTTTGGAGCAGGGGAAAAACTGGAGACTATATCAAAAGTTTACCTATTGCTATAGAATTTTACCAGGCTTAACGCTTTTCCAGTGGAGGAATGGCATGGCGGCCGTGTGCATAAGATCCGGGAGCACGTTATTCATCTGTTGCGGGGTGAGATGTTCGATCTGGACGGAAAGAAGCTATTTGCTTTCGGCGGGGCAAGATCCCATGACATCGACGGGTTTGCCACGGATGCGGCACTGAAACGGGATTACACGGCAGGGATTTTGCAGCCGGACGATCCGCTTCTGTATGATAAGCTTAAGATTCTCCGCAGAACAAACTGCTGCGCGAGGATTGAGGAAGTAAGCTGGTGGCGGGCCGAGATGCCGACCAGACTGGAAATGATGCACGGGATGCAGACACTGAAAGCAAACGGGATGAAGGCGGATTTCATTGTTTCTCATGACGGTCCGTCATCCAGTCTGGCTATCTTAGGCGGCGGACTCTTGCCTCCGGATCCGCTGACGGAGTATCTGGAAAAAGTGAAACAGAAGACCGCATACGGGAAATGGTTTTTCGGCCATCATCATGTGGACCGTGAGATTACGGAAAAGGATTTTGTCGTCTATGAGCGGATTACAAGAATCTGCTAATCGAAAAGTGAATAATATCTGCCTGGAACCCCGGAGGGAATGACCCTTCCGGGGCTTTTCATTTTGCGGTAACAGGGTGCTTTTCTTCCATAATTTATGCATGAAAATTATGGAAAGGAAGTGCTATTTATGCTGATGCCGACATGCCTGAAACCTTATCCCGGTGAACTGCTGTACGGCTGGATTGTAAGGTTATTCAGAGTCAATATGTATGATTCCCTTGAAAAGTTTTGCGCGGCTTATATTCCGTATGAAGACCGCAAATTTAATATGGGAAAACCGGTTCCCGTGCGTCTGGATTACCGATTCAATCTGGACCATATATGCTCGGAAAACGGAGAATTCGAATGTTTCCCGGATGTCAGGAGTATGATTGCGGAAATGACACCGCTCACAACCCTGTTTCCGTTTATGACCAGGGGATATCAGGCGGAATGCATGGAAATTCTGCTCCGGGAACATAACGGCTGCAAGTTGGATATCCCCGTAATGGATAGTGACATCACGGAACTGCGCGTGTGTCCGGACTGCGCGCGGGAGGATATTGCCGCATATGGAAGACCGTATCTCCATACCGTTCATCATCTGCCCGGAGTGCGGATATGTCCCAAACATCACCGGGTACTGATGTGCGTGCGGACGGATCCGGAAGAATGGGAATACGGGGAAGATGATACGTCCATGGTTCCGATGGAGCTGAAAGCGGATGAGGCAACGGAAACCCGAATCAGTGAGTTCATGAGGGGATTGTATGAGAGTCCGCCCGACCTGGATCTCATTGGACTGCAGGCGGTAATCCTGAACCGCATGGGAGAACGCGGATACCCGCTGGAATCACCGTACGGAAATCTTACGGCTGATCTTCAATCCGCCGGGTATGCAGGACTGTTTGCGGGCAAAACGGATGTACGCGTGTTCAAGGTCCTGTCACAGAAGAAGATTGTACCGGAAGACGCGATTGCACTGTTGTTGTTCCTGTTCCGTGATTATGAGGATTTCCGTGAGGCGGCTTCAAAGGTGCAGGCCGATGATACGGGAAAGCTTGCCGAACTTTTTCCGGGATACACGGTACATTCCGCGGACCATTGGATCGCGGAACTGGAATGCCGGAAATGCGGAGAACGGTTTCATATTCATCCGTATGCTCTTTACCTGGGTGCCGGATGCCCGAAATGTGACCGGGAAGCGGATCCGGATGAAGTGTTTCAGCGCCAGCTTCATATGCTTGGGGACGGTGCCTACGAACTGGAGGAACACTTCCCGGGATACGGCAGACCCGTAAGAATCCGCCATAAGACCTGCGGGAAGGAACGAAGCGTGAATGCCTCGGAGCTGATTTGGATGGAGAAGCGCTGTTACTGCGAGACATATCTGAGACGGGAGGAACTGCAGGCAAGGATCGACCGGGCCGCACAGGCGAAAAATGTCTATACGCTGGTCGAATACCGGGGCGGTCAGGGCATCGGGCAGTTCGTGACCCTCCGGCATGAAGCATGCGGAGGCGAGTTTACGATAGGACTCCGGGCGTTTGAACAGGTGCCAAATTGCCGCTGCTGCGGGCAGGGAAAGGCGGTCGTTGACCGCTTCGGAGAGAGATTTCATGAACTCATGGGCGATGAGTATGAAATGGTCACTCCCTATCAGGGACTGTCAAAGATGATGACGGTACGCCACCGCACCTGCGGAACAACAACCGAAGGATATGCCCTCAGCTTTCTGAACGGCAAGCGGTGTGCCCTGTGTACGCCGATCATACCGAAGGAAGACATGAGAGGATATGTGACGGAGTGTACCGGCGGGGAATATCGTGTGAGCAGCATTGAACGGAACACGATAACGGTATGCGGCCCAGACGGAAAGGAACTGACGAACTCGGTACAGTTTTTTATACAGGAGCTTTCGCTCGGCGAGAAATCCTCCGTGTTTAATCACGTGGTCAAAAAACCGGAAATTTCCCTGCGGGATGCTGCGGTTTTGTATTTCAAGGCGAAAGAAGTCTGTGAGAAATATGGAGTCTGGATACCGGAAGAAACGGACGCTGCCATGGAGTTTGCAAAGATTCAGTATCTGTCACGTCAGCTGCTTGCCGAAGGGCACCTGTTCCGGAAATGTCCGGGCGTATTCTCCGTGGATCTGGATGTTCCCGATGAGACTGTAATCCGGGAGATTTACCTGGAGCGTCGCGGGGAACATATCGGGGCTTATTACCATGAATCCGCCGCGTACCATGCCGGTATTCTGGATAAGAAACCGGAAACGGAATACATTCTGTGTAATGACGTGAAAACGGATGACTTCAGGAATCAGAAGGTGGGAAATACAAAGTTCAAAACCAGAGCGGCATATGCGGAAATCAATAACCGGAATTACAAGGCAATCGAGGGAATCAATCTGCTGATGTTTTCCGGCAAGCACCCGGAATATAAGAAAGCAGTGGAAGACTGGTTTCTGGAGAACCGCATATACATTTCTGATATGGAGCCGTATTTTCAGTATTATCCGTTCATGATCAAAAAGATTGTCAAAGAGCTTTTTAAATAAGAAGAAACAATGAAATTTCCTCTGCCTCTACAGGCAGCAGGACGAATCGACTGAATAAAAAGCAGTCGTGTTCCATTTTTTGTTTTCTGACCAATTCTGCGGAAATTTCTTCCATAATTCCTGTATCAAACAGAAAAGGAGGAAAACTAAGTAAAAAGCAAAATTATAAGGTGTAGCATTAAGGCTAATTTCTTCCACAATTTCTGTCAAAAAATTATACATGGAAATAACCAATAAGATTGGGTATGTCACATCAAACGAGAGCCTGTTCCCAGGTGGGAATAGGTTCTTTTACGTTTTGCTAATTTCGGGTGCAAATTTTCCATAATTGTACCGACAAAAAATATGGAAGGAGGTTTTCTTTTTATGAGGAAATCAAAGAAGCAGCTGCTTCGGACATTGATTGCCTGTGGCCTGGTGCTTTCCGTGGCAGCAGGCGGCACCGTGGCCTATCTGACCGATGCCGAGACAGCCACCAACACCTTTACGGTCGGCAAGGTTAAGATCGACCTGGAAGAGCCGGGATATCCGGGAAATGACAGTGATGATGTAAAGAACATCATCCCGAACCAGGAGATCGTGAAGGATCCGCAGATCGAGAACACAGGAAATAACGATGCCCTGGTGTTTTTACGGGTCGAGGTGCCGCAGGAGACATTTACGGAGCTGAATGCCGATAACAACGTTGGCGAGAAGAAACTACAGGATTTATTCAAACTGAAGAATGTCAGTGACCAGTGGGAGCTACTGCGGACGGAAACAGTGGCCGGGGAAGACGGGAAAGCGAAGACATCCTACGTCTACGGTTATAAAAAGATCCTTGGTAAAGACGCAACCACGGACAAGCTGTTCCAGAAGGTACAGATGAAAAACGCTGTGGAATCCGATTTGAGCGGCAACGTGGAAGACATCGTCGTGACCGCCTGTGCCATCCAGGCAACGGATATCCCGGATGTGAACCTGACACCTGGCAGTGATGGAAATCTGAGTAAGGACGTGCTGGATCAGGTATACACCATCTTCCTGAACCAGTCCGGGAACCAGACAAGCCGGCCGGCGAATGAAGGTGACCGGAACCAGACTGGGAAACTCGGAAAGATCAGCTATGAGCTGGATGGAGGTACTTTGGCGGACGGATCCCTGACGGAGTATGGAAGCGCTGATTATGGATATACTCCGCCAGCTCCGGCAAAGAAAAACTATACTTTTACGGGATGGGAACCTGAGAACATTCCGTCTGGCAGTACCGGAAAAGTGACATTAACCGCAAAATGGACACCGACAGTATTGGGAAGTATTTTATATAATCTGAACGGCGGTAGCCTGGCTGATGAGAAGACTTCCTACACCGTGGAAGACTACGAATACACACCTCCGAACCCAACCAAAACTGATTATAAATTTATTGGATGGACTCCTGCCAGTATTCCGATTGACAGCACCGGAAACATATCTTTTACAGCTCAGTGGAAAGAAAACAGTGCAGAGCTGTTGGATGGTGAATCGATCAATGTAAAAATGAAGAGGTTAGCCGGAACTGGTTCTGCGGAATATAAAACCGAAGACACTGCAATCACTGCAATCCAGAGGACAGACGAAGAGCCTACTGAAGCGGTCATGGCTGACGCCAATTCGTTGATTTCCACAAACGCATCTGCCGAACCAGTTTATGCATGGTTCGAGAATGGAGTAATCAAATGGTGGTCTGAAGCGAAAGATGTAAACGCAGGTGAGAGTCTCGCTTATTTATGTTACAACATGCGAAATTTGACTGACATCAGTGGACTAAACGAATGGCAGACCGGTAATGTTACCTACATGAATTACATGTTCTATGGCTGTTCGAATCTCACGGGTCTGGTTGGACTTGCGGATTGGGATACAGGAAATGTGACAGATATGTCTGGCGTGTTCGAGAACTGTAGCCAGCTTACCGATCTGACGCCTCTCGCACACTGGCAGACAGGCAAGGTTACCAACATGGATTCCATGTTCTGTCGCTGTTCGAATCTCACGGGTCTGGTTGGACTTGCGGATTGGGATACAGGAAATGTGACAGATATGTCTGGCGTGTTCGGTGAGTGCAGCCAGCTTACCGATCTGACGCCTCTCGCATACTGGCAGACAGGCAAGGTTACCAGCATGCGTTACATGTTCGTGCGCTGCGTAAAACTGACCAATACTGTTAGAATTAACCGTTGGGATATCTCAAAAGTAACTACATTTACAGGCATGTTCGGCAGCTGTCCTTCCCATCCGAAGTTTACCAAAAAGTCTGGTACCTGGGACCGTGATGGCACCTTCAACCCAACAACCTAATCAGAGCACTTCCACAATCCTGCGGCCAACCACCGCAGGATTTTTTCTTTTAAACTTCCATGGTGTTTGCGAAATAAAAGGAAAATTCGTACCGTTCTCAAACACGCTTGTTTAGGATATAAAAGGAAAAACGCACCGACACAAAACATACTTGTTTGGGATATAAAAGGAAAACCAGACACGCCTGTTTAAGAAATAAAAGGAAAACATGAAATGGAGCAGAACATGCTTGTTTGCGATATAAAAGGAAAAAACGTGCAGAAAAACAGGGGAAAAGAGGGGAGTATGTTTGAGAAATAAAAGGAAAGAAACATGTTTGTTATTTTCCCTTCATTTCTTAAATATTCCCTTTAAACCTTAAATAAGGGATCAGAATGAAGGAAATTTTTCCCTTTATATCTTAAATAAGAGTGTTAAAAATGAAAAACGTGTTTTCCGTCATACCTCAAATAAGAGGTATGAAACCGGAAAGCACGTTTTCCGTTATATCTTAAATAAGGACGACGCCAAGTCAATTTTTCCCTTTATATCTTAAATATATGTAGTTTCTTTTTACTTCTGAAACATCTGATTATCTGAAAAATACCCTCTTGCAATTTAAAAAACTTGATGATATAGTGGCGGCAACGGTTTTGCGAATGCTAAAATTAACTAACGGAATACCGGTACCGGAATTATGATAAAGCGCTTTATGATTTCAGGCAGGAACGTCTGAGCGAAAATGTGACTCAAAACGTTATCCACAGAAACCGCTAATTGGAAATTCGAATTCAATAATGATATAGTTGCAACGAAAAAATCGAAAGGAGACCAGACTATGGGAAGACTTTATAAAATCAACCCGCCGTGTCCCAAGTGCCATGAGGAGCATAATTGGTGGCATATCCAGCTGACGAATGAGGAACAGGCAAAGATGGATGCGTATGTAGCAGCCAGTGAGGGAAAATCATCCTTGGAGTTACTTCTAGGAGAACCTGGAATTGTTGTTACGCGAAAGATTAAGTGCTGTTGCTGCGGCCATGTATTTGAAGTGGAAGCCGGGCTGCGGAAATTTGACGAGGTCGGATACCGGGATCGGGATTTTATTGCGGCGGTTGGCGAAATACCCGTGTGATAAGATTAAGGAGTTGATGAGATGCATTTGGATCAGTCAGCATTGGGAATCCTGCGTAAAGCAGAAGATAAGAACGGTCGGAAATACATGGATTGGCGGATACCGTATATGGATCAGCCAGGACTGATCATGGTCTATAAATCCGACAGCCGGTATGAGAAGTATATGATTTACTTTTTCACAAGTCCGGCAAGTAAATGTCACGGCAAATACCTGCATACAACCTACGGAAGTATCCGGGTAGAAGATGGTTCATTGACAATCAGAACAAAGAACAGCGTCTATGTGGTAGGAGTTTTTTCTGCATATGCATACAGCCGGATCATGGTTAATATCAGCCAGGGAACGATGCTGAAACTGCGAACGGAGCTTTTCTCCAACATGGAATCCCTGCCGATTCGCTATTTTGACACCCATGCACACGGAGACATCATGTCGGTCTACACAAACGATGTCGACACCCTGCGACAGCTCTTTGGTCAGAGCATTCCGCAGGTGATTAATTCCGCTGTCACGATTGTCGCGACGCTGATTTCGATGCTAATCTTAAATATTCCGCTGGCTTTTTTAAGTGTCCTGATGTCGATTCTGATGCTTGTGGTGACAAAGAAGATCTCGGGACTTTCCGGCAAATATTTCTACGAACAGCAAAAAGATCTTGGAACGGTCGACGGATTTATCGAGGAGATGATGGACGGTCAGTAAGTTATCAAAGTATTCTGCCATGAGGAGACTTCGATCGAGGATTTCAAGAAAATCAACAACCAGCTTCGAGAGAGTGCGGATAAGGCAAACCGCTATGCGAATATTCTGATGCCGATCAATGGAAATATCGGAAACTTAAGCTATGTTCTCTGCGCAGTCTGCGGTGCACTGATGGCACTAAAGGGAATCGGCGGAACCGTGACGATCGGAACGATCATCGCCTTTGTCACTCTCAACAAGAGTTTCACTCAGCCGATCACTCAGATCAGCCAACAGCTCAACTCGATCATCATGGCATCTGCCGGTGCTAATCGTGTCTTTGAACTTATGGATGAAAAGCCGGAGGAGGATCACGGTTATGTACAGCTCGTGAATGCAACCGAGGATGCAGATGGAACGATTCATGAAAGCAAAACCCGCACCGATCTGTGGGCATGGAAACATCCTCATCAGGCGGATGGAAGTGTCACCTACGAAAAGTTGAAGGGTGAGATCGTGATGGATGGGGTTGATTTCGGCTATGATCCTTTTCATCTGGTTCTGCATGATGTTCGTCTCTATGCAAAGCCGGGACAAAAGATCGCATTTGTCGGCTCAACCGGTGCTGGAAAAACGACGATCACAAACCTGATCAACCGATTTTACGATATTCAGGACGGAAAGATCCGTTATGACGGCATCAACATCACAAAAATCCGCAAATCTGATCTGCGTCGTTCACTCGGAATGGTGTTTCAAGACACGCACCTGTTTACGGGAACCGTCCTGGACAACATTCGATACGGAAAGCTCAATGCGACCGATGAGGAGTGCATGGACGCCGCGCGTCTTGCAAATGCGGACGGATTCATTCGCAGACTGCCAAATGGCTACCGGACGATTCTGACTGCGGACGGTGCGAGCTTAAGCCAGGGTCAGAGACAGCTCCTTGCGATTGCGCGGGCAGCGGTAGCCGATCCGCCGGTTCTGATCCTTGATGAGGCAACCTCGTCGATCGATACGAGAACCGAGGCGCTTGTACAGGCGGGAATGGATGCGTTGATGAAGGGGCGTACAACATTTGTGATCGCTCACCGTCTCTCCACAGTCAAGAACTCCGACTGTATCATGGTTCTTGAGCAGGGACGAATTATCGAGCGCGGAAATCACGACGATCTGATTGCTCAGAAGGGAAAGTACTATCAGCTCTACACGGGAAACTTTGCAGAGGGGTAATTCAGAAGTGTACGCAAAATCTCCGCAAACGTCAACATAAATTTGCAGAAAGAAAGAGTTTTATTTTGTTATCGTAATTGCAAGGCTATTATTTAGGAACAAAAGTATGATTTTTACTCATTTTCTAAATCTTATACTTTATTTTGAGAAATTTAGAAAAAAGCATTTCATTTTTTTGGTAAACTGTGGTATGATGTCTGAAAACAGAGCTTGAGCTGGAGTTAAAGATGGAACGAGATAAAATTTAAAACACTCTGGATCAGACTCAAAATAAAAATGAATTGGAAAATGAGGAGGAAACGATTATGGCATTTGATATTACACCTTATGTAGATATGAGTCCGGCACAGGTGCGTCAGCTGATTCGTGAGGGAGTGATCGACTTCCCAACCGCTGGTATGTGTCGTGGATATGCACAGGCAAACCTTGTGATTCTTCCGGCGGAATATGCAGCAGATTTTGAAGAGTATGCAAATAAAAATCCGTTTCCGTGCCCAATTCTTGAGATCGTAAAGGGTACCCCGGACACTCATGCAATGGGAGAGGGTGGAAACATCTGTACCGATATTCCGAGATACCGCATCTATGAGAACGGTGTCTTCACAAAAGAGCTGACTGATGTTTCCGATTATTGGAAAGAGGGTTATGTCGGCTTCCTGATCGGATGTTCGTTCTCGTTTGAAGAAGCGCTGATTCGCGAAGGTATTGAAATTCGCCATATTGCACAGGGCAGAAACGTGCCAATGTTCAAGACCAATATCCAGACCGTTCCGGCAGGTCCATTCTCCGGTCCGATGGTATGCTCAATGCGCCCGATGACACCGGAGAATGCGCAGAAGGCTTATGACATCACGGTCAAGATGCCAAACGTTCACGGCGCACCAGTACAGATGGGTGATCCGGAGAAAGTCGGTGTCAAAGACGTCATGAAGCCAGATTATGGCGAGGCAGTTGACATCTATGAGGGCGAGATTCCGGTATTCTGGCCGTGTGGTGTGACTCCTCAGGCAGCAATCGAGAATGCAAAACTTCCGATTGTCATCACCCATGCACCGGGGCATATGTTCATCACCGACATTCCGAATGCAGAGCTGAACGATTATCTGGAAGCTCGCAAGCACAAGAAATAATGAATCATGCACAAAGCTGGTACATGCGCCGACATGAAGAAATTACCGTGCTCTGCGGTTCTGATAGAAAAATCCTTATAACAGTTATCCAAAATATGTATGAGACTTTCGCATCAAATTAAGATACAATGCAAAAAAGCTCCCGCCCCTCGTCGGGATTCACGAAATAGAATCCCATAAATGAGAGACAGGAGCTTTTCATATGCTTATGCTTAATACAACCACCGATATTACTCTACGGTTACAGACTTTGCAAGGTTTCTCGGCTGGTCAACGTCAAGACCCTTTCCGATTGAAGTGTAGTATGCAATGAACTGCAATGCAACGATGATCGGGAATACCGTGAAGCGGTCATCCATATTTGGGATACGGATGTGGATATCTGCAAGATTCTCATCCACAACCGCGCTTTCCTTTGTCAGGAGAATGATGAAAGCACCGCGCGCCTTGACCTCACGGATGTTGGAAATTGTCTTAGCAAACACATGTTCCTGTGTCGCAATTGCGATGACCGGAACGTTGTCGGAGATCAGTGCGATCGTACCGTGCTTGAGTTCTCCCGCTGCATACGCCTCCGCATGAATGTAGGAAACCTCCTTGAGCTTAAGCGCACCCTCGAGAGAGAATGCATAGTCAAGACCACGACCGATGAAAAACGCATCCGGATGATTAATCAGATGAACTGCAAGCTCGTGGAAGGTCTCTTTCTGTGCAAGCATCGTCTCCATTGCAGGAATCGCATCGAGGAGATCGGAGAGGAAGTCTTCTGCCTGTTTCTCTGTAAACTTTCCGCGAACAAGAGCCATTCTGCATCCTACCAGGTAGAGCGCTGCAAGCTGTACGGAATATGCTTTGGTGCTTGCCACAGCGATCTCCGGACCTGCATGGGTGTAGAGCACGTAGTCGCTCTCACGCGCGATTGAGGAACCTTTTACATTGACAACTGCAAGCGTCTTAGAGCCATACTGATGAGCAAGGCGCATCGCCGCAAGTGTATCGATCGTCTCGCCGGACTGGGAGATGATGATCACCAATGTCTTTTCATCGATCAGCGGATCTTCGTAACGGAACTCAGAAGCAATGCTTACTGCTACCGGAATCCGAAGCAGAGGTTCCATCATTGCACGCGCAACCATACCGGCATACATTGCTGTACCACAGGCAACGATGTGGATCTGGTTGCAGTTTGTAAACAGATCATCCGGAATCTTGTCAGCCGTGAAATCCGGGAGACCGTGGCTCATTCTCGGCAGGATCGTGTTCTTCATGGCATCTGGCTGTTCATGGATCTCCTTCATCATAAAGTGCGGATAGCCGTTCTTCATTGCAGCATCCATGTTCCAGTTGACCGTCAGAATTTCCGGGGTAAACTTCGTAAATGCCTCATCGAGATTGTAAACCTGCACCTTGTAAGGCGTCAGCTTCACGATCTTTCCCTCCGGAACAACGAAATACTGGTTCGTGTAAGGAATCAGCGCAGTCAGGTCAGACGCAACAAGAGCACCGGAGTGCGTGTAGGAGGCTACAAGCGGGCTGACGCTTCGGACCGCATAAATAGAACCCGGCTGATCGTCAAACATGATACAGAAGCCGTAAGAACCGCGCAGCTTCTCCTGGAGTTTGCTGATTGCTTTGAGCGGATCGCCATCATAGAGCGAGTCGAGTACCCATGCAGCAACCTCACTGTCGGTCTGGGAGATCAGTCGGTCTTCTAAATGAAACTCCTTGGTCAGCTCATGATAGTTCTCAATGATTCCGTTGTGAATCAGAGTCACACGTCCGGCGCGATGCGGATGCGCATTCTGTTCGGTTACACCGCCGTGGGTTGCCCAACGCGTATGACCGATTCCGCAGTGGGATGCCCCCTTGATGATCTCATCACAGTATTCTCTGAGTGCCTGTACTTTTCCAGTCTTCTTCGCAAGACAGATGCTGGAATCCTCCATCACAAGAGCAATTCCTGCACTGTCGTAACCGCGGTATTCCAGCCCTGCAAGTCCATCTAACAGAATTTTACGAGCATCTAAAGGTCCTGAGTATCCAATAATTCCACACATAATATTAATATCCTCTCTTTACTGTCTTAGTTGTCTTATCTTTTTTTCTTTGTGTTTTTTATTTTTTCGTACAAAAATAAAACCACAAACCTGTAAAAGGAATCTGATCGCTTACGATTTTGATAGAATCTGACTTTTTTGTTTCGGTTATCCGACAGTTGTTTTGCAGTTACCCGCATATTTTGTCGAATATACACGCCCGAAACGGCATGGGAGAGCACCCGCCGAATTTTCGATATTCTCTCCACCTCGTTAACCCTGCATGCAGAAGACGATTGACATTTTTGATATTTCAAAAAGATATTTTTGTTTACTGATCGTCCATTCACGAACCTGCACAGGGTGCCTGGCGCTTAGCTTTGCTATTTAACTTCTGTTCCTCCTTCTCACAGATCTGCCCCTTATTATACTAGAAGTCCCCCCTTTCGTCAAATGTTTCACCAGTCAAAATAGGGCTTCCTGCGATTTTTTATGAGTTTTTCATGAGATCTTCAAGAAATCTTAAAAAATTTCTTAAAGGATTGTCTCTGTATTTCCAGTTTTTTCTATGCTACAATAATATATCGAAAAATCAGAAACCAGGTGCGTAGTGGAATGAAAATAGACAAAAGAAAAATATATTCCATGATTGGGACAATGTCCCGCATGGCGATTGCAGATCGAAGGAAATATGCGGCAGCGGGGTTGATGCTGATGTTTGGGTGTGGAACAGCTGTACTCGGTCATCTCTGTCCGATTTATCAGCCGGAACCGGTTGTTGAGGAGGTACTTGCCACAGAGGAAGAGACGGACTGGGAGACCGAGGATGATACGCTCGCTTCAACGGAGGTTGTCGAGGCGGACGCAGGATGGCAACCGGTTGTGGATGATCTGAATCTTGCTCATTACTTCCCGGATGGTGCAGATCAGACACAGATCACGCAAAGTCTGGCAGGACAGATCTTTAAGACGCTGATGACTCATGATGAGAACTGGATCAGCCAGATTTATGACATGTCGGATGTCACCCCGGCACAGATGGCACAGAAACTCGGAAAACCGCAAAGTTCGATTATGGGAAAATATAGTCCTGAAGACAGCCGACAGAACAAAGATGATCCGTCTACCTGGACGATCAATTCGTTCAAAAACATCCGTATGACGGCAACGGATGGCGATGGAAATGCGATTACCCCGTATTCCAATGTGCGGGAGATCATGTCGATGGCAAATCTTTATACCTATTATAAGGGTGTCACGGATTACGATCTCTTTCTCTCCTATGCGAAGGCACTCTGGGATCAGTCTCATTCCTACACCGTCAGCCTATCGGATGTCTATTACTGTGATGGCTGTATCGGAGAGGATGCTCAGTTGAGACAGAAGGAAGAACTGGAAAAAGAGGCGAAAAAGGAGGAGAGCGGAATTTCCTATGAGGAGGCCTTTCTCGGGGCTGAGAAAGGGGCAGAGAGTGAAGAAGCAGAAGCTGGAACTGTGTCGGGAGAGGATCTCATCGATACGCAGGCTTCTTCTGGCTCTACGTCTATGATTGTCTCAAACAAGACTTCTGAACAGAGAGCTTCTGAGGAGGCGTCCCGCGCAGAGTCAAAGCAGGCAGCCTATGAGTCTTCTGTTGCAGAACAGGAGGCGAGTCGGGCAGCGGAAGCGACAACAGCGGGAATGATTGTTTCCAGTAAAAAGGCATCCTGGCAGACCTCTGCCGATCAAAATCAGGAGACGAACATGTCCTCGAACAAATCCAGCTCTGAAAGTTCTTCTGCTTTTTCAGATTCTTCAAATACAGAGAGTGGTGGATCGACAACAGAGCCTTTGGCAACCATGACAGCGACAGAGTCGGATGCCGTTCCCTCTGCGACGGTGGCGCAATCTCAGGTTCAGGCGCAGACTCAGGCTCAATCTCATGAGGTTGCATCGGATTCGAAGTCAAAGAGCTCAAAGTCAGGAACTTCCTCTTCGTCGTATTGCCCGGGTCATGTGGATCTGATTATCCATATGAAGATTACCGGACTCAATGAGAAAAATCAGAATCTATTTGTGAAAGATTCGATTGGGAATGATCCTGCGAACCTTGGGGATCCGGAGTGGCGTGGATGGGATGAAGCCGCGATGACAGCAGTGCGTTCCCTTGCCGCGCAGGACTGGTTTGAGAAATATGGATTAACCGTATCTGCGATTTCGGGAAGAAATGCGCTGACAAGTGCAGAGATCGAGGCATATATGGCACAGCTTCCGGCAGGATTATCCGAGGAGCGCCTTCGTATCATCCGTTTTGCACTGAATTCTGTCGGAAAAGTTCCTTACTATTGGGGTGGAAAAGCATCTGCTCCAAATTATGCCGGAAACAGCTTCGGAGTTCTGACAACCGCTGATTATAAAGGACGAGTTTTGAAAGGACTTGACTGCTCCGGCTGGATCGGCTGGGTATACTGGTCTGTAACCGGAAAACGTCTCCCTTACGAGAGCACATCGGGACTTGCCGCTACCGGAACGAGCATCAGTCGAGACCAGTTAAAGCCGGGCGACATCATTATTCGCACGGGAACAGACGCCCATGTGATCATGTTCCTCGGATGGACTTCTGACGGAAGAATCCAATGTATTCATGAGAGCAGTGCCTCGGTGAACAATGTGACCGTTGCCGTCCGCGATGCAAACTGGCCTTATTATCGCCGACTGATCGATGATTGATAAACATTGAAATCGCAAGAATCAGAAACAGAAACGTAAGTTAGTTATTAAATGAATGAAATTGGGAGGACAAAAAATGGGATATGGAGATGACAGACAACCGTATGAGGAAGATGAACTTGACCGAATGCGAAGACGAAACCAGAATCGGGGACGTCGATCCTCGTCTCGCAGATCTTCTTCTGAAGATGGACGAGATCGTGATTATGCGCAAAGCAGAAATGATCGAACATATGATCGGCGCAACGATGAAGACACACCTAGAAGTCGAAGCCGTTCAAATCGTTCAAATAATTATTCCGGGGGTGGAAATACAGGAAGAGCAGGAAGACGACGCCGGAGAAAGAAGAAGGGAAATGGCATCTTAATGGTGCTTCTGATTGCTCTTCTCTTGTTCATCGGATATCAGGGTGTCTCCATGTTTCGCGGTGGCGGATACTGGACGATCGCTGTGTTTGGTGTTGATTCCCGAGATGGAAACCTTGGAAGCGGGGCGCTTTCGGATGTTGAGATGTTGTGTAGCATCAACAAGAAGACCGGCGAGATTCGCCTGGCATCTGTTTTCCGTGACAGTTATTTGAGAATTGATTCCGATAACGACTATGACAAGATCAATGAAGCCTATTTCAAGGGTGGTCATGAGCAGGCGGTATCAGCTCTGGAATCGAATCTGGACCTCTCGATTGACGACTATGCGACATTTAACTGGAAAGCCGTTGTCGACGGAATCAACATCCTTGGCGGTGTTGATCTGGAAATCACGGATAAAGAATTTGCTTATATCAACTCGTTTATCACAGAGACTGTAAATTCCACCGGAATCGGATCGGTTCAGCTCGAGCACAGCGGAATGAATCATCTTGATGGTGTCCAGGCTGTCGCCTATGCAAGACTTCGTCTGATGGATACAGATTTCAACCGCACAGAGCGTCAGAGAAAGGTACTCGGTCTTGCAATGGAGAAAGCAAAACATGCAGATGGCAAAACACTGAAAAATCTGGCATCTGCGATCTATCCGGAGATCTCAACAAGCATCGGCTTAAATGATCTGCTCACATTTGCACGTGGGGCAAGGAAGTATTACATCGGGCAGACTTCCGGTTTCCCGTTCTCCCATCAGGAGATGAAGATCGGAAAGAAGGCTTGCGTCATTCCGACGACTCTGGAAAGCAACGTGGTCCAGCTTCACAGTTTCTTGTATGACGATGAAAATTTTACTCCGTCTGCAACGGTTCAGACCATCAGCAATCACATTGCGGAAAAGACCGGTCTTGGTCAGCCTGGAAAGGATACGGAATCCGGAAAAAACATCGGTGCCGAGGGAAATACCGGTGAGAATTCCGGTTCTTCCAAAAAGAAGAATTCAGAGACTCCGGCTGAGAATGCAAACGATGCCGGAAATGGAAATAATCAGAATGTAGAAAACAGTTCGGAGAACGCGGAGAATACCGAAAATGCAGATAATAACGCCAATGCATCTGTGGAGACTTCCGGTTCAGTTTCCTCCACAATCGAAGCCTTAGATCCGTCTGAGGAAGAAAAAAACAATGGCAAGGAGGAGACAAAATCAGCGGTTGTCGCCTCCCCGGCACCGGAAAGCTCGGATACCGTGACCGGACCTGGTGCAAAGAAAGAGAGTCCTTCTGAAACGCCGGGAAATGCGCAAGAAACGAATGCGATTTTGGAAGCTCCGGGACAAGCCTCTGGAAATTTTACTGATGGTCCGGCAGGATCGGAAAACGGAGGTCCTGGTGCTCAGAGCCTGCAGTAGGTGAAACATTAGTTATAAGGAAGAAAAGAATTTATGTTTTTGCTCGAGAGTCAGATGGGACAGAGAATGTCTTGTCTGGCTCTCTGTCATTTTATACATGTAACCTTATTGTGCAGGAAGTGTCTCTTTTATTTATGATCTGGTTGTTCAGAAAAAGGTTATATGTTATTATGTTCTTTAATGAATAATTTTTAAAGAAAGAGAAAGAAGATGAAGTAAATATGCATCTAGAAGGACTAATTGTTGGAATTTTTACATTTCTTGTTATTGGACTTTTCCATGGAATTGTGGTTAAAACGGAATATTATTTTAGCAAGAGTGTTTGGTCGGTATTTTTAATTTTAGGAATGATTTTTCTTGTATTGTCCTTATGGATTGAAAATACAGCAATTGGAAGTGTTGTAGCGGTACTTGGTGTTACCTGTCTTTGGAGTATTAAAGAGCTTTTTGAACAAGAACGGCGTGTTCAGAAAGGCTGGTTTCCAGAAAATCCAAAACGCAAAAGAAAAGAATAGTTTCTGATGACGACTATATCAGCAAAAAAAGGGTAGTAGAGACCGATAAATTGTGATAAATTTATATAATTGTGATAAACATAAGTTTATCACAATTATATAGCCAAAATAAACGACTTGTGGTATACTTGTTTTGAGCCCCGAATTAAGCTCTAAAAACGAGCGGATTTTTGTACTTCAAACGTAACTTTTATCGCTTGAACCAGAAAATATTTGATCTGAGAGGATTTTCAGAATAAATATTTTTATATATTGTTTTATCAGAATTGTTATTGCTGATTTTTAAAATTAATTCTATTTTATGTAAAACCGGAAAAATACTTTATAAATTGCAGAAAATATAGAAAGGATTGATCTATTCCTATGAAAAGTGAATCTGAAAAATTAAGGGAAATTTTAAGGGAACTCCCTGACTATGTCGTAAACTTTTTCTATGCCAAGGACTCTGTCTATCAGCCCAAAACCAAAGTCGCCTATGCGATTGATCTGCGTGTGTTTCTAAAGTATCTTCTCGAAGCGATTCCTGACCGCTTCCCGTACCCGTCAATCGCCCAGATCCCGATGGACGCTCTGGATCATCTTCGCCCAAATGACATTGTTATGTTTTTGGCATACTTGGATGAATACTCGATGAAGGACGCGGATGGAAACTACATCACCCGAACAACTCCGACTGGAAAAGAAAAAATTCAGGTGTTTGAGAATTCTCCGTCTGGAAAACGCCGAAAGCTCGCCTCGATCAAAGCATTTTTCAAGTATATGGTCATCAATGAATACATGACGAAAAATCCAGCAACTTATGTCGATATTCCGAAAGTTCCGAAGAAGCCGATCGTCGCCCTCACAGAGTCCGAGACAAAACGACTCAAGAAAAACGTTCAGACCGGTGCACAGAAAACGGAACGGGAAAAAGTATTCTTTGAGAAGACAAAATTGCGCGACAATGCAATCATCATGCTTTTTCTCGGAACCGGTATTCGTATCTCCGAACTGTTGAACATTGATATGTACGATTTGGATCTTGATGAACAGCGACTGCTCGTCCGGCGAAAAGGTGGACATACCGAGTTCGTCTACTTTAAAAAAGAGGTGCTCACTGCCCTCTCCGACTACATTGAACTAGAACGCCCGGTTCTGATGAAGATGAAGAGCGAAAAAGAAAAAAAGGCAAACGGACCGTTGTTTGTGTCAAACCGTGGCACACGAATTACGATCAATCGCGTTGGTCAGATTGTCAAAGAATACGGCAGGTTTGTCCTGCCCCCGAACGTAAAATTCTCTGCGCATCTCCTGCGCAAGAGCTTCGGAACCCAGCTCTATGAGCGAAGCGGTGGCGATGTCTCCCTTGTCCAGCATGCACTGGGACATGCAGACTCCTCCACTACCACCCGCTTCTACATTGACTTTGATAAAAACCGCTTAAAGTTTTTGAAGGATGAAGGGGATTCCTCCGACAAGGAATAATATTTATTGCTCAACGGAATATTTTTGTGAACGCCTTTATAAGCCAGATCTCTCGGATCTGGCACAAAGCTGTAAGACTTATGACGAGTTTATTTTGAAAATGAAGGAAGTTTCTGAATTCTGTTTTCCCGTTCTTTTTCTATAAGTTTTGTATACACATGCTCCACAAACCACGGTTCCGTAGATTTTTTCAAGGCTTCTTCCGATGTAAACCATGCGACTCCGCTATTTTCGTCCGCCTTTATCGATACACACTCATCCGAATCCGCTTCCAACAAATACGTCACATTCAAATGCAGATGACTGGATACATATTTGCCTTTTTTTATATGACCATCCACGGTAAGAGACTCCAACGAAAAGATGTCTCTCGATACCGGGCGGACATCCGAAAGTCCCGCTTCCTCCTTGACTTCGCGAATCGCGACAGCTAAAAGATCCGTCTCCCCGTCCGCATGTCCTCCAAGCCACGACCAGGAATCATAAATATTGTGGTATACCATCAGAACCTTGCTTCGGTCTTTGTTGACAACCCAAGCTGATGCTGTCACATGTGCCACCTGATTCTCTCGCGAAAATGCATCTTCGTGCTCTTCGATCCAATTTGCGATCAGAACCTGGTCCCGCTCTTCCTGCTTATTGTATGGCTTGTAGGTTTTAATTGCATGAAGTAATTCCTGACGATTCATCGTTTGTCTGTATCCTTTCTATTCTTTCTTTTTCTTGCAGATTTTTCTTTTTTCGCTTAGATTCCCAGTGACTGAAAAAGCGCATACAGCTCCTCGGCTTTCTCCATCATAGATGGTCGCAACCCAAGAACCCCTTAGAGTTGACAACCCGAAAGGCAGGAACATCGCCCAGAGGATCTGAGCGCAGGGCGTACCCCACCTGTCTGGAATGATTCAAATAAACAACAACCCCAACAGCGTTGCATACACCGCTTCATTTGCCTTTACCACAAATGTCAACTCTTCTTTTGCCTGATTCAGACGGCAGAAAAGATTCCAGACGCTTCGATCTGTCGAGCACAGATAGCCCTGCTCATCATAATAATATCGCTCATCAATCAAGACTGCAATTCGGTCGGCTACTCGTTCTGGCTCCGGGCTTAACATCTCTTTCTCACAGATATATCCGCGGGTTCGATAATCTGCAAGCAGGCAGTCTGCCTCCTCCTCATTGTTGGCATAGACAACCGAGATATGAGGATAAGAGAACGAAAGCCGCCTGTGAGAAAGATGCATCATGCTTTGAGTATAAAAAGACAATTCGGCATTTGTGCGAATCCGGTTTGTCAGGTGATAGGTCTGAATACCGGACAAATTTTTCAATTCATGCAAGGTAGATCGATCCAGTTCTTCCGGAGAAATCATATCTTCACAGTCACTTGAAAAGATGATAGGGCGATCCTTGCAGGATTTCAGTAACCATGCCAGTGTCTCCGGTGGAAGCAGATGCGCCTCGTCGACGAAGATCGCATGAAATTGCGAGAAATTGCTACTAACAGGGTTCATGTCACTGTGAGACAGATATTCAACTCGTTGCAGGCGCTCATGGAGAAGATTCCACTGCGCCTTTGCATCCCCACAGTGAATCATACAAACCTGCTGTCTGACAGAAAGTTTCATCGCAAGATCATACAAAAGCAGGGTCTTTCCAGTTCCGGGAAGACCGGTAAACCAGAACAAACCTGTTCTCTCTGTGCGAATTTTCTTTAAAATCTGCCGTTCAATCTCCCTCTGCTGAGCCGTCAGAAAATACTCTTTTTTTAGAAAACGGGACGGCTCTGTGAGTGGGGAAATCAGATAAAGTTCCGCACGAAACAGCTCCTCAATATTTCCCTCATAATCTCTGCTCTCATTTTGCAGTTCCTCACACAATTTTTCCCAGTCTGTTTCTGCAAGATGATCGTGGTTTGTCAGGCGCACAAGCCGTTTTTGACTGCTGATATAGGTGTAGGAACGAATTGGTTTGCCAAGGACAGACAGATAATAGCGATTTTGCAAAAGCTGTCGACGGATTGCTTCATCAGATACAGCTCCACTCTTTAACTCGATGTTTAAAATCTGGTCTTCCTTGATTTGAAGAAGATCAAATTCTTTTCCAAGACGTGGTATCTGGAAGGAGTAGAAAAAACGAAGGCGGGCGATCTCTGGCATATGAGCCTCCAGCTGATCCGTCAGATCCCTCATACTCTCCCATTCCCACTTTCGCATTTTCAGAAAGCTGGTTCTTCCAGAGAGCTGTCGTTCCAATTTCTGCAAATGTTCCAGACTCTGAGTCCTCGTGATCGCATAAACCGAGATTGCCTTCATATTTTTTCCTCACCCTACTGATTATAATTTTTGCAAAACCCAATTATAATGAAAAATGTTTGTGTTATTCCTATTATAATATAAAGAGACTACAAGTGGAAGTCCATTCAATCGCTCCTAAGAAAGTTTGCGATACCCACCCCTATAAAGGAGAGAGATACTCTCTCTGAATCATATGGTTTACATAAATAAATTACGTAAACTTAATAATCTTTTTCTTTCTTTTTCCTTTCACAAATTACCCGAAAACCCTGAATCACCAATGTCGGAATCATGGCAAGGAGCAGCGTCTGCACCAAATTTTGTGTGTTCATCGCCTGAATCTGAAAAAGACTGTGAAATGCCGGAACACCCACGACAAGAGCGAGAAAACAAGCGCCGATTCCAAACGCAAGCAGGCTTGAAGGATTGCTCTTTAAACCAATCGCAAGCAGGGGCAATTCACTCCGGCAATTAAATCCATGAAAGAGTCTTGCGAGTGTGATTGTCGCAAAGGCCATTGTCGATGCCATAACAGAGCTCTGTTTCAGTCCAATCGAGAAGGCAAAAATTGTTGAGAGTGCAATCAGTGCGCCCTCCACAAGCATTTTGATCAAGAATTCCCGATTCATCAATCCTTCTTTCGGATCTCTCGGTTTTTCTTTAAGAACGCCCTCGTCTGCGGGTTCAATTCCGATTGCCAGTGCCGGAAGCGAGTCGGTGAGCAGATTGATAAATAAGAGCTGTACAGGCACGAATGGCAACGGGAGCGCTCGCAGGGAAGTGTATAAAACGACAAGGATGGCAGCGGTATTTCCCGATAACAGGTATCTCACTGCATTTTTGATGTTGCGGTATACGGTTCTTCCGTTTGCGACTGCTCGAATGATCGTGGCAAAATTGTCATCTGTGAGAATCATGTCAGACGCATCTTTTGACACCTCGGTTCCGGTGATTCCCATCGCAACGCCGATATCTGCCTTTTTGAGTGCAGGGGCATCGTTGACACCGTCTCCGGTCATCGCAACCAGTTTCCCGGCTCTTTGCCATGCGCGGACGATTCGGATCTTATTTTCCGGTGAAACTCGCGCATAGACTGAGATTTTTTCGATCGCTTGATCCAATTCCTCCTCACTCATCCGATCCAGCTCCATGCCGGTCAATGCCAGATCCCCGTCCTCAAACAGACCGATCTTGCGGGCGATTGCGACCGCAGTTATCTTGTGATCGCCTGTGATCATGACGGTTCGGATTCCCGCAGATTTGGCATCCCTCACTGCCTTGATGGACTCCGGGCGTGGCGGATCTGCCATAGAGATCAGTCCGAGAAACACATAGTCGCACTCCGCTTCTCTGCACAGAGGTTCGCAGGATTCCTTGTATGCAAATGCCAGCACGCGCAGTCCTCGCTCAGAAAACTGTTGATTCTGTATCCGAATCTTCTCTCGTTCTGTCTCCGTCATCGGACAAATTTCATTCTGTCTGCGAATCCAGATACAGCGGTCAAGCAGAACATCCACCGCCCCTTTTGTCAGAATCGTTTCTTTCCCATGAATTCGGTATTTCGTGCTCATCAGCTTTCGATCTGAATCAAATGGAATTTCTTCCAGTCTTGCCATCATCTTTCTGAGGATTTCCTCGCTCATCCCCTGTTTCCCAAGAGAGCTGTAGCTGGCAAATGCCGGAATCTCCCGAAACATCTCCAAGAGCGCTGATTCCGTCGGATCTCCAATGCTCTGTCCATCAACGATACTCGAGTCATTTGTCAGGACTGCATCGTAAACCAGATACCGCTGTGTCTGGTCGGTCATATCAAGAGCTTTTGCCTCGATTACATTTCCATTTACAAAAATCTGCTGAACCGTCATCTTATTCTGGGTCAGCGTTCCTGTTTTATCTGAGCAAATCACAGAAACTGCGCCAAGGCTCTCCACCGCGCTGAGTTTTTTGATGATAGCATGTTCTTTTGCCATTCTCTGCGTACCGAATGCCTGCACAATCGTCACAATCGAGGTCAGGGCTTCCGGAATTGCTGCAACAGCAAGTGCAACCGCAAAGAGCAAAGCGTCAAGAACCGTCATTTTGCGGGAAAGGCAGAGCGCAAAGACGAGAGCACAGATCATCAAAATCAGAATAGCAAGTTTCTGGCTGAACTGATCTAAACTGCGCTGAAGCGGAGTCTTAGACTCTCCTGCCTGATGAATCATTCCTGCAATTTTTCCAAGTTCTGTCTGCATCCCTGTTGCCGTCACAACCACTACCGCCCGCCCATACACGACAAGGCTTCCCGAGTAGACCATATTGGTGCGGTCAGCTAAAGGCGTCTCGCCTGCAAGCACGCCTTCTCTCTTTTCTATATGGGAGGTCTCCCCGGTCAGAGAACTCTCATTGACCTGAAGCGAATAGCTCTCTACAATTCTTCCGTCCGCGGGGATGAGATCACCCGCTTCCAGTTCCAGAAGATCCCCGATCACAATTTCCCGGGACGGAATCTCGATCTTTTTTTCATCACGAATCACTCTGCTGTTCGGGGAGGAGAGATTTTTAAGGCTTTCAAGCGACTGTTCTGCCTTGATCTGCTGAATTGTTCCGAGAACCGCATTTGCCACCAGAACAAGCAGGATTACCGCAGTGCTCTCCAAGTTTCCGGAGATCATCGAGATTCCACCTGCAATCAGAAGAATCACGACAAGAAGATCACAAAACTGACTGAGAAAAATCTGTCCCGCTGTCTTCTTTTTCCCCTCCTCCAGGACATTTTCGCCTGTTGTCTGCAACCGCTCTTTGGCAGTCTCACCCGATAATCCCGATCGCGTTGTCTTAAAACGTCGGAGTACTTCGTCAACCGACTGGCTCCATACTTCTTTCTGCATCATTATCATTTCTCTTTGCTCCTTTTCACTGTTTGATAAATCTTTAATCTTTAATGCCGAGGATCTTATTTGATGAGGTGATAAGAAAATCATGTGCAGAAAACGCTCTTTTGTCTCAGAAATTCTTTAGAAATTCAGAAAAGAATTTTGTACTGGAAATCCGTGGATCAGGATTTTCGTAACAAAAAAGAGACCTTTACTGCACCAAACATGTACAATCCGTGAAAAATGCCAGTGGCATTTTTCACTTCTCATGACATGCAAAACAATAAAAGTCTCGTTCCATTTCAATGATGTGTACTGTCCGGCAACGAAAAACAGTTGCGTGATGACGACCAGCACAACACCGGCGATCAAAACCGTCCGATGCGAACTACTCCCTAATATGTATTCTGATCTTATCATATGCGGGAAGTTCTTGTCAATTACTTTTTTTTAACATGTAAAGTAACTTAATCAAATTTTTTAATGCAGATATGATGATAATCCACAGCGGAGTCCTTGAGCTCCGGTACAGCGACATCATATCGGGTGATCCAGAGAATATCCGTTCCAAGGTAGTCGGAGACTGCCTGTGCCGGAGCACCTCCCTGAACCATGCTTGCGACAGCGAGGTTGCGAAGCTGAGTCATCGTAAACGGCGGAATTTCGAGTGCTTCGCAGGCATCCTTGATATAGTGTTCCAACATACGGGCGGACAGACGCTTCTCAAAACGCCGTAACCGAAAGACAGGAAAAGCCTTTTCCGCCTGCGCCGGAATCAGCCGGACAATCAAATCAAACAAATCATCAGGAATCTTAACTTTTCGCTCTCTGCGGTGAGTATCCGGAATGATCATTCCCTTTTGTCCATCGGCATCCATGAAGATATGACCGACATTCAATCCACACAACTCCCTCGTTGTCAGTCCACAGCGCAGGATCGTGGAGATCGCCACAAACATCGTGAGATCATCCCTCTCGTAGAAGTAGGTTAATACCTGATCTACATGCTCAAGTTTGGGAATCGGAGCGATCGGCTGTAATGACCACTCAAACTGCATCTTCGGAAAGGCTCGCTCAAAATGACCTTCCGGATTTGAGGTTGCCCCTGATTTTTGTACATTTTGGGATTGCACCACCGCCTGTTTCTCATCTATAAAACGTGCAAAGCCCCGCAAAGCTGCGATCTGCCACTGGAGCGTCTTTACTGTACTGCTCTTTGTATGATTCTGGAAAAACCGATCGGTCTTCTCCGGCGTGATCTCCATAAAATCACACTTTGTCTCACGACAGAACAGAGCCAGAAGACCGGCGTACTGACGTCTCGTCGTCTGCCGGATAAAACGTGCGGTATATTCCAGAAAAAGATTCTCTGTCTCTTCTGAAATGCAGGAGCACATCTCTCTCAGACAAATTTCATTTTGGTCTTCCATCCCAATTTCCTCTCTTTCTCTCTTTTACTTTTATTCCCGCACTGATGTACCGCTCCAAACAGCTTCGCTGTTTCTCTTATCCACGATTGGCAAACGCTTTGACGATCTCCACAAGAATATCCGCAATCTTTTCCATCGACTGAATGCAAACGTACTCATATCTTCCGTGGAAATTGTGACCACCTGCGCACAGGTTCGGGCACGGAAGTCCCTTGTAGGAAAGGCGAGCGCCATCTGTGCCTCCGCGGATCGGGCATACGACCGGCTCCACATCGAGAGATTTCATCGCGTTCTCCGCAATTTCGATCAGATACTTGTGCGGTTCAATCTTCTCGCGCATGTTATAATAAGAATCTTTCAGATTCAGCTCAACCGTTCCCTCACCATACTTGGTGTTGAGGTAAGAAACAACACTGGTCATCAGTGCTTTCTTCTCCTCGAATTTTGCGTGGTCATGGTCGCGGATGATATAGTTCATGTAAGCATGCTCGACATCGCCGGACATATTATTCAGATGGAAAAATCCCTCATAACCATCCGTGCATGCCGGATTCTGGAACATCGGAAGCATCTGCTGAACTTCCATTCCGATCAGGAGCGCATTCTTCATCTGACCTCTTGCGGAACCCGGATGAATGTTGACACCGTTGATATTGAGCTTTGCGGAAGCAGCATTGAAGTTCTCATACTCGATTTCACCGAGAGCACCACCATCAACCGTATACGCAACATCTGCGCCAAATCCCTCCACATCAAAGAAATCTGCACCGCGTCCGACTTCCTCATCCGGTGTGAAGCCGATACAGATTGTTCCGTGCTCGATTTCCGGATGAGTCAGCAGATACTCTGCCATCGTCATAATCTCGGCAACACCAGCCTTATCATCCGCACCGAGAAGTGTCGTTCCGTCGGTTGTAATCAAATCCTGTCCCACATAACGCAGAAGCTCCGGAAAACGCTCCGGACTCATCGTCTCTCCGGTCTTGGCATTCATGTGGATTGTTTTTCCGTCATAATTGCGGATAATCTGCGGATGAATCCCATTTCCCGGGCAATCAGGTGAGGTATCCATGTGGGAGATAAATCCCACGGTCGGGATCCTCTTATTCGTGTTTGCCGGAATTCGTGCATAGACATATCCATAATCATCCATGCGGACATCCTCTGCACCGAGAGCAACCAACTCTTCTCTGAGCATCATTCCAAGGTTTTTCTGCTTTTCTGTACTCGGAAATGCCTCCTGATCACTCATAGATTCTGTATCAACTAATACATAGCGAAGAAAACGATCTGTAATATTTGACATGATTTTCTGCTCCTTTGTTTGCCATTTTTGTCAGAGAAATTTTTGCTGACTTAAAGTGCCCCTATTATAGCATATTTTTCTGAATACTTCCACTCGTCGTTCATTTACCCCCCCCGGAGTTTGTGAGCTTCCTCTTTCTCCGAGTATGATTCCCCTATTCTTCAACAGAGCTACGATCCCAGCGCATTTTTTTATCAGCTTCCGTGATTGGGCGGATCACTTTGCAGGGATTGCCGACTGCCACAGAGTTGCTCGGGATGTCTTTGACGACCACGCTCCCTCCGCCGATCACAACATTACTGCCGATCGTGACTCCGGGCATCACCTGAACTCCGCCACCAATCCACACATTGTCCCCGACCGTGATCGGGTAGGCATACTCAAGTCCCTTATTTCGGCGCTCAGAATCGATCGGATGACCTGCCGTGTAGAATCCGCAGTTCGGCGCAATGAATACATTGTCCCCAAACGTCACTTTTGCACAGTCCAGAATGACCAGATTGTAGTTGGAAAAGAAATTCTCACCGATCTCAATATGATACCCGTAATCGCAGAAAAACGGCGTCAGAATGTCAAAGGACTTTTTTGTCTTTCCAAGAAGCTCCTTTATGATCGCCTTTTGCTTTGTCTCCTCTGTCGGACGCAGGTGGTTATACTCATAGCACAGTTCTTTCGCGTGAAGTCTCTCCGCTTTTAGTTCCTGATCATAGTTCGCATCGTAAAGCATCTGCCTTTGCATTTTTTCTTTTTCTGTCAGATCATGTGTCCTATCACTCATGAAAATACCTCCTGTTTTCCCGTTTTTACACCAATTTACAACTCTCCAAGTCATTTTACTGACCAAAGTTTAATGCAGTTGACTTTGCCGAGACTGATAAGAAACTGATAAGAAAAGCAAAAAGAAGAAGGGACTGATCGCCAGCCCCTTTTTCTTTCGACTTTGTTGATACTTGTTGATGTTTTTTGTTGAATAACCTGTTCTATCACGATCTATCATGAATATCAATCAAGTTATTGCTCTAATAGTATCGGAACTCTCCTGAAAAGTCAAGGAAAGATTTAAAATTCCAGATTTTTTAAGGGTCCATTTTTAAGGATTTCATTTTTCAAGATCCCAATCTCCAAATCCAATCAACACAATCAGCGATTTGCCAGTTCCTCCGTAATCTCTTCCCAGGTCACGCCCTTCTGAACCATCAGGACCATCGCATGATACAGGAAATCGGAAATCTCATACTTGATCTCCTCCGGGTCCGGATTCTTCGCCGCAATCACGATCTCCGTACATTCCTCTCCAACCTTCTTCAAGATCTTATCGATGCCCTTGTCAAACAGATAGTTGGTGTAAGAACCCTCCTTCGGGTGAATCTTGCGGTCTTTGATGACGGCATAGACATCCTCAAATACCTTTAACGGGTTTGTCTCCTTGTAATCCTTCTCTGCAAGTGTCTGGAAGAAACAGTTGTGAGAACCGGTGTGGCAGGCAGGTCCGATCTGGTGGACTTTTGCGAGGATCGTGTCGTTGTCACAGTCAAGTTTTAAGGATTTCACATACTGGAGATGACCGGAAGTCTCACCCTTCATCCACTGAGTCTGACGGCTCCGGCTGTAATAATGCATTTTTCCGGTTTTCAGGGTATCCTCAAATGCCTGCTCATTCATATAAGCGAGCATCAGAACCTCATCGGTCTTGAAATCCTGAACGATGACAGGAATCAGTCCGTTTGGACCGAGTTTGAAATCACTCCACGGCACAGAAGACGTCAGAATATCCATCGGACAGCCCTTTTTGGAAAGTTCCTGCTTGAGTTCCATATAAGAGATTTCCTTATTGGTCTTGTCAGCCTCAATCGCTGTCAGAATCACGCCCTCGCAGTGATCTGCATGCAAAACGTGATAGACCGTCTCAGTCTCCGCTGTCTTGGTGCAGACAGCGAGAGCCGGAAGGTTTTCTGCCTTGCCTGCATCTGCGCTTTCGGCAACTGTTCCGTTTAAAATCAGCATGGAAACGCCGAGCTGTGCAAACTCTTCTGCGCGTGCAAGCGCCTTTTCATCGGAAACCATCATGAAAATCTTCTCAGCTCCGAAACGATTGGAAACCTCACGGATCAGATCGACATTCTCCGGTTTGTCCGCATCAAGAAAAACTGCTTTTGCACCCGCATACAGATATTTCTTGACATCTTCCATGCGTTTTACGCGACCGCCGACAAGAATCGGCAGATCGATCACGCGAGCCGTCTCCTTGATCGATCCAATAACTGCCTCATGCTCCTCATCATTTTCGGAGAGATCGAGAATCAGAAGCTCATCTGCTCCGCTGTTGTTGATCTGCTCTGCGACTGTGATCAGGGAAGCCTCCAAAGTTGCTTGTGGCTTTAACAGATCTCCATCTGTCCCAAGCAGGATCGCCTGCTTATTTTTACATCCGATGGCTGTGATCAGCCGTTTGGTCTCTGCTGTCATAATTCTTTTTCCTTCTTCCTTTGGTTACTTTGTACCCTCAAAGAGATTGACTGCATCGCGAAGCACAATGCGGTTCTCATAAAGTGCCTTTCCGATGATTGCTCCGCGGATGTGATTCTCATTTAAAGCAGCGAGATCTTCCATGCAGGAAACACCGCCGGAAGCGATGATGTCAAGACCGGTTTTTTCCGTCAGCTCTCTCGTTGCATTCACATTCGGTCCGGAAAGCGTTCCATCTCGGGAAATATCTGTATACACGATGTGCTCCACGCCATACGTCTTCATCTGAAGGCAGAGATCCGTCGCAGAGATACTGCTCGTCTTCTCCCAGCCCTCAACGGCAACCATGCCATTCTTTGCATCCACACCGACTACGATGTGCTCCGGACCGAAAGTCTCCACTAACTCTTTGACAAACTCCGGATTTTCCACTGCCTTCGTGCCGATGATGCAGCGGGTGATTCCGAGATCGAGCATATAGCGGACTGCCTCCGCACTGCGGATTCCACCGCCGAGCTGAACCGGAACATTGACTGATTTCACGATCTCCCGAATCGCCTCCTCATTGACAGAGTGACCGGCAAGTGCGCCGTCCAGATCGACAAGGTGAAGAAAAGTTGCTCCCTCGCTCACCCAACGCTTTGCCATCTCTGCCGGGCGGTCGGAATATACTTTTTCCTGGTCGAACAGACCAAGCGTGAGACGGACACAACGTCCGCCCTTCATATCAATCGCGGGATATAACTGCATGAGTTTTTCCTCCTATGTTTTCCTAGTATAAGTATCGATCATGGTCATATGAATCCATATCATGTTCAGAAAGCATGTTGCCTGCTGGTGAACTACCCCGACTTAAAGCGTGCCTTTTGTGGAGAGCACATCGGTGATGCGCGGATCAAAGCGGGTTGCCTGATCGAGAGCTTTTGCAAATGCTTTAAACGTCGCCTCGATGATATGGTGATTGTTGAGCCCATTGATCTGCTTGATGTGCAGATTCATCTCTGCGCCGTAGGAGACCGCATAGAAGAACTCTCTGACCATCTCCGTCTCGAGATCTCCGACTTTTTCCCGGTCAAGATTCAAATCATAGACGAGATAAGGACGACCGCACAGATCCAGTGCACACAGGATCAGCGCCTCATCCATCGGAAGAATGCCTGAACCGTAACGCACAATTCCCTTCTTGTCGCCGACTGCCTCGCGGATCACCTTTCCAAGCACAATTCCGGTGTCCTCGATCGTGTGATGGGTGTCCACCTCCAGATCTCCATCGACCGTAACAGACAGATCAAAGAGACCGTGGCGGGCAAATCCATTCAGCATATGGTCGAAAAATCCGATTCCTGTATGAATATCTGCCTTTCCACTGCCATCCAGATTTAATGTCATCTTGATCTTTGTCTCATTGGTATTTCGTTCCATGCTTGCGATTCGTTCCATCCCGCTCATCCCACAGCTCCTTTTTTTCGATTTTTTATTCTTAACGCTTTAATATGCTTAGCCTGTTTAGTCTTCAAAACGAACGCGAACGGAGTTTGCATGAGCCGTCAGATGCTCTGCCTCAGCAAAGGTCTCAATGTCCTTATGTGCGCGCTCAAGAGCTTCTCTCGAGTAATAAATGATGCTGGATTTCTTCACGAAATCATCGACATTGAGCGGAGAGAAGAATTTTGCAGTGCCGTTTGTCGGAAGAACGTGGTTCGGACCTGCAAAGTAATCGCCGAGAGGCTCAGAGCTGTACTCGCCGAGGAAGATTGCTCCGGCATTCTGGATTCTTGTCATATCCTCGAACGGATTGCGGGTCACGATCTCAAGATGCTCCGGTGCGATCTCGTTTACGGTGTCGATCGCCTCTTTCATCGTCTCGGTCACGAGAATGTATCCGTAGTTGTCAAGGGACTTCTCAAGGATCTCACGACGGGAAAGTTTCGGAAGATAGCCATCCACCTCAGCAGACACCTTCTTTGCAAACTCCATGCTCGTTGTGACGAGAATTGCGGAAGCAAGCTCGTCATGCTCTGCCTGGGACAGAAGATCCGCTGCCACAAAATGCGGATTTGCGCTGTCATCTGCAAGCACAAGGATCTCGCTCGGTCCGGCAATACTGTCGATGCTCACATATCCGTATACAGCCTTCTTTGCAAGTGCGACGAAAATGTTGCCCGGTCCAACGATCTTGTTGACGCGCGGAATCGACTCCGTTCCGAATGCGAGGGCTGCGATTGCCTGTGCTCCGCCGACTTTATAGACCTCGGTTGCACCTGCAAGATGAGCTGCAATCAGGGTAACCGGATTGACCTTTCCGTCCTTTCCCGGAGGAGTCACCATCACGATTCGCTTTACACCGGCAACCTCTGCCGGAATGATGTTCATCAGAACGGAGGACGGGTAAGCGGCTTTTCCACCTGGAACATAGACACCGACACTCTCAAGAGCCGTCATCTTCTGACCAAGAATTGTGCCGTCCGGCTTGCTGTCAAACCAACTGCATCTCTTCTGCTTCTCGTGATACTCACGGATGTTCTTCATGGATTTCTTCATCACGGCCAGGAGATTCGGATCTACAAGGGAAAGTGCCTCCTGAATCTCTGCATCCGTCACGCGGATTGTGGAAGCGTCCAGAGATGCCTTATCAAATTTTGCGGTGTACTCAAAAAGAGCCGTATCTTTTCTCTTGCGGACATCATCCACAATCGCCTGCACCGTATCCTCGTACTCTGTATAGTTGTTCGGATCACGCTTTAACAGATCCGACATGATATTTTTCTTGCTCTGCTCGTCCAGTGTCACAATTCTCATCTTTTTATGCCTCCTGCTGTTCCCTATTTATTCCCCGATATTTATTTTTAAATATCTTAAATCAGGGTTTTTAAATCACGGATAATTTTTCCGATGCGCTCATTCTCCCGCTTCATGCTGACCTGGTTGACCACCATGCGCGCGGAAAGCGGGCAAACCTCCTCGAGAACCGTCAGACCATTCTCGCGAAGCGTTGTTCCGGTTTCTACGATGTCGACAATCACCTCAGACAGACCGACAATCGGAGCCAGCTCAATCGAGCCGTTTAATTTGATGATTTCAACCGTCTGATGCTTCTTGTTATAGAAATAGTCTTTTGCGATTGCCGGATACTTTGTTGCAACGCGGATCAGCTCGTGATGTTTTAAGCGCTCTCTCGCCTCCTCCGGACCACAGACACACATCCGACAGCGACCGATTCCGAGATCAAGAACCTCATAGAGCTTTCTTCCTTCCTCGAGAATCGTATCCTTTCCGACGATTCCGATGTCCGCTGCCCCGTACTCCACATAGGTCGGAACATCCGTCGCCTTTGCGAGGAAAAAGCGATAGCCGAGCTCCTCATTCGTGAAAATCAGCTTTCTGGAGTTCTTATCCTTCATCTCCTCGCAGGTGATGCCGATCTTCTCAAACATCTCCAATGATTTACTTGCAAGCCGGCCTTTCGCCAGCGCAAAGGTCAGATATCTCATGCCTGTACCTCCCCGTCTTCTGTGCTGTATTTTACTGCTCTTTTACCGTCACCGTCAAGATAAATCAGAGATTTAATCTTCTGGCGGGAAGCGCATGCCAGATACTCGGAAAAACTGTGCAGGGAATCTTTTCTCAAAAGCTGAACGGACTTTTTCTCTGCGCGGAGCTCTCCTGCCATGCGGATCGCCTCAGCTCTCGCACTCTCCTCGTAGAGAATCATCGTGTCAACATCGTCGGTCTTTGTGCAGATCTTTTGACGAGACAGGGCCGACATCAGGCGATCCACCTCAATCGCGAATCCGACTGCCGGTGCGTTCTTTCCGAACTGCTCAAGGAGCTTGTCGTAACGACCTCCTGCCACGATGTAGTCGCCGGTTCCGTAGGTATATGCCTTGAAAATAATGCCGGTGTAATAGCTGTACTTGCTCAGCATACCGAGATCATAGGAAACATAATCGCCAAGACCGTAGCTGTCAAGGATCTCCTGAATCTTCTCAAGACGCTCGATCGCACGGACCGCGCGCAGGTTCGATGTCATCGACTTTGCAAGGCGGATCTGGTCAATGTCACCGAAAAGCTCCGGAAGCTTCAGGAAGAGACGCTTAAGCTCAGGGGACATCGTCTGTTCACTCAAAAGTTCCTCGACACCGAAGTAATTCTTATTCTCAATCAGTTCTCTGAGCTGATCCTGCGTCTCCTCATCCATGTGCGCTTCCTCGAGGAGCCCGCGGTAGAAATCAACCTGACCGAGCTCCACCTGAAACTCCTTGAGTCCGGTTGCTTTGAGCGCGTCGATTGCGATCGCAATCATCTCGGCATCTGCATCGATCAGGTCATCTCCGATCATCTCCACGCCGGTCTGCGTTGCCTCCTTGAGTCTTCCGCGGTAGCTTGTGCTGTTCTGGAACGTAGAGCCAAGGTAGCACAGACGCAAAGGGAGCTGTTCGTCCATGAAATACTTCGCTACACAGCGCGCGATTGACGGGGTGATATCCGGTCGGAGAACGAGCGTATTGTTCTCACGGTCGAAGAACTTATACATTTCCCGACTGTCGACACTTCCGCGCTCCGCCTTGAAAATATCAAAAAACTCAAATGCCGGGGTCTCGATATTCTGATAGCCATACAGATGAAACACATTTTTAATCTGCTCCTGTACAGCAAGTTTTCTCGCACATTCGTCTCCGTAAATATCCCGGACACCATCCGGGGTATGCAGTAACTGATTATTCATAATGTCCTCATGTCCTCCCGATTCCTTTTTGATTCAAGTCGACGCTCACGGTGTATATTAGTCATTAAATTCACGATACATCTCGATTCATGGATCTCGATCAAATGAAAAAGTGTCCTGTGGCACGCACAGAACACTTTCGTATGGTACAGTGATAATATAGTAACGTGTTGTTGCTATTATATGGTAAGAATGGACAGTTGTCAACTGTATTTTCAACAAATTGGAAAAAGTTATCCGACCAGAGTTCCCATTTCTTTAGTCGTTTGTCAGATGGAAACGATCCAGAACATAGAATGCCAGACTCATTGCCATTCCGACGATACATGCCAGAACCATTCCCTTTAACTGGATGTTGCCGATGTTGACCGCAATCCCGGAAAGACCGGTTACAAAGATAACGGAGGTCAGAGCCTGATTGCGGGACTTTGCGAAATCCACCTTGGAATCAACGAGAATACGAAGGCCGGAGGTTCCGATCATTCCATAGAGCAGAAATGAGATTCCACCGATAACCGGTCCCGGAATCGTGCTGATCAGTGCAGACAGCTTTCCGATGAAGGAGCAGATGATTGAAAGAACCGCTGCACCTGCGATGACGCGGACACTGTATACGCCTGTCATTGCCATGACACCGATGTTCTCTCCGTAAGTGGTTGTAGGCACAGAACCGAGCATACCGGAAATCATCGTGGAGAAATTATCTCCGAACAGACTGCGATGAAGACCCGGATCTTTTAAGAGGTCTCTGCCGATGATTTTACTTGTGACAACCTGATGACCGATATGTTCAGATGCAATGACGAGAATAACCGGAAGAATAATCAGGATGGCTTCCAGATTGAATTTTGGTGCAGTAAAATTCGGAAGTGCAATCCAGGATGCCTGTGCGACTTCCTCAAAACTTACAATTCCACATGCTACCGCTGCAAGATATCCTGCGATAACGGCAATCAGAATCGGGATAACAGAGAGAAATCCGCGGAAGAGAACTGAACCAAATACCGCGAATCCAAGGGTGACGAAGAAAACAATGACATTGCTTGGATTGATCGTCTCATCGAGAAGACCGGCATTGCTTGCAGCGGAGGAGGAAAGCTCCAGACCGATCAGTGCAACGACAGGTCCCATTGCTGCCGGCGGAAGTACGACATCAATCCATTTTGTACCAAATTTGTAGATGATCAGAGAAAGAATGCATCCGCAGAATCCGACTGCGACGAAACCGCCGAGTGCATACGGATAACCAAATTTGCTGATAACAATGCTCGCCGGTGCGAGGAAAGCAAAGCTAGATCCCAAATATGCCGGTGCTTTTCCTTTTGTCACCATCATAAAGATCAGCGTTCCGCAACCGTTCATCAAGAGAACGATTGCCGGGTTGATTCCGAAGAGAAAAGGTACTAAAACTGATGCTCCGAACATCGCAAACATGTGCTGGATGCTCAGCGGGAGCAACAGATTAAACGGTACCTTCTCGTCTACCTGAATGATTCGTTTGTGTTCCATACGTTTTTAGCCTCCTGTCTTTCCTACTTGTACTTGTATTGTACTTTTTCGGTACTTTGTATCCTATCTATTATTTCACATTTCGGAGGATTCGTCTACCATTATTGAAAAGATGTCCGTTCATTCTTGTTCGCCTTTGTACGTAGACAAAAAGTTTTTACACACACCTTAGAAAATGTGCTATAATGCTGTTAAATGATCAAAATGAAATCAGAGATCGATGGATATGTAATAATAAGATAGTTCCGTATCAATGGAAGGGCAAACGTATCATCGATCGGGGAAAGGATGAGTGTTTTGAAGATAATTGGAAGAAATGATCCATGCTGGTGTGGAAGCGGAAAGAAATATAAGAACTGTCATCTCGAGTTTGACAGCCATTTGAATCTTTTAAAGATGGGTGGTCATCAGGTGCCGAGCCATAATATGATCAAGACTCCGGAGCAGGTTGAAAAGATCAAAGAGAGCGCAGCAATCAATATCGCAGTTCTCGATTATGTCGCTGAGCATATCCGTGCCGGCATCACGACCGAGGATATCGACCGCTGGGTTTACGAGGAAACGACAAAACGCGGTGCGATCCCGGCTCCGCTGAACTTCGAGGGATTCCCGAAGAGTGTCTGCACATCGATCAACGAGGAAGTCTGCCATGGAATTCCCTCCCCGGATGTTGTTCTGAAAGACGGTGACATCATCAATGTTGACTGTACAACCAATTATCACGGCTTCTATGCCGATGCTTCCCGCATGTTCTGCATCGGAAATGTCTCCGATGAGAAGCGCAAACTCGTTGAGGTGACAAAGGAAGCGGTAATGCGTGGACTTGCGCAGGTAAAACCGTGGGGTTACCTCGGTGATGTCGGTCAGGCAGTCAATGACTACGCAAAAGAGAATGGTTACAGCGTTGTCCGTGAGATCGGTGGTCACGGAGTCGGTGTCGACTTCCATGAGGAGCCGTGGGTGAGCTTTGTGACGAAGAAGGGCACGGAGATGGTGATGGCTCCGGGTATGATGTTCACGATCGAGCCGATGATCAACCTCGGACGCGCCGACATTTACGAGGACGACTCGAATGGTTGGACGATCCGCACCGACGACGGAAGCCCGTCTGCTCAGTGGGAGATTCAGGTTCTCGTAACGGAGACCGGCTATGAGCTGATTGCATGGTAGGACAACAAGAAAAACCAAAAAAAGAAATCGTAAAATAGTATTAAGAATATAAAAAAGGTCATGGATATTGTGATCCGATGTCAATTTTGATTTCCGATTTCACAGGTTCCATGACCTTTTTTATCACTCAGAATCACACGCCAATTCTCTGCTTTCGTCGACTTGAACTTTATTCCTGCTCATACCCGTACCGAACAAGCTCATACTTCTCGTCATCCATCCCGCCCTTTGGCTCATAGGCAAACAGGATTTCTTTTAATCGCTGCATCCGGTCACCTGACTGGGCGGTCTGGGTGATAACAGAAGGATTTGCCAGCGTCTCCGTCTGTTTTTTGAGGTCTGCAACCATCTCTTCTAACTTCTCTTTTCTCTCCGGGATTGCAAGACCTGCCATTTTTGCAAGCATCCCGATCGACACGGCGCACTCGGTATCCGCACTCAGCTTCGGAGTTTTCTCAAGCGCAAGTCGAAGCCGGATATCCACAGACTGTTTTACAATTGAGAATACCATTGTTGTCTCTCATCTCCTCTTCCGTTTCTATTTCTATACCATTATTTCCTCATTATCGTTTCCTCACATTGAGTTTTTCCTTGAGTTTCGGGTTGAGTCACCCGATTTTTCCGGATATGTGTTCATGTTCCTTCGCATCGCGCCAGTCGAGATCAAGCTGAATCACCTCGAGATAGTGAACAAGAAATTCCTTCTTTGCATAAATACGAAACTGATGGTCAATCTCGTCGTATGTAAAACTCTTTCGCCCGCCATTTTGCATGCGCTCCCAGAAACGTTTTAAATCGCGCAGAGGAAGGTAGTAGAGTTCTTCCTCGGACTTAAAATAAAGAATGAGAAAAGCGATCCCTCCCTGCCGTTCAAAATCCTCCATGAATGCTACCTGATGCGGGTGGACATTTGCAAGTGGAAATGTGCGGACAGCGCACTCTTTTGCATCGAAACAGATCGGAATTCCCTGAACGGCTCCGATATAGTCGACCGTACTCTTCTGGTCAAAGTATGCGAGTGTGATGTGACGCGAGGATTTATCGATGTTGATCGGCGTGATCGGCGTCGGAATCTTCTGAATCAGCGCCAGATGCTTTTCACGGTAAAGATCATTTGTGCGGTTGATCATATCCTCAAGAATCGATCCCCGCAGTCCACGACTCTTCCAGGTTCCCATGCCGTTTTAAGCCTCCTTCTACTCTACTTTTCTGCTTATTTTAAGCCTCTTCCATACAGGTTTCTAATAATTCCTGACCGAACACCGCAACAAATGGCTTCGGAGCCGGTGCAAACACGCGCTTGCCCTCCAGATAAGAAAATGGCTCATCCAAATGTTTCGGAAATTCCATCTCAAACGAGTGAAGCATCTGGGAAGTAATATGGAAACGCTTCTTCGCCTCCTCATTGACTGCGGGGTTGCCGTACTTGTAATCCCCGACAAGCGGATGACCGATCGATGCGAGATGCGCACGGATCTGATGGGTACGACCGGTGATCAGGGTAACTTTCAGGAGAGTATAGCCATTCGCCTCCCCGACCGGAACATATTCAGTCTGGATCGGCAGAGCATCCTTGTGTTCCTTCTCAAAAATGGTCACCTGATTCGTCTTCTCGTTTTTATAGAGCCAACCGCTGATGTGCTGACGCTCCCTCACGCTTCCTTTTACCGCACACAGATAATACTTATGCAGGGAGCGATCCTTAAACATCGCAGAGAGCATCTGAAGACCTGCGAGAGACTTTCCTCCGGCTACGAGACCACTCGTGTTGCGGTCAAGGCGATTGCAGATCGACGGGCGAAAACTGCGAAGCTGGTCTTTTGTGAGCTGACCGGAATCAAGCAGATAGTCAATCAGATATTCCACAAGGGATTCATCGGTTTCCTTTGCCTTCTGGGAGAGCATCCCCGACGGCTTGTTAATCAGCAGGATATTCGAGTCCTCATAAATAATATCCAATTTTTTCTTGACTACTCTCTGTATCTTTACCTCAGAAAACTTTTCGATCGTCTCATCTGCGAGAAACAGGCGGACAAGATCGCCCTGCTCAAGTTTTTCTGCTCCGGTACATTTCTTTCCGTTTAGGGTAATGTTTTTCTTGCGCATCATCTTATAAAGAAAACTTTTTCCTGCAAGATTCAGATATTTCGCCAGCAGTTTGTCGAGACGCTGACCTGCCTCATTTGCGCTAACATGAATTTCCTTCATAATAAATGAAATCCTTTCGTTAAGTCTTTCGTTTGGCCGTAATGTTTCCGTTTCGTTACTTTTCTTCTCTGCGTTCTTTTTTCTTTGTCTTTCTTCTTTCTGTTAGCTTTCCTTTACATGGAAAGATTTTTCAGCAGACGGGATGCATACTCCACACTTCCATCATCCTCGTAGGAATCCGCCGGTTTGAGACTTTCGAGACGCTTAAAGAATCCATGCTCGTCCGAAATAATCTTAAAACTCAGCATCATCTTGTTTGCGCGAAGCAAATCGGAAACTGCCTGCTCTGCTTTTGCTGTCTTGAGATTTTTCTTCGGACAGTAAGCATAGATTCCTGCCGGATGCACAATCACCGCGTCAAACGGCAGAACGTACTCTTTTGTTGTCACAATCAGATCATACAGAAGCAGGGTTTTCTTCTCATATGGCACAAGTTTCTGGTGAAATGTCTCACCCGGAGTCCGGTAATTCCAAGATGCGAGAAGCGGGGACGCCATGTTTGCCATCGGAAGAACCGTCAGAATCGCCATCACGGTCAAGACATTTTTTGTCGCCTGCTCACTCGCAAAATGACGTGCGAAAAGTTGGGCAAGAATAGCGAGAAGCAAAATCCCGGTAATCATGAGGCGCATCCGCCGGTTTGTTGTGCGGTATCCGTACTCTCCTTTTTCTTTCTTCTTTTGTCTCAATCTCTTTCATCCTTTCTAACCTTGTAAATCTAATCCGTTTCTTATGCTTTTTTCGTTTCGTTTTCTTATGTATCTTTTAAACTCAGAGATGTCGCATAAGTGCAAGAATCCATGAATGGGGGAGAACCTTGCACAGTACAAAGAATGCCTTCATCCACGGACCATAAATGGAAATCGCTTTTCCCATCATGCTGTCACGCAGGGCAAAACGCACGACCTTGCGCGGGTCTGCCATCGTAAGACGCTTGTAGAGTGGGATCTTTCCTGTCGTCTCCGCAATATCAAAGAACTCGGTTTTAACCGGTCCGGGGCAAACTGCGGTCACTGAGATTCCCCGTTCACGCAGTTCCTCGCGCAGTGCCCGGCTGTAACTGAGGACAAAGGATTTTGTCGCCGAGTAGATCGCAAATCCCGGTTGGGGAAGAAAGGACGCCGACGATGCAAACTGAATAATCCGGCTGTTGAATGGCATATACGGGAGTACCATATGCGTGACTGCGCAGAGTGCTTCCACATTCAACTGAATCATCCCTGTCTCACTCTCAAGATCAAGCTCCCCGATCTTTCCGATTTTTCCAAATCCCGCGGAATTGATCAGCATGCGAACCTGTGGACGGTGTGCCTCAAGCTCTCGCTCAAACAAAGTCCGATCATCCGTATTTTGAAGATCAAGAGGCAGGATGTGCAGGGGCACAGGCACCTGACTTTGAAGTTGTTCGAGTCGTTCTCTCCGTCTCGCAATCACCCAGATCTCCGAGAATTTCTCTCCAAAACGGTCTGCCAGCTGAATCACCGCTTCCCGCCCCATTCCAGAGGAAGCCCCTGTCACAATCGCAATCGGTTTTGAGTTGTTTTTCATGTACTCATCTGTCCTTTCTCGATTTTCAAATTTTTCAAATTTCGGTGAAAAGTTCCTCATAGTTCTCGATAAAGTAGTCTGCAAGCTGTTCTTTCTCCGCTCTCATTTTTACGGAAAAGTCATCCTCCACGGCACAAACCTCCATTCCCGCAGATTTTCCTGCCTGAATTCCCGCCGGAACATCCTCAAACACCATACAGGAAGCAGGTTCTACTCCAAGACGCTTTGCAACCTCCAGATAGATATCCGGAGCCGGTTTGCCGTTTGCGACTTCACATGCAGTTGCGACAACCTGAAAATAGGGGCGAATTTCCAAAGATTCCAGAACCGCTTCCACCATCGCCTGTCCGTTGCTCGTCGCAATTCCCGCAAGAATTCCGTGTTCCTTTAAGTATTCGAGAAATCTTCTCGCACCTTTCTTTAATGGAACCTGGGAGCGGTATTTTTCCAGACTCATCTCCACCCATGCCTGCTTGATCTCATCGAGAGACTTTGGAAGCTGAAACCGTTCCTTGAAATAGACGGCTGTCTCTGAAAAACTCATGCCCTCGATCACTTTTTCAAGGTCTGGCGGACATTCCAGTCCGAAACCGGAGAGATATTCGATGTCAATCTGATGCCACATCCACATCGAATCCACAAGCGTTCCGTCAAGATCAAACAAAACTGCTTTCTTTGTATTTACCTTTTCCATAATTCTTTGACCATTCAAATTTGTTTCGGAATTTTCCGTAATCGTATTTGTGATGGTTGTATCTGCGGTGATTGTATTTTCGGTGGTCGCAATTCCATGCTGTTGAAGCGCGGAGATTTCCTCGGCGGTCAGGCGTCGATACTCTCCCGGAGTCAGCGTCTCATCCAGCTTCAAACTTCCCATTGAGAGGCGTTTTAAATATTCTACCCGACATCCGAGCACTTCAAACATTCGCTTCACCTGATGGAATTTTCCCTCCTGAATCGTCAGCAGGACTTCAGAAAGGGATGAAGAATCCTGTGCCAGATGAAGGATTTCCAGTCGTCCCGGTTTTACCTCCGTCCCGTCCTCCAATGTCATTCCCTTTGCCATCTGCTCTTTCGCATTCGCCGGGAGCACGCCGGAGATCTTCGCATAATACTGCTTGTCGACATGTTTTCCGGGGGCAAGAAGGCGATGCGTGAGATCTCCATCATTTGTCAGAAGCAGAAGTCCCTCCGTGTCGATGTCGAGTCTGCCGACCGGAAACAGATCTCTGCGATTCTCCCCGCTCAACAGGTCAATGACAGTCTTGTGTCGGCCATCTTCCGTCGCAGAAATGACTCCCTGCGGTTTATAGAGCATATAATACTCATATGCGTGATACAGAATTTTCTCTCCGTCAAATGTGACCTCGTCGCGATCCGGATCAATTTTGCGGTCCGTCTTCTTCTCTGTCTGTCCATTGATCTGAATTCGTCCTTTTTTTCCTGCTTCTCGAATCTGACTGCGACTTCCCTTGTTCATATCTGCCAGAAATTTATCCAGCCGAATCGGTTTTGCCATATATTTCCTTCTCCATTTCTAAGTTGCGATTGCCCGGTTCCAGTTGCGATCGAGCTTTATACTGCATTTAAGTGCGTTTCATTTCCTTTACTGCCAACGCCATCCCGGATAATACTTGTTCTTTAAAGATCCACCTGCGTATTTTGCCCAGCCGAGAGGATAATCGTCGACACAGACAAGCACCCAGCCCTTTTTCCATTTTATCTCGTTTTCTTCAAGCGCAATCGTCTCACCCTTCAGATAACGGATCACACGATCATCCTCGCAGGAAAGATTCAGTGTCTGGCAGAAGTCCGAAGCCTTCATCGCCATTGCGACAGCCTGTGACGGCTCAAAACGCTTTCCCTTCCACTCACCAAGCAGAAGTCCTGTGCGGAGATAGCGAAGATTCCAAGACGGGTCAAATGTCTCCGGAAGCAGATAAACGCAGTTGTTTTTGATCATCATGCGACTGCGGTCAAACGGCTCTGCGCACTGTTTTTCCCATTCGAGAAAATCACTCTCTTTCTCCATGGACTTGATCTCTTTCTCGTACGGATTCTTCCGGGGTATCGCTTTATTTTTCTTTTTCCGATTCTGCTTCTGCTGATCCGCGACTGCTTTCTCTGCTCCCACTGCTTCCGCTAATACTGCCCCGGATTCAGACTCTTCTGCAGATTCAGCTTTGCTCTCCTGTTCATGCTTCTTTTGAAGTAATGCCAGAAAATGCCCTTCTCCGCGAATCTTGTGCGGGAACAGGCGAACAACCGCCTCTCCATCCATTCCGCCGACTGCACCGTCCCAGAGCGGGATCGGAACCAGCTCCAGTTCCGGAAACTCTGCAAGAAGCCAAAGGATTACCTCCTCATCCTCGATTTGCGCAAAGGTGCAGGTCGAGTAGAGAAGAAAACCACCCGGCTTGAGCATCCGGACTGCCTGTGAGAGAATCTCTTTCTGGATCGGCGCATAGTCTTCCGGTCCGCGCTCCTCCCAGGATCGGATCAGATCCGGATCTTTGCGAAACATTCCCTCTCCTGAGCACGGAGCATCCACGAGAATCCGATCAAAGAACTCCCCGAAATTTTCGGCAAGACGTTCCGGCGGATCTCTGACAACACAGATATTCGGGATTCCAAAAAGCTCCAGATTCTTTAAAAGTGCTTTTGCACGCGAATTACTGATGTCGTTTGAGACGAGAAGTCCCTCACCCGCAAGACGAGCGCCAAGTTCGGTGCTCTTTCCACCCGGAGCAGCACACAGATCGAGAACGCGGTCTCCCGGTTCTGGTGCCAAAATCTGTGCCGGAGTCATCGCGCTCGGCTCTTGCAGATAGTAAAGACCCGCAAAATAGTATGGATGTCTGGCAGGGCGCAGTTCATCCGGATAGTAAAATCCATTGTCCGTCCAGGCCACCGGTTCACAGCCCCCAAACGGACTGATCTCGGACCAATGTTCGGCGGTTGTCTTTGTGCGGTTGATTCGCAGACCCTGATGCGGGGTTTGCTCGTAGGAGGAAAGCCATGCCTCGTAATCCTCTCCGAGGAGAGTTTTCATCTCATCTAAAAAATGCTGTGGTAAATTCATTTATTTCTCCTCATTTTTCGTTTTTTTGATCCATGATCACAATCCATCATGATCCACAAAATTTAGCATATATCAGTAGAGAGAACGTAAAAAGAAGGAATCGGATGCTGTCCTGCCTCTCCATTCTCATTCTCGGTCTGCTTCTTGCCTTTCCGGCACTCGCCGTTGAGGGCGCCGCTGCCGGACTTTTGCTCTGGTTTAACGTCGTGCTTCCGACGCTTGCCCCGTTTATGATCTGCACAAGAATGATTTCTGTCCTCGGAGCGGAACGTCTTCTGATTCGACCATTTTATCCGTTGATTCATGGACTTCTCGGATTTTCCGAGCCGGGAGCCTATGTCCTTCTCTGCGGTCTTCTCTGTGGTTATCCTCTCGGCGCAAGGCTCTGTGCAGAAAAGCTCAAAAACAAAGAGCTCTCTCTTGCTGAGGCGAGATGTCTGCTTGCAACGGCAAACCATCCAAGCCCGATGTTTCTGCTCGGATTTGTAAACAGGCAGGTGATCCGTGTGTTTGAGCACGCCCAACTTCCCTCGTCCTCATATCTTCCGTCCCCGTCGTCTTTTTCACACTCTCCGTGGTTGATTCCTCTGTGCCTGTATCTTCCGGTGATTCCTCTCTCATTTCTGGCGAGACATTTCTACCAGTTTGAAAGGTTTGAAAAGCAGGATTCTCAAGATTCTCAAGATTCTCAAAAATCCCAAAATCTTCAGGAATACCTTCAGGAATACCGGAAACCTTCCTCTGATACTTCCGGTGCTTCCGGTGTCTCCGTGGAAGATGCGATCTTTTCCACGGCTCACACGATGGTTCTGATCGGCGGATGGATCATGCTGTTTTCAATTCTCGCCAAATGGGTACAGACAATTCCCTGCTTTTCTCCATCGATCAAGGCAATCCTTGGCGGAATCGCAGAAATCACGACCGGAATTCCTCTCCTCTGCTCTGCTTTTTCGGAAAAGAAAACACTTTGCCTGATTCTCGTGACCGGCTGTGTCGCCTTTGGTGGCGGATCGGGAATTTTTCAGACGCGCAGTGTTCTTCTTGTCAAGCAAAAAAATGCCGGATTATCCATCCGGCATTATATCCTGTGGAAGGCACTTCATGCCTTGCTCGCAACGGGAACTCTTATTTTTCTTCTGTGGTTGCTTCCTGAGCTGGAGCGGGTGCTACCGGCTGTGCCTGCTCTTCTGCAACGGGTGCATTGGATACTCCTGCAGAGAGCTCATTGCGGTTTGCTGTAACAATGTCATAGGTGGACTGCAAGGAGGCGTTGAATGCCTCAAGATGTCTTCTGGACTCCTCCATCGTGTGACTCATGATCGTCTGAAGACTTCTGAGCATATCGTCGGTGTAGTCAATTGCGCCCTGACGAATGCTGTTTGCATCAACAGCTGCGCTGTCCACGATTGCCTGAGCCTGCTGCTGAGCTTCCTCAACAACACGATTTGCCTCTGCATATGCCTTCTGCATAATCTCATGCTCGTTTACCAGCTCGTTGGTCTGAGCGGTTGCATCTGCAAGGATCGCATTTGCCTGGGTATGTGCCTCGTTGATGATTGCTTCCTGATTGCTGATGATCTTCTGATACTGCTTGATCTCATCCGGAATGCGAAGACGCAGTTCCACTAAAAGCTCCTCTAACTCCTCTTTGTTTACCAGAATCTTCGTGCTGGACAGAGGCTGAAATTTACAGCTGTCAATATATTCTTCAATTTCCCCAATTAACTGTTCAATTCTGCTCATGATAAATTATCTCCTTACCGTACCGTATATTGCTATTGGTGCTTATCCGCAGTCATCCGCTCTCTGAACTTCTCCCGTGTCCGCTCTGCCACCATCGGATGAAGGAAGGCATCGATGTCACCACCGTATCCCGCAATCTCCTTCACAATGCTGGAACTTAAATAGGAATATTTCAGATTGGTTGTCAAAAAGATCGTATCAATATCTCCGGCGATGACCCGGTTTGTCTGTGCCATCTGAAGCTCGTACTCAAAATCTGTAATCGCTCTGAGCCCTCTGACAATCACGTTCGCGTGATTCTGATGGACAAAGTCAACAAGAAGCCCGTCAAACGACATGACTTCTACATTGTCCAGATGGGAAGTTACACTCCTTAACATATTAACACGTTCCTCAACAGAAAACAACGGAGTTTTTGAATTATTCTGCAAAACTCCAATGATTACATGGTCCATCATCTTTGCTGTGCGCTCGATAATGTCTAAATGTCCAAGGGTAACCGGATCAAAACTGCCCGGATAAACTGCTGTTGCCATTTCATTCTCCTCGATAGACAAACATATGTTTGTTTGTCTTATATGTTTTATTTTTCTCCAGAACAAATCCAAGCGATTCCAGATAGTCGAAGGAAGTCTCAAGAGAGGCCTCGATGATAATCGTGCTCTGCTTGTCAATCAGCTCAGAACCTGTCAGATATTCGAGCATCTGTCGCTCCAACTCGTGATTGTAAGGCGGGTCCATAAAAATATAATCAAATCGATACTTTCCTTCTAAACGTTTCAGGGCAGTCAGAGCGTCCGTGTGCATCACAACTGCGCGGTCCTCAAGACGGGTTGCCTTCAGATTTTCCCGCACAATCTGTACCGCATCTGCATTTTGTTCCACAAATACCGCTGTCTTTGCGCCACGGCTGAGCGCCTCAATTCCGATTCCACCACTTCCGGCAAACAGATCCAAAAATGTGCAGTCTGCCAAATCATACTGGAGCATATTAAAAAGAGTCTCTTTGATTCGATCCTGGGTAGGTCTTGTATTCATCCCCTCCAGTGTTTTTAAAGAAACGCGTCTTGCGCTTCCGGCAATCACTCGCATTGCTTCTCTTCTCCTCGATTTCTGTTCTTGTTTTCTTCACTTCGACAAATTTTCATGTACCATTATATAGGGAAATTTTCCAATACACAAGTTGTTTTTTTCTTTGAACATGGTTTTCACGGCTTAGGATGTGTTTACAAGAATTCTTTAAGTTTTTTAGATTTTCGGTTACATATTTCGGATTTCAGGGAGGATTTTTCAAGTTTCTGACAAATTACGCAGAAGATGCTAGTGTAAGATTCCTTTTGAAACACATACTAACATCGTAACTAAACACCAACCAGTCACAGAGCAGAAGAATTTCCATTCGCCTGCTATGTGGCAGGCAAAATGGAAAGGAGGCCATATTTATGGCAGGAAAATCTTCTAACAGAGCAGAGGTACCGGAGGCAAAAGAGGCACTGGATCGTTTCAAGATGGAAGTAGCCGGTGAGCTGGGTGTTCCGCTGACCAACGGTTACAACGGAAACTTAACCTCCGCTCAGAATGGTTCTGTCGGCGGATATATGGTGAAAAAGATGATCGAGGCGCAGGAAAAACAGATGGCCGGCAAGTAAGCAAATAAGAGTAAAAAACTCTTAAAAGATCCGAAGAAATCCCAAAAAGAGATTTCAGAAAAACGAAGACAGAAAATAAAAGGATCAAAAAAGAGAGGCTCCGGGATTTTATGCCCGGGGCTTCTCCTCTTTTAAATCAAAACCCTGTAACCAGAAGACAGATGTTTAATCCAATCACTGTCACACCGATCAGGACAAGCAGAAAAAGATCAAGGCGACTGTTTGCAAATTTCCCCATAACTTTCTTTGATGAGGTCAGATAGACCAGCAAAATAATCGTGATCGGAAGTTGCATCGACAAAAACATCTGGCTGTATACAAGTCCCGTAAAAGGATCTTTGATAAAGAAAATGATCGCGAGAGACAAAAGAAACAGAACGATGATGCCGAGTCTGCTGTGTCGGTCTCGAATGTCATAAGGTTCCTCGAAAATTCCGGCAGTGATACTTCCGCCCGCCATTCCAGCTGTCACAGAAGAACTGATTCCCGCCATCAAGAGGGCGACTGCGAAAATCACGGAGGCGGAGGGACCAATCAACGGGGTCAGCATTTTTGCTGCCTGTTCGAGTTCACTCACCTGCTCACCTGCCTGAAAAAACGTGGATGCGGCGACGATCAGCATTGCACTGTTGATTGCCCAGCCGATTCCCATTGAGAGTAGCGTATCAAGAAACTCGTACTTGAGCTGTTTTCGAATCACAGCCTCCTCCTGTACATTCCACTGACGACTCTGAATGACTTCCGAGTGGAGGAACAGGTTGTGTGGCATCACGACTGCGCCGAGCACACTCATGATTACCGGCATCGAACCCGTCGGCACAGACGGAACAACCCAGGCGCGCGCAGCCTCCGGCCAGTCAACTTTTACCATCAGAATCTCAATCAGGAACGCAAGACCGATCAGAGAAACAAATCCGATGATCCATCGCTCCAGCTTTCGGTAGGAGTTTGTCAGAAGCAGTCCCATCGAAACTGCCGTCATCAGCACCGATCCAAGTTTTACAGGAATAGAAAACAGCATGGACAGCGCAATCGCTCCGCCGAGAATCTCGGCAAGAATCGTTGCCGTCGTTGCCATCAATCCGGTCAAAAGAGCAAATCGCCCCAACCATTTCGGAAGATATTTCGTGGCGCTCTCCGCCATGCAAAGTCCCGTGACAATTCCAAGATGAGCGGCATTGTGCTGTAAGATGATCAGCATGATTGTCGACAGCGTGACCATCCACAAAAGTGCGTAGCCGTAATCCGCTCCGGCAGCGACATTGGAAGCCCAGTTTCCGGGATCAATAAAACCGACTGTCACAAGCAGACCCGGACCAATGTATTTCAGGATCTCAAGTCCGCCGTTTTGTTCCTTATGCATACCGCCTTCCAGCCAATTCTTTAATTTTTTCATTATTATGCTATTCCTTTCTGATTTCCGATTCTACCATAAAAATTGAAAATGCAGAAGAGATTTTCACCCTGCTGAGAAACTATGGCTGTTAAGCGGTTTTTCTATGAAATTGTCCCCGTTCTTTGTGTTTCTTCATATATTTCGTTGGATCTTGGTGTCTTTTCTGATGGTGCTGTTTTACAGTTTTACTTTTCTAGTATTTTTCTACTCCGAAGTGGTAGATTGTCGTGGTGTGATACTCCTCCCCAACTTTTAAGACAGGAGAATCAAACTGCGGTTTGTTGATTGCGTCCGGGAAATACTGGGTCTCAAAGCAGTAAGCGGATCTCTCTCTATACTCAGCACCATCTTTTCCGCGGGAAGAATGCAGAGAGTTTGCTGTGTAAAACTGGATACCCGGAAGATCGGTGTACACGTCCATCGTGCGTCCGCTCTTCGGATCGTATGCCTTTGCGGACAATGCCAGATCGCCTTTTTCATGATTGAGTGCCCAGTTGTGATCATAACCCTTAGCCTGATTTAATGGCTCATAATCAGAATCGATATCGCGACCAATCTCCTTCATTGTGGTGAAATCCATCGGTGTTCCCGCTACCGGAACAAGCTCTCCTGTCGGAATCGACTCGGCATCTGTGATCGTGAAGGTGTCTGCGTCAATCCAGACCTGCTGATCCTCGATGGTTCCGGACTTGTGTCCACGGAGGTTGAAATATGCATGATTCGTGAAGTTTGCGATCGTGTCCTCATCTGCAGTCATCTGATAGTCAATTTTGACACTGTCATCCGGAGTCAGGGTGTAACTGACTGCAATCTGTGCATTTCCCGGGTAATTCTGGTCTCCGTCCGGGCTGAACAGGGAGAATGTGATCTTTGTGCCAAGCCCAGTCTCCTCCACCTCTGCATCCCAGAGACGATCGCGGTAATAATCCGGTCCGCTGTGCAGGTTGTTCTTCGTGCCGGAATTGATCACAAGTGCATACGTCATTCCATTGAGGGTAAAAGTTGCTCCGCCGATGCGGTTTGCATTTCTTCCCACAATCTCACCAAGATGACCACCCTCGTGCAGACAGGTATCCACGCTGTCATAGCCTAAGAGAACGTCATCGATCTTTCCATTGCGATCGAATGTCTTCATCTCCAGCCAGATTCCACCGAGATCCGTGAAGGAAGCGGATATGCCATGTTTATTTGTCAGCGTGTACTTATACACCTGCGCTCCGTTTTCCAGTTCCCCAAATAATTCTTTTTTCCAAGCCATATGATTGATCTGCCTTTCCCCTTTAAGGATTTTTCTGTTTGTTGTCTGTCATATAGACATGTACAGACATTTTTTCATTCACTCTTATTATAACACATGCACCTGTCTTTGACGATTTTTTCCGGACTCTTTTTCTTTTTTAATTCTTACTCTTTTTTATTCGTTATGTTTCTTTTTTCTATCTTTTTTCTCTTTTTCTGTTTTCCGATTTTAAGCGCGGTTTGAGATTCTTAGCTCATACGAGCAAAATGGCTCTGCATCAACGCCTTGGCAGGATTTCAAAGAATCCCCTCGGCGGTTGACATAGAGCCATTTTTCTTATTTTTATACGAAATGACTTTGTACAAAATGGAAATGATTATTTAAGCGATTTTCGTTTTATTTTGCAGAGATATAACCCTGAGCGGTCAGAAGCTCTGCACACAGAACAGCTCCACCTGCTGCACCGCGAACGGTGTTGTGGGAGAGACCTACGAACTTCCAGTCATAGACGCTGTCCTCTCTCAGACGACCAACAGAGATTCCCATGCCATGCTCGAAGTTTACATCCAGAGATACCTGCGGACGGTTATCCTCCTCGAGGTACTGGATGAACTGTGCCGGTGCGCTCGGAAGTTTCAGCTCCTGCGGAAGTCCGCTGAAGTTTACGAGCTTCTCGATCAGCTGTTCTTTCGTCGGGTTCTTTCTGAATTTTACAAATACGGCAGCGGTATGACCATTCAGAACCGGAACACGGATGCACTGACAGGTGATCTTCGGCTCCTGAGCCTTTACAATCACGCCATCCTCGATTTTACCCCAGATTCTCAACGGCTCCTGCTCACTCTTCTCTTCCTCACCACCGATGTACGGGATGATGTTGCCAACCATCTCCGGCCAATCCTTGAAGGTCTTACCTGCACCGGAAATTGCCTGATAGGTCGTAGCAACTACCTCATACGGCTCAAACTCTTTCCATGCAGTCAGTACCGGAGCGTAGCTCTGAATCGAGCAGTTCGGCTTTACTGCGATAAATCCACGCTTGGTTCCCAGACGCTTCTTCTGGAACTCGATCACCTTGAAATGCTCCGGGTTGATCTCCGGAACTACCATCGGAACATCCGGAGTCCAGCGATGTGCGCTGTTGTTGGAAACAACCGGAGTCTCAGTCTTTGCATAAGCCTCCTCGATAGCGCGAATCTCATCCTTCGTCATATCAACGGCACTGAATACGAAATCTACGCCGGAAGCAACTTTCTCTACTTCATTCACGTTCATGACAACCAGCTTCTTGACACCCTCCGGCATCGGGGTATCCATTTTCCAACGTCCACCTACTGCCTCCTCGTAGGTCTTACCTGCGGAACGCGGGCTTGCAGCAACGGTCACTACCTCATACCAAGGATGATTCTCCAGTAAAGAGATAAATCTCTGTCCTACCATTCCAGTGGCGCCAAGTACGCCGACTCTCAATTTCTTTTCCATAATTGTAAAGTCTCCTTCTCTCCTTGTTCGTACAGCGACGGCGCCGGGGGAGCCTTGAGCCTCCACGTCGAAGCTGAAATCAATTCTTGATTATCCTATCTCATATTGGTAAAAAAATCAAGCCTTATTCGCGATAAAAATACACTTGTCCGCCACAAAACGACATTTTCTGTATCTGGTATACATTTGCACGCGACAGACGGATTATCCCACGTACTGAAGCCCATCAAAACACTCATCCTCCGGAATTCCATTGATGGTTCGAGGATAAACATTCTCTTCGTTCGTATCAAGACGGATCTGACAGGTCTTTCCATCTGCGGTCTCTGCGGTGACATAAGTCGAATCATCTGTTGCTTTCAACTTGAGTGCCGTTCCTTTCGGAAGTTTCTCCTGTTTTCCGTCAATCCAGACCGGAACCTCCTGCTTTGTCGTCAGAGTCGGCACGATCTCATCAGCCAGATAAGTGCCCGATACAGTAAAATCGTCAGAGAGCGGTTGTGGCATTCCATCCTCCCCGATCTTATAGTGACGGAAAATGCTGTATGTGCTGAGCATATCAGACCGGCGGAACAGAATGAAGTTGTCCGGGTCTGTCATGACGGAATCATAAAACGAATCATCCGAGGTTCCGCAGTAAGTAATTCCCTTTGTGCTTAAATCAAAGATGTGGAGACTGCGAAAATCATTCGCCTCCTTCGTCTCAATATAGAGATAACTGCGATTGTCCTTTGTCTGGATCAGCCAACATTTCGGATTGTTGAGATCATCGGTTGTCTCTTCCCCGTTTGACAGAAGAAATGCAGACGCACTCCCAGTCTCTGCAAAAAGAGAGGTCGTTCCGGTCTGAGAATCGGTCTGCTTGGAGATTTTCACAGTCTCCTTATTACCGTCTCCATCGAGATCAACAGAAACCTCCTGTTCCTCATACAGAGGTTGAATCTTTGCCTCCGTAACAGAAGTTTTCCCGTCTTTTATGGAATCACTGGACAAGAGACTAACAGGGAGAAATTCTGGCTTAAACAGATTTCCCTCTGTGGCAAACGGGATCTCCACAACCTGACGTCCCGCTGCATAAGGCGCAAGATCATAGTTGTTAAACGTGATCGTCACACCGTTTTGATCGATCGTCCACGAGAGCATCTCTGTGTCCGACAAATCGGAATCCACACTCGAATCCGTCTGCGCGCCATCCGTTCCTGTACCATTTGCACCATCTGCACCATTTTTCCCGGCAGCTGCAGTCGTATCTCCGTAAAACATACTCTTTACAGTATCTTCATAACCATCGAAAAACATATCCGGAGAGTAATCCTCCTTCAGCTTCTTCTTGACATACTCGAAAATCCCATCATAGTTCTGAGCAATATCCTGAAGCGTGTACCGTTTTCCAGTCTGCGGATTGAGGTTATAGCCGGTTACCATCGAATTGGGATGAGCACCGCCAAGATAATCGTATTCCTCGACTGACAAACTGACAATCTGCTCATCCGCCCGCTTCGGAATCACAGAAACCTCGTAGGCAAGCGGAGTGCTGTCTTCTCCTGTCTGCATATCAAAAAATTCCTTGTTATCCTGATAGATCTGATCCAGTTCTTGTTCCTGATTCTGATTAAAGGTTTTTAAGGCCTGTTTCAGTGCGTCATGACCGTCTGCCATCAGATACATCTGATCCACGCGACCGTTAAAGAGCTGTTTCTGGTCTTTCCATTCGCTCCGATACTTCGGAATGAAAGTCAGGCAGAGGGTATCTGAGCTCTCATTGGAAGAATTTTTTGACGCGTCTGCACCGTTCTGTTCCCCTGTACCTGTGGAATTTTGATTTTTCGAATCGCCATCTGTCTGATTTCCCTGATCAGAGCTCTGACTATCCTGCACCGTAGTCTGACTGGAACCATCCATTGAAGTTTTATGTGCCTGACAACCGTTTACCGCAAGCATCACAGCAGTCGAGCAGACGGCAAGTGCCATCCATTTGCTTTGTTTAAGATTTCTTTTTCTCATAGAAAAGACCTCCTCTTTGTACCTCTGTGTATATTGGAATTTTCCCAAAAGGGAAATAAGAAATTGTTCATTGGTGGATTGATTTCTTTCATCCTCATCATATCACAGGTTTCAAAAAGGAGGTCTGACGTTTCCATTAAGATTTGTTTACGTTCCTCGCAAAATTATTTAAGAATTGTGATACCCCCCACCACCTAAAGAGGAGGGGGACATCCATTCTGAGTTATAGGCGGACTTTGCTTCCCTTTCCGTCTCGTTTTGCCATCTTCAACCGGTTTAAGTGCACTTCTTTTTTCCTGTAAGTGATGACCGGGTCCTGGCTGACAAAATAGAGGTCTTCGAGTTCATCCTTGTCGGAGAGACGAATTCCACGGACTCCGCGAGAATTCTTCTTCATCTCAGGAATTTCTTCCATCATGAAGCGCAGGAACATTCCGGATGCCGACTGGAGCACAATCTCCTGTTCGTTTCCGACAATTCGCACATCGAGAAGACTGTCGCCATCCTGAAGTTTTGTGGAGGCAACGGTTCTATTGTTTGTGACAAATTCTTCTGCCGGCACCTGTTTGAGCATACCCATTTTTGTCGCAAACAGAAGAAGCTGACCCGTCATGCGCCCGCTCACGGTAAGGAAGACGATCTCCTCCTTGCTTCCGTCGTACTTGCTCATATTGTCGATCGGGACACCCTTGTCACGCATCTTTCCGTATGGAAGGTCGGAAAGTTTCGTCTGGTGCAGGCTTCCGGTATTCGTGAAGATGCACAGTTTGTCCGAACTCAGGCATGGAATCACATACTTATAATCATTTTCAATCGTCTCCTGATTGCGGTCGTAGGTCGATCGATCGATCGTCTTGCAATATCCGAAGCGATCCATGATGAAGACAACCTCCTGCACAACCGGAGCAATTTCCTCAACGACAGCATCCTTTCCATCCTCGATCTTTGTGTGGCGCTCCGTCGCAAACTCTGCACGAATATTCTGGAGATCTTCCTTGATCACAGCATTCATTGTCTCTCGACTCTTTAAGATCTTCTCATACTGTGCAATTTTTTTCAGACACTCCTTGTACTCTTTCTCAAGTGCCATGATCTCAAGACCGATCAACTTGTACAGACGCATCTCGAGGATTGCACCAGCCTGTTTCTCGGTGAATCGAAGCTGTTTAGCATCCTCCTCAAATCCCGGTGTCTTAAAATGAATGTTTGAGATGTCGCCATTCACCAGGCAGGCTTTCGCGTCGCGCAGATTTCTCGAACCGCGCAGAATTGCGATAATCAGGTCAATGATGTCACACGCCTTGATCAGACCCTCACGGATCTCCTTGCGCTCAAGCTCCTTGTCGAGAAGTGCCTGATACTTGTGAGTTGCATTCTCATACTGAAACTTCAGATAATTGGAGAGAATTCCACGCAGGTTTAACGTCTCCGGACGACCATTTGCGATTGCGAGCATATTGACGCCGAACGTATCCTCGAGCTTCGTCTTCTTGTAGAGAATATTGCGGATGCGATCGATGTCCGCATCCTTCTTCAGATCCAGAACAATGCGGATGCCTTCCTTGCTCGACTGGTTGGAAATATCTACGACATCCGTGAGTTTTCGGCTCTCGACGAGGTCTGCCACATCCATCAAAAACTTATTGATTCCGGCGCCGATCATCGTGTACGGAATCTCGGTGATGATCATCTTGTCGCGGTCGGATCGACGTTTTCCAAGTTCTACCTCGATCTTTCCGCGCAGTTTGATCTTTCCGGTTCCGGTCTCATAGATCTCTGCGAGATCTTTCTTGTTTGCAATGATACCTCCTGTCGGGAAGTCCGGTCCCGGCATATAAGTGAGCATCTCCTCGGTCGTCATGTCCGGGTTGTCGATGTATGCCTGAACAAGGTCAATGACTTCTCCGAGGTTGTGTGGCGGAATGCTTGTACTCATGCCGACTGCAATTCCCTCAGAGCCGTTGATCAAAAGGTTTGGCACGCGAACTGGAAGAACCTCCGGCTCCTTCTCCGATCCATCGTAGTTGGAGACGAAATTTACGGTCTTGTCAAGATCCTTTAAATAGACCTCCTCCGCAAATTTTTCAAGGCGCGCCTCGGTGTAACGCATTGCGGCAGCTCCGTCTCCCTCGATGGAGCCAAAATTTCCGTGTCCGTCCACAAGTGCCATACCCTTCTTGAAGTTCTGGGACATAACTACAAGCGTCTCGTAGATCGAACTGTCTCCGTGCGGATGGTACTTACCCATCGTATCTCCGACAATACGCGCAGACTTTCGGTGCGGTTTGTCATGACCAAGTTTCAGCTCTCCCATATCGTAAAGCACGCGTCTCTGTACCGGTTTCAGACCGTCTCTGGCATCCGGAATCGCGCGCGCGGTGATAACACTCATCGAATAATTCAGATAACTGCGTTGCATTTCCTCAGAATATTCTGTTCGCAAAATCTTTTCTGACATTGTCTCTGTTCCCCTGTCTGTCTCTAGTTCTACTTCTTGTTCTTAGTCCGTCTGTTTTTTTCGTCTATCTTCTGCTATCTTCTATTTTTTCTTTTTTTATATCATCATTCTGGTCTTGATCTTATGCGTCGATCTCCGCTTCATCCGCATGGTCGTGAATGAACTGTCGTCTCGGCGGGACATCGCTTCCCATCAGCATTTCCGTCACCTCAGATGCCATTCTCGCATCTTCGATTTCGACCTGCTTGAGCACACGACGCTCCGGATCAAGTGTTGTCTCCCAGAGCTGTTCCGGATCCATCTCACCGAGACCTTTGTAGCGCTGTAAACGGAATTCACCGGTGTGACTCTTCTTGTATCGCTCAAGTTCCTTGTCATCATACAGATACTGCTCCTGTCCACGGCTCGGGATCACCTTGTAAAGCGGTGGCATCGCAATGTATACATGTCCATTATAGATCAGCTCAGGCATAAATCGATACAAAAATGTCAGAAGCAGAGTATCGATATGGCTTCCGTCTACATCGGCATCCGTCATCAGAATAATCTTGTTATAACGCAGTTTGGAAATATCAAAATCATTTCCGTATCCCTCTGAGAATCCACAGCCAAAGGAATTGATCATCGTCTTGATCTCCGCATTCGCAAGCACCTTATCCATCGAAGCCTTTTCTACATTGAGGATCTTTCCACGAATCGGGAGAATCGCCTGATAGAGGCGATTTCTTGCTGTCTTTGCAGAACCGCCTGCAGAATCACCCTCTACGATGAAGATCTCACACTTCTCGGCATCTTTGCTTTCACAGTTTGCAAGTTTTCCATTGCTGTCAAAAGAAAACTTGGATTTTGTCAGCATATTTGTCTTGGCTTTCTCCTCCGCCTTACGGATCTTTGCAGATTTTTCCGCACAGCCGATGATTGCCTTGAGCGTCTCCACATTTCGATCAAAGTAATGCTGGAGCTTGTCTCCTGTGATGGAGAACACAGCCTTCGTCGCATCTGCGCTCGCGAGCTTTGTCTTCGTCTGTCCCTCGAAAATCGGATCACGATGTTTGATAGCAACGATTGCCGTCATACCATTTCTCGTATCTGCTCCGGTAAAGTTTGGATCTTTGTCCTTTAAGATACCGAGTTCCTTTGCGTAGGAATTGATTAACTGGGTGAAACGGGTCTTAAAGCCAACCAGATGTGTACCACCCTCCTGAGTGAAGATGTTGTTGCAGAATCCAAGAATATTCTCCTCAAACGCATCTACGAACTGGAACGCAATCTCAGCCTCAATTCCATCTGTCTCGCTCTTAAAGTAGATCGGCTCATGAATCGGTATCTTTCCCTTGTTCACTTCCTTGACATAGGCAATGATGCCTTCCGGCTCATGATAAGTAATGCTCTCCTCCTCGCCCGGACGCTTATTCTCATAGAAAATCATCAGCTTTGGATTCAGATAAGCGGTCTCATGGAGACGGCTCTTTAACCAGTCTGCCTTGAAGCGTGTCTTCTCAAAAATCTCTCCATCCGGAAGAAAGTTGATCTCTGTTCCGGTTGATCTCGTCTTTCCGAGAACTGGAAGAAGACCATCCACAAGCTCCACGGTCGGAATTCCTCTTTCGTAGGCATCGTGGTGAATCTGTCCGTTCTTATACACCTTTACATCCATGTGCGCAGACAGTGCATTTACGACGGACGAGCCCACACCGTGAAGACCACCGCTTGTCTTATATGCATTATTGTCAAATTTTCCACCTGCGTGAAGTGTCGTAAAGACAACTCGCTCTGCGGAAACTCCTTTTTTATGCATCTCAACCGGGATTCCTCGTCCGGAATCCTTGACGGTACAGGAACCGTCTGCTTCCAGAGTTACCCAGATTTTATCACAGTAACCCGCAAGATGCTCATCCACCGCATTGTCCACGATCTCGTAGATCAAATGATTCAGTCCCTTGTTGCCAACGCCACCGATGTACATACCGGGACGCTTGCGGACTGCTTCAAGTCCTTCGAGTACGGTGATGCTGTCTGCATTGTATTGTGTCTTTGCCATGAATCTTTCCCCTCCATTGTTCTTCTGCTCCTTCGCGCTTTTCATGTTTCTGGCCTGTCCGATTTGGATCATCAATCATCGTTGTGATTTATTATTATAATTTATTATTATGATTTATTAGGATCATTCATCGCTTATGATTACGCTGATTATCGTAATTTACGATTTATTACGACTTATTGCGGTTTATCACGATTCATTTTATTTTTATTTTTCGCAAAAGGAGAAACAGATGCCCGCACACCTTTCATGTGCGGGCGCTGAGACATATTATCACAGAATTGTTTGAAAAAAGCAAGTATCTCTGATCACGGAAAATTCGAGAGCAGGAAGAAAAAGCTCCTGAATCGTTCCAATTCTCACGAAAATTTGCCTTCAGCAAACAAATGTTCGATAGATGTATTATAGATCATTTTGAAGAAGGTTTCAAGTGTTTTTTTACATTTCATCATCTGAATCTGATTTCGACGGTTCCACAATCCGAATCTCCGACGGAATCAATGATTTTTCACAGTTTCTTTCGAGATATTCCCGAATTTTTACGATATCAAGTTCAGCTTTTTTGTCAAAGCCAGCTGGTCCCGCTTCCATTGCAGGACTTACCTCTGCCGTCAAAATCAGTTTATTTCCCTCTGCATAGCGCACATAAGCCTCTGCACGTTCAACTCCCGGATAATGACAGAGTGTACTCTCAAGTTTGTACAGATCAAGGAAATGACGACCGGTCAAACCCTCCTGAAGAATCGTGCGTCCGCCGTTTTCCAAAAGATCAAGCGATCCATCCGGGAGGATTCTTGCGGTATATCCCGTCTGATAAAGCATGCCAGGACCATACGGATTTGTGATGCGATCCCTCCATGTTTCCGGCTCATAATCCATCACATAGAGTTCGCCCCACGCACCAAACGGCTTCTTCCGGCAATTTTTGTCAAATACATAAACCTTAACCGGTTCTTTTCCATCTACATTTCTTAAGAGCTGGCGCTGAACCGTGTGATTCAACTGATCTGCGGTCACCGTGTAATGCAGAGGGAAGAGCTTGTCCGGAAGGTGACGTTTCAGACGGCGAACCAGGGTCTCCTCCTGCATTGCCTCCATCAGAGTCTCCATGATCATCATGAAGCATTCAAGCTGTGCCCGGTCGAAGCGGTTTTCCCAGTAGCGAAGCTCGTAATAATATCCCTTCTCATCGGTGAATACCTGAAGATGAAACGGGAGCGCATCGAGTTGCATTTTTTCGCGTTTTGCCGGATAACCGCCGATTGTTCCAATGTTCAAGAGATCGCCCTGATATTGGAAGAACATCTCATCTGCATGAAGATTGGAGATATAACAGCGCATTGTGTTGACAATCTGTTTTCCGGATGTCTTTAAAAGTTCCGGTACGGTCTGGTCAATGTCCGGCGTGCAGCGGAAATAGTAGGTCAAAAACAGCGGACCGGCAAGACGATGCCAACGGCTGTCCGTTCTTCCACTGTGAATCGATGAACATACCGTGTCATCCTCATTACTGAAAATTCCAATGCTGAGATTGTATGCAGTCAGGAAAAAGACATTCTCGGAAACGCTATATTTCTTACAAAATGCCGTAACCTGATGACGGCTGAGTCTCCGGAAACGCCCTCTTAAAACCGCATCAATTCCATGCTCAAGATCGTAGTCATCCGGTCTTGTCAGAATGCTCTTTCGAATCTTGAATCCCTTCATCAGATTCTGGAAATACTCTTCATTCTTTGTGCGAAGTCCTCTTGCATCTCGATCTTTCTCATCGAGAATGTACTCGTAGAATGTATAGCTCTCCGGTTCCACCGCTTTTCTGAGATAAAGCTGATTCAAATCCTCAAACAGCACATTCATCGTCATTCCATCGCCCATAATGTGTGCAAGATCGAAAAAGAAATAATTTGCAGAATCTGTCTGATAGATTCCAATGTGGTACAGATTCTCGCCTTCTCCGTAGAGATATGGATAGAGAAGATTCTCTCTCGTCTTCTCCCACTGCTCATCGCTCAGATGCGTGATCGGAATCTCAATCTTTCGCTTGTCATCACGGAAAATTTGGTATCTCCCCTCTGCCATCTGAATAATTGCCTTGAGTTCCGGATGAATTTCAAACAACCATTCCACTGCAAATTTCAGTCTTCTCAGATCCACTCTCTCGTCTAACTTATAGAGGAACGGCAGGTTTGCAGTCGTATTTCCCCTCATCACATACGCAAAATACAACTGAAGATTTGTGAGCGGATAGACCGGACGAACGCTGTAATCAACCTGATGTTTCTCGTCCTCTTTGCTTGCCAGAGCTTCCAGCTTTAAGACGGAATCATGTTTTACAAGATCATCTAAGGTCATCGAGAGCTTAATTGTCTTATAGAGATCTGTCAACAACAACACACTTCCGAGCGAGTCAAGTCCTGCCTCATAGAGCGGCGTATCGATTCCAAATTTTCTGTGACCGAGTACCCCTGCAACACACTCGTAAATCTGTTTCTGGTACCCTGTCTCCGGCATGCGAAGATTCTGCTCTTCCTGTTTTTCGAGTTTCTTTCCCTCAAAATACTGATTGCGGATAATTTTTTTTGAAGAAGTCTTTGCAAACGGAGTCTCACGGATCGTACAGCGCAGAATGCGTTTGAACGTTGGCAACTCCTGATTATGTTTCTTGACAATCGCGGATACTGTTTTTTCAATATCCTCGACTCCTGCGACCTCTGCGTATTTGTAATTCGGATAAACTTCCGCACAGATCCTGTCATCTGCTCCGTACACAAGAATATCCTCAATCAGACGATCATCCTCAAACATATTTTCTATTTCTTCCGGTGCAACATTCTCGCCGTTGCTGAGGATAATCAGGTTCTTCTTTCTTCCGGTCAGATACAAAAATCCCTCATCGTCCACGTGTCCGAGATCTCCGGTGCACAGCCATCCATCCTCCGTGATCGCCTCCGCAGTCTTCTCTGGCTCTTTGTAATACCCCATCATCACAGACGGGCTCTTGACCTGAATCTCACCGTCAACAATGCGAACCTGACAACGGTCAACAATCTTTCCGACGGAATCCACCTTGTCTGGACGTGACCAGTCTGGAGAAGAGATTTTCGGGGAACACTCAGACATTCCGTATCCCTGAGCGATTGTGATTCCAAGTCGCTGATAATTCTTTGCAAGATCCGGTGCGAGATAACCGCCACCGCTGATAATTTTGTGAAGCCGTCTCCCGAGAATCTGCTCCTTGATCTTTCGGATCGGGATCTCCGGCTTCTGACGGCTCAAAATTGCAATTCGATTGTAGAGCGTCTTTGCCATCATTGGAACCATGCGCATCGCAGTTGGCTCAAACAGCAAAATATGCTCTGCCAATTTCTTCATATCTCGATTTAAGCACAGGACTCCGCCATAGCGCATGACCGTGAAAACATCGCCGTTCAAGCAAAATACATGGTGAATTGGCAGGACATTTAAGTAAACTTCATTCTCCGGATTCAGCAGATCTGTCGCACAGAATGTATTGTCCATCAGATTTCCATTGGAGAGCATAACTCCCTTTCCTCGTCCGGTTGTTCCGGAAGTAAAGAGAATCATCGCACACTCATCTTCCTTTGCATCTGACGGAACTTTCTGTCCGGCATATTTTTTGAGAATCTGATCGGAGCATGGAACGTGTTTGCCGTGCTGTAAGGAAATGTATTCGGTCACATTTGGACAGTTCGGACGCACATCATCGGTGATCGGATGAAATTCCCAATCGTAAAATAAGACATCCACATCGGAACGATTGAGGCAATCTGCGAGTTTCTCCGCATTCATCTGCACATCCAGCGGAATTCCTGTATCTCCGCCCGACATCACACCGAGAAGCACCGCAAGATAATGGTAGCTACTGATTCCGAGAAGTCCGACTTTCAGCTTGTGACCTACTTTCTCCCTCTTCTCTCTCGCCCACGTTGCAATCACATCACAGTCCTCTGCAAATTGGCGATACGTCACGCAAAACACCTTTTCATTTTCTTCATACTTCAGAAACACACGGTCTCCGTGTTCACGACCAGCATTTTGCACGAGATCGTAAACCGTTTTGACATCCTGATAGGTAATCATAGTTCCTCCCCTTTGAAAACTAAGACAGATTAATAAGATCTGTCTCAAATATAACATGTCTCAAGGAATATGTAAACATTTTTCAACCAATGCTTTTGTTGAAAACTCACAGTTTTATGTCGATATTTGTCATTTTTTAATTCGTTTTGCAAATAGGCATTTTCTTGTCAGAACTCCTGAAAATAACTAAAAATTTATAGTTCTCTTCTTAAATCGCTAGCCTTCTAACATAATGATGATGCCTCCTTTCGAGTTTGTGTGTCCTACAAATAAGATAGCACATTTTGTTGAAGTTTCTTTATATTATTTTTTATCTAACACAACAGGTTAATTTCTGTTAACTTTAACGAAAAATTTACACAATTTTAGTTATAAAAATACCGACTGCCAATCGTTGGATTTTGGATCTAACTTTTGGAAGCCGGTACATTTTAGAACCTCGTCTCTTTACTTTAATTTGCTCTCTTAGTTTCTTAATTTCTTATTATTTTCTTTGTGTTCCTGGTTCTTCGGGTTCTTTGTGTTATCCGAGTTTTTATTTGAGCTGTTTTCCATCTGCAAATGCTTTGCCTACAACCTTTCCCAGTCCCATATAGGTATTATTGACCGGATCAAAGATGATCGGTTTAAGCTTTGCCGGATCTACTTTTCCATCTGTGAGAATACTCTCATCTGCTGTTACATTGACAATCTCACCGATCAGAATTCCGTCTTCAAAACTTTTCAGCTTACATTCCAGCGCCAGAGGAAGATCTTCGATCAGTGGTGCATTCACGCGGGTACTCTTAACTGCATGAAAGCCGGCTCTTGCAAATTTATCCGGTGTCTTTTTCGCAGACTCCACACCTACATAATCACAGGGGATAACCGTATCTTCCGTCGCCATGCTGACGGTAAACGCACCTGTTTTTGCTATATTTTCCGTTGTCTTATGCTCGGACATGCTGATGGAGATCTCATTCATATCTGTGATTGCTCCCCAAGCTGCATTCATAGCATCCGGAACTCCATTCTCGTCATACGTTCCAACAATCAATACCGGCATCGGATATAAAATCGGTTTCGCGCCAAAGTCGACCCTGCTCATTTTCGTTCCTCCTGTACTCTTCATTTTTTGTTATTCTTACTTTTTGATTTATTATTTTCGACTTTCATTCTTGATTTTGATTCTTTATTCCTCGTTTGTCTGTATTCGTTTATCTATATTTTGGTGTTTTGACTTTTCCTACAAACTGTGCTGTTTATGCTGTGGTATACCTGGTATACTGAGGTAACGCACAGAAACTTCTTTTGTCAACCATACTCCATTTACAGACAAATAAAACGGATATCCATCAGCTGCCATTTTTTTGCATTTACCTGATAGACAAACGGTTTTCCATGCCGACTTCCAACTGTTTTTGCAGTTTCATAATCTTTTGATAAGTGCACATACAGTCTGGATTTGCGAATTAATCCAATCTGATTAATGGACTCCACATACTTCTCAGCAGTCCCATGCCATAAGATTTCCGGTGGATTCTTTTGTTCCAATTCAACATCCACTGGAATGGAATAACCTTGATTTGCCCGGATTAATGTTTTGTCTTCATTGAAAGAATATCTCTGTTTCGAGTCCGTTCTCACGATTTCTTCCAACATCTGCATATTGAAATTTCTAGTCTTCGCGATCCCATTAATCAAATCTTCTGTATCTGCCCAGCCATGCTCATCCACTTCAATACCGACAGTTTCTGGATGATGCCGTAAAATATAAGAAATAAATTTCCCGAGACTATTGCTCTTATCATGCTGTCCCATATTCATCCACTTTCCTTTCTGTGTTAAGTTGCATCCTATCAAAATCACTGCACATCCACGCGGAACGTATAACTCAGAAGAAGCTAGTCTCCCCTCCTGAAAAAGTTTGCGATCCCCCACCTATGGAGGAGGGGAACATTCACTCTGAGTTATAAAATTTGTACCATTACATAATTACCTTCCTCTTTGCTGCCAATTGCTCGGATTTTTGAAACTCAGTATACTGGAAATATCGTTTGCGAACTACCCCGACTTAAAGAAGTCGGATGTTCTCTTGCAAGTTTCTCCTGACTTTCTCTGTAATATTTATGATTACTTCCAATCTGACCATTGTGATCTACATACAGACCATTTGACGCACAATCCAGACCAATCACATTTTCCAGATCCGCCACATAATCACAAACAGGAGGATCAAATTCAAACAGAACCGAGGCAAAAAAGCTTCCATCAGATTCCTGTGAAATCGTATCGGATTTTATCTGCCATCCTTCCTTTGGCTTTCTATGAACGACCGCTTTCACCTTTCCAACTTTCGGTAATTTCAGTTCCTTTTCATACAACGCAATCGTTTTATTTTGATTATTTGTTGTATAGGATTTTCTGCTATATTTTGCCGATTTATATTTTGGAAATTTTAGTAAAGATACTGAATGATTATTTGTGTTAAGATTCACATTATAAATACATCTTATGCTAGTTACGACTGAATGATAAGAATATTATAATGCAATCAAAAATAAAAGTCAACGCCGTATATCCCGCAATTCATCACACCACATACACATTTGTTTAGAGGTGGGGATTTCTTGCTCACGGCGTGTTAACGGAGAAATGATATGACATATGTAAGAAAACGAGGGAACTCCTTTCAGATCACAGTCTCCTGTGGCTATGATTCATCGGGAAAGCGTGTTATAAAGACGACAACATTCACGTCAGATGCCGGATTGAGTAAAAAGCGTGCGCAGGCAGAAGCAGAAAAGTTTACGGTACGCTTCGAGGATAAAATAAAGACCGGCGGAGATATTTCCAGTGATAAGCTCACCCTTGAGAGGCTGTGCGTTGAATTTCTGGAAGATATGGAAGATGAAGATTGTTTAGCGGTTTCGACTCTGGAAGATTACCGGAAGCGTATTGAGAGCCGGATCATACCGAGTCTCGGGCATCTGAGGCTCACGCAGATCACAAACCGCGTTGTGAAAGGATTCTTGAAAAAACTTGGAAAAGGCGAGCGATTAGACGATCGCGGAGGAATGTTGTCTGAAGGGACCGTGACAAAATACCGGGCGACAATCAGCACTGTACTCTCCTATGCCGTAGAGGAAGGTTATCTTCCGATCAATCCGCTGATCTACTCAGGAAAACAGCACAGATGTGCAAAAACAAAACGAGAATATAAGACCAAACAGCTCACCATTGATCAGACAAAACGTTTTCTCTGGCTACTGGATAATCCGGTTGAGATCCGCAGGCAACAACATACAGCCAAGCGCAATGGTCAAACCATTCTGATAAAAGAATGCTCTTAGACCTGGTCTCTTGATCTAAAATAGCGGTTGTTTTTCTACATAGCGATTTTCACCGGCGCACGCCGTGGAGAGATGATTTCTCTTCTGTGGAGCGACATTGATTTCTCTAAGAATTCGATCCAATTTACAAAGTCGACCGTCCGCGTGAATGGCAATGTGATCCACAAGGACACAAAAACGCACGCTACTCGCCGGTGCATCGTTCCGGATGTTGTGATCCAGATAGCACGGGAGCTTCTGAATGAACAAAAGAAGCTGTCTTTACAGCTGGGGGAGTCTTGGATGGGACTTCGTGGAAACAGATTTTCTGAGAACTTTGTTTTTATTCAGGACAGGGGGCAACAGATGAACATCAATAGCCCGCGAACCGAGTTCCGGCGCCTGATCCGGATCTACAACACGAATGTCGCGCAGGATGAATCCGAGATGTTGCCGAAGGATCTCACGCTTCACGATCTTCGACACACAACCGCTTCCATCCTGATCAACAAAAAACTGGACCCGCGGTCCGTCGCCGGTGTACTCGGTCACTCCAACACGAGCACAACTTTGAATATCTATGCCTACTTTTTCCACCAGACCAGCGAAGAAGCTGCGCGGATTATGTCAGAAACACTCATCGAACCACAATCACAACCTTATAGTTGTTGAAAAAATCGGCAGTAGTCGCCAAATCGCCGTCAAAAATGCGAAAAGGGCGGGTGAAAAGGGATTTCTTTCTTTTTCACCCGCCCTTAAATTTTATTCCAAAACAACAAAAAGGGGCTGTCGCATTAGCAAATATTTTTGCTGGGCGGTAGCCCTGCTTTATGTCAAAATGGGATCGAAATCGGTTGTGATTTCGATCCCATCCCTTATAAACACAGTCCATTCCCAGACATCCCTTTCGGCATGCCTTATTTCAAACTGTTTTGTTTTCAA
>JAJEPU010000019.1 GCA_020686985.1 Brotaphodocola catenula
TCAACTCCGTCTACGGTTACTGTATCATTCTCCAGATCATCTGCAGTCAGTGTTACAACACTTCCCTCTACTGCCGTTACATGCTGATAACCCTGCCATACCGTCTTTCCAGCTTCGGTGTAGTAGTACAATCTTACGGTTACATCTTTCTCGGCTTCTTCTGCCTCAACAGCAATGTCATTCTCCAGAGCATCCTCTGCAACGTCTGCCTCTACAGCATCTTCAGTCTCTGCTGCCTCTGCATTAGAAGCGGTTGCTACTGCTTTCTCTGCTGCCTTTGCCATTGCGTTGGCATCTTCCGCTGCCATTGCCGGAGTAACGTTGCTTGCCAGAAGAGATGCTACTGTGACTGCGGTGAACGCGCGCGCACCAATTTTTTTCTTGTACATACCTTTTCTTTCCTCCTTGTCCTTCCCCATCATTAAATTTTCCATGTCATAAGGCTTTAGAAAGTTTTAATGTATGAATGTGAAATTTGATACATTTTTTCTCATATACAGCTTTTAAAATGTCAATTTCTTACATCCAATTATACTGATTTTTCCCGAAATGTCAATTCAAATTATCAAATTTAGACAATTTTTTATTCTCTTTCATTGTACATTTTTGCAATTCAAACATGTACTTTTCTGCTTTTTAGTTTTACCCCCCCCCCATGCGCAAGCCCTTGCTAATAATAAAGTTTTTCATTTTTGGATATGGACTTTTCTGTTTTTCGTTCCAATTTTTGTCAATTTTTATCATCTTTTATGAACCGCATTTTTTTCTCTTTCAGAAGCTATTTTTTTATATCGTCAACGATTATAATAATGGAATAGAGTGAATAACAAAAGACTGGAGGTCGAATACCAAAAATGATTCTTCGTACTGCCGATCGTATTCGGGAACTTCGGACAAAAAATAATTTGACACAGGCAGATCTTGCTCGATTGCTGTATGTGACACGTTCCAGCGTAAACGCTTGGGAAATGGCTGTTGCCATTCCTTCTACGGAAAAGATTGCAGAGCTCTGTCGCCTGCTCCATACAACTTCCGACTATCTGCTTGGACTTGATCAGGATGAAATGCTTCCTATCTCTCATTATTCTCAGGAAGAAAAAGAACTTCTCTATCGAATGATGCACTATTTCGATGAAATACGACATCATTTTGCTTCAGAAGAAGAACACGAAAACCAGAATTAACAGAAAATTATCCACATCACTGTCTGCGACAGGAAAAGGAATCAACGCAAAAAAGCACCAAGATACCGAAGATGTTATCTTCTCTGTATCCCAGTGCTTTTTTATAGATCTTATTAGTGATGGAACAGGCGGATTCCGGTGAATGCCATCGCCATATTGTACTTGTTGCAGACTTCAATGACATTGTCATCGCGGACAGATCCACCCGGCTGAGCGATGTATTTGACACCACTCTTATATGCACGCTCAATGTTATCGCCGAACGGGAAGAATGCATCTGATCCAAGAGCGACATCCTGCATCTGGTCAAGCCATGCGCGCTTCTCCTCTCTCGTAAATACCGGCGGTTTTACCTTGAAGACTTTCTCCCATGCGCCATCTGCAAGAACATCCATATACTCCTCACCGATGTAAACGTCGATCGCATTGTCACGATCTGCACGCTTGATATGATCGACAAACTGAAGATTCAAAACCTGCGGAGCCTGACGTAAGAACCAGTTGTCGGCCTTCTGACCTGCCAGTCTTGTGCAGTGTACACGAGACTGCTGACCAGCTCCGATTCCGATTGCCTGTCCGTCTTTTGCGTAGCACACGGAATTAGACTGAGTGTACTTTAAGGTGATCAGAGAGATCACAAGGTCTCTCTTTGCGGACTCCGTCAGTTCCTTGTTCTCGGTCACAAGGTTCGTCAGAAGCTCTTCATTGATTGCAAGGTTGTTTCTTCCCTGCTCAAATACAACGCCAAATACCTGCTTGCGCTCAATCGGCTCCGGCTCATAGGACTCGTCGATCTCGATCACGCAGTAGTTGCCGTTCTTCTTTGATTTCAAAATTTCCAGTGCCTCCGGCTCATATCCCGGAGCGATCACACCGTCTGATACCTCTCTCTTGATCAGCTTTGCGGTATCCACATCGCACACATCAGAAAGAGAAATGAAATCACCGAAGGAAGACATACGGTCAGCACCTCTCGCACGCGCATAAGCACTTGCTAACGGTGAGAGATCTCCCATATCATCTACCCAGTAGATCTTTGCCAAAGTCTCCGTAAGCGGTACACCAACCGCTGCACCTGCCGGAGAGACATGCTTGAAGGAAGTTGCTGCCGGAAGTCCGGTTGCCTTCTTTAACTCACGCACAAGCTGCCAGCCATTTAACGCATCGAGCAGATTGATGTATCCCGGGCGACCGCTCAGCACCTTGATCGGAAGGTCTTTTCCCTCATTCATAAATACTCTTGCCGGTTTCTGGTTCGGATTGCATCCGTACTTTAATTCCATCTCATTCATCTCGCGCACTCCTGTTCTTTCTCGATTATTCTGATTGTTCCCGATTTAGAATCCATTCATTTCCAGATCATTCTGTTTCGCAATTCTGTTTACTGATTCTTGTTCACAATCTTTGTCTCATAGCTTCCATCCGCAATGTTGATGTAGCGAACAAACAGAGAAACCTTGTTGTCTGGATTCAGGCTGTTCCAGAGCATATCGGTAAAGGCATCCATGTCGTCCATCATGCCAACGAGCTTCGGCTCACCCTCAAAGCTCGGGAGCGGATTGCCGTCATGCATGTAGGTGTGGATGAAATGACCTTCACCTGCGGTCGGATTCTGGTAAGCAAAGGTGTAACGATGGCAGGAATCCGGATTGCCATTGTTGCTCTTCAAAATCGACATTGCATAGTTGTAATTGCCTGCCTCGATGTGCATCACACCGGAAATACGAGGGGTGTAGTTCGGTGCATCCGGCTCAAACTCACGACTGCGCAGAGACTGCTCAAATGTCATCTGCTTGTCCATGCCCTCATAAATCGTATCGGTCTGGTCGCCATTTGTCACGATCGTCTTGTTTCCCAATACACGAACCGGCGCATAGATGATCAGACTCGGATCCTCGAGCTTTGCCGGGTCAAATGCCTGAGTACGGATTCCCTCACCGTCCTCCACAAAGACACGGTTACGGCTGTTCTCGCTTCTGCCCATGATAAAGTACGCAGTTACTGCCCGCGTTCCATCCGGAGTCTTTCCAATCACGATTCCTCTTCCCGGATATGCGTTTTCTTTCAGTTCCTGTTCCAGAGATAACATCTTCATCTTCTGATTTTCTCCTCTCTCATTCCAATACAGAATCGGCATCTCAGAGCGGAATCCCATCTCGCTGTACACAAGTACAAATGTCTGTATACAAAAAGACCGCCTGAGTACCACAAAAAAATGGCGCCCAGGCGGTCGGCATTGTAAATTCAGACGTGCTCCCTCGTGGTATCCCACTCTTTCCGCCAGTCGCACGCTTCTTGCCCTTATCATAATCGATTTTTTTTTATCTGGCAAGTACTTTTTTTCATCCAATTTTTCCTTATCTTCTCTTATATCTTGCGGTTGTTATGGCACACGGGCAGGTATTTTTGAACTGAAAATGCCGGATGATACTTTTTATTCATTCCGGATTGCCGCAAGCGGACTCAGCTTCATCGCTCTCATCGCCGGGAAAAATCCAGCCAACATTCCAACGAGGATCGCAAATCCCACCGCTGATCCGGCAAGCCAGAGCGGAATCCGGGAGATATTTCCTCCAGTTCCATTTCCAATCAGATCGGCGAGCGCCGGCACATGGTTGAGCATTGCAGAAACGGCATAGCTGAACGCTAGTCCGACGACTCCGCCCATAAATCCGATAAAGCCGGATTCTATCAAAAACATATTTCGAATGTCGCCCATGTCACATCCAAGCACCTTGATCACACCGATCTCCTTTGTGCGCTCATAGATCGACATCATCATCGTATTGGCAATTCCGATCGCTGCGACAAACAGGGAGACTGCACCGATTCCGCCGAGTACTGCCTGAATCATTCTCGACTGCTGTTCTGCCTGGTTCATCCACTCGGCATTGCTGTTTGCCTGATAGCCCTGATCTGTGAGTTTTTTCTGAACATCCGACACATGTTCCATCGTATCCACATTGACGATGCAGGAGTTATACACAAAATAATTGTACGGTTTGCCCTTCTTGTTCGTCGGCTGACCGGGAATCGGATTTTTCTTGAAGATTTTCCTAAGTTCTGTCTTGAGCGATTCGAGCTGTGTATACACGGAGTAGGCATACTCATTGTAATCGTTAACTTCTCCCTCCGCAACCCCGGCAGTCTTTAAGAGATATTTTTTCGGCGCTTTCGGGCGGTCTTCCCCGGTTCCCTGCGACTGATAATAGGCATCGGTATCGAAAACAACAAACATTGGTTTTCCCATCAGATCTACGTTTGGCAGTTCCCCGTCATCAAAATATCCCCACCGGTTGCTCTTTCCATCCCGAAACCAGCGAATCACTGCATTTCCAAAAATCAGCTTCATCTCTTTATCGCCTGCCTTTGGAAGACTTCCCTGACCGAGCGGAATCTCTGCAAGATAATCATCCGGCACACCGGTGAGATTTGTGCTCATCGTGTATTTTCCCTGAATAAAAATCGCATTGACTTCAAGGAGAGGAAATACACTCTTGACGTGTTCCATCCCGGAAAATTGCTTGACGACATCATCCGTCAGATAAAGTGGCTTATCCGAGCTGGAACTGTCGCCCCACGCATCCTGTCCATACACAGTAATCGCAGTCAGACTTCCATAGGAAGAGATCATCTCCCGGTTCAGTTCTTTCATGCCGATTCCGAGTGACATCATCACAACCACAGATGCCGTTCCGATCACGACGCCGAGAACCGTCAGGGCTGTCCGAAGTTTTCTCCGGCGCAGGCTATTTAAACTCATTCCAAGAAGATCTACAAATCTCATGCCCTATCCTTTCCTCTCCTTTGGTTTATTTTACTCCTCGCTCTCGTCCTCGTCTGCTTCCTGGTGTTGTTTTCTGCGCTTCTTCCAGATCCTTCGTCCGATCACCATCACAAGAATTCCAAGCACAATCACAGTCGCGATCACAAGCACAATCCAGTGCTGGGTAAGTATACCTAAAACGCCAGTCGGTGGCTCCTCGATCGGCTCCATCGGCTCCTGATTCATCGGATCATCCATCGACGAAAAGTCCTCCGTCACCGTCAGAGAGAGTTCCTTCTCCACCGCGGAGACATTGCCATTCTCATCCTCATAGGAGATCGTTACCTTAATCTTTCCGTCGTCCATCGTCGGCGCAATTCCTGTCAACATGCAGTCCACATTGCCCGTCTCTCCGGATTTGATGTTTCCGACATAGGCATCCGTCTTCTGAATCGAGTCGGCCTCAAACGTCGCCATCACATTGTAGAGCGTCACGCGCCCGGTATTGTTGATGCCGAACATCACATTCGACTCTTCTCCAACCGAGATCGAATCCGGCATCACCTCAAACGTTCCGGTATTCAACCTTGGAATCTGGTACACCGGAAGATCTACAGACATGCTGTCCTCGGCATTCTTGTACTCCGGACTGTCGTACTTCGCCTTGATCGTGAGTGCATAGGAACGCTGATCGACTCCGGCACGCGAGCTCAAGCGAAACTTCACGGTCTGCGTTCCTCCCGCCGGAAGTGAAGAAATTGCGACAGATGAGGACCCCTCTGCCGTTGTGAAAACCGGGCTGTCCGAGGCTTTCTCCGACTCTACGGTTAAGAGCACATCGGAAGCCGACACACTTCCGGACGCATTCTTGATCTGAAGCGTCAGATCAAACGATTCGCCCGCAGTAATCTTCTCCGGATCTGTCGAAAATCCGTCAACGATGAGTCTTGCCTTTGTTCGGTCATGCTCATTGAAATCGTTCTGCTCGTCCTCCTTCGGCTTGCTCGTAATATGCACGAAGAACGTCGTCTCAAACGTCTGAAGCTCCTCTCCGGTTGAACTCTTGGAATAGTAAATCTTCATCTGGATCGGATAATACCCCGTATAACTGTCCTGCCGGATCGCGAAACTGTAATCAAGCGGAACAACCTCATCCACACCAATCTTCTCAAACATCCGGTCGTAATTCACATCGTTGATCCGAAACGGGAACTTTGCACTGTCTGCATCGAGAATGATGCTCGCCTTGACGTTATAGACCGTCGCCGGGCTGTTGTTTCTCAAATTGATCGAGAAATTCAGCACATTCGGATACGTCCCATACGGTGTGCTCTGTCCCTCTCCGAGCACAAAATCATACGTCTTTGTCTCATCATCATCGTCATCGGTACTGCTCGTGGAGACGGAAATCCACACACGGACATTCTCACTAGTCAGTTCCACCCAGCCCCCGTCATCCTGACTGCTGTCGACCTGCTCAAACACCGAAATCGGAACCGTGTAATAGCCGTTCTGAAGATCTCGGCGCACGCGACCAGTCAGCGAGACCGTCTTCTCCTTGCGATCATTCAGAGAGCCGACGGACTTGACCTTCTCAAACGTCGAATCTGTCGTCTCAAATGGAAATGCGTACCCGTATTTTAGATCATCCTCGTCCTCATCTCCGATATCAACTCCATTTGTATCAAAACGGATTCCGAGTCTCTTGATGTCATGCCCTGAATTATTTCTCAAACGGAACGAAACAGTCATGCTCTTTCCCGTCTTTCCGCTTGGAATCTTGTCCGTAAAAATCCACTGATTATCCGCAAATGCCCGTATCTTTCCGATTCCTCTTTCTCCCGCTTCCGGCACTGCCAGAAATCCAACTGTCCATATCACTGTCAGCACAAGTGCGATCCACCGTCTAAATGTGTTTTTCATCTTCGCCTGCCTCCCCCCTAATTTATTTCCTCTTTCTGAATTTCTTTATCCTGAATTTCTTTATCCTGATCTTCTTCCTGATCCGGATGATGCTGTTCTTCGATCTTTAAAATCTTTCCGTCCACGATATGAAACTGCCTGTCCGCAAACGTCGCAAGGTGATTGTCGTGTGTGACCATGACGAGCGTCTGGTTCTGCTCCCGCACAATCCGCCTCATCAGCTTCAGAATCTCCATCGTCGTCTTGGAATCAAGATTCCCGGTCGGCTCGTCCGCAAAAATAATCTTGGGATTCACGACGAGTGCTCTCGCGATTCCAACGCGCTGCTGCTGTCCGCCGGACATCGCATTCGCCATGTGCTTCATCTGCTTCTCAAGTCCGACGAGCTTTAAATACTTCTGTGCCTTTTCATTCCGGATCTTTTTGGAGACTCCGCGAAACGAGAGCGGAAGCGCCACATTTTCCACGGCATTCAGCGTCTTTAAAAGATTATAGGACTGGAAAATAAATCCAACGTTCTCTCTGCGAAATGCCACAAGCTCGTTCTCATTCATCCGCTCCATATGCTTCCCGGCGACGATGATCTCGCCCTTTGTCGGCTTCTCAAGTCCCGCAAGCATATTTAAGAGTGTGGACTTTCCCGATCCGGATGGTCCCACAATCGCACAGAACTCTCCTTTATACATCGTAAAGTCCACGCCGTTCAGCGCGTAAACCTTATTCGTTCCAACCTCATAGATCTTGTACAGATTTTTCACCCGAATCATCGGGACTCTCTGTCTTTCCACCTGCTGTTCACCCATACAATTCCCCTCATTTCAAGATTTCTCATCTGCGTCCCAGGATGCTTTTTTCGCATATATTCACATATAGTTCTATTCACATAGGCTCTTATATATTTCCTGATAGCGAATCAAACACATTTATGTTAAAATCCTCTCATACTCAACTTCATTATACAGGATAAAGTGTTTTCCGACACCTCTTATTTTCTTAAACTTCCTTACATATTCATTAACAAATATTCTACAATTTTCCGTCTTTTCTTCAAGTTTTCAGAACTTTTATAGCAAGACTTTCTCAAAAACCACCAAAAATTTTTTTCATTTTTTTGCAAAATACAGTGGAATTTTCCTAAAAAATCCGCTATAATATGTCACGAACCAAATGACAAAACCAAAGGAGATACGCGATGAGACACATGTTAAACCCATTGGATTTCTCAGTGGAAGAGATCGACCAGCTTTTAACACTGGCTTCCGACATTGAGCAGAATTTTCCGAAATACGCTCATGTATGTAATGGTAAAAAATTAGCGACGTTATTTTATGAACCAAGTACAAGAACCCGCCTCAGTTTTGAATCCGCAATGCTGAATCTCGGAGGAAGCGTACTTGGTTTTTCTTCAGCTGATTCCAGCTCGGCATCAAAGGGAGAAAGCGTTTCTGACACAATCCGTGTCATCTCCTGTTACGCAGATATCGTGGCAATGCGCCATCCGAAAGAGGGGGCTCCGCTTGTCGCTTCGATGAAGTCCCGCATCCCAGTCATCAACGCAGGCGATGGCGGTCACCAGCATCCGACCCAGACCCTGACGGATCTGATGACAATCCGCTCCTTAAAGGGACATCTCGAAAACCTGACGATCGGTCTCTGCGGAGATCTGAAATTCGGTCGTACCGTTCACTCTCTGATCGAAGCAATGGTTCGCTACCCGAATATCCGCTTCGTCCTGATCTCCCCAGATGAGCTGAGAGTTCCGGAGTATATCCGCGACGATGTGCTTCGCGCCAACAACATTCCGTTTAAGGAGGTCGATAACCTCGACGAGGCAATGCCGGAGCTTGATATCCTCTACATGACCCGCGTTCAGAAGGAGCGTTTCTTCAATGAGGAGGATTACATCCGCTTAAAGGACTGCTATATCCTGAACAAGGATAAGATGAAACTTGCAAAACCGGATATGTACGTGCTTCATCCGCTTCCGAGAGTCAACGAGATCTCCACGGAAGTAGATGACGATCCGAGAGCCGCTTACTTCAAGCAGGTTCAATATGGAGTTTATGTGCGTATGGCACTCATCATGACATTATTGGAGGTGGAGAAACCATGCTGAACATCAGTGGATTAAGCGAAGGCGTTGTTCTGGATCACATTCAGGCTGGAAAGAGTCTGGATATCTACTATCATCTTGGTCTTGACAAGCTCGACTGTCAGGTCGCAATCATCAAGAATGCACGAAGCAACAAGATGGGTCGCAAGGACATCATCAAGATCGAGGGACCGATTGAGCACATCGACCTCAACGTACTCGGTTACATCGATCACAACATCACAGTCAATATCATCCGTGACAACAAGATCGTGGAGAAGCGTGCTCTGACCCTGCCGAAGAAGATCGTTAATGTCATCCAGTGCAAGAACCCGCGCTGCATCACCTCGATCGAGCAGGAACTGCCTCACATCTTCTGTCTGACCGATGAGAAGACCGAGACTTATCGCTGCTTGTATTGTGAGGAGAAGTACTCGAAGAAATAATTCATCATGATTCACCTTGCCAAAGAAAAACGGCACCGCCAATCAGCAGAATCTTCTACTGACGGCGATGCCGTTTTTCTGATTTGTTTTTATATTTTACTTTTTCACTTCTTCGTTTTGATCTATATGAACTACCCCGACTTAAATCAGAACTCCTCTACGATCGTTTTCACATCTGCCGGTGTCTGTGCAAGCACATCCGCTCCGGCACCAAGAAGTTCTTCCCGGCTTCCATACCCGTAGAGCACACCGATGCTCTTCAATCCATTCTCCTTTGCACCAACGATATCATTGCTTCGGTCTCCAACCATCACAACCTGGCTCTTATCGGTGATCCCGCAGGTTTCAAGCACATAGCAGATCACATCACCCTTCTTCTCTCTGCTCTCATCAAGAGTCGCTCCGCCGATAAAATCAAACCGGCGCGCAAGATCAAAATGTTCAAGGATTCGCCTTGCGGTCTTCTCCGGCTTCGAGGTTGCCAGATACAGATGATACCCTGCACTTCTCAGCTCATCTAAAAGCTCCGGAATTCCCTCATAGACGTCATTCTCGAACAAACCACCTTTTCCGTCATAATACTCGCGGAAACGCTCTACCGCCTCGAGAGACTGCTCCACGCCAAATCCATAATATTTTCTCATGCTCTCCGCTAACGGCGGTCCGATAAACGGGCGCAAAGTACTGCGATCCGTCACGGTAATCCCGTAAGTATGCAGGGAATATTCAATCGCATTCATGATTCCTCTCGCGGAATCCGTCAAAGTTCCATCCAAGTCAAATAAAACGTGTTGAATGTTTTTTTCCATAGTTCTATCTTTCTCCTGTCACTGTGCACCTGCCTTGTCCACCTGGTCAGTCCTGATCCGTCCATCAGATCCGCCCTCTCAACTCTCAGACTCACAGCTTCCTCAATCTTTCTTTTTTACAACCCTCTTATTATGCCATCTCACAGTAAAAAAGGCAAGGCGAAAAAACAGGTTCCTCTCACAGTCTCATAGTCATACAAAAAAGAACTGCGCCCGATTTTTTCAGGTAGCAGTTCCTTTTCATTTTCCCTAAAAGCACCGCGCTATCAGGAAACTTTTATTTAAAAAATTCATGTCCCCCATGCTCGAACAGATAGTGAAGTGATCCGTCAAACCATCGGACGTTTCCGTTTTGGGAAAGTTTTCGATTCATAAAGTAGAGAGCTCCCTGCGAGTAATCCTCCCCCGCAAGTGCGCGATCCACCGCTTCCACCGTGGCTTCCGTCACCTTACAGCGATTGATGCTTCCATCAATCACCGGTGAAAACTGCGACTTCTGATAGACCACACCGGTGATGCTCGCCGGAAAGGACTTATTCAAAACGCGATTGATCACCACATTGGCAACCAGAATTCGTCCCTTCATGTCACATCCGCCGGCTTCCGCCTGAACAATCCTCTGAAGAACCGTCAAGTCCTCGGGTGTGTAAGACACCACGGCCGCTGCCATCTTTGCCTCTGCCTCCTGACGTTTCCGTTCTTCCTCCGCTCTTCTTCTGGCTTCTTCCTCTTCCTGTCTTCTTCGTTCCTCCTCTACCCGGCGAATCTCCTCTTTCGTCTCTTCCACGGCTTCTTCCCTCAACTGCCGTGCATCAAGTTCTTCCTGCACATTCTTTGCCAGCGTACTTCCCGCCAACAGCTGTCCACTCTTTACCTCTTCGGTATCATGACCCGCAAGATGAAATGGTATTTTTGCTTCCGTAAGCAGTACAACTTCCTCAGTCTGTGCCACTTCTGCCTCTCCGATCTTTTCCTCGATCTCTTCTGTCTCTTTCAGACTTTCCTCCTCAGAAGAAGTCTCCGCATATGCAGTCAGAGCATTTCGCCCTCCTCCTGCAAATCCGGCTGAAGCAAAGGTCAGCACTGCAACCACCACGCTTCCCGTCATCAAGATGGCGCGTGAGCGGTACATCTGCTTTGTCACATTGACGCTCTTTACTGTCAGCGTCCGGACAAGCTGATAAACCGACTGAAGAAATGAGCATATTGCAAGCATACAATACTCCTCTCTTCGATCTTTCCGGTCCGTTCTCAAAATCTGGTTTTCGGGATTTTGATTTTTGAAATCCGTCCCGGAACGTGGAGGCGATCCCATTGCGTTTTGCTAATAAAAAGTGGGATACAAAACATGAATTTTCAAAATCGCCTGTTTCCTGGTAACTTCGCGTTACTGTTCTGTTTTTGTTCACTCTTATTTTGTTTTCATGATCAGTTCTTATCATTTCTCATGATTCTTCTCTCTGGCTCTTGTAGCAATCCTGTAACAATCTTGTAGCTCGTAGCAAGATCGACTACTCCTGCCGATCTGCACAGTGAGCGCGCAGATCTTCCATCAGCAACGTGACTTCCGCTATTGTAGTTGGCGCTTAATAAAATGTCAATAACTCTTTCATACTTTTGTCACATCTGACACCCAGTTTTTCGCATACTTTTTGAATTTTGTACAGGACATATAAATTTTTTCGGGTAAAACCAGCGAAATTTTGTGAATAAAATTTTTCTTTTATTACGCTTTTATTACATTTTTGTTAAATATAACGATAGAAAAAAAGAGTCGAAATTCCTCGACTCTTTTTTATGTAAACTATCTGTGATTCAAACTTTCATTAATTCTCATCAATCCTGCACCAGACTGACAAATTCTGCCTCGGTGTAGGCGCGCAGTTCCTCCGGATTTACGAGAACCTGCAAGCCTCTCTGACCGGCACTGACCGCAATCTCATCAAAAAGCTGAGCTGTTTCTTCTATATAAGTGGGGAACTTTTTCTTCATTCCAACCGGAGAACAGCCCCCGCGGATATAACCGGTCAGCGGAAGCAGATCCTTCACATGGATCATCTCCACCTTTTTGTCCTTTGCAACTTTTGCGACCTTCTTTAAATCCAACTCCTCTGCGACCGGGATACAGCAGACGAGGTATCCCGTCTTCTCCCCCTTGAGCACAAGCGTCTTAAACACAGTCTCCACATCCTGACCAAGCTGATCAGCGACATGGATGCCAGACAGATCATTCTCATCGACCTCGTAGGATTTCACACCGTAGGAAATTCCCGCGGAGTCGAGAAGACGCATCACATTCGTCTTCTCAACCTTTTCTGCCTTCTTAATTTTGTCTTTCTTTTCTTTCATAACCAAATCAAATCCTTTAAGCCATTTTCCGTTTTGCTGTCATTCCGCTTACGGATTTACAATCTTTCCTGCGATTGCACAGGCTGCCGCCGTCTTCGGGGAAGCGAGGTAGATCTCTACCTTTGAGGTTCCCATTCTTCCGAGGAAGTTGCGGTTGTTCGTTGCAACCACGCGCTCTCCGTCGCTTAAGATACCACCGGTACGTCCACAGCACAGACCGCATCCCGGATGAGTGACAATCGCACCTGCCTCGATCAGTTTCTCAAGAATACCCTCTCTCAGTGCCTCCTCATAGACCTTCCGGCTTGCCGGAGTCACGATCATCTTCACAAACGGAGCAACTTTCTTTCCGTCAAGCACCTCAGCCGCGGAGCGAAGATCCTCGAGACGACCATTCGTACAGGAGCCGAGGAAGACCTGATCGATCACCGTGCCCTCAACTTCGGTGACATTGCGGATCTTATCTACCTGAGACGGGCATGCCATAACCGGAACGAAATCCTCTGCCTGATACTTCAATGTCTTTAAGTAAACGGCATCTGCGTCACCCTTTAAATTCTTCTGGAAATCATTTAACTCGATCTCACAGTACTCTGCGGTCTTCTCATCCGGGGTAAAGGTTGCACACTTTGCACCTGCCTCGATCGCCATATTTGCCATCGTCATTCGGCTTGCAACCGTCATGTTCTCGATCGCAGAACCTGAAAACTCAAGCGCACGGTAGGTTGCACCGTCTGCGCCGAGGTCTCCGATAATCCGAAGGATCACATCCTTCGACATCACGTTCTCCGGCAGGGTTCCATTGATCTCCACGCGGATCGTCTCCGGGACTTTGACCCAGAGCGTACCGGTTCCGAGAATACCTGCCATCTCGGTATATCCGATTCCGGTTGAGAATGCGCCGACACAGCCGTAAGTCGTCGTGTGGCTGTCCGTTCCGAACACAACGTCACCCGGCTTTACATATCCGGCTTCCGTCATCAGCTGATGACAGATACCGTCACTGCGATGAACATGCTTCATGCCATACTTCTCTGCGAATGCATCGCCGACTTTGTAATGGCGCACATCGTCCTGCTGGCTTGCCGGAACGAGGTGATCGTAGATCATCACAACCTTGTCCGGGTCCCAGACTTTTTTAAATCCCATCTCGTTAAATTTATTTACGATAAACGGCATCATGATGTCGTCGAGCATGACACGATCGACATTGACCGTCACGATCTCGCCCGGCTTTACGCTCTCTCTGCCGATGTTGTGGGCGATGATCTTCTCAATAATTGTCTGTCCCATCTTTTTTTCTCCCCAATCTTAAAGTCCGTTTCACGTTATCTTACGGCACTCTCGGTTCCAAAAGTGCCTATTTGTGAATACCGTTTCTCTTCTGCATTGCCTTGACGAGACCGCCCGCATTCAGAATCTCCACCAGATTGTCCGGCAGGGATGCGATCGGGTACTTCTCTCCATTGTGGTCAACGTCCTGATTGACGGTCACGGTGATCGTGTCGCCTTCCTTCACATGATCGTGAAGGTCCGGCTGTTCAATCAGAAGCAAGCCATTGTTGATCGAGTTGCGGAAAAAGATTCGCGCGAAGGATTTCGCAATCACACAGCGGATTCCAAGTGCCTTCACGACCTCCGGTGCCTGTTCTCTCGAAGAACCGCAACCGAAGTTCTTTCCTGCGACAATGATGTCTCCCGGCTGAATCTGACCCGCAAGCTCCGGGCGCAGTGGGGAAAATCCATACTGTTTCATATCTTCAATCGTCTTTAATGCCAGATACTCGGTCGGGATGATGATGTCGGTATCGATGTCATCTCCGAGAACCCAGACGCGACCTGTAAACTGTTCCATATTCTCTATTGTCCTCTCTCTTCTCTCCTGATAAATCATTTAGAGCTGATCTGCGGTGCAGATCTCACCCTTGATTGCGGAAGCGGTAACGGTTGCAGAAGATCCCAGGTAAACCTTGGAGCTTGGGTGACCTGCACGACCCTTGAAGTTTCTCGTACCCGTGCTGATCAGCACCTCATTTTCTCCAATGACACCCTGACAGCTTCCCCAGCAGACACTGCAGTTCGGGTTCATCACGATTGCACCGCTCTCCATGAAGATCTCGATCAGACCTTCCTTCATCGCCTGAAGATAAACTTCCTGGCTTGCCGGAACAACGAGGAATCTCACATGATCGGAAACCTTGTGACCTTTCAGGATCTTTGCGCCGACGCGCAGATCGTCGATACGTCCGTTGTTGCAGGAGCCAAGGAAGGCCTCATCGATGCGGACTCCGCAGACTTCCTTTGCCGGAACGACATCATCGACAAAGTCCGGGCGTGCTGCAACCGGCTGAATCTTCGACAGATCAAACGTATATTCTCTCGCATAGACAGCATCCGGATCGCTCTCAAAGACTGCCTTCGGCTCTCTGCCTCTCTCTCTCAAATACTCTAACGCAATTTCATCTGCCTGGAAGATCGCGGTCTTTGCGCCTGCCTCAACTGCGAGGTTGCACAGAACCATACGGTCGTTGACACTCAGCGTCTTTGTGCCCTCTCCGGTAAACTCCATCACCTGGTAATTCACGCCGTTTGCGCCGATCTCACCGATGATCGTCAGCATCAAATCTCTCGGGTAAACGCCCTCCGGCAGTTTTCCGACGAGATTAAACTTTACGGTCTCCGGAACAAGTACCCAGGAAGTACCGGTTACCATTCCATAGAGCAGGTCGGTACAGCCGACACCGGTACCGAATGCACCGAGTGCACCGTAGGTGCAGGTATGACTGTCTGCGCCGAAAATCAGCTCGCCCGGACGCACATAATTCTCCATCATAATCTGATGGCAGACACCCTTTCCCTCCCAGAAATCAATGTTGTGCTCTCTCGCAAAGTCACGCATCTTCTTCTGGGATGCAGCGGTCTTCGGGCTGTCGGACGGAACATTGTGATCGACAATGAAGACCATCTTCTTCGGATCTGCAATGTGAGGATGTTTTAACTTATTGTGATACATATCGACGGTCAGATGGGTCGTTCCATCGTTGCTCATCATGCGATCCAGATTGACCGTGTGAATATCTCCTGCCTTTACCTCCGGCACACCCGCTGCCAGAGCAATAATCTTTTCTGCGATTGTCATTCCCATGATCTTAGTCCTCCTTGTTCAGAGACGCAATCAATCCGCCCTGACTCAAAATATTCTGCATGTATTCCGGCAGTTTCGTGCAGGAATAAGTCACTCCGTTTGCCACTGCAACTCCGTCTGTCAGGGACAGCTCCATCTCATCCCCGGTCTGTACAGCGTCCGGAAGATCCTTGCAGACGATAACCGGAAGTCCGATGTTGATTGCATTCCGGTAGAAAATCCGTGCAAAAGATTTCGCCACAACTGCCTGAATTCCAAGTGCCTTTAAAACGCTTGGTGCCTGCTCTCTCGAGGAACCACAGCCAAAGTTCTCTCCTCCGACTACATAGTCTCCCGGTTTTGCCTTCTTCGGAAAATCCGGATCAAGGGATTCAAACGTATGTACCTTCATCTCCTCAATATTTGGCAGTAACAGATACTGCGATGCGATAATCTGATCCGTATCCAGGTCGTTGTGAAATTTGAAAATTTTTCCCACAGACATTGTCTCTTCCTCCTTGTGCTTCAACGTTTTAACCCTTTTTGTTGAAGTCTTCTCTGTACTCCGCGCCCGATTGCCGGTTCGATCATACCGACTTACTGTCATAGTAAGACTAACTCGCTGTCCTATGATACCGGCTCGTTTTGCGGACACAATCTTTTTTCTCAATAATCGTTTGTATTATATCATTTTCACTGCTATAATAACAATAGATAATACTCATATTTATCATAACAGTCAGTTATAAAATGATTATCGTTTGATTCTATCATGAAACTTGGAAATTTATAAATATTAGAAGAGGATTAAAAGATTTACATGGATCAAAATTTATCTCAGTATCGAATTTTTTACGCAGTTGCATCGGCGGGCAATATCTCGCGCGCCGCAAAGGAACTCTACATCAGCCAGCCTGCGATCAGCAAATCGATCAGCAAGCTCGAGGATTCTCTCGGGACAACGCTGTTCACGCGAGGATCTCGCGGGGTTCAGCTGACGGAGGAGGGTGCGCTTCTGTTTGCACACACGAAAGCCGCATTTGAACAGCTCTCCGCCGGGGAACTTGAGCTCAAGCGCATCAAGGAATTCAATATGGGACACATTCGCATCGGCGTCAGCAACACGCTCTGCCGGTTCATCATGGTTTCCTATTTAAAGGATTTCATTGCACGCTACCCACACATCAAGATCACGATCGAGAGCCAGTCCACAACGCACACGCTCTCGATGCTCGAACAACAGCAGATCGATGTCGGTCTGATCGCAGAGCCCCAGCGTCACCAGAAAAACCTCCACGTTCTGCCGGTCATGGACATCGAGGACATCTTTGCCGCCTCTCCGACATACCTTGAGAACCTGCGTCTGCGCGAGGGTGCGGATGCCGATGTCTTTCAGGTCGGCAACATCATGCTTCTCGACAAGAACAACATCACCCGCCATTACATTGACGACTACATGAGTCTCAACCACATCACGGCAAACAACCTGCTCGAAGTGACAACGATGGATCTTCTGATCGAGTTCACACGAATCGGTCTCGGAATCGGAAGTGTGATCAAAGAATTTGTACAGGAAGATTTGGAGAATGGACGGCTCGTCCAGCTCAAGCTCGACACCCCGATCCACAAGCGAACAATCGGCTTTGCCTGCCACAAAAACAGGACTTCCCGGGCACTCGACACCTTCATGCGCTTCTGTGAGGAGCGCGCAAAGAAATCTCTGAGCGAAAGCCTTTCATTTTAAATAAAAGCTCCCGAAAAGTCCTATTATATATTGTTCAAGTCGACGCTCGCGGAGACTTGGCGCGTAATTCTGGTCAGCTTTGCTGACATCTTCCCATCGGAATTACTGCGCATCCACGCGGAGCGTATAACTCAGAGGGGAGGACATCCACTCTGAGTTATATTAGATTACGCCGTACTCTCTAAGCAGGTTTCCGATCTCCGTCTTGTCGAGATGCTTGAGCATCTCTTTCAGTGCAATCTTTTCAATGAAATTCATATTCATGTCGGTGATCTTCTTGCCGTCGCGCAATTTTGTCGTCGCATTCAGCAGACAGCGCAGATCGAAGACACTGCCCCAGACCTCCGGAACTCCGCGGTCGACATTCAGGAGCGTGTAGACCGCCTCCATTCCGGTGCGGATTGAATACTCGGTCGTGAAGATCGTGTCGCGCTCAGTCTCGGCAAACTGCCCGATAAACGCGAAGTTCACACTGCCCTCCGGCACAACCTGCGGGCGGTCGCCCTTCTCGCGCGGCATAAAGAAGGCGGTGATATACGGCATCATGCAAGGGATCGTGTTTGCGCTGTGCTCTGCGAGTTCCTCGATCTGAGTCTCCGGCACACCGAGGTGGTAAAGCCACTCCATGCAGATCTCTTTACCCGTGCACTCGCGCATCGTCTTCTTGACAAAGTTGCCCGGCTTGTCGGTAAACAGACCGTAGATCCAGCCGACGAGCTGTCCCTCTGGCTGAGTCCGAAACTGTGGCTGACGGTTGAATGTCCAGCTCAAAAGCCAGTTGGAATCCTTGACCGTCACAATTCCTCCAGTCACGACATTTCCAGAAAACGGATCGCGCTTGCAGATCTTCTGGACATACGGCGGAATCTTATCATCGAGTGTCGTCACCGTCGCACTCATCCAGTTCGTCTTCTCCGGATCGTGGCAGAATTTGTCCGGTCTTCCGAACGACGGATCCTGGGACGCAATCCTGCGCCACATATCCCATCCACTGCCCTCTTTGAGTTCCGGTTTCCACTCTGCCGGACGGTTCTGGCTTCCGAGTGTCGAGTTCTCGACACAGCCACCATCGGTGATAAACAGCAGATCATCTGCACTCAGCGCAATCTCCTTCTTTCCACCATCCGCGAGAACCGTGATCGACTTTGCCTGCTTTCTGCCATCCTTGATGTCAAAGCGGACATCGGTCACCTTCGTGTTGAAATGAAACTGCACGTTGAATTTCTTCAAGTACTCAATCATCGGAAGAATCATCGACTCATACTGGTTGTAGCGCGTGAAACGCAGGGCAGTGAAATCCGGCAGTCCTCCGATGTGGTGTACATATCGGCGCAGGTAGAGTTTCATCTCGAGTGCACTGTGCCAGTTCTCAAATGCAAACATCGTTCTCCAGTAAAGCCAGAAATTGGAATTTAACACCTCATCGTCAAAGAAATCCGTTATCTTCTTATTATAAAGGTCTTCATCCGGCGTGAAGAACAGCTTCAAAATCTCTCTTGCGCCCTTATCGGACAGACCAAATTTTCCATCCGTGTGAGCGTCCTGCCCTCTCTTCTCGGTCGCACGCATCAGCGAGTAATTTGGATCGCGCTTATTTAACCAGTAGTACTCGTCAAGCACGCTGACTCCCTCGGTCTCAATCGACGGAATCGAGCGGAACAGATCCCACATACATTCAAAGTGATTGTCCATCTCGCGTCCGCCTCGCATCACATAGCCAAGATCCTCAAACAGCAAACCGTCACATGCGCCACCTGCGACCGGATCTTTCTCTAAAATGTGAATTCTCTCGCCCTTCATCTGTCCGTCTCTGACAAGAAAGCAGGCACTTGCCAGACTTGCCAGTCCCGATCCGATCAGATATGCCGACTTTCTATCCACTCCCTCCGGCTTCACCGGACGGGCAAACGCCTCATAGTTTCCACTCGAATAATACATGAAATCGCCCTCTCTTTCCAATTATCACCTGAAATCAGTATACCCGGGATTCCAGTCAGATATGTAAGCCTGACCGGAACCCCGGGGAATGATCTTTTTTGTGATATGGTATCAAAAACTACTTCTTATGTTTTTATCAATCACATCACATAGTCCTTATTATACATCGGAATCAAAAAGAGAGCAACTGTACTTTATTTCAAGTCGACTCTCGCAGTTTTTTCATTTTTACTCGACATCGTTGAGTGCCTGGAAATCCTCCTCGCCGGTACGGACTTTGACAACCTTCATAACCTCATAGACAAAGATCTTTCCGTCTCCGATATGACCGGTGTAGAGCACCTTCTTTGCAGTCTCAATGACTTTCTCAACCGGGATGCTTCCGACAATAACCTCAACCTTCATCTTCGGCAGAACCGTCACATCCATCTCAACACCACGGTAACGCTCGCCGATACCTTTCTGGATTCCACATCCCATAACCTGTGTCACGGTCATTCCGGTTACACCGAGCTCATTGAGGGCACTCTTCAGTGCCTCATATTTCGCATATTTTGCGATGATTGAAACCTTGTACATTCCAGTTCCTGCTCCACCTGCTGATCTCGTCGTCGTCACCGGAACGGAAACTGCCTTCTGCTTCTCGCTTGCCTTCTCGTAATCAGACTCGCCGAGATCTGTATTCTCATTGACTTCCATACCGGTGGAAACCTCAGACAGGTTGAATCCTGCATAGGCACTGACAAGACCATGCTCATGGTAGTCAAGACCTTCGATCTCGACCTCAGACGGAACACGAAGACCGATGAACTTGTCAATCACCTTGAAGATGATCGTCATCATCACGATTACCCAAAGCATAACGGATACAACTCCGAGAACCTGTACGCCGAAGAAATGAAAACCACCGCCGTAGAATACACCACCGTCCTGTGCAAACAGACCGGTCAGAATCGTTCCGGTTGCACCGCAGACACCGTGAACGGAGATTGCGCCGACCGGATCGTCAATTTTTGCCACATTGTCAAAGAACTCAACAGAGAGAACAAGAAGGATGCCGGCGATCAGACCGATGAAGAATGCACCCGTCGTTGTCACCATATCACAACCTGCGGTCACTGCGACAAGACCTGCAAGGGAACCATTTAAGGACATCGAGACATCCGGTTTCTTGTAGCGAAGCCAGGTAAAGATCATAACGGTGCAGGTTGCAACTGCTGCGGACATGTTCGTGTTCATGAAAATCCGGCTTGCAGAGATCATATCTGCATCCGTGCTCATTGCCACGGTGCTTGCACCGTTAAAACCGAACCAGCAGAACCAGAGGATGAAGACTCCAAGAGCCGCTGCCATCAGGTTGTGACCCGGGATTGCATGTGCCTTTCCGCTCTTGTCATACTTTCCGATTCTCGGTCCAAGGATTCTTGCTCCAATACATGCTGAGACACCTCCGACCATATGTACCGCTGTGCTTCCTGCAAAATCGTGGAAACCGAGTGAGGAGAGCCAGCCACCGCCCCAGATCCAGTGTCCGGAGATCGGATAGACGATCAGGGAAATCAAACCACTGTATACACAGTATGCCTTAAAGTTCGTGCGCTCTGCCATCGAGCCGGAAACAATCGTCGCTGCGGTTGCACAGAAGACTGTCTGGAAAATCACATAACAGAGAGTTGGAAGCGTTCCAAAATCATAGGTTCCGCGGATGAACGGATCGAAACCGCCGATCAGTGCGCCGGAACCGCTAAACATAATGCCAAATCCTACAAACCAATACGCCGGAGTACCGATACAGAAGTCCATCAGGTTCTTCATGATGATGTTTCCGGTGTTCTTTGCACGGGTCATGCCCGCTTCACAAAGTGCGAACCCTGCCTGCATGAAAAAGACGAGTGCAGCGCCGATCAGGGTCCAGATGACGTCAACAGATGAATACATAGATTTTTCCTCCTCATTCCCTTTTTGTAAAAAAGAAAAAGCAGAGCGGCCGGTCTCATTTCCTTCAGCCTCTCTGCTTGGTTACGGATTATATGCTTCCTTTTTCGCTCTGTCAATCCCGCAGAATCAATTCCTTATTTTTTTAGAACTTGGGGATTCTTTTCTGTATTTTCACACATACGCACTTAATTTTAACAGTTTTTTGATAAAAGAATCTTATCTGGTTTACAGCATGATGTATTTCAGCACAAAAAGCACTGCAAGAACATACAGCAGTGGGCTGATCTTCTTCTCTTTTGCCTTTCCGCAGACCACATTGATCACAACATAGGAAATGATTCCCATTGCGATACCCTCGGAAATGCTGTACATAAACGGCATTGCAATGACACCGATGTATGCCGGAATCGCCTCGGTGTAATCGTCAAAGTTCACCTTCAGCATCGAAGAAATCATTAAGAAACCCACGACGATCAGTGCCGGTGCCGTCGCAAATGACGGAATTGCAAGAAAGATCGGAGATAAGAACAGGGACAATCCAAACAGGATTCCTGCGACAGTCGCTGTCAGACCGGTGCGTCCTCCCTCTGCAACGCCGGAAGCACTCTCCACGAAGGTCGTTACCGTGGAAGTACCAAAGATTGCACCTGCGGTCGTTGCAAGTGCATCCGAGAGCAGAGCTCCGCGAATCTTCGGAAGGCGGCCTTCCTTATCAAGCATATCTGCCTTTGATGCCACTCCGATCAGGGTTCCAAGCGTATCAAACAGATCGACAAACAGAAATGCGAACACGATTGCAAAGAAGTCCAAAGAGAACACCTTGCTGAAATCGAGCTTCATGAATGTCGGTGCCATGCTCGGAATCGCAATTCCGTTTGAGAAATCCGGCAGAAGACTGTATGCGCCTGCATTCGGATTGACCTGATAGATTCCGGTCAGCTGGCAGATGATTCCGAGAATCCAGGTGATCAGAATTCCCCAGAGAATGTTTCCCTTTACCTGCTTAACCAGAAGAATCGCACTGATAAGGATGCCGATCAGCGCAAGAAGCACGGTGATTCCCTCGGTCGAGAACGTTCCGTTCTGAACGGATGCCTTAAACGAATAGAAAGATACCAGCGTCGTGCTGTCCACAACAATCTTTGCATTCTGCATGCCGATAAATGCGATGTAGATACCGATTCCCGCAGATACCGAATGTTTGAGGTTCATCGGAATCGCATTGAAAATCCGCTCACGCACATTTGTCAGAGACAGAATGATGAAAATAATACCCTCCGCAAAGACTGCGGTCAGAGCCATCTCCCAGCTGTATCCCATCTGTAAAACAACTGTGTAGGCAAAATAGGCATTCAGACCCATTCCCGGCGCAAGAACGAACGGATAGTTCGCCATCAGCGCCATACAGAGGGTTCCGAGCAGGGCAGACACTGCTGTCGCAGTGAACACCGCTCCGCTGTCCATTCCCGCTGCACTCAGAATGCTCGGATTGACCGCCAGAATGTACGCCATCGTCATGAACGTGGTGACACCCGCCAGAACCTCGGTCTTTACATCCGTGTGATTCTCTTTGAGATGAAACACTTTTTCCAGACTCATAAATTTCCCTCTCTTCCCATATCTGTCCTGATTTTCCAAAAATCAAGTCGATCGTCAAGTCAAGGTTCAAGAAGATTTCACTCATGACTTGCCTCGTGATTAACTCTTGACTAACTCATAACCGACTCATGATCTGATTTCAATCAGGCACTTATCATTTTGTGCAATTTTTCTGCACAACGTTTTCATTGTAGCATTTTATAAGAAGAAATACCAGTGTCAATTTCAGTCAGAATTGTATATGTACCATTTTATTCGTTGCTGTTCACGCATTGCGCAAACAGCAACCAAAAGAGACAGATGCTCGTTTGTGGGGAAGCACCTGTCTCTTTTCAGTCAATTTTTACATAGCAGTGTTTGATTGGTTTGACATCACGTCAGTTAAAAATATATAGGTTGGTTGAAGGAATTGTTTTTTAGTTTATATGAGATTTTATCTGTCACAGAAACGAAACGTTTTCGCGTATCGGTGTCTTTGTATTGGAGCGATTAGTTCTCGCTTACATGCGGAAGAATGGTCTCTACCTCTGCGTGCGGACGCGGAATGACATGTACGGAAACCAGCTCGCCAACTCTCTGAGCTGCTGCTGCGCCTGCATCGGTTGCTGCCTTTACTGCACCTACATCACCGCGAACCATAACGGTTACCAGACCACCACCGACAAACTCTTTGCCGATCAGGGTTACGTTTGCCGCCTTTACCATTGCATCAGCTGCCTCAATTGATCCTACCAGTCCCTTTGTCTCGATCATTCCCAGTGCATCGTACTTCATCTTTGTTTCCTCCTGATTTTCTTTCAAATTTTATTGTTCCATATTTGTAATAAAACAAACATTTTTTAGCGCACAATTCTGACGGTTGAAGAAGAGCCAAGTCCCATTGCATTTGCCTCTTCCATATCCAGATGACATTCCAGTCCGGACTGCTCCGTCACACGGATCACCGTATTTTTCAGAATACCTCCGCGCACTCCGTCCACCTCAAGGCAGACGCTCTCTCCATCATGCACACCGAAACGCTCTGCGTCGGACGGCAACATGTGAATATGGCGCTGTGCGATCATCACACCGTTTTTCGTCTGAACCGAACCCTTCGGTCCGACAAGGGTGATTCCCGGAGTTCCCTCAAGATCGCCGGAGAGCTTCACCGGAGCCTTGACTCCAAGTTTGAAGCAATCTCCAACAAGAATCTCGATCTGACTTGCCTTGCGAACAGGTCCAAGAATCCGGACTTTCTCGATTGCTCCCTTCGGTCCACACACGGTCACCGTCTCCTTGCAGGCGAATTGTCCCGGCTGGGAGAGATCCTTGAGCTTTGTCAGTTCATATCCTGCGCCGAAGAGTTTCTCGAGATCCCCGGCAGAGAGATGGACATGACGGTTGGAAACGCCGACCGGGATTGCTCCACTCTCCGGCTTTTCCTCGGAAGCCGTCTTTGCGTCTGTGCCATTCTTGACTGCTTCCATAATAAGTTTCATAAGTGCTTCACACTGATCCATGGATGACTTCCTCCCTGTATTTTTTCTTGCTTATTTCCTTATTTATTCATAGAGGAGATCAGCTGGCGAACAAGGTCTGCCAGATGAGCATCGTCTGTGAATCCGGCACTTGCCTGCTCCAACTGGTTCTGGCTGGTCACAGTCTGCTCCACAGAAGCTCCGCAACTGCCTGCGCAGTGGCTCTGCTTCTTCTCAAAGGAAGCGACGATATCTGCCGGGCTGAACTCATGTGCACAGGATGAGGTTTCCGGTGCGGATGTGGTCTCACAGCAGGATACCGGTGCGGCTGCCGTATTTTCAGTTACCTCCGGATGATGGAAGGTGCGGTCATCCTCGATCAGAGTTGCACAGTTCTTCAGTCCGTATGCGACTTTCTTGATGTTGATCAGATTTAACGGGCTTACATTCTCGGAAACGGAGCTTCCGCCACAGGTACCACAGCCGAGGGTGAAGGCTACATTCAGTCCGGTGCTGATTCCGGTTCCCCCCATGCTTCCGCCGGTGTTGACCAGAATTCTGGATGCCGGTTTTACAGCGAACTTGCGGACAATCTCGTCATCCTTCGTGTGAATGCTCATCGTGTGACCGATACCATTCTGTAACAGATCCATGCTCAAATGGCAAGCCTCCTGCCAGTCCTTTACGGTGTAGAATGCGAGAACCGTTGTCAGCTTTTCATAGGAGAGCGGGTAACCGTCGCCAACGCCGTCCTGTCCACCGATCAGAACCTTTGCAGTCTCCGGAACGCTGATCCCTGCCGCCTGTGCGATTACCTGCGGGGTACGTCCAACAAACTTTGCGTTCATTGCATGACCTCCGTTCTTGAACAGCAGACGGCAAACCTTCTCGGTCTCCTCACAGGTCATGAAGTATGCTCCCTGACGCTGAAGCTCTGCGACAACCTCGTCGTGGTTGCACTCCTCACAGATGATCGACTGCTCGGAAGCACAGATCGTACCGTTATCAAAGGTCTTGCTCGCCATGATTGCGGATACGGCAGACTTCACATCAGCCGTTCTCTCGATGTATGCCGGAGAGTTTCCTGCTCCAACACCGATTGCCGGCTTTCCTGCGGAGTAAGCTGCCTTTACCATACCCGGACCACCGGTTGCGATGATCAGAGCCACTTCCTTGCAGTGCATCAGCTCGTTCGTTGCTGCCATCGTCGGGGTGGAGATACATCCGATCACGCCCTCCGGAGCGCCTGCCTTCAAAGCAGCCTCCTTCATCAGCTCTGCTGCGCGCAGAGTACATTTTGCAGCAGACGGATGCGGGGAGAAGACAATCGCATTTCCTGCCTTGATCGCGATCATCGACTTATAGATAACCGTGGAAGTCGGATTCGTGGACGGAACGATTCCCATGATCAGTCCAGCCGGTGCTGCAACCTCAAGAATTCCTCTCGCCTTATCCTCTGAGAGAATTCCGACGGTTTTCATGTCTCGGATATCCTCGTAAAGCAGGGTGGATGCTGCATGGTTCTTGTAAGTCTTATCAAGAACCTTTCCAAATCCAGTCTCTTCCACTGCCATCTTTGCCAGACAGGAAGCGTGCTCCTCTGCTGCCTCAATCATACTGCGCAGAATCTTGTCAATCTGCTCTGCTGTCATGCATGCCATCTTTTTTGCTGCCTCAGCACCCTGACGCGCCAGATTTCTTGCTTCCTGAACGGAACGCAAATCCAGATCAAAATTTTCCATTGTTTTATCCTTTCCTCTCACATTTTCTATCACAAATCCCCGTTAAGAGATTCTATATCTGATACCACTGTCTCAGCTCTTCCATCAGCTTTGACTTGTTCGCTCTCGAGATCTCTCTGCCCGCGATTCCAAGCTCCGGGTAATTTCTTGCCAGACTGCGAAGTTTTGTCACATGGGTCCTTTCAAGCTCCGAGAGAAGTGCCCCTTTGCCTTCCTCCTTCACGAGCCAGTCACAGTATTCCCGGCTCAGCTCCCCATTTTTTCGCTCTGGAGCGGGTTCCTCTTCCGAATCACTCTCCGTTCCCGGTTCATCTGCCTTTGATGGCTTAAAATCTTCTGTTTTCTCTTCTGTCTCCTCAGAACCTTCTAAATCTTCTGAAGTTTCCGAGCTCGCCAAGTTTTTTAACTCTCCCTGATTCTCTAAGCCCTCAAATTTGACTTCTGCTTCTGCGGTTTCTTCCTGATCATCGGAAGGATCAGACGGATCTCTCGGATCGAACATCCCTGTCACTTCCTCATGCGGTCGTGCAATGATGTGACTTGTCACCAGATGTCCCTCCCCGAAACGCTCCACCGATGCTGTGCCGGCATCGACTGCTGAATGAACCGCCGATACATCGCCAGTCACCGTGATTGTCACGAGACCGCCTCCGATTATCGTCCTTTCCACAAGAGTCACATCCGCACTCTTGAGCATCGCATCAAGCGCCTCAATCGCCGGAACCAGACCTCTCGTCTCAATCATTCCAAGTGCCTGCATGTGCTACATCCTCCTTACAGAAGATCTGCCCAGTTTGCCGGGTAAGTGGAATAGAAGACTCTCGCCTTGTCCGGAGATCCCCAGATCACCTTTGAACCGGACGGAACAAAGAGAACATCACCGGCATTTGCCGTGTATTTCTTTCCGTCAATCGTGACGGTCAGAGTTCCTTCTATTACATAGTCAATTTCCTCATACGTCAGCTCCCAGGCAAACTCTGAGTGATCGATCACAAGGAAACCCGCACTCATGTGAGATTCCTCCTTGCTCACCAGCTCCTGATAGTAAGCGGTCGCATTCGGATCTCCGGTATCAAATACATCCATCTTGACGGTCTTTCCGCGAACGACTTTCAATCCATTCGCATGGGACTCGGACTCATACAGCTTGTTATTACAGCATTTTAACAGCTCCCCAAGTAACCCCTTATCCATCAAAACTTTCAGCATCTGGTAGATCTGATCGCTCGTAATTCCATCTGCCCCACAGATCTCTGCCGGCGCTTTCTCGGATGAAACTGCCTTTACCGGCTCTGCCTTCGGTTCTTCATCACAAAAGGTAATGCCAAATGTATCTGCCGCATCCCGTGCTGCCGGTGTCACAATCGTCTGCGGTCCTACCACACAGACCTTTTTTCCCTCATTGCTCAGAGCCTCAATGTCTCCGGCGCAAATCAGACGCTTCATGACTTCACTCCTCTCCATCTATCTCCCTGCCCTTTTAAGATTTATTTTTCAAAGATTCACTCTCTAAAGAATTATTCTTCAAAGGTACAGTCCTCATCGATAATTCCTGTTACCACCGCATCGACCGGACTCTCATCATTCTCCATCATGCGTCTCGCGGATGATCCGGTTGTCACGAGGACCCGGTCTCCGATTCCGGCACCGATCATATCGACGACGACAAGTCGCTCTCCGGCTCTCGTTCCGCCGATCATCTCGGCTAACATCAGCTTGCATCCGTTCAAGGCTTCCGCCTTTCGCGTCGCCCAGATGTTGTCTATCAGTCTCGCCGTTACCATTCCTCCCGGCCCTCCTTCTCCCGTCTGCGGATCTCCTCGATTGCCGCTTCCACCGAAGCGGTATCTCCAAAGATCGCAAGCATAATCATACTCTGGGGGCAATTTCCGCGAATATCCTCCACGGTCACGCCCACGGCTTTTTCCGCCACATCCGCCGCACAGACCATGTCGATCAGTCTTCCCTGAACAAGTCCGATGGCATCCACGCACTCAAGCGATTTTGCCATTCCGCTTCCCTTTCTCCTCGAGAGAATTTCCAGGGTACCCTGACCGGGCGATTTGATGATCCGGTACTCCATACGGTTCTCACTCCATTTCCTGATCGGTACAGCTCATTGCAATTCCAAGCGGGGTTACAAACATCGGATTCTCTGGCTTGTATGTCGGAATTCCGGTCTTCTTCTCAATCACCGTCTCAATTCCGGACAGACAGCAGGTTCCTCCGACGAGGTAGAGACCATGAACCTCATAGCCCTGTACCTGACGGCTGATGATTGATGCCACCTTCTCAATGACCGGCTTTAAGACCGGAAGAATCTCCTTGTGATTTTTCGGATTTCTCTTGTAGATCTCCGCCTCTGAAAAAGGAAGTTTGTACGCCCCTGCCAGAACCAGAGAAAAATGCGTTCCACCTGTCGCCTCATCGTCGACGTTCACAACCTTCCCGTCCCTGAGGATGGAAATTCCGGTTGTTCCGCCTCCGATGTCGACGACAGCGCCATTTTTGATCTTCAGAATCTGGTTGGCTGCGGTCGGCTCATCGAGCAGGGCTGTGATCTCAAATCCCGCTCCCTGTACGACATTCTTGATTGCTCCTCCATCAAGTGCATCAGTTCCCGGAGGAATCGCCGCTGCCGCATAGATGAGTTCGGTTCCGAGTTTCTCCTCGAGTTCCTCCTTCATCTCGCGCACTAAGCGGATCGCACCGATGTAGTCGACAACCATGCCGTCCTTCACCACATCTGCATACCGGTAAGCGCCCGCCACAGGACGGCGGTTTTCATCCAGAACGGCGAGTACCACACAGGCTGTTCCGAGATCCACGCCGGTATAATAAATAGAAGATTTCTTTTTTATCGGCTTTTTTACCACCTTTTCAAAGTCCCGCACCAGACGGTCACACTCCGCAAATGCTAATTCTTCTGACATATTTTTCCTCCAAATGTCTGGCATATCATCTGAGACAGCCTGTTGATTACCTGATTGGCTGTCCTCTTTTTCTCATCTGGCAGATGGATCGCAAACTCCCTCAGCTTACAGCGCAGAATGTGAAGTTTGACAATCTCTCTCCCCCTCGGTGACTGGGCATGAAATCCTGTCACCTCAAAGCAGTCCGGCATCGCCTCTCCTGCCCGCTCCGCTGAGATTCCACTGCACGTCCGGCAGATCTTCTTTTCATCCTCCCAGCCAATTCCTGCTTTTTCTTTTTCCGCTTCGTCTCTTCCGATCTCGGAGAGAACCCGCTCAAGCTCGAAGATTTCCTGTGCGATCAGCACATCTATCGCAAGAAGATCGATTCCTGTCTCGAGAAATCTTGCCTGCATGCTTTTGAGTCCGTACTGCCATTCCTGCGATCCGTCCACACAGGGACTTGTAAAACTTGTTCCCGATGTCCCCGTCTCTGCACCTGCCACGGCACTTTCCTGAGTTTTCGAAGCACTCTGCTCCATCTTCTTCTCGTCAGTTGCTTTCTGCCCGGTTTTCTTCTCACTTGTAAAACTTGTAAAAAATCGTTTCTTATATCCCTGTTCTTCTTCCGGCATCCGGATTCCGAGGTCGCTCAAATACTGTCTCGCTCCCGGGGTCAACCGGGTTCCGGGTTCCAGCCGGTAAGACGTAAAGTGCTCGTTTTTATAACGCGCTCTCAAATCTTCCTCGGTGATAAATCTCATACAGGTCCCCCTTTGCAGAGATTCTTGTAAAGGTTCTCAAATTCTGATACAGCCGGGGTTCTCGGATTAGTTGCCGTACAGTTGTCTTCCATCGCACGCTTTGCCATCTCCGGGATTGCACTCTCAAATGCCTCGCGGTCTACGTTGAGATCGGTCACATATGCCGGAATGTGGATTCTCTGCATCAGGTTCTTGATCTGACGAATCAGACCGTAAACCGCAGATTTCGGCGTTCCGCCTCCGATTCCAAGCATGTTTGCAATCTTCTCATAGCGAAGAAGTGTCTCCGTGTCCTTCACAAGCTCAAGTCCTGCATTGTAGCCGATCACATGAGTCAGCAGAAGGGCGTTCGCTCTTCCGTGCGGAATGTGAAAATGGGCTCCAAGTGCATGTGCCATGCTGTGACAAACGCCAAGCGAAGCGTTGCTGAATGCGATTCCTGCCAGGCAGGAGGCATTGTGCATGTGCTCTCTCGCTTCCATATCAGATCCGTCTGTAACGGCGCGCTCAAGATACTCCCAGACAAGTTTGATTGCCTTCTCTGCACAGGCATCGGTGAAATCGTCTGCCTTCGTGGAGACGTACGCCTCAAGACCATGTGTCAGCACATCCATTCCCGTGTCTGCCGTGATGGACGGCGGAACGGATGCCGTCAGGTTCGGGTCAAGCAGTGCGACATCCGGGACGAGTGCCTGATCGACAAGTGCGTATTTTACTTTCGCCTGAGTATCAGAGATCACCGCGAAGGAGGTCACCTCGCTTCCTGTTCCGCTCGTTGTCGGAACGGCAATCAGCATCGGCTTCTCTCCGCCATTCATCGACGCATACAGATGGCTTGCTGCCTTTGCCGTATCGATCGCGGAACCACCGCCGAGTGCAAGGACGGCATCCGGCTTTAACGCTGTCATTCCCTGAATCGCCATCGTGACTACCTCGATCGACGGGTCCGGAACAACCTTGGAAAAGATCTCGGTTGTGGCTCCCGCCTCAGCGAGAAGTCCTGCAAGCTCTCCGGCTCTTCCGCATTTTTCCATGAACGGATCACAGATGATATACGCTCTGTGAACGCCGAGTCCCTTCACCTCTTCCATTGAGGATTCTCCCATATATACACGGGTACTCATCAAAAACTGTCCCATCTTCTGTCCCTCCTTTCTTCCAGTATTCTGTTATTCTGTCAAATGAGTCTATTGTTTGAATCGTTATCGTTATGTTATAATTTTGAAACTCTATTCTTTTAATAAGTAGGATAATAAAATCTTCTTTAATGCTCTCATGCTCTCCGGGTCCTGCCCGTTGATCTCGTAGTAGGGAGGAAGCACTCCCGCCTGCATAAGATCCTGTCTTGCCATCTCGATGTCCGCCTCCGAAAGATCGCCTTTTGTGATGACTCCGAAGATCGGAACCCGAAAGGCTTTTGCAAATTCCGGGGGATAGGTAAAACTCTTCTCTGTCGCAGATGCAAGCATCGCGATACAGCAGGCATCCTGTGCCGATGCAATCAGATGCTGATGCATCCACGGACTCTCAAGATAAGGTCCCGGAGTGTCAAGCGTCACAGAGCGGTAAACCATGTTGGGGATTCTGCGGATCGCCCCACCACCCTCAAGAAAGGAGGCGAGCGTTGTCTTTCCGCTTCTTCCTGCCCCGACAATCATAACTCGTTTTTTTCTCATGTTCTCGTAATCTCGGCAACGGTGAAGCCCAAGACCCTCTCAAGTGTCTCCGTGACTGCGTGAAGCGCCACATCCACACTCTCGACATCTCCGGAAATCACCACCGAACCGGTAAAACGGTCGAGAAATCCAATTTCCACATCCGACGCTTTTGAGGCAAGATCTGCCGCAATCATCGCCGTCTCGTAAGGAGAGATGGTCAGAATTCCGATTGCCCCTCTGCCCTCAATTCCCAGACATTCATAGATCTCAGGAACCGGAGAAGCGATCACATGAGCGATCGTAACCTGCTTGCCGGGAACGGATTCCTCCACGACCCGGCTCGTCGGCATCCATGTTTTCTCCACTTGACTCTCCTCCCAAAATCTCAATCTCTCAGTGTCTGACAACCGTCACAGGAAACTGGTACTCCTTCATCCAGCCCTCAATCCGGTCAAGATCCTCCTGGCTCAGGCTCGGATCGTCCTCAATCTGGTAGGGAATGTCGAGCTGACTGTATTTTCCCACGCCCATCTTGTGATAGGGAAGAAGGTCAACTCCCTCGAAGTTTGGATCATCCCGATATGGCAGAAGGAACTTTATGACCTGATCGATCTCCTCCTTGCTGTCATTGATTCCCTTTAACATTGGCATTCGCACCTTCACGCGGTAGCGACGTTTCAAAAGCTCCTTCAAGTTTTTCAGAATCTGCTCATTTCCGATTCCGGTCAACTCGTTGTGACGCTTCGGATCCATGTGCTTGATGTCAAAGAGGAACAGATCAACATATTGTGCAATCTCAAGCAGTTTCTCGGTCTTGATGTGACCGCAGGTCTCGATTGCGGTGTTGATGCCCTCTCCCTTGCATGCCATCAGAAGATCTCTCGCTGCCTCCGGCTGAGAGGTACACTCTCCACCGCTGAGCGTCACACCGCCTCCCGACATGCTGTAAAATGCCGCATCCTCCTCGACGAGTTTCAGAAGCTCTGAGATCATCTTCGTCTCACCGGTGATCTCAAGTGCCGTCTGCGGACAGACACTCTTACATTTCCGACAGCCAATGCAGTCAATATCCCGGCGAATCCGATGAAGTCCGGTCTCCGGATCGATCACATGAATGTTCTGCGGACAGACCCCCACGCAGGCACCGCAGTTTGCGCAGGAGTTTTTTTTCAACATGACCTGATGCTTTCGCACCAGACCTTCCGGGTTCGCACACCATTTACAGCGGAGCGGACATCCCTTGAAGAATACGATCGTCCGGATTCCCGGTCCGTCGTACATGTTATATTTCTGTACATTAAAGATCAGAGCTTTTCTCTCCATGCTTTCTCTCCTTTTTCTTTCTCATCATTCTCTGTCTGACGACTTATCTGAAAAAAACGGTTATCGGGTTTCCTCTCATCCGCCAGACAGAGCACTCGATGAAAATTTATAACTGTTCAGTAGGTCTGCGCACTTGCTGCGCTGACCGTAAGAAAACATAGGTTAGAAGGCAAAAATCCCATCGGCGTAGCCGATCTGGAATGGATTTTTGCTCGTAACTATGAAGGTACTGAATAGTTACGAAAATTTTAGAAATGAGTCAGCATCGTACGACTGATGATCTCATCCTGTACATCCTTACACAGCTCTACGAAGAATGCGCTGTATCCTGCTACGCGGACGATCAGGTCGCGGTACTGCTCCGGGTGCTTCTGAGCCTCGATCAGGGTCTTGTTGTCGAGGTAGTTGAACTGCATCTCGCCGTTTCCGAACATGCAGGCCGTTCTTAAAAGCGTGATCAGGCTCTCCTCGCCCTCCGGGGTATCCAGAAGACCAGCCATGATCTTGAAGTTATGTACCATACCGATATTCATGTTGTCGTTCGACATCTTGGAAACCGACTTGATGATCGCGGTCGGACCCTTGAAGTCTGCACCCTGGGTCGGGCTGATTCCATCGGACAGAGGCATCCAGGCGTGACGGCCATTTGCGGAAGCACCTGTCATCTGACCGAACGGGGTGTTGTTGGAGATGGACAAAGTACCATGGCTCAGTACGGAGTACAGAGTCTTGTACTTTCTGTGCTCATGCTCGGTGAAGTTGATCAGATCTGCTGCGATGTTATCGGCGTAATCATCATCATTTCCGTACTTCGGAGCATTCAGGCAGTCGATGCGAACCTGCTCGTAGCCGATAAAGTCTGCCTTCAGTGCATCATTGAGTTCTTCCAGCGTGTACTTCTTGTCATCAAATACGAGCTTCTTGATTGCTGCCATCGAGTCTGCGTAGGTTGCAAGTCCTGACCAGACAACACCCGGTCCGAAGTTGTACATGGCTCCACCTGCGGAAACATCCTTTCCGTGCTCCATACATCCCTCGTACATGATGGACATCAGTGGTTTCGGAGCGAGATCGCGGTGTACTCTCTGGGAGATTACGGTTGCAACGTCGGTCCACTTTGTGATGTACTTAATCTCTTCCTTGACAGCCTCTTCAAACTGCTCGTAGGTCTTGAACCGGCTTAAGTCTCCCATATCCGGGCAAACCTGCTTGCCATACCACAGCGGAACACCGTGATTCAAGACAAGCTCGATACAGATCGGCCACTGGGTGTAAGCGGTGGAAGTCCACTGATACAGACGACCTGCCTTCTGAGGCTCTACACATCCCATCAGACAGTAATCTCTTGCATCCTCGATCGAAACACCCTTTGCAAGCATCATCTTGATGTGGGTGTCATCGAAGTGACATGCCGGGAATCCCATTCCTGCGCGGACAACGTCAACAATCTTCTTCAGATAACGGCGCGGGGACTTGTTGTGGATACGGCAAGCCAGAGACGGCTGGTAAATCTTTACATGACGGACAGCATCCATCAGCAGGTAGGTCAGATCGTTCGTTGCATCGTGACCGGATCTTGTCACACCGCCGACACACATGTTGACGAACGGCTGATAACCTGCAAAGAACTTGGAACCACCCTCACTCGTAATCCACATCATCTCAGACATCTTGATCAGCATACAGCCTGCAAGCTCGAATGCCTGGAAGTTGTTCATACGGCCGGACTCGATGTCTGCCTTGTAGAACGGATACATGTACTGGTCAACACGTCCGATTGACATACCTGTCTGGTTCTCCTCGACAACGAGCAGGGACTCGATTGTCCAAACTGCCTGAATGACCTCCCAGAAGGTCTCCGGTTTGTGTGCCGGAACTTTTGCATTGACCTCAGAGATCTTGTACAGCTCTGCCTTTCTCTTCGGATCGGTCTCCTTCTCGGCCAGTTCCTTTGCGTACTCGGACATTCTTCTCGCATAGATCATAACGCCCTCAGTCGTATCGATCACGGACTTGTAGAAGTAGATCTTATCAATGTCCTCCGGGTTGTCGTAGTGAAGCTGTGCCAAATGCTCCTTTGCTTCATTCTGGATGTCGATCATGCCCTTCTTCATCAGGATGACATCGTAACCCGGGTTGGAATCTCCACCACCGTTGATTGCGTGGTAGGAACAGTCGGATACGAAGGACTCACCGGACAGCTCCCAAACGCCAGCCTCGCGGTACTGATCCTCACAGTACTCATCTACGGATTTGCCCTGCCAGAACGGGAAAAGCTCCTCGCGCATAACCTTCTTGTCTTCCTCGGAGATGTAGAACGGATCCTGCGGTCTTGTGCCAATCGTGTCGATCTCGTCCACCATCCAGCGCCATGCGATATCCGGGGAGAATGCGCCTGCTCTCGGTGCGCCACACGGTGCGCCGACGATCAGCTCGTTGTCCTGAATGACAAGCGGAGCAGTCTCACAGCAATAGCGGAAGCATTTTCCTCTCAGCTCGATCTTCGGCATTCCCGGATTCTCTTTTGCAATCTTGGTGATTGCTCTTGCGCGGTAGGTCGTGATCGACGGCTTCTGCTTTAAGTAGTTCTCCTTTAACAGTTTCAGTCTTCTCGTCATTCCGTCCGGGATGTCCGTACCCTCTGCCGGAAAGTCTGCGAGGCTCTTTGCTTCCTCTGCCTTCTTACCCGTATTCTCTTTTGCGATCTCCTCGGAAACCGACTCAAACATCTTCATCAGAGAAGCCTTCTCCTCAGGAGTCATATTTTTGGTGGCTTCTGCAATTTTATCTGAAAATTCACGAATATCCAAAATGGTTCCTCTCTTTCTTTCCGAAGTAACAAAATACACTCTCGATTCTTGTTACTCCATCATCTTCTGGAAGCTGCGCACCCCGAAGGCCGCCTTTCTTCGGTAAATCAGATTCATCGGTGAAACATTCTCTGCGGTGATTCCCATTCCGGCACTCAGGCTTCCGAGCACCGCTGACGGGAAGAGATTCGTTGTCACTCCCATCGCGCCGACAGAGGATGGGGTGTTCACAAGCACTCGTCCCACCGGTTTTTTCAGTGCAAACTGGCGGATGATCTCGGCGTCGGTCGAGTGAATCGCCAGCGTATTTCCATGATTTTCTCCCATCAACAGCTCCATGCACTTTTCACAGGCGTGCGTCCAGTCACTTTCGATGTAGAAGACGATCACCGGACAAAGCAGGACGTTCGCATACGGGTTGAAATCTGTGATGTAGGTCTGTTCGGATACCAGCACTCTCGTTCCCTTCGGAACCGAAAATCCCGCCTTTGTGGCAAGCCACTCTGCGCTCTTTCCGATGTACTCTTTCTCCGCACATTCCTGCTTCTCCCCAATTCCGAGAAGACAAATCAATTTCTTCTCCTCTTTCTCGTCCATAAAGTAAGCTCCACAGGAGATCATCTCCTGCTTTGCAATTTCTGCAATCCGACTGTCTGCAACCACATACTGCTCGGAACCGGCGACGATTCCGCAGTTGAAACTGCGTCCTGCGACAATGTCTGCAACCGCCTGCCTGACATCTGCGCTTCTCTCGATAAAGACCGGGGACGGAACGATTCCGCCGTAAATCACCGTTTTTCCCGCCGGGCTCTCCCGGTAAAGCGCTTCCTCACCCATGTTTAAGATCAGTGAGGTCTGCGAGTGGCCAAAGAGCTCAAGTGCTCCCTCCTTCGCTGAGGTCTCCATACAGGAGATTGCTCCGTCCGGAAGCCCCTCTGCAAGCGCCACCTCTCTCAAAATCTGAACCGTCTTCTTCGTTGTCTCGACTGCTCTCGGATGCGGGGCAAACACAACCGCATTTCCCGCTTTCACTGCACTGACCGCTCCAAAGAGCACTGCGGACACCGGGCTGAGTGCCGGAACTGCCACAGCGATCACACCGAGCGGAACTCCGATCTCCAAGACACCCTCACCCTCACAGCTCTCAAGGATTCCAACGCATCTCATGTTCTCAAATGACTTTTCAAGCGATGCAATCAGAAACCGGCACATCCTGACCTGATCGGTGATCTCTCCGTATCCGGTCTCGCGGACTGCCATCTGCACGAGCATCTCAACTCGCTCTGAACACGCCTTCATCATCGCATGAACAACTCTGTCCAAATTTTCCTGTTTCCATCTCCCGAGGACGGTCTTTGCCTCCCCTGCCTCCTCCATGAGGACGCGGGCTTCCTGAACCGCCATCAGGTCTCTGTCAACAAATTTCATCTTACGATCCTCCTGCATTACTGTTCACATACCCTGTAAACAGCAACGGATTTTGCCGATGCTTCGCATTCCAAATCGGCAAAATCTGCTACCGCCACGTTATCTTACGGCACTTTCGGTTCCAAAAGTGCCTGCCTTTGAGCGGTAACTGTTTTACTCTGCCGGCAGTAGATTCGTCAGGCTGTAACGTTTTACAATCTTTCCAAGATCCTGATGCGGTCTCGGGATTACCACGGAGCTGTAAACCTCTGCTCCCATGTTTTCGACTGCCTTCACTCCGGCATCCACTGCGGTACGGCACGCTCCGACATCGCCCTGAACGATGACGGAAATGTATCCGGAAGCGACATTCTCATAGCCGATCAGTTCGACATCTGCTGCCTTGCACATTGCATCCGCAGCTTCCAGAACAAATACCAGACCAAAGGTCTCAATCATTCCAATGGCTTCATATCTCTCCATACTTTTTCTCCTGTAAACGGTTTCTTACGCAAGTCCCTCTAAATACTTAAAGTGGCTTCTTACGCATCAATGTCATGAACGGACACGATCTCACCGACCGCACGGATCGGTCTCGGCATCACGTTCTTCGCTGTCAGCTTGCCGATCGCTGCCGCTGCCTCAGCTCCCGCCTCCACAGCAGAACGAACAGCTGCCACATCGCCCTTGACCATGATTGTGACAAGGGTGGAACCTACATTCTCGTAGGAAATCAGCTCGACATCTGCTGCCTTTAACATCTTGTCCGCAGCTTCCATCGCCGGAACAAGACCGAGGGTTTCCACGAGACCGAGGGCTTCTTCACCGTAATATCTCATTCTCCGATTCTCCTTTTCTAATTCTAAGCGATTCCATTCTCATTCCCCGAATCTCAATTTTTTAATCGGGAAAACTTTTGAGAACTTTTGAACTTTTATCGAAACTTTGCAGGCACATACTTATTTACGGCATCGCGTCCTGCCTCGTTGATTGCAAAGCGCATCGAGAGCTCTCCGTTTTTGTCAAGCTCATATCCGGTCAGCTCGCACATTCCGTTTGCTTCAAGCGCCATCGCGTGATTCAGATACATTTTCTTTGTAAACTGACCCTCGTTTCCATACTGGGACTTCATCGCATTCATAATCTCATCAACGCTTGCATCCTTCACTTTGTTTAAATAATTCAACACAGCCATTCTTGCAGGAAGTAACATCTTAGTTTTCCTCCTTCTTAAAGAAATCTAACGGATTCATCGTAACCAGGATTGCACCAGCGATGATGACAATCGATCCGATCACAATCGTCGGAGTCACTGCCTGACCTAAGAACAGGACACAGAAGAGAACTCCCCAGAATGCATAGGTGACATTCAGAGACATTCCGATTGCACAGCCAACGGTTGCATTCGCCTGATACCACAGCAGGTAGGAAGCACCTGCGCTCAGACCTGCGACAGCAAGCCAGAGAACCGGAATTCCTGCTGACAGCGTACCGCCGAGCAGTCCAAGACCACCGACAAGCGGAACGATGACAATCAGGTTTACAAGACCGGAGAACAGCTCTCTGATGTTTGTTGCCACATCAGTATCAACCATTGCACCACCGTAGCTTGAAAGTGTTCCCTCAAGTCCCCAGCAGACTGCTGCAAGAAGGGAACAGAGAATTCCGAGTGTAAAGTTCGGTGCGCCCTCCGGCTTCGTCCAGTTGATGACGATTGCACCGGCCACACAGATGACCATTCCTGCGACAACTCGCTTCGTCGGTTTTTGTTTCAGGAAGATCCATGCGAAGATCGCTCCGAAAAGACCACAGGTCGCGGAAATCGGGATCGCGTAAGCACCTGCAAGCGCGAGTCCTACGAGGTAAGCTCCGTTTGCGATCGGGCCTCCAAGGAAGGCTCCGAGAAGCATCATCTTTCCAGGGAAGGTGTTTAAGGTTCTTCCAATCTCTGCCAAACGTCCCATCTTAGCGTTGTAGAGTAACAGCCAGAGACCGGCAAACAGATCGTTCAGACCTGCACACACATAAGGGGCTGCAAGGAAACCAGCCGCTCCGGCAAGTGGTTCATAGTAACCAGCCACCATAACCAGCGTGGTGTAAATTCCGTAGGTCAGACCGGAAAATGCTCCAGTCATCAGTCCCGTCTTACGGAAACTTTTGCTGACCTGTTTCATCTTGGCATCTGCTAAAGATGCGTTTCCTCCGTTCATCGATTCATTTCTCCTTTGATGTTATTTCATTATTCGGTCTTTCCACCAGGAAGGATGGTCTCAACCTCTCCGTGCGGACGCGGGATTACGTGAACGGATACCAGCTCACCGATTCTCTGAGCTGCTGCTGCTCCCGCATCGGTTGCAGCCTTGACAGCTCCGACATCACCTCTCACCAGAACGGTGATCAGTCCGCCACCGACTTTCTCCTTTCCGATCAGGGTTACGTTTGCTGCCTTTACCATTGCATCGGCTGCCTCGATGGAAGCCACAAGACCTTTTGTCTCAATCATTCCAAGTGCATCATACTTCATCTTGTCTCTCTCCTTCTCCTTGGTTCTCTCCCACCCCTCAGACATTTCGTTTTTGTTTCGCTTTCTCTTGTTCAGGATTGGGAACTTTTACAGTTTTTTTCTTTTCTCTGAGCTCATCTTGTTTACAGTGCGCACAACATGCACAAGAAAAGTTTTCTCGCTCATGTTTTTCTGTGCATTTAGTATAGCCCTTACCCTTTAGCGGAATGTCAACCCCTTTTTTCGATATTTTTTTCACACGCTGTTTTTGGGAACAATCCCTCGTTTTTCTAGCATCTTGTACAAATTCAGGAACAATTTCACAGCAGATTGTCCAATTTTTTGAACGAAATTTTTGTCCGATCTTCTTTGTTTCTCTTCGGATATGCAAAAAGCGGGCAAAATCATCCCTGATCTGCCCGCTCTGCCCTTCCCCCTAAGGGGAAAGTTTTCTCCCGCATTTTTTCATGCTTTCATTACATTTCTTTACATTTTTTGCGCCTGTATCTGTGCTTTTCTATTTGTTCCTATCTTTCTTATTCCTGTCTTTTTATTTTCCGTCTTTTGTTTTTTGTCGTCTTATTCTTCTGCCTCCTGCTCAAACGGAACCATAATCTCCGTCACAAACTCCTCCGTCTTTTTTGTCGACCAGTAGTCTGTCACAAACCTCTCATACGAATCCTTGGCAAGATGGCATCCGCGCTTTTTCGCCCACTCCCGGATTCTCTCATACTCCTGATCAATCGTTTCATGGGGGCCGATGTGATAGACGCAGACTGCCATTCCGCGCTGACGCTTTCGCTGGATCAGACTTTGTGGTTTCGGTCTGACTGCCTGTTGCATGATCCGCACTCGATGGCATTTGCCCTCCATCTTCTCTGCAAATGAGTCATAGTGCAAAATCACAGGTCCTGTGATCTCCTCCCCGTGCTCCTCAAGGTAATTCGTCCATGGAATGTTGATGACTGCCGGCGGATAATCATAAGTAAACTCCTGATCCATGTAACAAAAATCCATCTCCGGAAAATATTTGACTGAGATCTCACACGTCTGGTAGCGCAGGACCATCTGCGCCTCCTGAATCAACTGATACCAGTCCTGAATCGAGATCAGACTCTCCTGAAGCCTGCGCTTCTCCGCGGTCAGCTCCCCGATTTTTTCCGGGAACCATTTGCGGATTCCGGCGAAATTCACATCGTCGAAAAGTCCCTGCATCTCCTCGAGCTTAAAGCCCATCTGTTTATAATATTTCAATACCGGCACATACAGCAGAGTATCCTCACTGTAATACCGATAACCGTTTTCCTCGTTGATATAGTCTGGCGAAATCAGCCCAATCTGATCGTAATAGCGCAGTGCCTTTCTCGAGACATTGCAAATTTTGCTCACTTCCCCGATCGAAAAAAAATTCTGTTCCATATCCCCTGTCTCCTTCTCCTTTCCACTTTTCTTCCCCATTTTTTGACAGTTTTGATTCTTTTTGTCTACTGTGACAAATATCTGTCTATATTATCAGATTTTGTGTGGCATTTCAACCAATTTCTTGTTGAAAACAGCACAAAAAAAGAAGACTCAGCGGAGCATCGGGAAATGCTCCCGTGCTCCACCCAGTCTCCATCTTCTGTTTATCGAACTTTTCGCGTTTGGTTTTTTTCTGACTTTTTATTGTGTTGTTTTTTTACTCTTCGTCAAGCGCACGGTTTAGCTCCTCAGTTCCGGCGACAACAAATCTTCCCTCGCGAATCACCGGAAGCTCTCTTCCATCCTCGCAGACTGCGGTGATGTCACCAAGCTCCGAGTACGGGATCGTGATGTCGAGATGACAGCCAAAGTATGCCTTCGAGACATCTTCTTTTCTCAGAATCGAGATCTCATTGTCGCGCGCAATGACCTCGCGTCCATCCGGATTGTACATCGGGGAATCCTCGCTCCAGCTGTAACAGGTGTCACCGACTGCAAAGTGTGGTCCCATCTTCTCTGCAATCAGGATCGGCAATTTCTCCACAATGCCAAACTTCTGCGCCATCGCATATGCCGTCGTGTTCGTTCCGATCGCGAACTCGCCCATAGGGAGTGTATCGTGATTTTTGAGGATCTGCTGGCGGATCAGCTGATGTCCCTCCTCCGGATTCTCGAAATTGTCACAGCTGTACTCTGCAACCTTTCCGTCCTCAAAGCGGATTCTCAGGTTTTTAAACTGAATATCCCCGAGGTAGACCTGGCTCACATGCAGAAGTCCCGTCGTTCCCGCAAGAATTGGCGAAGTGAAGACTTCCCCGAGCGGAATGTTGACGTCAGCGACGCAGTTCTCAAAGTTTGTCTGCTTCGACGGATCGGAAAGTGTGTGAAGAGAAACGCGGATGTCGGTCTCGTTGCCGTTTCGTCCGGTCACATGCACCTGCTTTGCCTGATCGAGAACGTCAATGATGTGCTGTTGGATCTCCTTGTAAACCTCATAGTCGAGCGTATTGATCCGAATCGTCTCCGCAAAGATCTGCTCAAAGTCAGCCCCGATCGCCGGAACCGGGAATGCGATGATCGTAAAGCTCGTCTCATCCCCCGGAATATAGTCGTTGAGTACCTGCATCGACTCGTTCGCATAGGCGATCGTCAGCTCTTCCTGCTTTTCGCCGAGTTTATATGCCTGCGGGCAGTTGACCGGGCAGAATCCGTCCTCACCGAACGTCTCCACGACAGCCGGACCGGCAAACCATCCTGCTTCCCTGCGGTAAGTCTCATACGCAGTGCGGAGCACGGCGAGCTTGCGCTCCTTGAATGCCTTGTCGAGGTAAATTGCGCTGTCATAACGATGATCGTAGTCGTACTGACGGTTTGCCGGAGTGCCGTGATAGCCGATCTTGCGGTTTGGATTCTTCGTCACCGACCACGATGCCGAGCGGTAGAGGATCGTCTCAAGTCCCATCTCGGAAAACTGGCGAATTGCAGAGCGAATCATGCGCTCAAAGCCGAGCTCATAGCGGATGGCAACCGTCTTTTTACGGGACAGATCTCTTCCCATAACCTCAAATCCCTTGCGGTATCCTTCGGTGTACGTCGAAGCCATCTTCTCGATCGTCTCCTCTGGAAGCGTGTTCAAAAATCCCGCAATCTTTAACTCTGCATCCGAAATATACTCTCCAAAGCGGTACAGATAACGCAGATCCGAAAGATCGCTCTCCATGATGATGTCACGCGCAAACGACAGAGACGGGTCGAGCTGTTCGCGAATCCGGTACGTCAGTGTCACATCTGTGTAATCGCTGAAGAACCAGTAGAGCACATCTCTCACTGCCTTCTCGTGCGGAACTCCCTCCTCAAAAAGATTGTAAATCTCAATCAGCGTCTCCGCGAGAATCGTGATGTCTGTCAATCGACACTCATAAGCAAAGACAATTGCCTCGCGAAACTGTGCATAAAAGGCAGACAGAATCGTGCCAAGCTCCTCCCCGAGCTTCTCCACCGCATACGCCGGATTTGCGTAGCTCTCCTCATAATGCTCCGGAAGTACCTCCTCATAGAGCACATGGTTAAATGCTTTTAGCTCCTCAAGGGAATATCCTTCGAGCTCCTCGCGAAGCTGAAGTCTTGCCAGCTCCTCGATCTGACCGGCAAAATGAGCCAACACGGCAAAGTAATCCCGAAACGGCTCTGCAATTCTCTCCTCCGACGGAATCTGCGCAATCCGCTCCATCGCCAGATCATAGCGCTCACGGATCTGAGTATTCTCGTCATTCCATAATTCCCGATAATTCACAGTCGTCATATCCTTTCTTTTCTTGAAGCAAGTCACGCAGAGAAAAAACATCCTCCTCTGTGCAATTCACTCTGTTTTCGTTGCTATTCACGCGTTGCGCAAACAGCGACACCGGAACCGTAACCTGTTTTACCTCTGTCCTACATCGTCAGGGACAGGATGCCCACAATCAGCATGCAGACCCAAAATACTGCCAGAATGGCTCCGGCGATTGAGGCAATCTTCGCCAAAATATAATTTTTTTCCTTTTCCCGAAATGCGGTGATCCCGTAGATCAGAGTCACCACGGTGAACGCAATCCCACAAAATCCCCATGCAGAGACATTTGCCTCCCCATTTCCCTGCGCGCGCACACTGAGAACAAGGCTGACAATCGTTGACGCAAGTGCTACAACCGCAAAACACGTCGCCGGAATGCTCCTGCTCGCAAGTGGTCTTCGGATATAGGAAATCCTGTATTTTTTTCTACGCACCCTGCGCTCCTTTCCAAAATGAAAACTCCGGAACGCAAAGAGGATGTCGCACTCCCGCAACATCCCCTTCTTCCGGCGTTTCCCGCCGATTTAAAATGTAATCTCGCCTTTGCGCTTGAGCAGAATGCTCCCACACACGATGGACATGATTCCGACTACCAGACCGGTCACAAGAACCACAATTCCCACCGCAATGCTACACGCACCGGTACGCTGCATTGTCTTATATACTTTCTCCATATGCAACTCCCTTACTCTTCAGCACCATACTGCTCATAGTAAGCGTCAATTGCTGCCTTTAAGGTATCATCGATCACGATACGACCCTTGTACGGCTTGTTGTAGAGATGCTCCACAACATCTGCCATCGTCACGATTGCAGTCGTCTTGAAGCCATACTTTCTCTCAATCTCCTTGAGTGCAGAGTGAGTCGTATCTTTTCCACGCTCCATACGGTCTACGGATACAACAAGACCGAGCACATCCACGTCACCCTGAGCTTTGATGATCGGCAGAGTCTCCTCGATGGAAGTTCCGGCAGTCGTTACATCCTCGATGATCACAACCTTATCGTTGTCCTTGATCGGGCTTCCAAGCAGGATTCCCTTATCGCCGTGATCCTTCACCTCTTTACGGTTTGAACAGTAGCGAATATCTGCATCGTAGAACTCGCTGATTGCCATCGTCGTTGCAACGGTCAGCGGAATTCCCTTGTAAGCCGGTCCAAACAGCACATCGAAATCCATGCCGAATGCACTCTGGATTGCCTTTGCATAGTACTCACCTAAACGGCGAAGCTGAGTTCCGGTGCGGTAAAATCCGGTATTTACAAAGAACGGGGTCTTTCTTCCACTCTTGGTCACAAAATCACCGAATTTCAGAACCTCACAGTCAATCATAAACTCAATAAATTCTTTCTTATACTGCTCCATAGCACGATATCTCCTCTCATTTTAATCTTATTGTCTAATCTTACTTACCAGTCTCAATGTCACTCTCACTTGTTGCTGTCCACACCTTTTACACATGGCGCAATTCACACATGGCGCAAACAGCAACGTAATTTCACTCTTGCTCTTACTTCACACAGCCGATCAGCTCATGGATATCCTCAACTCCATGCTGTTTCATGAAGTTCTCGATTCCCTCAGCGATCTGAACCGTCGCATACGGATTAAAGAAGTTTGCCGTGCCGACGGACACTGCGGTCGCACCTGCCATGATGAACTCCAATGCATCCTCAGCCGTCGCGATACCGCCCATACCGATGATCGGGATCTTGACTGCCTGAGCCGTCTGGTATACCATGCGGACAGCAACCGGCTTCACTGCCGGACCAGACATGCCACCGGTCTTATTTGCGAGCGCAAACGTCCGACGGTTGATGTCGATCTTCATTCCGGTCAGCGTGTTGATCAGAGAGAGTGCATCTGCACCGCCTGCCTCTGCTGCCTTTGCCATCACTGTGATGTCCGTCACATTCGGGCTGAGTTTCATGATCACCGGCTGTTTTGCCTTCGCCTTGACTGCCTTTGTGATCGCCTCGACTGCCTTCGGGTCCTGACCAAAGGCGATACCGCCCTCCTTGACATTCGGGCAGGAAATATTGATCTCAAGAAGGTCAACCGACTCGTCTGCAAGACGCTCCACAACCTCAAGATAATCCTCGGTCGTCTTACCGCAGACATTGACCACGATCTTCGTATCATACTTCTTCAGGAACGGAATGTCTCTCTTTGCAAACACATCGACACCCGGATTTTGCAGACCGATCGCGTTGAGCATACCGCCGTAAACCTCGGTGATACGCGGAGTCGGGTTGCCCGGCCACGGCACATTTGCCACGCCCTTCGTCACCACAGCTCCGAGACGGCTCAAATCTACAAACTCACTGTACTCTTCTCCGCTTCCAAATGTACCGGAAGCTGTCATAACCGGATTCTTTAACTCAACACCGGCAATCGTCACCTTTGTATTCATCACAGCTCCACCTCCTGCGCAGGAAATACCGGACCGTCCTTGCAGATCCGCTTGTTGTGCACATGGGAATGGTCATCCACTTCTTTCGACTTGCAGACGCAGGCCAAGCAGGCGCCGACTCCGCATGCCATGCGCTCCTCGAGGGAAAGCCAGCATTCAATTCCGTTCTCCTGTGCATATGCCTTGATCGCACGAAGCATCGGGGTCGGACCGCAGGCGTAGATCACCTCCGCATCGAGTCCCTGCTCACGGATCGCATCGAGGACATTTCCCTTTGTTCCCGCACTTCCATCCTCAGCTGCCAGATAAACAGAACCATACGGCTCAAATTCCTGGTTCAAGAACAGGACATCACGGTAGCCAAGCACCATCTGTCTCTCGCCCTTGAGCGTCTTTGCAAGCTCAAGCATCGGCGGAATACCAATTCCACCACCAATCAAGAAGGCTTTCTTCGTGCTGTCCGTCGGAAAACCATTTCCGAGCGGTCCTAAAATTTCAATCTCATCGCCTGCCTGATAGGTGGCAAACTCCTTTGTTCCGGCTCCAACTGTCCGGTAAACAATGCGCAGACGTCCATTCTCACGGTCAATCTCACACAGACTGATCGGACGCGGAAGGAGCTTTGACTGATCCTTCGTATAGACAGAGATAAACTGTCCCGGCTTTGCCTGAGAGGCAATCTCCTCTGCCTGAATCCACATACTGAACACATCTGAAGTCAGCGCTTCCTGACTGACCACAGATGCCGTCATCTTGATCTTTCCCATTACGACCCGTACCTCATTTCCAAGATTGTTGCTGTTCACACGCCCTGCAAACAGCAACGGATTTTTCTCACTCTGTTCTTACAGGAGGAAGTTACAGAACGCTATTGATGTCTGCAACCATGTCCACAACTGCCTGTCTGGATGCCTCTGCGAAATGCTCTGCACCGAACTTTGCATACTTCTCCTGTCTGTATGCTGCGATGATACCACGTGAAGAGTTGACGATTGCGCCGAGTCCGTCCTCATTGAAGCAAGCCTTCAGATCCTTTGCGGTACCTCCCTGTGCGCCGTAACCCGGAACGAGGAAATAGGTCTTTGGCATCAGCTTTCTGAGGATTGCGCTCATCTCCGGATAAGTTGCTCCGACAACGGCTCCAACATTGCTGTATGCGCCATCCATGCAGTCTGCACCCCACTCTACAACCTTGTCTGCAACCAGCTCGTAAACCGGTCTTCCATCGACAAGTTTGTCCTGAAGCTCACCGCTGGACGGATTGGATGTCTTTACCAGAACAAAGATTCCCTTGTTCTCTGCCTTGCACACATCTACAAACGGCTTCACGCCATCGGTTCCGAGATACGGGTTTACAGTGAGGAACTCGGTGTTGAATGCAGAGTATTCCTTGCTTCCAACCTTCACTTTACCCAGATGAGCGGTTGCGTATGCAGCGGAAGTAGAACCGATATCACCGCGCTTTGCATCGCCGATCACGATCAGTCCCTTCTCCTGGCAGTAGCGAACGGTGCGCTCGTAAACCTTTAAGCCCTCAATGCCAAACTGCTCATACATTGCAATCTGCGGTTTTACAGCCGGAATCAGATCCCAGGTATGGTCGACAATCTCCTTATTATAGTTCCAGACAGCGTCTGCGGCGCCCTCTAAAGTCTCACCATATTCTGCAAATGATTTCTTCAGAACGTGCTCCGGAATATAACTGAGCATCGGATCAAGTCCCACACAAATCGGTGCCTTTGTTTTCTGAATCTTCTCAATTAACTGCTGAATCATCTTTGTCCTCCTCATACCTTGTCCGTTTTTATTTTGTTGTATTGCTTATTGCTTACTATACATCCGTATAACGGTGCATAACAATGTATAGCAGTATGTCTCTTGGAACATTTTAGCATATCCGCAAAAGCCTTTCAAGCTAAATCAACCCGGAAATCATCGGAACAATGATAACCGTAAGAAGTCCCGCAACTGCAATCGCAAGACTGCTCATTGCGCCTTCGACCTCACCGAGCTCGAGTGCCTTCGCCGTTCCGATCGCATGGGCAGAGGTTCCAAGTGCAAGTCCACGCGCAACCGGATGCTTGATTCTCGCAATCGCAAAGACAGCGTCTGCGACGATATTTCCGAAAATTCCGGTGATAATGATGCAGACAACAGTCAATGTCACAACACCGCCAGCCTGCTCACTGACACCCATTCCGATTGCTGTCGTGATCGACTTTGGAAGAAAGGTGACATACTCCTGATGGCTCAGACCAAATACCGTACAGAGCACGAAAATACTTCCCGCACTTGCAATCACACCTGCGATAATCGAGGCAATGACGGCAACTGCATTCTTCATCAAAAGCTCCAACTGCTTGTAAAGCGGAATTGCCAGACAAACCGTCGACGGAGTCAGCAGATAGCTGATGTATTTTCCGCTGTTGTTGTAAGTCTCATAATCGATATGGAAAATCTTTAAAATCACAATCACAAGAATTACGGAAATCAGAAGGGGATTTAAGATCGCCCATCCGAATTTTTTCTTCAGCCATGCGCCAAACAGATAGGCAAGAAGGCTCAACACAAATCCCAAATATAAAGAACTCTGAACTGCACTCATGCCTATCTGCCTCCCTTATTTTTGTTGGTTCCAGTACTTCTATTGCTGTTATTCTTGTCTTTTTTATGATGTTCGTCATACTCACGAACTTCTTTTTCTCCAAATGCAAGGATCAGCTCTGTGACTTTTCCGGTTGTAATCATAACGATAATCGTCGAAACAGTACATACCACCAGCATCGGAACAAGAATTGCCCGCATGGCATCCACGCTCTCCATCAAGCCAACCGCTGCCGGAATAAACAGGATCGGCATGATCTCAAGCAGGAAATTTCCTGTCGCCTCAACCTGATCCAATTTAAGGATTCCACTGCACAAGAGCACAAGCAACAGCAGAAGTCCATAGACACCTGCCGGTACCGGCAACGGCAGTAGCAGATTCATCAGCTCGCCAACCAGCGTAATTCCGAACAGAATCGCGCTCTCCTTCACATACTTCATATCTTTCTCTCCTTTTGTACCACCCGGGGGAAGTGTGTTAAAATTTTGTTCGCATCCGTTTACGGAAGCGCCTCCTTTAAGAATTCCTCTTTTTAGAGTTTTTCTTTTTAGAAGTCCTCTTTCTTCTAAGGGCTTCTCCAAGGACTCTAGTGGCTCCTCCAACGAGTAAAGTTAGGCAAACACGTTCGCACTCCGGGTTCGCCTAATCTTTCTCGTCTCCGTCGCCTGCTTCTATCTCCTTAACACCACTTTCTTCTGTCACTCTCAAATGCATTGTCTGTGCATCATCAGATATTTTCTCACCGGGTCATGATGATCTGCGCCAAAATTGCACATCCCGGCTATTCTACCACCACCCCCGTCAAACTACAATCCTATTTCTTGTATTCTTTGTGTATTTTTATTATAATGAGAGAAACCTTGCCAAGTCACAATAAACGAAAGGATTTATTTATGAAAATTCAGAAAACCATCACATATACCGATTTTTCTATTGTCATAACCCAGACTCCAGATGCATCACAGCTATCCGCCATTGAGTCACTTTTCCTATCTTGTCATCAGAATGGGGAAAATGTCCCTGAATTTCCAGTCGCTGAGATCACAACCGATACGAATCATAACGAAGAACTTTATGCTTCAGCTGACTCCTTTGATGATGAAGAAAACATTTTTCTCTTTCTGATGCGTTCAGACGGTTCGATTCCTGCTGTTCTCTCCCTCTCGATTTTAGATGATGAAACCGCAGAATGTCGAGCTGTCACCGCGCCTGCATTTCGCCGTCAGGGATATTTCTCTGCTCTACTTGAAGAGGCAGAAACACTTGCTGGAGAACGAGACATTATCATCCCGCTCCCAGACTCCTGTACAGATGGTCTTGCTGTCATACATGCACTTGAGGCAGAATGCCTCTCCGCTGAATATAAGATGGCATGCCGACTCGACGCATCTATACACTCTTTTTCACATATTCATTGTAATAACCCTTGTTATACCAACCAGAACTCAACTCTCTTTGAGACTACAAAATGGACTCTTGTCTCTGATAAAGGAAAAAACGAAGATTCATTTTCACTCCATGTTCGCGAAGAAAATGAAGAAGTAATTGTCAATGGTCAAACAGCTTTCGATGCAAATTTCCACCCCTCTACGATTGATCTCATCGGTTCCTGTCTGACAACGCGCACCTCTGAGACCTGTGTCTGCCTGCACCATGTCGAGATCCGAGAGCATCTTCGAGGAAAAGGCTTTGGCACTATTCTGATTCGCAGACTTCTTGAAGAACTTGCTAATTTGGGTATAAAACGCGTCATTCTTCAGGTCTCCGGTGACAATACCCCTGCACTCTCACTGTACAAAAAAACAGGCTTTGCAATCACACAAAGCCTGTCCTATTATTTGTATTAACCATTTAATAACTACTTAGATTAATGCAAAATATATTTATTTTCTAAACAAATTCAGCTCTAAAGCACTGCTTTTAGAGGAGAATCTACCTGATGGCTCCGATGGCGAAAAAGTCTAAGCAAACCCGGAGCGAGAGCGAGTTTGCGTGACTTATTTTGCCAGTCGGAGCCCCAAAATTCTAAACCTTTTTAAGCCACTTCCTTTTACAGTGCCAGCACCTTCTCAGCAGCGGTCTCCATCCAATCTTCCTTCAGATACTCTACCGTACCCGCATCCACGTTCTCCGCAATCTTCGGATCGATCGGGATTTTTGCAAGTACCGGAATACCATACTGCTCTGCAATCTCATCGATATGGCTCTCACCGAATACAGAAATCTTCTTTCCGCAATCCGGACAGCTCAAATAGCTCATATTCTCAACAAGACCAAGGATCGGAACATTCATCTTCTGCGCCATATTCACTGCCTTTGCAACAATCATTGAAACCAGCTCCTGCGGAGAGGTTACAATGATGATTCCGCTAAGCGGAAGAGACTGGAATACAGTCAGAGGGACATCGCCGGTTCCCGGAGGCATATCAACAAACATATAGTCAACATCCTTCCAGAGAGCATCGCTCCAGAACTGCTTTACTGCACCTGCGATAACCGGACCTCTCCAGATAACCGGATCGGTATCCTTGTCAAGAAGCAGGTTTGCAGACATAATATCAATTCCTGTAGCCGTCGTTGCCGGAACCATCATGCCATCCTCAGTCACAGACAGACCATCTGTTCCAAGACCAAATGCCTTCGGAATCGACGGACCCGTGATATCTGCATCCAGAATCGCGGTATGTTTTCCCTTTTCATTTATTTTCACTGCCATCAGCGCGGTAACAAGAGATTTTCCCACTCCACCTTTTCCGCTCACAACGCCAATAACGTGCTTAACGCTACTTGCAGGATTCAGCGGTGCTAAAAGACTGGTCGGCTGACCTCCGTTCCGGCTCGAACAGCTCTCTCCACAGCTGTTGCAGTCATGTGTACAATTCTCACTCATGTGAATTTTCCTCCAATTCTGATTCTTCTTATCTTTTTGTGTGCGTTCGCAATCCCCCAAATCAAGCAATTTCAAACATACACATTTTTTAGACCCTCATTTCATTGTAGTTCATTTAACAGGCTTTTGCAAGCCTTTCTTTTTTCATAGTGCCTTCCCAATCCCCCTCTTCCGTCCCGTTCGCCCTCCCATTCTTTTTCCTGCTCTTTTATTTCCTGAATTTATGAATTTGTGAATTTTTTAATTTTTTCTCGTTTTATCGCTTGTCGTTTTAGTAAAAACTGCTTATAATGAACATGTATCCGGGTAGGATGTCACCCATGCTCCTGCTCCCTGATACAGAATTCTAAATTTATCGATACTAAGGGGTCTTAAAAAATGAATGTAAATATGAATCCAAACAGTGAGCTGATCCAGTCCGCCGTCAATGTTCCAAATCTTGCCCAGGTTCCGGAGGCACTGATCAGCCAGGCAAGACAATTCCAGTCTGCCATGATGATGTACACCTGCGCCATCCGTGAAGTAAAGACCAAACTCGAAGTACTCAACGACGAACTCTCAATCCGTCACCAGCGCAACCCGATCGAGGTGATCAAATCCCGCGTAAAGAAGCCGACAAGCATTGTGGAAAAGCTGCTCCGCCGAAAGCTTCCAGTATCCGTGGAATCCATGTGCACAAATCTCGACGATATCGCCGGAATCCGCGTCATCTGCTCCTTCGTCGACGACATCTACACCGTCGCCAACATGCTCGTCAGTCAGGATGATGTGACCGTCATCGCAATTAAGGACTACATCAAGCATCCGAAGCTAAACGGCTATCGCAGTTACCACCTGATCATCGAAGTTCCGGTATATTTCTCCGAAGAGAAGCGAAACATTCGTGTCGAGGTTCAGATCCGCACGATTGCAATGGATTTCTGGGCAAGTCTCGATCATCAGCTCAAGTACAAGAAGGACGTCGACAATGCTGAGGAAATCGGCGAACAGCTCCGCCAGTGCGCCGAAGTCATAGCAGAGACCGATCAGCGCATGCTCTCAATCCGAAAAGATATTGAAGCAAAGACCGTAAAAAAAGAATAACAAGAAAAGAATAATAAGTAACGAGCTATATGCTCCGCGAGCATCTACTTGAATCATCCCAATAAAACAAAATAAAACAGAAAACCAGCAGAGAATTCCGTTTCCGGTTCCCTGCTGGTTTTCTGTTTGAGTAATCATATTTGCTCTTTCAAGAGGCGTACCACCCCGGCGCTCTCAAGAACCTTTCTCACCGTATAAAACAGAACGGAGTTGATCGGCCACATAATTATATTTTTAAATGCACGCATCGGAAGCAATGCGAGAAATCCTTTTCCATAGAGCATGCTCAGGAAATACGTACTCATCAGCATGTTGCAGATCACACAGACCGTCAGCTCTGCGATCAGCACGCGCGTCAGCGTCAATGGGCGCTTGTAGTAGAAACATCCGTAAATCAGTCCTGCGACAATCGCCACAAGTGTGAATCCCGGGAAAAATGCTCCTGTCGGCTTGATCAGAAATTTCACAATGTCCATCGTGCCACCGAAGACGGCTCCGGCAACCGGTCCAAAGAGACTGCACACAAACTGATTGACGATCGTCGAAAAACCGATCTTGATGTAATCGCCGATCTGGATTGTGAAATATCCAAGAATCACGGACAATGCTCCAAACATCGCCATCGTCGTGATCGCACGAACGTGCTTGAGTTCCTGATGAGAACTGGTAAACAAGGAAATCATTTTACGCATAAAAAATACCTCCTTTGCAGACCTCTCGAACTACAAAGGAGATATAAGATTGAAATATATCCTCTTCGCAGCGGGATGCGGACTGTGTACCGCAAAGAACTCCTTCGTTCTTTTTCGTCCTGCCGGCAACTCCCTGTCCGGCTGGCACTTAACGCACACAGACCTACTCTGCTTCTCTTATTTATTTTTGTTTTATTTTATCACAAATTTTCCCTTTGTAAAGCATTTTTTTGCATGCAAGACGATTTATTTTGACGATGTTACTTGTACACGAAACTTGCAGACTGACTTGCAGCGCAACTACTTTTCCTGCTTTTCAAGAATCTGACTCTCCGTCTTTCTCATGATATAGAAGAAATATGGGATCAGCGGAATCAGCGCTGCAATCCACGCTGCCGGATCAGAGGCACAGGTCTCGACAAAACCGTAGCCGAGTCTTGCAACGACCATGACAACAAGTGATCTCGCTCCAAGCTCAAACACACCGCCCATCATCGGCACAAAGCCATGACCGAGTCCCTGAAGCGCATTTCGGTACAGGAAAATACTTCCGAGGAACGGATAGCACCACGAAACCGTGCGGAAATACGATCTCGCCGCCTCCGTCACTTCCGTCTGACTTCCATCGATGAAGATGTGGATCAGCGGATCTCCAAAGAAATGGATGATCAGGATCATAAGCACCGCACTGATCAGAATCATAATCTGCGTGTCCCGAACGCCCTGCTTGATGCGGTCAAATTTACCTGCTCCCCAGTTCTGTCCCACATACGTTGCCGTCGTTGCTCCGAATGCGATAAAGATTGAGGTGACAAGGTTCTGGAGCTTTCCTGCCGCCGCAAATCCCGCAATATAAGTAGATCCGTAGCTGTTGACTGCACCCTGCACAATGATCGTTCCGAGTGCTGTGATCGAAAACTGAAGTGCCATCGGAATACCGATTCCCATGAGTTCTGCCATCATCGGGAAATCCAGACGGAAATCCTCTGCCGAGAGTTTCAAAATATGGAACTTGCGGATGATATATACCAGACAGCAAAGCGCCGAAACGCCCTGCGCAATCACGGTTGCCCACGCACAGCCCTCAACGCCGATATGAAGTTTGATTACAAAAACCACATCGAGAATCGCATTGAGGACAGCGGAGATAATCAGAAAATAAAGTGGCGACTTGCTGTCTCCAAGTGCACGAAGCACCGCTGCGAGCGCATTGTAGGCAGCCGTCACGAAAAGTCCCGCATAGATGATCGACAGATACGATGCTGTCTGGTCGATAATCTCATCCGGGCTGTTCATCAATCTCAAAACCGGGTAGTTAAATGTCAGAAGCGCCAGCGTCATCACGACAACAAACGCCACACAGAGTTCAATCGAAACGGCTACATAGTGACGCATCCTCTTATAATCCTTTGCACCGAAACTCTGCGCCACCATGATCGCAAATCCGCTCGTGAGTCCATTGAGCCATCCGATCACCAAAAAGTTGAGTGAAGTCGTGCTTCCGATTGCTGCAAGCGCATTTACACCGATGTAACGTCCGGCGACAACGGCATCTACCAGATTATAAAACTGCTGAAAAATATTCCCCAGATACGCGGGAATCATAAAAGCAAGGATCAGCCGTACCGGACTTCCCTTTGTCATATCATTTGTCATAAAACCTTTTTACCTGTCTTTCTATCCTGTTCTTTTTATCCTGTCTGTCTTTCCACTCAGTTTTTTGTTTTTCCCCAAGATAAATGGCCTTTTTCAGCGCTCAAGAAGTGCCAGTCCGTTCTCCTTTAACCATTCCTTGCCCTTCTCGTATTCCGGAAGCACCCGCTTGACTTCTGCCCAAAACCTTGCGGAGTGGTTCATCTCAAGCCGATGACAGAGCTCGTGCACAACAATATAGTCGAGCACTTCCTCCGGTGCAAGAATCAAACGCCAGCAGAAATTCAAGTTGCCCTGATAACTGCAACTTCCCCAGCGCGACTTCGTATCCTTGATCGTGATTTTTCCGTAATCCACTCCGACCTGCTCTGCAAATAATGCAACTCTCTTCGGGATTTTTTCTTTTGCAAGACGGCGAAACTCCCGCTCACTCTCGGGGGTAATCTTCGGAAACTGCTCCTGCTTTTTCTCACATTCTCTCTTCTGCGCGAGAAATTCTGCTCGTTTCTCCTCAATCCACTCTCTGCGATCCCGAATCAGATCATCGATCTCTGCCTTCTCGCAATCTCTCGGTGCTCTTACGGTAACATCGCCATCCAAAGTAATCTGGATGGCGATCGTCTTCCTGGATGTTCGGATCAAATCATATCCGCCCCAGGTCTTCTCTGTCTGCTTTTTCATATCAAAACCCTAATTATGACTACCTACTATCTGTCAAATCCAAACTCTGATTCTCACATTCTCGGAAATTTGGCGCATGTTTTAGTTCTCGCGCATGCGTGTGATGATGGCATTTGCTCTCTCGTAAAGCTCCTCCGGATCAACGCCGATCGAGAACTCACCGTTCTCATACAGGATCTTACCATTTACCATCGTCAGCCTCACATTCTGCTTGCTTCCGCTGTACACAAGGTTCTTTGCGATATTGTTGAGCGGTTGCATGTTCGGCTGGTGGAGATCAATCATGATCAAATCAGCAAGCTTGCCCTCTGCAAGGCAGTCACAGTCCGTAAGACCCATCGCATACGCACCGCCGGAGACTGCCATCTTGAGCACCTCATCTGCCGGAACCGCCCCTGCATCCTTCTCACGCAGTTTGCCAAGTCCTGTCACAAGGAACATCTCGCGGAACATATCGAGACAGTTGTTGCTCGCCGGTCCGTCCGTTCCGATTGCGAGGCAGATATTCTTTTTCAGCATCTCGGAGATCGGCGCAATTCCGCTCGCAAGTTTCGTATTTGATCCCGGGTTTGTCACAGCAATCAGATGTTTCTTTGCAAAAATATCGAGATCCTCCTCACTCATCCAGACGCAGTGGTAACCGCCACCGCCGTACTCAAACATGCCGAGAGAATCAAGAAACGTCGTCGGGGTCATGCCATAACGTCCGACGCACTGAGCCACCTCCGACTCCGTCTCGGAATTGTGCATGAAGACCGGAGCCTTATACTTCTGGGAGAGGTTTGCAACGCCCTCAAGCAGCTTTTTCGAGGTCGTATACTCCGCGTGGAAACCGAGGCTGTACTTAATCAGCTCATCGTAGTTGTTGTAAGTCTGATACTCCTCCTCCATCGCGGAGAGAGAAGAAGAAAAATCATTGAGACTGCTGACAATCACGGTTCTGAACCCACTGTCGACCGATGCCTTTGCAATCATCTCCGGGTGGAAATACATATCAAAGTTTGCGGTGATTCCACTTGTCAGATACTCGAGAATTGCAAGACGGCTCAGCCAGTAGATATCCTCTCCCTGAAGTTTTGCCTCCATCGGGAAGATCTGCTTGTTCAGCCAGTCGAGAAGTGGCATATCATCTGCGTAGGAGCGCAGAAACGTCATCGCAGAGTGCGTGTGCGCATTCTTAAATCCCGGCATGATCAGGTTGCCCTTTGCATCAATCTCACGATCCCAGATCGGCTGTTCCAAAATCTTTACAGAATCCGCACCACTGACATTGACCGGTCCGACATGGGTGATTCGGTTTCCCTCCACCCAGACTTCTCCTTCCAGAATCTCCGTATTCTGATTCATCGTCAGAATTCTCGCATTATAAAAACGAATGTTCATCTGTGATCCCTCCTTTTCTCCTTTTCCATTTTTTCTTTTTTCTTTCTTTTTCAGCTCTATTTCTCTTTCCCAGTCTGATTTCTCTATGTGTTCCAAAAAGAGTTCTTATCGCTTGCCCTTATCGTAGATCTCACCGAGCGCACGCGGGGAACGATTGTACTTCGAGAAGAAAATCAGAAGCAGAAGCGTCACAACATACGGAAGCGTCATCACGAGATCCGAGTAACTGCTCGGCATCTGAAGCTTCTGCACAAGGAAATATCCGCCGGAACGCGCAAATCCAAACAGCAGGCAGGAGCCGAGTGTCGGAAGAATTGTCCAGTTTCCGAAGATCAGCGCTGCAATCGCCAGATATCCGTAGCCGACATAGATGCTCGAGGAGAAGTTTGCGGAGATCGAGTACGCAAAGCTGATTCCCGCAAGACCGGAAAGACCGCCGGACACCATAACGGCAATCAGGCGAACCTTTGCCACGTCGACACCGGCTGCATCAACTGCATGCGGGTTGTCACCACAGGCGCGAAGATTCATGCCGTAAGGAGTCTTATACATCACATACCATGCGATAATTGCCACAACGACAATGATGATCTCAAACGGATAAATATCCTTAAAGACTGCACCCAGCACCGGAATCTGGGAAAGTCCCGGGAGCGTCCACTTCGCAGACACGCCGAGCACAAACTTATCAGAAGCTGCGCCAAAGACACTGCGGTTGATATACTTCGTTAAGAAAGCCGTCAGCGCGGATGCCAAAATGTTGATAACGACACCGCTGATGACTTGGTTTGCCTTAAAGCGAATGCACAGAAGTGCGTGAAGCAGGGAGTAGAGGGTTCCTCCAATCACGGCAAACAAGAGTGCGACATAGTAAGGCACCTGAGAATTTCCCGAAAAATTTCCTGCAATGCTCACAGCGACAAGCGCACCGAAGAATGCGCCCACACCCTGAAGTCCCTCGAGCGCAAGGTTTGTGATACCGCTCTTCTCACTGTAAATACCGCCGATCGCCATAATAAACAACGGCAGAGAAAAAGAAAGTCCGTCTATGATAATTCGTTCCATTAGCGGTTCCCCCTTTCTTCGCTTTCCTTGAGTTCCTCTTTCATACTCTTGACCTTATAACGAATGAATGCACCGCACGCGGAGAACAGAAGGATCACACCGGTGATAACAGATGCAATCTCCGATTCGAGTCCGGACGCAGAGTTCATGTAGGTACTTCCCTTGCTGATTACCGTGATCAGGAAGGAGGAAAAAATGATACCGATCGGATTTGAGTTTGCAAGCAGGGAAACTGCGATTGAATCAAATCCTGTGCTTGCAAGCACCTTCGGCTGAATCGAGCCAAAGTATCCGAGATAGTAGGTCACACCGGCAAGACCGGCAAGTGCACCCGACACGACAAATGCCATAACCATACTGCGTCCAACCTTGATCCCCGCATACTTTGCAGCATTTCGGCTTGTTCCGACACTCTTGAGCTCATAGCCGAATGTCGTGCGGTCAAGCAGGAACTTTACTGCGATCGCAATGATGATCGCGAGGACGATTCCAAGCGGAATATCCATCTTGAGATCTCCGACTGTCGTATCCATCAGCGTCAGTCTCGATGCCTTTGAGACCGGATTCGACTGACGGGATACCGGGTTGACATAGTAGGTATTGATAAAGAAACTGATTACATACTGTGCAATGTAATTGATCATAATCGAGGACACAACCTCGTTGATGTTAAACTTCTCTTTCATCCATCCGATCAGTGCACCGACAAGCGCACCTGAGATAATTCCACAGATCAGAACGAGCGGTTTTGCAACCGGAGCCGGAAGATCGCTATAACCGACAAGCAGAGTTGTCACAAAACCGGCAACCAGCATCTGACCGGAGACACCGATATTAAACAGACCGGCACGCAGGGCAACTGCGACTGCGAGAGAAGCAAAAAGCATCGGCGTCCACGCGTTCATGAAGCTCATGAAATCCGTCAGCATGCTCTTATGACCTGCATACGTCGCCTTCGGCAGAATACCGGAACCCTGAAGCAGGTTCTGGTAAGCCACAAGCGGGTTCTTTCCGAGTGCGAAAATCACGACCGCACCGGCGAGAAGGCTCAGCACAATAGCAAACAGCGGAATCGAAACCGCCTGATAGCGCTCATTTCCGAGAAGGCGGACGAATCCTTTTTTGATTGTATGATTATTTTTCTGCATCCGCTTTTACCCCCATCATAAATTCTCCGACCTGATTCGTCGTCAGTGTCTTGGCGTCTGCAATCTTCTGAATCTGACCGTTGTAGATGACACCGATCGTGTCGGCACAGTCCATGATCTCATCAAGTTCGAGAGAAATCAGAAGAATCGCCTTGCCCGCATCACGCTCCTGAATGATCTGGCGGTGAATGTTCTCAATCGCACCGATATCGAGACCTCGCGTCGGCTGTACAAAGATCATCAGCGGGGATTTCAGCTCGATCTCACGACCGATGATCGCCTTCTGCTGGTTTCCTCCACTCATCGAGCGCACAATCGTCTTGATGCCCTGACCACTTCTGATATCATAGCGGTCGATCAGTTCCTTTCCGTACTCATCAAACGCGCTCTGATTCAACACCCCATGATGAGAGAACGGCTCCTTGAAATAAGTCTTTAATGCTAGATTTTCCTCAAGCGTAAAGTCGAGGACAAGACCGTAGCTCTGGCGATCCTCCGGGATGTAGGAAATACCCTGAAGGGTTCTCTTTCGGATGCTCTCATGCGTGATGTCGACGCCGTTTAAAATGATCTGTCCTTCGGCTGCCTCCGCAAGTCCCGCAATCGCATCAGCGACCTCGATCTGACCGTTTCCGGATACACCGGCGATCGCAAAGATCTCACCGCCATGAATCGAGAACGAGACGTTCTTCACAACATCGAAATGATCCTGGTTGCGCACCGTGAGGTTCTTGACCTCAAGCACAGTCTCGCGGAAGTTTGCCGGCTTCTTCTCAACCTGGAAACTAACCTCACGACCGACCATCTTGTTCGCCATCGTCTTCGTCGAGGTCGTCGCCACATCGAGCACATCGATCAGACGACCTCGGTTCAGAATCGCACAGCGGTCTGCAACCTGCTTGATCTCCTCGAGCTTGTGCGTGATCAGAATGATCGTTTTTCCGCCGTCACGCAGTCCCTTGATGATCTTTAAGAGGAACTCGATCTCCTGAGGAGTCAGCACTGCCGTCGGCTCATCAAAGATCAGAATCTCCGCCTCACGGTAGAGCATTTTCAGAATCTCCACTCTCTGCTGAATCGAGACATTGATGTCCTCGATCACATCGGTCGGATTGACCTCAAGACCATACTGCTTTGACAGCTCGGCGACTTTCCTGTCCGCCTTCTTTAAGTCCACCCACGGCAGGAAACCAAACTTTTTATCCTTGTTCTCCAATCCGAGAATGATATTCTCCGTGATCGTGTAGTTGGACACCAGCTTGAAGTGCTGATGCACCATACCGATATTCAGTTTCGTCGCATAGCTCGGAGAGGTGATGTTCTCCTTCTTTCCGCGGATCCAGATCTCGCCCTCATCCGGCTCATACATGCCGAACAACATACTCATCAGCGTGGATTTTCCCGCTCCATTCTCTCCCAGAAGAGCAAAAATTTCTCCCTTTTTGATCTGCAACGTCACATCCTGATTCGCCACAATGCCGGGAAAACGTTTGGTGATGTGCTTCATCTCAATGATGTACTCCGACATAAACCGACCTCCTTATCTCCATTTTCTTGTTCCCTTTTGAATACCCAGATTTCTGATTTCCCGCTTGATTTTCATTTTTCTTTTTCACGTTTCGTTTTTTCATTTTCCTGTAAACGCATAGGTGTCGCAAGCCAGCACCTCTGCTGTCATGCGACACTTATCTGCAACCTGCATCTGAGGCATTCAAAAAGGCCGGCTTCTATGAGTCCTGATCAGGGACCCATAAAGCCGGAACCCTTATTGTTCTGTTGAGACAGTCTTTCTTATCCAGTCTCTTCTCAACTCAAATCTCTTATCCAGATCTCCGAATTTCATCTTTCACCCGAAATTCACTCGAAACTTATCCGAAATTTACTTTAAACCAGTAAAGTCCTCCGGAGTCTCACCGTTGAAATTAGATGCCGGAACGATAGTTCCGTCCTTCACGAGCTCATAAGCCTCATCGAGCTTGCTGATTGTATCCTCAGACATCTGATTTCTGCCCTCTGCCTTTACAAAACCGGTAGAATCGGTATCTGCACCCAGAACCACGTTCTCACCCTTGAAAGAGCCATCCTTAACTGCATTGAGCTGTTTCTCTACGTTCATGCTCATAACCTTCAGAACAGAGGTCAGGATTACGTTGTCAGAACCATTTGCACCGTCATCGTACTGGTCTACGTCACAGCCGATTACCTTCACGCCGGTTGCTTCCTTTGCTGCGGTGAAGACACCGTTTCCGGAACCACCTGCTGCAACAAAGATTGTGTCAACGCCCTCATCGATCAGAGCCTTGCCGACTACCTTACCGGTTGCCTCATCTGCGAAGCTGCCTACATAGTTACCGCCAACATTTGCGCCAGTCACATCAGTACCTGCGTAGGACGGAAGCTCTACAACCTCAGCGCCAGCCTCAAACTTCTCGTTTGCGTAGTTGACACCAGACTCAAATCCGAACTGATAGTTTACGTTGGACGGATATGCGATACCGTTTACAACTGCAACCTTCTTGGACTGAGACTCAAGTGCTGCTGCCATACCTGCGAAGAAGCCACCCTCCTGCTCCTTGAAGGTCATTGCGTAGATGTTGTCACAGCTAACCTCATTGCCCTCTGCGTCAGACGGATTAGAGTCAACCAGAATGAAATCTACATCCGGGTTGTCCTCTGCAAGGGTACCGATTCCTGCGAACTGGTAACCACAGCATACGATAACATCGTAATCTGCAACGATATCTGCAACTGCCTGAAGAGCTGCTGCGGTATCACCGGTCTCCTCGCGAACCGGGGTAACGGTTGCGGACGGATTCTCCTCGATAAATGCCAGAACACCGTTGTAGTTATCCTGGTTGAAAGAACCGTCATCTACACCGGACGGACTGCTGACAATCGCAATCTTCAGCGCATCGCCACCTGCCTCAGAGCCACCCTCTGCCTTGCTCTCGCCCTCTGCACTTGCAGTGGTCTCATCCTTTGCCGGTGCTGTGGTCTCTGCGGAACCACCATTGCTACCGCCACATCCGGTTAAAAGCGTACTAGCTACTACTGCTGTGCTCAGCGCTATACTCAGAACTTTTTTCATAATCTGATTCTCCTTTTTTATTGTTCTCTCTGCACCTGTTTTCTATGATCCTCATCTCGATACAGACCGCACTTTTCAGTCCGTCTCCGAACCGTTTCCCCTATCTTTTCACGCACGAAATCCACATCTTTTTGAGAACTAAAAAATGGTTACATGTATATTTTTACTACAAATCACGGCGAATATCAACCAATTCTTCTAAACTTCTTCTTTTTTCCTCATTATTTATTATTTTTTTTAATGAATGTTTTCATTTTTTTCAAATCAATCCCACTATGAACCTCAGGGTTTTATCATTCTCCGAATCGACTTAAATTTTTAATCCTCAAACAGTTTTACAAGACTCTCGGTGTACGGAGCACGGCAAATGCCCTTCTCCGTGATGATTCCCGCAATCAGCTCATGATCGGTCACATCAAATGCCGGATTGTAGCATTTTACCTCCTCAAGTGCCATCGGCTTCTCATAGAATTTCTTCTTGATCTCATCCGGATTGCGAAGCTCAATCTTGATGTCCGCACCTGTCTTACAGTTCATATCAATCGTTGAGGTCGGTCCGAGCACATAGAACGGGATTCCATAATATTTTGCCAGAATCGCAACTCCACTCGTTCCGATCTTGTTCGCTGCGTCTCCATTTGCTGCGACACGGTCACAGCCGACAAAACATGCCTGTACCCAACCGTTCTTCATTACGATGCTCGCCATATTATCACAAATCAAGGTCACATCGATGCCTGCCTTCTGAAGCTCATAGGAAGTCAGACGCGCACCCTGTAACAGCGGTCTCGTCTCATCAGAGAATACATGGAAATTCATTCCGCGCTCTTTTCCGAGAAACAGCGGACCAAGAGCCGTTCCATAGCTTGAGGTTGCAAGCGGACCTGCGTTGCAGTGAGTCAGAATTCCATCGCCATCCTTGATCAGGGACAGACCGTACTCGGAAATTGCACGGCACATGCGCTGATCCTCCGCCTGAATCTCCTTTGCCTCTGCACCAAGGATCTCCACGATCTCCTCAACACTTCTTTCCTTGTTTGCAACCACGGTATTCTCCATGCGGTTCAGTGCCCAGCTCAAGTTAACTGCGGTCGGACGGGAAGAATTCAGATATTCTTTCTGCTCACGGAATTTTGCAAGAAATCCCTCATAATCTTTCGTCTCCTCTGCAATCTGACCGGAGAGCACATACATGCAATATCCGGCACAGATGCCGATCGCCGGTGCTCCACGCACCTGAAGCTCAAAAATCGCATCGTACATCTTCTTCGGAGTATCAAGTGTCAAAAACTCCGTCACATTCGGAAGCTGGGTCTGATCCAAGATCACAACCGCCTTTCCATCCTCACTCAATCTCACATTCTCCGGCTGTGCCATCTCGCCGTCTTCCATTAAAAACTCCGCCATTGTTCTGTCCTTTCTATATAGCAATTTTTATTTTTTATGCTACCAATTACTAGCAGGCTCCCGAAGCAAAAAAGTTTCTGTAAACCCGTGTGAAACGTCAGTGTTTAGGTCGCGTACTTTGCGACCTTATGCACTGCTACGTTGAACCCGGAGCGAGAGCGCGTTTACAGAACTTATTTTGCGAAGGGAGCCCCTGTCTTGCCTTTATTAAGATTAATACTACTTCCCAATCCGAAATCCCGCTTTGAACGCCCGAGACCCAAACGCCTTCTCATAATCTTCCAGCTCATAAAACTCCACCGGCGGTAACTTCACAAGTCCCTGCTCCAAAAGGCGCAATGCCGGATCAAACGGACCACATCTGCTTCCCTTGATCGTGATCTCATTGACCGCATAGAAGCTCATATCGACATTCGTCTTTCCCGCATAAGTGCTCTTTAAGACGATCGTACCCTGCTTTCGCACAATCTTTGCTGCAAGCTCAAGTCCTGATGGCGCACCACATGCCTCAACAACGATCTCATAGCTTCCCTCACCGGATTCCAATGCCTGATCGGCAAGATTTTCTGCCTGCTCGATCGTCATTGTCCGACCAAACGATTCAAACTGGGCGAGTTTCTCCGGATGCTTTCCAATCACCGTCAGGTTCGCTCCGGTCAGGCGCAAAACGCTTGCAACCTGATAAGCCAGTCGACCGTCTCCAATCACAGCAATCGGAAGATCCGGCTGGATATGCACCTGCTTCGTGACCTGAAGTGCAGCCGCAAGTGGCTCTGTGAGCAGTGCTGCCTCCGGAGCCAACGTAGACGGAACCTCATGCAAGAGGTGAGTCTCAAGCGTCATATACTCTGCAAAACATCCATCCTTTTTCTCCATTCCAATCACCCGACGCGTCAAACAGTGTTTCTCACGCCCTGTCCGACAGTAAATACAGTGACCGCATCCCGCATTCAACTCTCCGACCACAGTCTTTCCAACCCATGACAAGTCTGATGATTCCTCAACAACTCCGACAAACTCATGTCCCATCACACCGCGAAATGAGGGGCGATATCCTTTTAAGACCTCTCGATCCGTGTTACAGACACCTGCATAAAGAATCCGAATCAGACTCTCCGTCGCGGACGGAACCGGCTTTTGCAGATCATCTCGAAACTCCGCCCCTGTTCCGTTAAAATAAACTCCACGCATTTCCTTTCTCTCCCCTTATCTGATGTTTCTTAATGCTATTTCTAATATTTCCTATAATTTAATCTATAAAAATCTTACACCAGTTTACAACTTTATAAATGGTAGACGTGCTGGCAAGCCAGTTGTTTTAAAGCCTTTATCATAGCATTTGA
>JAJEPU010000001.1 GCA_020686985.1 Brotaphodocola catenula
TTGATACCATCGTATCGTCAACACATAGAAATACTGGTTGTGTCTGCAAGGAATCCGGTATCAACTTTAAAGCAATCTGAGCAGTGGTATTCATAAATCTGGAATAATCAACCTTTGCATAGGAGCATGCATAGTAAAATACATTCAATGATTTTTCTGTTATTCCAGATAAAAAATGCCGATACAGGAACCGAATGGAATGTGCGTATTCCAATGTCAGTATAGATAGAATCAGCAGAAAAAGGGTATCTGCTGTCGGAACAGAAAAAGTTGTAAACTGGTGTGCTTATAAGTGAAATAGTGTAAACTTCTCAGAAATATTGATTTGAATAAAATACAGGCTCCGGAAGAGAGAAAGATTCTGCAACCTCGTTCTCTGGAGGAGCCATCCAAGTATTTAAGTATTGAATTTAAGTATCGTATCTAAGTGTTTTTTTAATTTTATTTTCTGTGTAAGATCTGTTATGTTATTTGGGATAAAATTTTTTTATTTCTTTCTAAAAAAATAAACTGGCGATTTTCTCCGTCTGGAGCGCCGTCTGCCTCCACTTGAGCGAAGTGCAGATCCGGAACGTTTTTCCTCCATAATCAGATCAAACTCTGTGGGGGACATTCCGAGATCCTGTATCCGTTGTTGACGGCGCTGATAACGCTCGGCGCGCTCATTTTCCTCACGTTTTTCGATGTGAAATTTCACAAACATTATGATCGCAAGGACAACGGCGATAATTCCGATGATCCCAAGAGCAATCCAGAATCCAAGCGGAATGTGAATCTCAAGTGGTGAAACCTGTGAATTTGCATTGTTTTCCCTATTTTCTAAGGTTTCCACGGAGGTGGAAGACAGAGCAGATTCACCAGTTTCACTGATAGAAGTGGAAGTTTCGCCAGCGGAATTTTCTGCGGATCCTGCATGATCTTCCAGAATAGAAACTTGCTTGGAATCATTTTCTGCACTTTCTGAGTCCGAAGTTTTTGATGCTCTCAAAAGCCATGCGTAACCGGCATCATGTCCTCCGTAACCGTAAGTAATCTGTGCAACTGCTCGATCTGGTGCAGAGGCAGGAAGTTCGTAAGAGATCGAGGAAGTTGTGTCTGCAAACGTTGCATTGTTCGGCAGGGTAATTCTGTTGTCATCCTGAAGGTGAAGGATTGAGAGATCTGCTGCCGGGAGTCCCGCAATCGTCATATCGTTTGCGAGAGACGAGTATGTCGTATCTTCCGAGGAGACGTTTACTGAATAAAAATTTGCAAATCCAAAATCGAGCAGGGTCTTTGTGTCACTGTAATGTGTCTGATGACCGTTCAGGACGACGGCAACGAGACGCATGCCATTTCTTTCCGCACAGGTAACGAGGGTGTTGCCCGCTAGAGAGGTGTATCCGGTCTTTCCGCCAAGGATTCCGGGATAGTACTCAGGAAGATTTTTTTTCAACATCTTGTGTCCCGGGTAGACACGGCTTCCTTCCGGATTTCGCTTGGTCGGTGGGAGATCATAGTAACGGCTTGAGTCGATCTCTACGAAGGTGTCATTTTCAAACGCAGAACAGGCGATCAGCGCCATATCATGAGCAGATGTGTAGTGATCCGGATCGTTAAGTCCGCTCGGATTGTTGAAATGGGAATCTGTACAGCCGAGCGACTGCGCTTTCTGGTTCATCATTTCTGCAAAGGCTTCAATTGAACCGGCAGTGTGTTCTGCGAGGGCATTTGCCGACTCGTTTGCTGATTTTAAAAGCATCGCATAGAGACAGTCGCGCACACTCAGCTGGTCACCCTCGTCGATTCCAGCAGAACTGCTTCCGGATTCCACGTTGTAGACTGCATTGTGGGAGAATGTCACGGTCTCATCGAGATCACAGTTTTCGATTACGATCAGAGCAGTCAAAATCTTTGTGATACTTGCAGGGTAGTAAGCCTGATGAATATTTTTGCCATAGAGGACAGCGCCGGAACCGGCATCCATGAGGATGCCGCCCTCAGCGGAAATTTCCACATTGTCCGGCCATGGAACGGTACTTGCAAAGGCCGGGGGTGAGAAGATCAGCCCTGTCAGCAGGACAAGGGCGAGAAAAAACGAAGCAATTCGTTTCATAAATAAAATAAGTCCTTTCTAAGTCCTTTAAAAAATCTTTTGATAAAAATAAAACTCTTCCCATTAAAAAATCCTTCCAGTGACAGAGAGGAGACAGGACATAATATGGTAAAATCAATCAGTCTGTTTGAGACTCCGGTGGAAGAAGGTAGCGGGACGGGGCATTTAAAAGTTGCTGAATTGCAAAATAAGCTGTGCCTGTCAGAATTCGGTTCTCATCCGATGAGACAAGCCCGATCGGCGGAAGTGCCTGGTAGGAGGCAAGATGCTCGTTCGCTGTTTTTCTGGCATCCTCAAGCAAAAGCATTCTGCCGTGTGTTATTCCTCCGCTAATGAAAATTCGGTCGGGGGTACAGATGGAGAGCAGAGATGCAATTCCGAGGCCGAGACTGTGCCCGCAGTCTCGAATCAGTTTCATCGCGAGCGGGTCCCACTGGCGCGCCGACTCGAAGACAGAACGGGCGGAGATCGCGGAAACGTGATTTAACAGGCTTTCCGGAAATGCAGACAGTTCCTGGGTTGCCCTTGATTCGAGGGCGGACAGGCTTACAAGAGAATCGAGGCATCCAGTTCGCCCGCATTTGGGACACACATTTCCATGTGGATCGATCGGAAGATGACCTGCCATCGAGAGCATGCGTGAATCGTGGAGACAGAGTCCGCCACGGGTCAGTCCGACTTCAACGCTGTCGTCTGCAAAAATGTGAAGCATGACTTCGCCTGTATTTTTGTCGGGCAGGTTGTGCCAGCAGGCAATTGCACCGGCATCGGCATCATGAATCAGGAAAATAGGGAGAGAAATCTGCTCTCCAAGTTTTTTACAGAGCGGAAAGAGGGTAGTGGCAGTGCCAGATGAGATCGATGAAATCAGGATCGATCCATCTACGCGACGGCAGGGATCAGGAACGGCGATTGCAGTAGCCGTGAGTTCCGGAAAATCTTTCAGAAATGTTGCCACGCCGTCTGCGATTTGCTCAATAATCGAGGGCATATTTTCCTCGCTTATTGCCTCAATCGGAACGGACAAAAGATGACCACACGGCTGTCCGTGAAAATCGTGCGGTTGCATTTCCAGCCAGTGTGCGGAAAGGCGGATTGCAAGCACTTTGTAGCGGTTGTAATTCAGGGACAGACCGACGGAACGCCGTCCTTTTTTTCCCGCTGTAAATCCGGTCTCGTAGATGAGTCCGGATTTTGTCAGAGAGCGGACAATTTTCGTCATCGAGGCTTGAGTCAGTCCCGTCGCCTCTCCGAGTTCCGCACGCGAACATCCCGGGTGGAGAGCGAGAAAGCGAAGCACCTCCGCCCGATTGGAATCCTGCATATTGATCTGGTTTTGTCCGCTTTTTCCGTTTATTTTTTCCTGCATAAAAAACCTCAATAATAATAGTTTATCATATATTTGACTAAGAATCTAGAATTCAAGAAAGCGAGGTATAGCGGGCATTCCTCCCCGACCTAAGAGGCCGGAGTATCCTGCCCGTATTTAGTTAAATTTTTCAAAGGCAAATGCTTTAAATGGATCAGCCATCCGGCACAGCCCGCAAAGACAGTGACAACGCTGATCGCATAGGTGATCGCGATTCGACCGGCAGTATCCATGAAAAATGGTTCCGGCACAATGTTGATCAAAAGGTCGGTATTCGGGTCGAGCATCCACAGGTCATTGTTAAAGAAAATATGGTGAAAAATAATAAAGTACTTATTAAAATCTGTGGAGATGATACCAGCGAGGACTGCCAGAACGATGAAAAACAAAATAGTTCCGACACAGACTGTCTGAGGAAGTACCTTGCGCACATTTGCCTTTAATGCAAAGAGAAGTGCAAGGCAGACCGCCATCAAAACGAGACAGATCCGGCGCAGGGCAATCGCACCGAGAAAGAGCCCGCGCACATCCTCCATATGGGCGATTTCCCTCTCGTTAAAGAATTCCCGGGGCTGACCATTTACGATCGTCGGAACATGAAGATCCGCGCGATTTCCCCGCAGATATGCCATCATTTCATGGGTGACGTCGAGAAGGTCATCCATTTCCATATGAACATCGTCTAACACATCATATTTTTCATATTCTTTCTCGTAGTAACCGGGAGTCCAGTAGGTGACGGCTTCCACGGAAGTGATGAGAAGAGTGAACATCAGCGCAAAGGCAAAGACGATGCCGAGAGCGCTGTGAAGAATTTTCATCATAATTAAAATCGTGTCCTTTCTTTTATATTTTATTTGCTCTGCACATCAAAGACGCTCTGGTGGTGTGTCTGATGGTTTACATTAGTTTTTACATTAACTTTAGAGCACAGTTGTACACGAATTTTCGTGTACAGTTATGGATTTCATTTTAATGTTTTGAGAGGGAAAAGTAAAGAAGTTGTTACGGTACATGGGGAGGAAATTTTGCAATGCATAAACAGTAACAAATTTTTGAAAAGAGAATACAGAAAAATTCAACAAAGAGAAAATCAGGATAGAAAAAATAGCGGAAAATCTCACAGAAAAAAATCACCTTTTGGTAAATCTTTTTTGCGATTGCGTGTTATAATACAGACGTAACAAGAAAGAGACAGGAAACAGAGACACATACCATTGCAGAAATGAAATGGCAGGTCTGCGGACTATCAGTATTTTGGAGGAATAGATAATATGGATACTTTAAAGGCTGAGAAAAGAGACATGTCAACAAAGGCAAAGAGACTGAGAAGAGAAGGTTATGTGACCGGAAACGTATTTGGCCATGCAATCAAGGGTTCTATCCCGGTTAAGATTGAGAAGAAAGATGCAGAGCGTCTGTTCAAGACAAAGAAGAAAGGCAGTCAGATCATGCTGGATGTCGATGGTCAGCAGATGGATGTTCTGGTAAAAGAGATTGATTACAATCCGGTAAAGGGTCAGCTTGAAGAGATTGATTTCCAGGCACTTGTAAGCGGCGAGGCTGTTCATTCTGTTGCAGAGGTTGTTCTGAAGAATGAGGCAAAGGTTGTCGGCGGAGTCGTAGAGCTGATTCTTGAAGAGATTTCTTATAAGGCAGTACCGTCAGAGATGATTGAGACGGTTGAGATTGATGTCGGCGATATGAAGCCGGGAGATGTTCTGAAAGTTGCAGATCTGCCGATCGCAAGCAATGAGAACATTCATCTGAAGACCGATCCGGAGGCAGTTGTTGTATCGGTTGTTGCTCCTAAGAGCGCAGACGTTCCGGATGATGAGGAAGCAGACGGCGACGAAAAGGATGCTAAGGCATCAAAGTAAGATAACTTTGTGAGTGTCGGTTTGAATGAAAAAACGGAAGCAGGAGATAGCGCAAGCTGTGTCCTGCTTCCGTTTTTATGTGTTGTATATGTATATCAAGATATATCGACAAGATAAGAAAATGTTGGTGCTTATAAAATCATTGCAAGTGCAAAATTATAAATGGCTCCAGAGATGACACTGATCGGAACGGCTACCATCAAAAGACGATTGAACAGCATATTTCGATCTTCCTCCTTCGGAGTTGATCCAAGGATTAAGGAACCACCGGAGGAAAATGGGCTGATGGAACTGGACTGCGCACCAATTACGGTACATGCAAAAAGTGCAGAGGAACTCAAGCCTGCGGATGCAGCCAGATTTGGAATCAGCGGGAACAGTGCCGGAGCAACGACGCCTGTCGTGGAGCTGAAGAAACTCATGATTGCGCCGACAATGCTGAATGCGATTGGCACCAGAGGTTTTGGAACATTGGAACCAATCCAGGTGGACAGCTCGTCGATCGTTCCGGCTTCTACGGCAACTGCAATCAGCATACCAGCACCTGCGATCATGACAATCGTGTTCCACGGAATTCTTGCCATTGCTTCTTTCTGCGGTGCCAGTTTTAATAACAAAGCAATCACTGCAAAAATAATTGCAACAAGACCGACATCTACTTTACTGCTGATGTATTTGATTGCAGAATTTCCAGGCATCAGAACCTGCAAAAGCGGGAAGATTAAAACGATGACCATCATAAGCATCATCAGGGTCAGAGTTGTTTTTTGATCTTTGGTAAATGCATCTGGTTTTTTGAAGGTAACGCCTTTTCCGATGTTACGGTTTTCCTTAAAACCAAAGCGGAAAATTGTGACAAGAATCAGAGAGAACAGCACGGAGAAAAGAAAGATTTTCATTTCCATGCCGAAGGTTTCCACTGCGGTTACATCAGGAGAGGCTTCAAATGCCGTATCTGCCAGACCACGGAAAATGACACCGAGGTTTGAGGTCGGGAAGTTTCCACCTGCCAGTGCGCCACAGTTGATTGCAACTGCGCCGGTTAATTTATCCATCTTGGACTCATCGCAGATCACCAGAGTGATCGGTGCGAGAAATGCCAGTACAGTAAAGTAAGTTGCACCCATAACAGAGAGAATGATTGCCACTGCGAGAAGTGCATACGGCAGAAGACCCGGGAAGGTTCGGCACGTATATAAAAGAGCTCCTGACATTTTTTCCAAAGTTCCGTTGATCGCTGCAAAATTATAGAACAAAGATACAGATAAAATTACAAACATTGTGCTGGTTGGCCAGTAACCGATCACCTGCTTTGGTTTTAACCCCATGACGAAACAGCCGATGATATAGGCGAATACGATACAGAAAAGTCCCGTATTGATTTTCGTTTTGTACCCCAAAAAGATTGCCAGTGCAATCGCTAGAATAATCGCTACACTCAACATTGAGTTTCCCTCCCCTATTCTTCAATTCCAAGAAGTCTGTATGGAATTGTTTTTGTCATATGATAAACCTGTTCTTCTGGAATTCCATGATCGACAAGGTACTGCATATATTCTTCGAGAGCCAGTTCCCAGTGAGGATTTTCAGTCTGACCACCATCTGTATCGACCATTACATGTTCATATCCAACGGCATGAATGAGATCTAGATTGTCTGGAAGATTGCTCTTATATTTGCCACCGCCCATATTCTGAGCATAGCAACGTTCGAGAATGACATCGTAATCTTTTACCAGGCGGATCTGGTCGTCGATACTCATGTCGACCACCCACCATTCCGGATGTGTTACAACAATTTTTTTCACCCCGGCATTTCTTGCCGATTCAATGATTACAAACGCTTCTTCCGGAGAAACGTGTGCAGTGCCGAGCACCACATCGTAATCTTTGATTAAGCGGAAAACGTCATTCAGTTCCGGCACGACTTTTCCATCCCGCACCAGCTCAATTCCATTTGCCGGATTCTGCCCCATTTTTTCGAGATGGCGTTTTGCGGACTGGGTGGGAAGCCAGATCTCTTTCGCTCCGAGTTTTAATCCCTTTTCTACGGCTTCGGGATTGATGCCACCCACTACCTTGTTCATGACAACACCGCCGTACATTGTAAATCCGGTGTTCTCTCCGTATACACGTTTTACATACTGATTTGTCAAATAAGCACGGTTGACGGTAAAACCGAGATGCGATTTGATTACGATGGCTTTTGCCCCCACGCGGATAGCGGCATCCGCCAATTCAAAGTCATCGTAGGCTCTTAATCTTAAATCTGGATTTGTATGCACATGCATATCGCATACACCCTGCAAAGATACTTTTCCCATACATTTCCCTCTTTTTCTGTCTTGATTGTGTTACTTTTGGAGTTTCATTTGCTTAAGCACTTTTATTGTAAATGCTTTTTGATAGCAGGAAAAGGCAAAATATGTTATACTTCCTATCGGAAAAACCGATCTCATATCTTGCGAAAATGATAGGAACTGAGAATAAAAGCTGGGAACAAGAGGAGAAGCTATTTTGGAAATGAAAGAATTAAATTATCTGATTGCGATTGCGGAAGAGAAGAGTATCTCAAAAGCTGCCGCCCGACTCTATATGGCACAGTCCAGTCTGAGTCAATTTTTGCAGACAATGGAAAGTAATTTGGACAGCAAATTGTTTGTCCGGACGTCCAAAGGTGTGCGTCTGACGGAAGCGGGAAATATTATGGTGAAATATGCGTATGCCACATTGGCGGAATATCACCGAACGCAGGACGAAATTCAGGATCTCAAAGAACTAAAAAGCGGAAGCGTTATTCTTGGAATCAGCGGTTTTCGCGGTTCGTACCTGCTTCCACCGGTATTGAATGCGTTTAAGCTGGATTATCCGAGGATCCGGGTGAAAATTGTGGAACAAAATTCTATGATCCTCGAGCAGATGTTGCTGAATGGAGAGATTGATCTCGCTTTGTTGGTGCTTCCTGTTTCGGATATCAGACTTCAGCCGACCTTTGTCATGAATGATGAGATTTGTCTGATTGCCCATGAAAATCATCCCATCTTGAAAAAGGCCAAAAAATTTGCACCGACAGGAAAAAAGATTTCCCGGATTCCGCAATATGTAGATCTGGCAGATGCGATTCCATATGAATTTTTCTTGAGTGATTATGATACGATTCTTGGTCGGGAAGCCCGCCATATTTTCAACAGAAACGGACTTCAGCCGATTACCTGCAATGAGTCTCTCACGGCTCTGATGGCCTCCGCTCTGGCTGCCGCCGGTCATGGACTTGCCTTTACTTATTACAGCTCTCGTCATTATTTTCGAACCGCTGAATTTTTATCTCTGGGAGCAGATCTTGCCTCTATAAAATTAGCGACAGCGCTTCCACCGGGACGATATCATTCCAAGGCAGCGTTGGCCTTGCAGGAGGTTCTTTTGAAAATTTTATCGAATGATTGATGAACTATAAATTTTGTCGAAACTTTTTTCGGATTTCCTCTGCAAGTATGAGAAAATAAAAGCAAATTGAAATTTCAGTGTAAAGTTTTATAATGATACCAGAACTGTGAGATTTCGAGAGCACATTAAACAACTCAGAGAGGATGACTCCTCATTGACAGATGGAGGATCGCCAGTCTTCTCAGGAAACAGGAGCATAAAGAAGAATGAAGAAAGACGAAGAAATGATTTTGAGAGATACGGTGATTGAGGTGGATCTCGATCGGATTGCCGGAAATATGAGAGCAATCAAAGCGATGGTGGGAAAGAAAACTGCGGTTGCGGGCGTTGTCAAGGCGGACGGGTACGGTCATGGCGCAGTGGGAATTGCAAAAACCTTGATGGAAAACGGAGCTACCATGCTGGCGGTTGCAACACTCTCGGAGGCGATTGAGCTCAAGGAGGCATACCCGGAGTACCCGGTTCTGATCATGGGATTGACGCCGGATCGTCTGCTCTGTGTTGTCGCAGATTATGGAATTATCCAGACAATCGACACGCTTCATCAGGCAGAGATTTTAAATGAACTGGCGCAGGAGCGCGGAAAGAAGGCAGTTATTCATATCAAGCTCGATACAGGTTTTCATCGATTGGGTTTTCCGGATACAGAAAACGGCATAAAAGAGATTGTGAGCGTCTGCCGTCTGCCGTGGATCGAGGCGGAGGGAATCTACACACATCTTGTTTTGAAAGATGATGAGTCGAACAAGGAGCAGTTTGTGCGCTTTACAAAGGTTCTCAATGCGCTTGAAAAAGAGAACTGCCGTTTTAAGTACCGCCATATTGCGGACAGCATCGCTTCGGTCGACTATCCGGAGTACCGCATGGATATGATCCGCGCAGGCGCGATTATTTACGGTTTGAAAGGCTTCCACAAGGGTCAGCTTGATATTCGTCAGGCTCTGACATTTAAGACGAGAATCAGCCATATTTCGGAGCTGAAAAAGGGAGAGGGAGTCAGCTATGATTTCCTGTGGACAACACCGGAGGACACAAGGATTGGAACTCTGCCGTTCGGCTATGCGGACGGATACCCAAGAAACCTTCGCGGAAAAGGAATCGTGACGATTCACGGAAAACGGGTTCCGATTGTCGGTGTGATTTGCATGGATCAGTGTATGGTCGACTTGAAGGATGTTCCGGAGGCGCAGATCGGGGATGAGGTCATCATTTACGGCGATGGAAGTGAGAACACGCCGGATGTGCAGGAGGTCAGCACGCTCGCAGGGACGAACAAGAATGAGATTGTATCTCGCCTGACACGGCGTTCTCCAAGAATCTACACGCATGGAGATCAGGGTATGAATAAATGAAATTAAGAAATATTGAGTGCCGAAGTCAACGTGAACGGTGAATAAGAACAACGGAAAAGACAACAGGATGACAGCAGAAAGTTGAGGGAGAAAGATGACAATCAGAGATCAGCTGGAACATATCGAAGAAAAGCAGGAGGAACTGACGCAGATTCGCCGGACATTTCATCAGCATCCGGAACTGGGGACGAACGAGCACTGGACTGGGGAAAAGATTCGGGAGTACCTCAATCAGTGGGGAATCTCGTATGAGTTTCCGGTTGCAGATACGGGAATCGTCGCAAAGCTCGAAGGAAAGAAGGCGGTAGCCGATAACGGGAAGAAGGGAAATACGATCGGACTGCGCGCTGACATCGATGCGCTTCCGTTAAATGAAGACCCATCGAGAACCTACTGCTCGAAAAATCCGGGAGTCATGCATGCGTGTGGTCATGATGCACACATGACGATTGCGCTCGGAACGGTAAAACTTCTCAAGGAGCATGAGGATGAGTGGAGCGGATGTGTGAAAGTCTTCTTCCAGCCGGCGGAGGAGACGATCGGAGGTGCCGACCGCATGGTCAAGGCGGGATGCATGGAGAATCCGAAAGTCGACTATGTGCTCGGTCTTCATGTGATGCCGACATATGAGGTTGGAGAGATTGAGATTCGCCATGGAAAGCTGAATGCATCCTCAGATGAAATTCATATTTATATCCACGGAAAGAGCTGTCACGGCGCTTATCCGGAGACGGGCGTTGATGCGATCGTGATGTCAGCGACAGTCATCAATGCGCTCCAGAGCCTTGTGAGTCGAAATGTGTCCCCACTGAACAATGCGGTTCTTACACTCGGAAAGATTCAGGGAGGAACAGCCGGAAATATCGTCGCCGGAGAGGTCGAGATGACCGGAACACTCCGAACGACCGATCCGCAGACGAGACAGTTCTGTATCGACACGATCCGTCGTCAGGTCGAGTGCATCTGCGAGGGCTTTGGTGGAAGCGGAGAGCTTAAAGTTGTCCCAGGATATGTGGCTTTGATTAACACGAATGAGATCGTCGATCTCGTCGCAGAGACGGCGTCAGAAATTCTCGGAAAGGAGCACGTTCACGAGAAAGAGTTCCCGAGTCTCGGCGTTGAGGATTTCTCATTCTTCCTGGAAAAAGCACCGGGTGCCTTCTATCATCTGGGATGCGCAAACAAAGAGCGGGGAATCACAGCTCCTCTGCACAGCGATCATTTTGATCTTGATGAGCGCTGTCTTCCGATTGGAGTGCGGATGCAGACGGAGCTTGTGCTGAAGATTCTGACCAGATAAAACCGCGAGAATGTGCAGTGATTCTGTCTGATTGGAAGATGCCGGCAGAGCTGACCAGAATCACGCGCCAGGTCTTTGTGAGTGTCGACCTGAATAAAAAATCAGGTAAAATTTTTCACGATGCTGATATATTCTTTCGCGTGGTAGGGAAGATAACTGCCACGCCGATAGGCGGCGACAAAGTCCACGGTTGTGCAGGGATTTCCGACAGAGAAGCGCACAACCGATGGCGGTGGCTGAATGTGTTTTAAGTGAGTTTCGGTGACAAACCCACATCCGTATCCCTTTGCGACGAGCTGAATCATAGCCGGAATGTTGGCAGTCTGGAGCTTGATGTTTGGTGTAAATCCACTTTCCTTGAAGAGGTGATCGACGGTTTGTCTCGTCCGCTGTCCCGGAATTTGCAGAATAAATTTTTCCTCTCTCATCAGGTTCATGTCCATCCATGAAAATTTGCATCCATCCCGATGGACTCCTTTTTCAGCGAGAGGGTGATGGTCGGGCATGATCAGAAGAACCTCTTCGTGGCTGATGATTTCGTAGTCAATATCAGGGCTTTTGATCGGAAGATAAAAAAAAGCGAGATCGGTCTCTCCGTTCAGAATCATGCTCTCGAGCTGATTGGAGTGTGATTCTAAAATATTGAGCTGAACGTTTGGGTAGAGAGAGTTGAAAATCGGGAGCGTGCAGGGAAGCATGTAGGTTCCGCGCATGGTAGGAAAGGCAATCTTGAGAGAACCGTGATTGTCCTTGATGATGTCTCCCATCTCCTGATCCAGCTCTTTTTTTAAGTTTAAAATTTCAGTTGCCTTTGCGACGTATCGTTCTCCGGCGTAGGTCAGGACGAAGCGATGACCGAGTTTACGGAAAAGTTTCTGACCGAGATCGGACTCCAAATTTTGGAGAAACTTTGTCAGCGTCGGCTGAGTGATATACAGTGCATTGGCTGCTTTTGTGATATTCTGATATTTTGCAATCGCAAGAACGTATGATAAATCTTTGAAATCCATAAAATCCCCCGTTATGTGTTATATGTAATATGTTGTGTAGTGTGAGTGAAGATGAATGATGGAACTGCCACCATTATTTGAACAATACAAATGTAGCATATTTGAGAGCGAGATTCTATTTAAAAAAAAATTCTGTGAGCTCCTGTTTTACTATTATGTATAAAAACTATGAAAATAATAAAAAATATGAATTTTGACCACATCCTTTTCGCTGAAAATCCGTGAAAAATGCGGGGGAAATGTGAGAAGAACAGAAAAATGCAAAAAATTATTCTTTTAAACTATAATTTAAATAAAAATAATGAATTATACAAAGATAAAAACATTCCCTATAATGAAATCAACGCCGGTGAATAAAGGAAACAGAGATTAATCTGATGGACAGGAAAGAGAATGGAAAGGGAGCGAGGATTTCATGCGGGGAGAACAGTCGAATGTGACGAAAATTCCAGTCACAATCATGAGAGGCGGAACAAGCAAGGGAGTGTATATTTTGGAGAAGAACATGCCAGAGGATCGTGGAGAATGGGATGAGCTTCTTCTGAGAATGATGGGAAGTCCGGACAAGAAACAGATTGATGGACTTGGCGGTTCTCAGTCCGTGACGAGCAAGGTTGCGATTGTCGGGGTGTCGAAGCGGGAAGATGCCGATGTGGATTACACATTTGCACAGGTGTCTGTGGACAAGCCGATCGTCAGCTACAAGGGAAACTGCGGAAATATATCCTCGGGAGTCGGACCGTTTGCAATTGAGAAAGGTCTGGTAAAAGGGGACGGGAAAACGACAAGCGTCCGGATTTATAACACAAACACGGATAAAATTATTTCTGAAGATGTGCAGACGAGAGAGGGAGCTGTCGTTTACGACGGAGATTTTCAGATTGCCGGGGTTCCGGGAAGTGCTTCCCCGATCCGTCTGAAATTTATTGATCCGGCAGGAACTCTTGGACACGGACTTTTGCCGACCGGACATGCAGTTGACATTTTGGAGGTTCCGGGATACGGTAAGGTTGAAGTTTCCATTGTAGACGCAGCAAATCCGCTTGTGTTTGTGAAAGCAAAAGATTTAGGTCTTACTGGAAAAGAACTTCCGGATGAGCTGAATGCCGATGAAGAAAAATTGAATCTTCTTGAGACGATCCGGGGACTTTCCGCAGTCAAACTTGGGTTGATTGAAGATTACACGAAATCAGCCTGGGAGACACCGGGAATTCCGAAAATGACCTTTGTCGCAGAACCGGAAACGTATGTGACTTCAGATGGGACGAAAATCGAGAAAGACCAGATTGATCTTCTCTCAAGAATGATGTCCATGCAGAAGACACATCCGAGTTATGCAATGACAGGGGCGATGTGTACGGCAGGTGCCGCTGTGGTTCCGGGAAGTGTGGTACAGCAGGTATTAAATCCGAATGTGGATACACAGTTTATCCGCATTGGTCATCCGGGAGGAATTCTGGAATGTGGGGTGGATTACCAGAAAAAGGATGATGAGCCTGTGATTGAGGATACATTTGGTTTTCGCACGGCAAACCTTCTCATGGAAGGCGTAGCGATGGTCAGAAGATAAAGGGGGAAGAGGAGAATGATCAGAGAGTTTCTGCCACAGATTTCCTTGTTGGTACTGGTAGCAGTCATTGCAGTTGGATTTATCAAAAAAATTAATATTGGATTTTTCTCAATCGGTGCAGCATTTCTGCTGATGCTTCTTGGCATGGCGGTCGATTTTCAGGTTCCTGCGGGCGAAGCGATGCGTGCATTAAAGGCAAGTGATGTGACGAAAGGTTTTTCAAGTCCCATGTTTGTAACGTTGGTCGGAGTCACGTTTCTGTTTGGAATGGCTTCCCAGAATGGCACGCTTGATCTGTTTTCCAAGAAGATTGTAGCACTTGTTGGAAAGAGAACCTACCTGATTCCGGTGTTGATGTTCTTCCTATCCGCATTTATTTCCGCAATCGGTCCGGGTCATATCGCAGCAGGTATTCTGATGACGACATTCGCCGTCTATCTGGCACTTGAGCTGGATATCAATCCGATGGCGACTGCTCTGTACGCAAAACTTGGAGCAAATGCGGGTTGTGCATCTCCGCTGTCCCTGACGGGAATTCTTGCAAAAGAACTCTCCACTCCGCTCGGATATGACGGATTTTCTCTTCATCTGTTTCTGAGCACGCTTCTGTCGGGATTTGTATTTACTCTGGTTGTCTATATTCTGTATAAAGGATATAAAGTAAAAGCGGACAATCCGATGAAACTCTCTGAAATTCCGAAGTTCAATCGGAAACAGCAGATCACGATGGCTTCGATTGTGATTATGGTTATCTGTTGTATCGGATTTAAACTCGATACCGGTCTTTTCGCTTTCGTCATGGCAGCTGTGCTGATTCTGCTTGGCTGTGCCGATGAGAAGAAGGCAATCAAGAGCATTCCGTGGGGAACTTTGATTATGATCTGCGGAGTGGGTGTTCTGGTAAATATGATCAGTGTGATGGGCGGAATTGATCTGATTTCCGATACGCTGGCTTCTTTCATGACGGCGCGTACCGCAGCTCCGATCATGGCAGCAACATCAGGAATTCTTTCCTGGGTAAGCTCGACAACCGCAGTCGTGATGCCGACTCTGTATCCGATTTCTGCAGAGATCTGCCAGAGATTTGCCGGAGTCAATTATGTGGAACTGATTTCTGCAATTACCGCAACTTCTTTTGCAGCAGCAATCAGCCCGCTTTCCACAGGTGGAGCGATCATCATGTCCTCCTATTCCGCAGCGAGAGAGACGACAACCGAGGAGATGAACAAGATGTTCTATACGCTGTTCCTGCTGTCTGTTGGAAACGTATTAATTAATGTTCTGATGGCAGTCGTTGGAGTGTTCAGTCTCGGCGGTTTATTCCTGTAAAAAACGACTGATACATTGATATAACACTCATGTAAGATCAGAAAAAAAGCTCCGGAGACAGAAAGAGCAATGCAAACCCGTGTGAGACGTTGGTGTTTAGACTGCGTAGTTTGCAGTCTTATGAACCATTACGTCGAACCCGGAGCGAAAGCGTGTTTGCATGCCCTGTTCTGTCGAAGGAGCTCTTGTGTCTTGTGAAAAATCTGAAATGATCTTAAATTAAAGTTCTGTTGAATCATGGTAACTCTGAATATATGATTTATTTTATTCAGATATATGATTCGGGTGTGTCCCTATCGAAACTTCTCAAACGTAATCGTTTTCTTGTCTGCATCCATCCGGCAGAGCGTTCCCATCGGGAGAGTTCCCATCGGTTTGCTGTGACCGGAGCGGATGTGGCTCATGACAGGAACGGAAAGTCTTCCGAACCAGTCATGAAGAAATTCATCAATCTTATAACTACCATCGTAGCGGTCGTTTGTGCAGTCGGTGAAATCTCCGAGGAGAATTCCGGCTGCATTCTGGAAAAGACCAGCCATCCGCATCTGCGTCAGATACATGTCGAGCGACGGGATGGACTCCTCAACGTCCTCAAGGAAGAGGATTTTTCCGGCGGTCTCAAGCTGATAGAACGTTCCGCAGGCTCTGCCGAGAAGTGAGACATTTCCACCGGCGAGCATGCCCGACGCAGTTCCCGGGTTAATCGTGTGAAAACCGTCCTCGTCCGGTGGATTCGTGAAGCTGATCGGTTCATCACCGAGATTCAGCGCGTTAAAGAAGCTCTCTTTCGTGTATGTATCAAAATGCTTTCTCATGTTGGAGCAGACCATTGGACCGTGGAAGGCGACGAGGTTTCCATACATCTGAAGAGCAGACAGGATGTTTGTGATGTCGCTGTATCCGACGAAAATTTTGGGATTTGCGCGGATCACATCGAAATCAAGAAATTCCATGATCTGCGAGCTTCCGTATCCGCCACGTACACAGAAGATGGCGTTCACCTCCGGGTCTGCGAACATCGCGTTGATGTCATCAGCGCGCTTCTTTGCTTCGCCAGCGAGATAGTTGTGGAAGTTGGAGAGCTTTGCGAGCTCTCCTCCAACCTTAACGTGATATCCCATCGCCTCAAGAAGGGCGATACAGTCTTTTAATTCTTCCTCTTTGATCGGAAAAGACGGAGCGATAAGACCGATGGTATCGCCCGGCTTTAATGGAGATGGAAAAACGATCATAGGTATGCCTCCGAAATTATTCTTTGTCTGCGTATTTCAGCAGGGTGTGTCCGATGTAAGTCTTCAGAACGTTCTGGCAGTTCGGCTTTACAAGGAGCTGTGCATTACGATAGTTGAGCGGAATGATCGGCATCTCATCGATCAGCAGTTTCTCTGCATCGGTGAAGAGCTCCATTCTCTTTGTGTTGTCTGCAAGGCTTCTTGCCTCCATCAGCATGTCGTTATACTTCTGAGCATCATCGTTGAGCCAACGGCACTGATAGTCATTCTTTGTCAGGGTGAAGCACTCAAGGTTCGTGCTTGCGTCCGGATAGTCGCCTACCCAGCCATCGTAGCAGATATCAAAGTTTCCGTTTCTCTGCTCATCCCAGTATACCTTGGACTCGTAGGTTGTGATCTCTGCGTTGACACCGAGGTTGTCTTTCCACATTGCCTGCATGGCCTGAGCCATATCCTTCTGCTCCTGATCGTTCTGTGTGATCAGAGTCAGGGTCGGGAAACCTTCGCCGTTCGGATATCCTGCCTCAGCCATCAGCTCCTTTGCCTCGTCAACATTCTCCTCAAACAGATTGCCGACGGTGTCGCGGAAGTCCTTATCAGAACCCTCGTAAGTGATTCCGTGAGGAACGAAAGCGTAAGCCGGTTCCGGCTTGGAAGCCTCGATCGTCTGGGTGATGACTTCGCGGTTCAGAGCCATGGAGAGCGCTTTTCTCACGCGGGCATCAGACAGATATTCCTTGGAGCAGTTGAAGTCATAGTAACGGGTTCCGATCAGATCATAGGACTGAAGCTCATCGCTTCCATCGTACTGGCTACGAGCCTGAGTTCCGAGAACTGCGTTGTCGAGGACATCAACCTCACCGGCATTGTAAGCGGAGAGAGCAGCCTCTGCGGACTCGATGAAGATGATATCAACACCGTCGAGCTTGACATTCTCTGCATCATAGTATTCCGGGTTTTTCTCAAGGATGTAGCTCTCCTGCGGATTAATCTCCTTCAGACGGAAAGCACCGTTGCAGACATAGGTGTCAGCGGATTTTGTCCACGGGGTAGAATTCTCAACGACATCCTTCTTGGTCGGGAAGTATACGGTTACAGCGGTCAGATCCGGGAAGTAAGCGGTCGGATTCTCAAGCGTAACCTCAAGAGTCTTGTCATCGACTGCCTTGACGCCAACCTCATCTTCAGTTGCATTTCCCTCGTTGTAAGCCTGTCCATTCTTTACATAGTAGAGATAAGCAACGCCCGGGGATGCGGTCTCAGGATTCAGAGCACGCTTCCATGCATACTCGAAATCGCCTGCGGTCAGGTCAGAACCATCAGACCATTTCAGACCATCGCGGAGTGTGAACGTGTAAGTCAGACCGTCATCGCTGACTTCATACTTTTCTGCACAGCCATTGATCAGTTTTCCATCTGCGCCAACCTGCATCAGACCGGTGAAGAGGTTCTGAAGGACGGAGGAAGAGGTGGAGTAGTTGTTCATGTTCGGATCAAGAGTTTCCGGCTCTTTTGACATGACGTACTTGAGAACTTTTCCGTCTGCGGAGGAATCGGTTCCGGCAGAAGCAGAAGCGGATGTTTCGGTACCACCGGCGGAGGACGCGGAACCAGAGTTTGAGTTACCGCCACAGCCGGTCAGTGCAGTTGCCATTGCCACACTGAAGAGAAGTGCACACAGACTTTTTTTCATAATCGTAACCTCCTTGATTTACCGGATTTTTCCGGCATGATTTGTAATGAATGATTTATGAGTTTCCGTAATAATCCAGTCGACTCTGAATTACGGTTTCATAATCATTTATATAGATGACAGGCAACTTTATGCTTGTCATTTATATTTTGAAGAAGTGGTTTTTCCTTTGCGCAGATGTCTTTTGCATAAGCGCATCGGGTTCTAAACGGGCATCCGGACGGTGGATCGATCGGGGAGGGCACATCGCCCTGAAGGATGATTCGCTGGCTCTTAGAAGCTCGAATCGGGTCTGCGACCGGAACTGCCGAGAGCAGGGACTTTGTATACGGATGCATCATATTGTCATAGAGCTCATCAACCTGAGCATACTCCACAAGATTTCCGAGGTACATCACGCCGACTTCCGACGAGATGTGACGAACCATCGAGAGATCGTGGGAGATGAAGAGATAGGTGAAATGAAAATTTTCCTGAAGCTCCTCGAGAATGTTGATGACCTGTGCCTGAATCGAGACATCGAGTGCCGAAATCGGCTCATCGCAGACGATGAATTCCGGCTCGGCTGCGAGCGCGCGGGCAATGCCGATTCGCTGTCGCTGACCACCTGAAAATTCATGTGGATAACGGTTTAAATGGTCCGGCTTTAATCCGACCATCTCGATCAGTTCCCGAATGCGGTCCTCGCGCTCCTTTCCCTCGTAGAGTCTTAATGCCCACATTGGCTCCGCGATGATGTCGCGGATATTTTTTCTCGGATCGAGCGAGGTGTAAGGGTCCTGAAAGATCATCTGCATCTTTTTGCGGTAAGGCTGCATCTGAGCATCGCTTGAATGGGTGATGTCCTCTCCGTTAAAGAGAATCTTTCCACCTGCCGGATCATACAGGCGGAGGAGTGCGCGTCCGACGGTGCTCTTCCCGCAACCGGACTCTCCGACGAGTCCCATCGTCTTTCCCTGTGTGATCGAGAATGAAACGCCGTCGACTGCTTTTAAGTAGCGGGGTTTTGAGAAGAACCCGCTTTTGAGTTTAAAATGAATCTTGAGATCCTGCGCTTCGATACAGGTTTTTTCGGTCACTGACATGTTCGCTGTCGCATGTTCTGTCATCGATGTTGTCATCAGAGCTTCACCTCCCCGATTTTTGCTTTTACGGATTTATGGTGCAACCAGCATGCACTGCTGTGGTGTTCACCGAGAGGAACAAGTGGTGGCTGGTACTGTCTGCAAACCTCCATAGCGTGAGGGCATCTTGCGGTAAACGGACAGCCCTTCGGTGGATTCAAGAGATCCGGCGGGGTGCCGTAAATTGGAATCAGTTTTTCCTTTGTCTCTTTCGGAATCGAGGCGAGAAGACCGGCTGTGTATGGATGACCGGTTCGATAGAAAATGTCCTCGATCGAGCCTTCCTCCATCACGAGTCCGCTGTACATGACGAGGACGCGGGTGCAGATGCTTGCGATTACGCCGAGATCGTGGGTGATCAGGATGACGGAGGTCCCATACTCCTGCTTCATATGTGCCATCAGATCAAGGATCTGCGCCTGAATCGTCACATCGAGGGCTGTCGTCGGCTCATCTGCGATCAGAAGCTCCGGCTGACAGCACATCGCGATTGCGATCATCACACGCTGGCGCATACCGCCTGAGAGCTCGTGAGGAAACTGCGAGAGTCGTTTTTCCGGACTTGGGATGCCGACGTCCTCAAGCATCTTGAGGGCGCGAGCTTTTGCCTCTTTTTTGGAGAGTTTCAAGTGGCGCATCAACGGGTTGCAGAGCTGTTCCTCAACCGTAAACAGTGGGTTTAAGCTCGTCATCGGGTCTTGGAAAATCATGCCGATTCGATTGCCCTGAATCGAGCGCATTTCCTTTGCTGTTTTATGTAAAAGATCTTCGCCGTTAAAGAGAATCTTGTCTGCTTTGAGATGAGCATTGTCTGCGAGAAGGCGCATGATTGAGAGCATCGACACGCTTTTCCCGCAACCGGACTCTCCGACGATTCCAAGGCTCTCTCCGCGGTTTGCGTGAAAGCTGATGCCTCGGACCGATTGCACAATGCCGGCATCAGTCTGAAAGCTGGTTCTCAAATTTTTGACTTCTAGTAATGTTTCTCCTGTTTTTTCACTCATAGTTTTTCCGCCTATCGCCTATTCTATCGTTTGTTTCTATTTCTCTGTTTGTACCTGTTCAAGTTGTTTTTACTTTTTTCTTTCTCGCTTTTTCTTTTCTGCTTTTTTTATTTCTTCAGTCTCGGGTCAAGTGCATCGCGCAGTCCGTCGCCGATGAAGTTCAGAGAGAAAATAGTGATGCTGATCGCACTTGCCGGGAAGAGCATCATGTATGGGTAGGAGAACAGGTACTCGATCGCGTCGTTTGCGAGAGTACCCCAGCTTGCCATCGGAACCTGAATGCCGATTCCAAGGAAGCTCAGGAAGGCCTCCTGAAAGATTGCGGATGGAATCAGGAAGGTGACAGTGACGATAATCGATCCCATGCTGTTCGGGATCAGATGATGGATCAGGATCTGCCATTTGCTCAGTCCGCAGACTTTTGCGGCAAGGGCGAAATCCTGTTCGCGGAGTGTGAGGATCTGGGCTCGCACCATGCGCGCGGTCGTGATCCAGTAAGTTAAACACATCGCGATCAAAATGCTCTGAATGTTATTTCCGAGGAACATCATCAGAAGAATCATGTAGATCAGGCTCGGGATTCCGGTCAGGATATCCACGATTCTCATCATCACGAGATCAACCATACCGCCGAGGTATCCGGCGATTCCTCCGTAGAGAACGCCGATAACCATGTTGATTGCGGCAGCGGTAAATCCGATTGTCAAACTGATTCTTGCTCCGTACATCGTGCGGACGAAGATGTCTCGTCCCATTTTGTCGGTTCCGAACAGGTGCAGGGCACTTGGCCATTCAAGCGGATGGGCGAAATCGGTCTGATCGTAGGTATATGGGGAAAACATTGGGACAAGGATTGCTAACAATGTCATAATCACGAGAACTGTGAGCCCGAGCATTGCGAGTTTGTCCTTTTTTAAGCGCATCCAGCACATTTTCCAGTAGGAAACGCTTGGACGGCTGATCGTCTCTTTCTCACGTTCCGAGTCGGAGAGCGGGGCAAGCAGAGCCTCCGGAATCTCATCAGTCATGGAAAGAGAGTGGGTTGGTTCATTTGGTTCAATCGTCGGCATCTTGGAAGATCCTCCTTTTTCTTTCTGGTGATCAGTTTTTACTCAGTGATTTTTACTCTCGGGTCAATGACTGCGTACATGATATCTACCACAAGGTTGCAGATGATAATCATGGAACCGAGAAAGACGGTCAGTCCAAGGACAACGGAATAGTCACGGTCTGTGATTGCAGACACGAAATAGCGTCCGAGACCGGGAATACTGAACAGTTTTTCGATGATAAAGGTTCCTGTCAGAAGGCTTGCCACCATCGGTCCAACGTAGGTCACTACGGGAAGAATCGAGTTTTTCAGTGCATATTTTCCAATTACCTGAAATTCCGGAACGCCTTTAGAGCGTTCGGTGCGGATGTAGTCCTGACGTAATGTCTCAAGCATGCTCGAGCGCATCAGTCGGGTGATGTAGGCGATCTGGGAAAATGCCATACAGAAAACGGGGAGAATGTATCCCTTCCAGGATCTGAGTCCGTAGGATGGGAAGATTTTCCATTTTTCACAGAATAAATACATCATCAAAACGCAGATGACGAAACTCGGGACGGAGACACCGATCGTCGCAAATACCATCGAAAATCCATCTGCAAGTTTGCCTCGCCGGACAGCTGCGATGATTCCGAGCGGAATTCCGACAATCAGAGCAGTGCAGACTCCGAGAGCACCGACGCGGGCAGATACCGGAAATCCGGCGGCGATCAGCTCATTGACGGTAGTGTCCTGCTTTTTAAAGGAAATTCCCATATCTCCGTGGAGCAGGTTGCCGATGTAGCGTCCGTACTGAACGATCAATGGGTCATTGAGTCCGTACTTGTCAGAGATCTGTACGAGAATTTTTTCAGGGACATTTCGCTGTTCGGACGGGCTGAACGGACCACCCGGGATGACGTGCATCAGGAAAAATGTGATGGTTACAAGAATGAACAGAGATACGATTCCTGCTGTGAGACGTTTCAGAATGTATTTTGCCATAAGAATCCCCCGATTTCTTTGAATAGTTGTAACGGTTCAGTAGGTCTGCGCATTTGTTGTGCTGACCGTAAGAAAATATAGAAGGTATTGAATCGTTACGAGTATTTTCTGTATAATCCGGCAATGATGTCTGTGAGGTCGGTGGATTGCACAGATGATACAAAAAAGGCAATAGCTGAGGAAGCCTCACGCCATTGCCAGGATATATTATTAATCATTATACTACCGTCATTTAGAAAGTCAAGTGTACTGATTTGACGAAATTCCAAAAAGAGTGGATAGGAAAATCATTGTCGGACTTAAAAAAGAAAAGCGGGAAGTCAGAACATTGACATGGAGGAGAACGTTCACTTATACTATATAAGTTGTGCTGTCCCTTTGGGGGACAGGGAGAGTGAGGGGAAGCGGAAATGGATGTATTTTTTCTTATGGAAATGATTGGAACAGTGGCGTTTGCCTGTTCGGGGGCGATGGTGGCAATCGAAAAGCGTCTTGATCTTTTGGGAATTATCGTGCTCGGGGAGACGACTGCCGTGGGAGGAGGAATGATCCGTGATATTATTATCGGGATTCATCCGCCGGCACTGTTTGTCGATCCGATTTATGTGATTGCGGCTTTTGTATCGGTGATGGTGCTGTTTGTGGCAGTCAAATATTTTTACCAGTCGGCAGATATTCTGGAATCTCCGATGTATGAGGCGGTTTTAAATCTTCTCGATGCGATTGGACTCGGTGCGTTCACGGTTGTCGGAATTGATACGGCAGTTGGAGCGGGATTTGGAGAGTATAAATTTTTGATGATTTTTCTCGGAGTTATCACCGGAGTTGGCGGAGGAATCCTTAGAGATATGATGGCGGGGCAGACACCGGCAGTGTTGAGAAAGCATGTCTATGCGTGTGCGTCGATTGCCGGGGCGGTCTGCTATGTGATTTTGATGAATTATACCGGGGAAGGTCCGGCGATGGTTGTCAGTGCGATTCTGGTCACGGTGATCCGTGTGCTGGCACGCCATTATAAGTGGAATCTGCCGAGGGCGATTTAACACGGCGTTGACTTTTATTTTTGGTTGCATTATAATATTTTTATCACTCAGTCGTAACTAGCATAAGAGGTATTTATAATATGAATCTTGACACAAATAATCATTCAGTATTTTTACTAAATTATCATTTGATTATGTGCATTAAGTATCGCAATAAAGTGATTGATAATTCGATTTCGAGTCGTTTAAAGGAAATCTTTGAGTATATAGCACCGAATTATCATATCGAATTAGAAGAGTGGAACCATGAGCTTGATCATGTGCACATTTTGTTTCGAGGACAGCCAAATACCGAAATCAGTAAATTTATTAATGCATATAAATCCGCAAGTAGTCGCCTTATTAAAAAAGAATTTCCCATGATAAGAAAGTCTTTATGGAAAGAGATGTTTTGGTCACAAAGCTACTGTCTGCTTACAACGGGAGATGCAGCCGTAGAAATTGTCAGAGAATACATCCAAACGCAGGGGGAAAAAAGGAAAAGCAAATAAAGCAATCAAATATCGACTATATCCGACCAAAGAACAAGCGGAACTTTTTGTAAAAATGTTTGGTTGTTGCTGAAAGGTTTACAATCAAGTATGATGTTGTATGTGTAGAAAGTCTAAACATGAGAGCAATGTCAAATAGAGGCTCTGGAAATGGAATAAATGTAGTGGCAAAGAGTTAGGAATAGCAAAAGGAGAAAAACGAGGGGGATTCGTTTTTCTCCTTTTTATATATGGGGGAGGGGTTAGTTCTGTGTTCTGGAAACCTCAAAGGCACGAAGTTTCCAGACATCAACTGTGGCACTGCAATCTCCGGTCAGTGTGAGGGGGCGGGCATTGGTGTTGGTGGACAGATCATGATCATTTGAGGGATCGCTGATCTGACTGTACAGTCGGGTTGTGAAGACTTCCTCACCACCGTTTACAAAGATCTCAAGGGAAGTCGTGTCAGAGTAGATACGAAGCTGACTCAGCGAGGTAAGTTCTACACTGCGGGAGGTTCGCCCAAAGCCACCTTTTTTGAGATCGAGTGTCAGAACTCCGTTGGAGAAAGAGAGGGTGACTCCATCGCGGAGCGCAAGTTCCATCTGCTTGCAGTCGGAGAAGGTAAGTTCCGTCTCGAAGACCGGGAATCCGCAGGAATTCTCAAGGAGGAGAGAATCTGCCTGATTGAGATCTTCTTTTGTGGCAAAGTGTGCGTGCTCGGCGCGAAGGTCGAGAAGCTCCTTGATCGGTTGCTGGATTAGTCTGCCGTTTCGCACATGGAGCTCACGCGGGAGGGTAAGTGCGTGTTGCCAGCCCTGCTCAGTTGTCGGGTTTGTATAATCAGCTTCCGGGATTCCCATCCATCCGATCAGAATCCGTCTTTCCTGCTCATCCTCGAAGCTCTGGGGAGCATAGAAGTCAAATCCGCGGTCAACCTGCTGGAATGGGGCTTCCTCTATAACACGGAACTTACGATTTTCAAAATCGGCATCGATCTTCATGAAGGTGCACTGATGAACATTTGCGTAGTTCACACCCTGCTGTGTGACTCCCTGAGGACAGCAGATCAGGCAGAGCGTGCCGTCGAGGAAGAAGAGATCCGGACATTCCCACATGTAGCCGAATGGATGGAGGGTCTGGATACGGCTGAAGTAAGACCAATGGGTGAGGTCTTCTGAGCGGTAGAGCAGGACGAGACCGTGGCTTTCATGGTCGCGCGCGCCGAGTGCCATATAGTAGGCATCCTTGTATTTGAGGATTTTCGGATCGCGGACGTGACAGCTGATGTCGGACGGATAATCGTCGGTCGTCATCAGGAGTTCTTTTTCGGAGAAATGTGTTCCGTCCTGACTTGCGAAATGGATAGTGTTACTTCCGCGTCCGGCGTTGATATAATCGTAGTCCGGGCGGTCGAAGTATTTTACATTTCCGGTGTAGAAATAGTGGATCATTCCGTTCTCGCGGAAAGCGGAGCCGGAGTAGACACCGTGTGCGTCAAAGTCGTGATCCGGAAAGAGTACAGGGCCGTGATCCTTATAGTGAATGAAATCGCGGGTTGTGCAGTGATTCCACAGTTTGAGTTCGCCGGTCGGCTCAAACGGGGTGTACTGAAAGTAGATATGGTACACGCCGTCTGCCTGAACAAGTCCGTTCGGATCGTTGAGCCATCCGGTTTCCGGCATCAGGTGAAAATGGAGTCGGCAGGGATCTTCGCTGACGAACTTGCGAAAATCTGCTTCTTCCTGATACCACTTCTCGTAGTCTTCTCTGGTCACTTTGTGGTATTTTTCAAATTTCATAAATCCTCCTTCGGACACACGGATGTGTCTGCTCCTTGATACTTTGTTGATTAGCATTAACTGAAATTACGTCTGACTGATATTTGTAGTCAGTTTGTTAAAGACAGGCGATCAGTGTTTAATCGTCATTGCCTTGCAGGTCTGATCAGCATTTGCGGATGCGTGAACCTCTAAGGTGACATCGGCAGATGCCTGAGGAAGAATCATCATCGTCTGAGGATTGTATCCGGCGGTGCGAACTTTCTCGAGATCAACTTTTAAGAGCTTGTCGCCTTTGCGAACGTTGTCGCCCTGCTTTACGAAGACTTCAAATCCGTCGCCTTCCATCTTGACTGTGTCGATACCGGCATGGATCAGAAGGTCGGTTCCCTTGGTGGTTGTGATGCCAATTGCGTGTTTGGTCGGGAAGAGCAGGCTCACGCTTCCATCGCACGGTGCGTAGATTGTGCCTTCGGACGGATTGATAGCGATTCCGTCGCCGAGCATCTTGGCTGCAAATGCCTCATCTGCGGACTCGGAGATTGGAAGGATCTCACCTGCCATCGGTGCAAAGAGAACTTCGTCGTCGGTATTTGCATTTGCGGAACTCTCAACGGTTTCTGTTGCTGCGGAAGTTACAGCGGTTGCAGTAGAAGCAGAAGCAACAGTCTGTGAGGATTTTGCAGGAGTTGTTCCCTCGCCTTCCATAGCGCCCATGTTAAATTTCTTCCAGAATACAACGGTCAGGATAAAGGAAACGCCCATAGAGAGCACAAGACCGATTGCAAAGTACAGATAGTGGTCCGGTTTCATGGAGATGAAGCCCGGAAGTCCGGCAGCGCCCATTGCCTGAGCAAGAGTCTTTGTTCCTGCAAGGTAAGCACTTCCGACAGCAGATCCGATGATTGCTGCGTAGAATGGGTATTTCAGTTTCAGAGTAACACCAAACATTGCAGGCTCTGTGATACCGAGCAGAGCGGAGATACCGGAAGCGGAACAGATCGATTTGATCTTCTCGTTTTTGGTCATCATCAGAACTGCCAGAACTGCGGCACCCTGAGCGACGTTGTTCATGCTTGCGGTTGCGAAGATGAAGCTGCCGCCGGTGTGAACGCTGTCTGCGATTAGCTGAGTCTCAATCGCAATGAAGCTGTGGTGCATACCGGTCAGTGTGATCGGCGCATATACAAGACCGAAGAGTGCTCCTCCGATGAAGCCAAGGGAGTTGTATACCCAGGTGATTCCAGCGGCGAGAAGGTTTCCTGCCTCTCTCAGAACCGGTCCTACGACGATGAAGGTCAGGAAGGAAGTAACAAGGATGGAGATCAGTGGGGTGGTCAGGTTGTCGAGCCAGGACGGGGTGACTTTGTGAAGACGCTTCTCGATATTTGCAATGATCCAGGAAACGGCGAGAACCGGAAGTACAGTGCCCTGGTAGCCGATAGCCGAGATATGAAGTCCGAAGATGTCCCATACCGGCGGAGTGCCGACACCGATCTGGTAAGCACTCATCAGATCCGGGTGAACCATAATCATACCCATTGCAGCGCCGAGGTAAGGGTTACCGCCGAATTTCTTTGCGGCACTGAAGCCGATCAGAACAGGCAGGAAGGTGAACGGTGCTGCCGCGAACAGGTTGATTGCGGTTGCAAGTCCTGCCCACTGCGGATACAGAGCGATGATTGACTGACCATGAATCAGGTTGGAGGTCAGGATGTTGTTGATACCCATCAGAAGACCACCGGCAACGATTGCCGGGATGATCGGAACAAAGATGTCACTCAGCATCTTTACGAGACGCTGAAGCAGATTGCCTTTTTTTTCCTCTGCCTCGTTTTCGGTTGCCTCACTCTGGATACCGAGCTGTTTCTGAACCTCATCGCAGACAAGATTGACGGTGCCTGCTCCGAAAATAATCTGGAACTGTGACTGTGTAAGGAAGACCCCCTTGACTCCTTCCACATCGCTGAGAGCACTCTCGTCTCTCAGATCATTGTTGCGCAACTGTAAGCGCAGACGGGTTGCACAGTGGGCAACGGAGCGGATATTTTCCTTTCCGCCCACAAGTCGGATTACTTCACTGGCGATTTTTGCATAATCCATAAAAACCTCTCCTTTTTTGTGGTGATGAATAAGTTGAACGATGAACTATGAAACAAAACATGGTATCGGTTCCATAATTGAATCATACAGCATTTTTGCCGTAAAGTCAATACAAATATGGAATCGATACCATGTTTGAGCCACCAAAAAATCAGGTGATTTTTTGTGCAAAACGTACAAAACCGTGCACCGTCATTTTACACTCTTTCCAGGGATCAGCTGAAAACCGATAACCTGCTTGACCGGGACAGGTTCATTGCGGATTAAGCGCAGGATTGTCTCTGCACTGAGCTGACCGAGGGCATAGGAGTCGAATTTCAGTGTTGTGAGTTCGGGGGAGAGAAGTTCGCTCTCATCATATCCGCCAAAACCTGCAACCGAGACGTCATCGGGAATCCGTTTTCCAAACTGTGCAAGTGTGTGGTAGGCGCCGAATGCGAGACGGTCGGTCGCGCAGATCATTGCAGTGACAGGACCACTCTCAAGCGCTTCTTTTGCCATCTTCTGTCCACTCTCATAACTGTAATCACCGGAAAAAAGGCGAATGTCGGAGACTCCGCAGGATTTCAGACCATCGAGAACGCCCTGACGGCGGACGATTCCGACGGCGCGGTCTGTGTCGGTGATTCCGAGCCAGACAACATGCTCTGGGTGAGATTTGCCGACGTATTTTCCCATCTCAAAACCGGCCTGATAATCGTCATCGACAACGGAGATTCCGGCATCAAATTCCTGAGCCATCACGACGACCGGGATCGGGCTGTTTGCGATCAGCTCACGGTGCTGATCGGTGATCGAGATCGAGCTTAAAAGAATTCCTCCGACGTTCAGACTGATCAAACGGCGAATATTGTCGAGTTCGAGGGCGATCTGGTGGTCAGAGCTCTTGATAAGCGTTTCATATCCCTGTTCGCGCAGATAACGGTCAATGCTTGTGATGACGCGCCCCGTAATCTTGGAATTTAAAGTCGGCACGACGACGCCGATGATGTTGCTCTCGCGGGCATTGAGGCGGGCAAATGAGTTCGGCATATATCCGCATTCACGGATCACAGCCTGAATCCTCTCCCGAGTCGCCTCTTTCACATAGCCGCCGTTGAAGTAGCGGGAGATTGTGCTTTTTCCAACACCGGACATCTCAGCGATGTCCGCCATAGTAAATTTCTTCATAGATGCTGTCAACTCCTTGGAATGTTTTGTAATGTAAGTATATCACGAGTTGCAGTGCACGGGTAGGAATTTTGTGAAGGGAAAAATTTGTATGATACTGTGGTGGAAGTTGATTTTGCTGATGAGTGTTTGGGGAGCGGAGGATATGTTTGCGACAGAGGGAGAATGTTGCTATAATGTTAGTTACACAAAAACAAGTGGAAATAGAGTTGCAAATAAAAAGCAAAAAGATTAATGGTCATAGAAATGACGAGGAAAGAAGTAGAACGATATGGACAGTCGATTATTTCATTATGTGGTGGCAGTGGAAGAATGTGGGACAATCTCATCTGCCGCCAGAACTCTGTTTCTGTCACAACCTGCGCTGACAAAACAGATTGGAAAGTTGGAATCAGAACTTGGTTTTCAGATTTTTGACAGGAGTAAGAATCCTCTCGGGATCACAGAGCAGGGAGAGATTTTTCTGGATTTTGCCGGACGTTATCTGGAACTGGAAAAGGAATTCCAGCAAAAATTGGATGCAGTGTCCGGAGAGAAACATCAGGATTTAATTGTGATGACAACAAGCCGAGGAGGAATGTATGCGGGTGTCCGCACTTCGGCGTTTCTTGATGCACATCCGGAAATTCATGTGGAGTATCATAATACGGATGCGAGAAGCTGTGAGGAGATGCTTGAGAGTGAGGAGAGAGAACTTGCAGTCTATACAGACCCGGTTCAATCTGACCGGATTGAATATCTCCCGTTGGAGGAAGATCCTCTTCTTCTTGTAATCCCGAAGGACAGTCCGGCACTTGAGGGAGTTGAGATCGGGGAAAATTCGTATCAGAATCCATTAGAAATTGATGTGAAGTGTCTGCGAAGACCGAATAACCGTTTTGTTCTTTCCACATCGACGCACAGTCTTTTTTTCGCAGAACAGGAGATGTTCCGTCGCTGTCGAATTCATATGGGAAATGCACTTCATGTAGATCATGTCGACACGCGCTACGCAATCGCCTGTGGAGGTGGTGGAATTGTTATGGTGCCGTTGCAGACAGTGAAATCTCTTTATACAAATAACCAAGTGGTCTATGCGACGATAAAGGGAGAATCCTTCTATCGATATGTGGTGATTGCAAAGAAACGCGGAAGGAAATTGTCAACGGGAGCAGAACTTTTCTGGAAATTTATGGTGGGTCAGAGGTTTGCCCCGTAAATACCCCATAAATATCCTTTTGAGTTCATAACGAATTGGAATGGACTGTGTAAGAAAGAGGAATAAGGGAAAATAGAAATGAGAGAGAAGTGCTTGTCCAAGTGAAGGACAGGTACTTCTTTTTTTATCTTATTTTATGTGAATTTTGAGAAATTATGGAAGAAAATAGGAGCGGTATGAGGAACTAAGGGAGAAAAAGTTCCATAGGGAATGGAGGACAGGCAAAAATGGATAAGAAAATGGTTATGGGAGGTGGGGAAAACCTGAATAGCTGAGGGCAGTCGAAAGTATTGCAGAATTCAAAGAAATTTATATATAATACAGGCAACGTTTTTACCGGTGAAAGCAAACGAAACAAAAAAATGAACGAAATGAGAGAACAACCATTTCTGGGTGTTGTCGGGGTGAATAGGAGAGGATAAAAAGATGAGCAAGCTGAAAGAAGTAAAACTGCTTGGAATGCCACTTTGGATGTTCCTGATTCTTCTTGTGGTAACTTGGGGAGTTGGAATGACGGAGTCGATTCCGGGCGATATGGTAGGTGCACTTTGTTTTGCAACTGTTGTTGGAACTTTTATTGGATTTATTGGAGATCGGATTCCAATCTGGAAGGACTGGCTCGGAGGAGGCATGCTTCTGACCTGTTTGGCAGCTGGAGCAATGTCCACGTTCCACCTGATTCCTGATTCCCTTGTTGAGACTCTGAATACATTTAATGGCAGTACCGGATTTTTGAATCTCTATATTCTGGTTCTTGTCACAGGATCGGTTTTATCCGTAAATAGAAAGCTCCTGATTCGTTCTCTGGGTGGATATATTCCGTGCATTCTTTCTGCGATTGTATTTGCATTTTTGTTTGCAGGAATAGCAGGAATTGTTGTTGGGATCGGACCGATCAATGCGATCTTAAATTACGCACTTCCGATTATGGGAGGTGGAAATGGTGCTGGTGCAATCCCAATGAGCAAGATCTGGGGAGAGGCAAGCGGACAGGACCCGCAGATCTGGTATGCATCTGCATTTGCAACGCTTAGTCTTGGAAACATGATTGCCGTTTTGATGGCTGCTCTGATGAATAAACTTGGAGAGAAGAAACCGGAATTTACCGGAAACGGAGAGCTGATGAAAACTCCGGCTGATCTGGGAACACAGGAAGCAGAAATCAAGCCGACGGTGGCTGACTATGCATCGGGTCTGGCACTTGGTCTTTTCTGTTTTGTATTCAGTGGATTTTACTCTTCCAAGATTTCGATCATCAACCATGCAGGCCTTGGATTCTCGATTCACCAGTTTGCATTTATGATTATTCTTGTAGCGCTCTTAAATATTTCCGGTCTGGTTCCGGACAATGTGCGCGCCGGTACAAGAGGAATGCAACAGTTCTTTGTAAAGTATATGTCCCTTCCGCTTATGGTTACGGTTGGAATCGGAACGAACCTGATGGACTATGTAAAAGTACTGAATTTCCAGAGTCTTGTTGTCATTGCAGCGGTTGTCGTTGGTGCGACGCTTGGCGCATGGCTGATGGCTCCGATCTTTAAATTCTTCCGAATCGAGACGGTTGTCACGGCAGCACTTTGCATGGCAAACGGAGGCGGTGCAGGCGATATTCAGGTTCTTGGAGCAAGTCACCGCATGGAGCTGATGAGCTATGCACAGATTTCTTCAAGAATCGGAGGAGCGATTATGCTCGTCATTGCAAGTTTTATGTTCAGTACCTTTATGTAGGAAAGCGTTTTTTAAATGTTTATGAGGGATGAGAGGATTTGAGGGAAAACGGATGAAGATTGAGACATTAAATTTCTGTATCACACCTCTTGACAGAGAGGTGAAGGTTCGTGTGTTTACGCCGGATGGTTATGAGTCGGGAGAAAAACAATATCCGGTGCTTTATGTGAATGACGGGCAGGATCTGTTCTGCGATCAGCAGACATTCTGGGGAGCGGAGAGTCTCAGATTTGAGCAGTATTACAGAGACTATGGAAAATTTGTGCCGGATGTGATTCTTGTGGCGATTGAGTCGCCGAATGATCACGCGAAGCGTACTGCGCAGTATTCGCCATTTACGAAAGATTTTGTCGTTCCGGAGGGAAAGACGTTTGAACCGCATATTGAGGGAAAAGGTGTAGAGTATCTTGAGTGGATGACAAAAGAACTCAAGCCGGCGATTGACCGCAGATACCGGACTTTGGCGGATGCAGATCACACCGGAATCTGTGGGTACAGCACGGGTGGTTTGATCAGCACCTATGCACTGCTTGCACATGCGGAGACATTTCACCGGGCAATCATTATGAGCGCAGCGGTATGCATCTGGATGGACAAGCTGGAAGAGGTGCTGAAAACAGCGGATTACTCCCATATTTGCAGACTGTATCTGGATACAGGAACAAATGAGTTTGGGAGAATGACGACGAAGGAGGAATTTCTTGCAGGCTCGGAGATCATTCGCAGTTATTTCGTTCGCGGAGGTCTGACTCCGAAAACGATGAAATACAATGTATACCAGGACGCAATTCACAACCAGAGAGAATGGAGAATGCGTTTTCCGGATGCGCTTCGCTGGGTATTTCCAGAGTTTTAGATAGTTCCATTAAGAAAATAAGAATGATTTTAAACCTTCGGGACAGGGAAAACTGTGCCGGAGGTTTTTGTGTTTTGTAGAAATCTCTTTTCTGAATGGAAGAAATATGATAAAATTCAAAGATGGATTTACCATAACGGTAGGCGGTCCGGCTCTCTTGGGAGGGCATGCGTACCCTCCGATTACATTTTGATGTAACGAAAAATATAGGAGGAGGGGGATGCCATATGAGTATTATGGATTTCGTAGCATTGGTAATCTTCGGCTTAACATGCTTTGGACTTGGATACACTTTGCTCATGTTTGATTAGAGACGACCGTCTATTGGCTTACGGCCTGTGCAGAGCAGAAGTCAGAGCATCCGCTCGGAAAGGCGGTTGTGCGCTGTTTCAAAAAGGAGAAGAGCGCAAATCAGAGTGCTCTTGCCGAACTCGCAGACTTTAAGATGATTCCGGGACGCGGAGTGCGCGCAAGAATTGACGGGACAGGTTATCTGGGCGATAAGAATGAAAATGGTTTTGGAGATAGTTGGATGGATCTGGAGATTCTTGCGGGAAATGAGGAGCTTCTGCGTGAGCGAAAGATCGAACTTCCACAGGAGATCGAGGAGTCGGCAGATACTTATCGGAAAGAGGGATGTACGATCATTTATCTCGTGATTGGAGGCAGGGCAGGAGGATTTCTTGCACTGTCTGACACCGTTCGTCCGGATGCAAAGAAGACAATCTTGGAGATCTGCGAGGCAAAGGTCACTCCGGTGCTTCTGACTGGAGATCACCTTCAGTCGGCAGAGACGATCGCAAACCGAATTGGAATTAAGCAGTTTCGTGCGGAATGTCTTCCGGAAGACAAACTGCGCTTTATCGAGGAGCGTCAGAAATCAAGTCATCCGGTCTGCATGATTGGAGATGGAATCAACGATGCACCGGCGCTGAAAAAAGCTCATGTCGGAATTGTGATGGGTGGAGTTGGAAGTGACATCGCGGTCGATGCTGCGGATATTGCGCTTGTCAACGATGAGATCCGCGAGCTTCCGCATCTTCTGCTTCTCGCGAGAAGAATGATGTTCGCGATTCGCTGTAACCTGACATTTTCGATGACATTGAATTTTATCGCGATTGTCCTTGCAATCACCGGAATTTTGAATCCGGTCGCCGGTGCTCTCGTTCATAACAGTGGTTCGGTCTTTGTGATTATCAATTCAGCTTTATTATTGAAATGGAGGAAAAAATAAAAAACCCCCTCTCTCTCCTGTACAGATTGTATGGGAAAGGGAGGGGATTTTTTACGAATCCTTCATCCTCTTGATGACTTTCAGTCTCGTGAATTCCTCGCGGTCTTTCTCCTCGAGGGAGTTCGTGATGTTCGTGACGAGATTCTGGTAAGTCGGGATGGTGATGTTCTTGAGTGCATTTGCGCGCTTCTGCGTCTTGCGGATGCTTCCGGCAAGTCGGTAGGCGGAGTTTTCGACCATTGAGAGCTTGATCGTCAGCTCCTTCACTTTCTCAAACTGCATCCGGGCGTCGTCGAGAGATTCCTTTGTGCTGTAAAGCGCGTAGGTCAGCGCGGGCGGAGTCGGGTCATGCTGGACGAGCGGAATCTCCGTTCCCATGATGCTTCGCGTTTTAATGCGGATCGTGTCGTCGACTGGCATCGAGGTCGCTATCTCCTGAACAAAGTTGATGCCGAGCTCGATGTTTGCGCGCTCAAGCGCCTTGTAGGCGGAGGTGAACGTTGCGTCGATTTCCGCCTGAATGTCCTTTGCCTGATCGATGAGTCCCATCAGCTCGCGCAGAAGAATGTTTCGCTTCTTGTCCATCAGCACATAGCCCTGACTGGCGAGTGCGAGAGAATTCTTTGCGAGAATCAGATTTCCCTTTGTGGGAAAGGTGTTTAAATTCATAGAGGAACCTCCTTCCCCTCACTTATTCCGCATCAGAAGTTCGAGCGGTTTCGTTAGCCGGTACGAGGTCGCCGTTGTGGTCGATCATCGTCGGATGATAATACTGGTCAAGCACCTTGGTGTCGATACGGTCGAGCTCTGCCCGTGGCAGAAGACCGAGTAAGTTCCAGCCGATTGTCAGTGTCTGGATAATGTTTCGGTTCTCGTGCGGATCCTGACCGACGAAGCGATGCTCAAACTCGCGTCCGAAGACAAGATACTGCTTGTCGATCGGGGAGAGCTCATCTTCACCGATGACGGAGGCAAGTGCTCGCGCGTCTCCAACCTTTGCATAGCAGGAGAAGAGCTGGTTTGCGACATCCTGATGGTCGGCGCGCGTAAATCCCTCACCGATGCCATCCTTCATCAGACGGGACAGGCTCGGCAGGACGCTGATCGGCGGGTAAACCGACTGACCATTCAATGAGCGGTCGAGAACGATCTGTCCCTCGGTGATGTATCCGGTCAGGTCCGGGATCGGGTGCGTGATGTCGTCGTTTGGCATTGTCAGGATCGGGATCTGGGTGACAGAGCCGTTGACTCCGCCCACGATACCGGCGCGTTCATAGAGGGCTGCAAGTTCACTGTATAAGTATCCCGGATAACCTTTTCTTGACGGGATTTCGCCTTTTGATGAAGAAACCTCACGCATTGCCTCAGCGAATGAGGTCATATCGGTCAGGATAACGAGGATGTGCATGTTTTTCTCGAATGCGAGGTACTCAGCGAGGGTCAGCGCACATTTCGGCGTGATCAGACGCTCAACAACCGGGTCGTTTGCGAGGTTCATGAACATTGCAACGTGGGAGGAAACTCCGCTCTCCTCAAATGTCCGGCGGAAGAAATCTGCGACATCGTGCTTAACACCCATTGCGGCAAAGACGATTGCGAATTCCTCATCGGAATCATCGCCAAGGGAAGCCTGCTGTACGATCTGAGCGGCGAGCTGGTCGTGAGGAAGACCATTTCCGGAGAAAATCGGAAGTTTCTGACCGCGAATCAGCGTCATCAGACCGTCAATTGCGGAGATTCCGGTTCGGATGTAGTTTCGCGGATACTCACGGGTGACCGGGTTTAAAGGCTGACCGTTGACGTCGAGCATTTTTTCCGGGAAGATCTCACCGAGACCGTCGATCGGGACACCAATTCCGTTCATCGTTCTGCCGAGCATTTCCTCGGAAACGCCAAGCTCCATCGGATGACCGGTCAGGCGGGTGTGAACGTTTTTGAGTCCGAGACCGTCGGTTCCCTCAAAAACCTGAATGATTGCCTTATCTTTGTAAGCCTCGATGATACGGCCGAGTTTCTTTTTCGAGCCGTCGACCGTCATTTCCACGATCTCATCGTAAGCGGCATTCTGAACGCCCTCTAAGACGACCATAGGGCCATTGATTGCACTCAGGCCAAGATATTCGATTGCCATAATAAAATCCCTCCTTGTGCTTTCTTAGGCATTGCGCTCCACGACATCGTCGTAGAAGCGGTCAATCTGTTTCTTGTAATCGTCAAGCATCTCAAGATGATCGTTCGGAACATCGTACTTGATGGAAATGATCTTGTCAAAAATCGAGTCCTCTTTCAGCACAGACATCGGCATTCCCATAGAGATCAGGGAGCGGGATTTCTTGTAGAGATAGAGAATGACATCCATCATCTTGAACTGTTTTTCCATCGGAACGCAGGTGTCGTCCTTGTGGAAGGCGTTCTGCTGGAGGAAACCGACGCGGATGACTTTGGCGATCTCAAGGATCAGTTTCTGATCGTCCGGCAGAACGTCGGCACCGATCAGCTTGACGATCTCCATCAGACTGCTCTCCTGAGACAGCAGGTAGACGATCTGGTTGCGGTAGTCGACGAAGCGCTTGTCGACATGCTCGGTGTACCACGGCGCAAGGTCGATCAGGTACTCGGAGTAACTTGTCAGCCAGGAGATTGCCGGGAAGTGTCTCGCGTAGGCGAGATTCTTGTCCAGTCCCCAGAAGCAGCGGACGAAACGCTTTGTGTTCTGCGTTACCGGCTCAGAGAAGTCACCGCCCTGCGGGGAGACAGCGCCGATGATCGTCACACTTCCCTCGGTTCCGTTTAAGTTTTGCATCATGCCGGCGCGCTCGTAGAATGCGGAAAGGCGGGATGCAAGATAAGCCGGGAAACCTTCCTCGGCAGGCATCTCCTCGAGTCGGCCGGAGAGCTCACGCAGAGCCTCTGCCCATCGAGAGGTCGAGTCAGCCATGATTGCAACGTGGTAGCCCATATCGCGGTAGTACTCTGCAAGAGTCAGACCGGAGTAAAGACTTGCCTCACGCGCAGCAACAGGCATATTTGAAGTGTTTGCGATCAGCGTTGTGCGGTCCATCAGCGGATTGCCGGTCTTCGGGTCAACTAGGTGGGAGAACTCCTCAAGAACCTGAGTCATCTCATTTCCACGCTCTCCACATCCAATATAAATGATGATGTTTGCATCTGACCACTTTGCGATCTGGTGCTGAGTCATCGTCTTTCCGGTTCCGAATCCACCCGGGATTGCAGCAGTACCGCCCTTTGCGAGCGGGAACATCGTGTCGAGGATACGCTGACCGGTGACAAGAGGCTGCGTTGCCGGGAAACGCTTTGAGGTTGGACGGGCAACTCGGATCGGCCATTTCTGAGTCATCGTGAGTTTCTCCTCGGTTCCATCAGCAAATTGAAGTGTCACGAGCGGATCGCTGATCGTATAGTCGCCATCCGGAACCACGTCAAGAATAAATCCCTCTTTGTCCGGCGGTACCATGACTTTGTGGACGATTGCCGGAGTCTCCGGAACCTCAGCGATGATCGTTCCGCCGAAGACGCGGTCACCTTTCTTGACGGTCATATGGGTTTTCCATTTCTTTTCCGTGTCAAGAGAGGAGACATGGACACCGCGGTTGATATAGGCACCGCCGGTCTTTGCGATCTCGCTCAACGGTCGCTCAATTCCGTCGAAGATATTTGTCAGGATGCCAGGGGCAAGGGTGACAGACACCGGAGCTCCGGTTCCGGTTACGATCTCGCCCGGGCGGATACCGGTCGTCTCCTCGTAAACCTGAATGATCGTGTCATCGGATTTCAGACCGATGACCTCGCCGACGAGGTTGTCCTTGCCGACATAGACCATCTCATTCATTGTGAAGCCCGGATCTCCTTTCAGATGGATGATCGGGCCGTTGATTCCGTAAATAACACCTGTTTTACTCATCTGCGCTGTCTCCTTCCTTAAGGCTTAAATCAAAATGGAAGTTTTCTCTTGCCTCCTCAAGCCGGGTCTGAAAAGAGTTGTCAATCAGGATATGGCGTGTCGGAATGACTGCGCGTGTGCCACCACCGAAAGAGAATTCGCTGATCTTGATCTGTGCGTGTCCATAATGAAGAGAAAGCCGTTTCTGTTTGTCCTCATCGACCGGATCAAGGTAGATCGTGATCGGGTCATCAGCGGCAAATTCGACGGCATTTGCAATCTGTTTTTCCAAAAGTTTCAAATATTCCGGGGTCTCGAGGAAGTTGGCAAGCTGGTCTCTCAGTTCTACAAACAATTTGTCTTTCAATTCTTCCTGCTTCTGACCGAGCGCACGCCGGATATCGATCTGCTCCACAGCGAGCTTCTTATTGATCTCTCTTTCGATTTTTTCGGTCTCCTGTTCGATCTGCATGGCGGAACGGCGCTTTGCGTCAGCCTGATGCTGTTTAAAGGTCTCCTCGAGAGCATTCATATATTCGTCCAGCATCCGGTTGCTTCGGGTTCTGGCATCTTCCATACAGGTATCAAGAAAATGCTGTAATTTTTCCTCGGTTGTCAAGACGGTCACCTGCTTTCTATATTTCTATATTATAGCGATTTTATAATGTTACTTTTACGCTATCTGTAATTTTGAAGGAATGTTATAACTTTAATCCGATCGCTTCGTTCACATAGGAAGTGATAAAGTCCGGCTTGCGACCGGTTCCGTGGCGGTCCGGAATCTCCACAAACAGCGGGTGTCTGTGGTTGAGTTTGACTTCATTGACCAGATCTGGATAATCTCTGCCGAATTTCTCAGTCAGAAGAACGATTCCGATTTCACGGTCGGTCAGAACCTTATCGAGTGCTTCCTTGAGCTCGTTTTTTTTGTGAACGACAACGCCTTCGACACCTGCCAGGCGCATTCCTGTCCAGGTGTCGATGTTGTCGCTGATTAAATACATTTTCATAGAATTAAAGTTTGCCCAGGATCATGAAGGAAATGATCAGTCCATACAGGCAGACACCTTCGGCAAGACCTACGAAGATGAGGGATTTACCAAGAATTGAGCTGTCCTCGCTGATTGCGCCAAGAGCGGCAGATGCAGCTGCGGAAACGGCGATACCACCACCGATGCAGGCAAGACCGGTAGAAAGTGCTGCTGCGATGTAACCAAAACCTGCGACGCTTGATACAGCCGTTGCAGTTTCCTCAGCGAATGCCTGACCGGAGAACATCATTGCGCCGGCTACGACGAGAGTTCCCATGAACAGGAAGACGTTGACAGCGAGAGCGGTCTTATAGCGTCCCTTTGTCTTCTCTCCAACTGCGAAAGCTCCGAACGGAATGGCGATGCTTAAAATAAGTGCTACGGCTAAAGTAATTTTTGCTAATAAGGTCATGACTGTTTTCTCCTTTATATAAATTGAATGTTGAGTGTGAAAACTTTGCTTTTTATAGCTTACTTATAATAACTTGTAGTGATTATGACGGCGACAAAAGGCGAGAAAGTCAATGCAAACCCGTGTTTGCATGATTTCTTTCGCCGTTGGAGCCATGCTTTGAATTTGGATATCTATCAGGCTTCCTTCGACTTTCCATAAGGCTTGAAGGCGCGTCCCGTTCCACGATAGAAACGGCTGAACAGCTCGTAGTACTCCAGACGAAGCACCTGAATTCCGACGATCAATCCCTCCATTCCGCAGACGAAGAGGTTTCCGAGGATGACGACGATCCAGTTCGGATTGCCACCCGACTCAGCGCCCGCAAGCATCAGAACCACCTCCATCATCGCCGCATGGCTGACTGCGAAAGCGCCGACACGGACGAACGAAAGAGTGTTGGAAAAATAGCTTAAAAGCAATTCAAACATTTCAAAAAATCCCTGTACGAAGAACATGCCCTTCTCATCCGGCATGACTTTTGCTTTTTTCTCCAGAACTGCGGTCAGCGGTTCTTTGAAGAAGATAATCAGCAGAGGGAGGATAAACATAACGAGCAGAATTCCGGTTGCCGGGAGGGTCTGTCCGGTCATGTAAAGGACAATCGTGAGAACCGCAGATCCGTAAAAGACGATACCGGCGATTCCGTTGTTGTCAAAATATGCTTTCTCCGGATCATGGGAGCGCAGGCTGTTGACGATGTTTAAGATCATGGTCAGCAGGATGATTCCCATTCCGAGCGCGATCGCAACGACGAAGACGGTGTTTAAGTTTCCGATAAACGGAAGTTTCGTCATTGCTTCCTTCGGTCTGAGCCAGAGCGGTTCGATGATGTTCTCAAAACCGAAGACGCTTCCGAAGAGGAAACCAAAGATCGTTGAGAAGATTCCACAGCAGGAAATGATCGCGGCGAGGTTCATCTTCTTTGTCCGGTAGAGCACGAAGCCTCCGATCAGAAGGCAGAGTCCCTGACCGACATCTCCGAACATAAATCCGAAGAGGATCGAGTAAGTGATGCCGAGAAGAATTGTAGGATCGATCTCTCCGTAGGACGGAAGTCCGTACATCTGAAGAAACATCTCAAACGGCTTGAAGAGTCCCGGGTTTTTCAGCTTTGTCGGCGGTTTGCTGATCACGTTTTCGTGATCGCCCTCGAGGAAGCAGAAGGTATCAGCATCCTGCTCGATTTCCTTGCAGAATGCGGTTGCATTCTCCTCGGTCATCCATCCACACAGAATGTAGAAGGTGTGATCGTGGTTCGTTGTGCAGGCTGCGAGTTTGCGGACATCAAAGTTCGAGGCATACACAGAGAGGCGATGTTTCGCCGAGGCGAGATCTTCTTGATGGGAATTCAGAATCTCGTTGATCTGCTGTTCGAGACTGCGAAGCTGTTCATCAGTGTCTGCAAGCTGTTTTTCAAGGCTGTGTGTTGCGTCGACCGGTGTGCCCTCGTACTCATCCGGGAGGAAGAAACGCTCAAAATGCAGGGAAGCATAGATCGCGTCGATCTTCTCGTGAACGGAGTCCGGCACAAAATAGATCAGCCAGACATACTCGGCATCCTCCTGACACTTGTGAACGACGGTGTCGATCGTGTCGTAGGCGTAAGCCATGAATTTTTCGTAATACTCGTGTGTCATGCGTCCGAAACGGAAGCGGACATACTTGAAATTCAGAATATCACGGACTTCATAGTTCAGATCTGCAAACGGAATGATGTTGGAGATCGATGTCTGAATTCTGTCCTGCTCTTTGATCAGAGCATCCCGCTTTGCAGAGAGCTTTTTCAGCTCCTCATCGAGGTGGTGTACAATTCGTACAGCTTCCTCGATTGTGACCTCCTTTTTCGGGGATGTCGGAAGCGGTTCATGAAACACAGAAGCAAGTTCTACGGCAGTCTGAAGTTCTCCCTTGTATGGGTTACTTTCCACATATGGTCTCAGTCCTGACACCGATTTGAGCTCGGAGAGTGCATTTTCCAGATGGATCTCATATTTGGAGAGATACTGGTCAACGACTCGGTCGATGTCATCCTTGGGACCGGTGATACGCAGAAATTTCATTTTTTCTATCACAGGTAAGACCCCCCTTATTGTTTCTCTACCAGCGCGATAATCTCGCCGGCGTCAAGCCGGTAACGGATGCCCTCGAGCGTGGTGATGATTTTTTGAAGTTCCAGTTCCTTAGAATAGAGATAGGAGTCGAGAATCGCGACGGAGTAGGGATATCTGCGCCCCGCATTTGCGTAGATCTGGTTACAGATCTGATGGTAGAGCGTCTCAATATCCGGTTTTCCGGTGATCTCGCCTTTCTGGAATTTCCAGTAGAACGTCTCGCGCAGGACGGAGAAGAATTCCTCGTTGTCTGCGGATTCCGCGAGATGTCGGATCTGATCCGGTTTCAGCTTGTAGTTGACCGGAATCAGAAGTGCGTAGATGTCGGATGGCAACAGGTGATAGTAATGGCGCGCGCGGTAGATCCACTGAATGTTCAGAAGATCGAGACGACATCCGAAGCACTGTTCGAGTGCGTGGCGTTCCTCACGGCTGAGCATCTTGTTTTTGACCTTCCACTGTGTCCGGAAATAAAAGAGATCCAGATTCATCTCAAGATCGAACATCGTGCAGGTTTCTTTTGAAGCCAGCTCAGACAGAAACTCATAGTAAGGGGAACCTTTCAGCCGTGAGAGAAAGTCCTCCAGATTTTCTGACTGTGCAAGTGCAGGCAGATCAATGTTAGAATGTCGATCAAAGAATTCCTGAAACATCGAGAGATCGAGAACGGTCTCCTGATGTCCCATGACGTGCCTGAGAATTCGCTTGATGATATTGATCTCGTAGTGCATGAAGTAGAGATCCAGAAATCTGCGCTGTGGGAGATTGGAAAAGCGGTAAAGTTTTGCAAAGTCCCGGTATTCGGACAGCGTGAGCAGTTGTTCGATGTGACCGCGGTGCAAGTTGGAATCATCTACACCCGCAAAGATCTCAGCGTAAGTGGGGAGCTGTTTCAGATAGTCGGCAGCACTGCGGACATCCTCAAGTCCTGCCATCTCGTGAAACTGTTCCTCTGAGAGCAGATGGCTTTGCATGGCTCTTACTTTGGTTGTGATTCCACTGTAAGTCAGAAGGCTCATACCATCACTCCTTTACCAACTGTTCAAACAGTTTTTGGACATACGTCCGATGGTGATTGTCGTAGTTCGTCTGCATCTGCGCAAGAAATGCAGCTGCATCCGATTTTTGCTTTGACAACTTGGAATTCATCTCAATTTCCATCTGATGTTGAAGCTCATGGATTTTTTTTTCTGTCTGTGCATCCAAATTTCGATCAAATTCGGCAGTCTTTTCTTCCATTTCCTTGGCAAATGCCTGCTTGCGTTTATTGGCATCGTCCATGACGGATGAAGCGGTCGCCTCGATTTCCGAAATCTTTTTGATAACCTTATCCATCGCGTTCCTCCTTGTCTGTTTATGTCTGTCCGGAAATTAATTGTTTCAGCTCGGTTCAAAAAGGAGTCCCAACGATTAAAAATGGGTTTACAATCGAACAGAATAAAAAAATCCGGAGAGAGAAAGAAAAAGATCTATAAGTTTAGACCTATGAATATAATAGGCTCTGACTTAATAGGTCTTTCCTGTATCATCATACACCTTTTGCAAAAAAAAGCCAGAGCAAAAATGCAACAAGAATAAAATCTTAACAAAGTTTTTATGACATTATGCACAAAAAACAGAGGGAGCATGGGAGAATTTTTCATAGAACATATACAGAATTAGAAATAATGGATACAAAAGTAAGTAAAAAGAAACAAGTACGGGAATTGAGATCGGCGGGAAAAATAAAATTGGAACGCAAAAAAACAGGATACAGCAGAAATTTGTGCTGTATCCTGTAAAGAAAATGGCTATTCCGCAGTCAGATATTCTTTGGAGACGTAGCCTTCCTGACCGTTGTAGTTGATCTTCGCCCAGGCGCCGTCATCGCTGTCGCCGATATATTCAATCGCGGAGCCGGCGGAGAGCTGACCGATCTTGTCGCCGTCCGTGCTGGGGCGGGAGCGCACATTCAGATTGCTTGTGGTGCGGTATATGACTTCCGGAGTTGTCTCAGCGGAATCCGTCTCATCCGTGGAATCTGCGCTGGTGACAGCTTCTGTCGTGATCGGAGCGGTTGTCTTCTTCTTGCCGGTGTCAGAGTTTGGTCGCACAATCTTGATGATAACGAAGAGGAGTGCGATGCAGACGATCGGAATCAGCAGTTTGAGAAGATCTGTCCAGGTGAAGGTGATGCCTTTCTGCTTTCTGCTTTTCTTAGACGACTCGACACCTGCCGATTCGGTGCTTTGCGTCGGTCGATTCTGGCGGGGGGCAGATTGACGTGCGGGAGCAGGTCGAACACCCTTCTGCGCATTGCGATAGTCGTTGGCAAAGGTGTAGACCTCCTGAGAGAGTTCATGGTATGCCTGGTTGGCGCTGTATGCGTTGTTGTCTCCGTCATGGACAGCTTTGTTGCCGATCATGCGAATCTTGTGGTAGCGCTCGCAGGTAGCTTTGCTGATCCATCGGTTCTTGTACAGGCAGTCGATCATGCTCATCAAATCGCTGTTTGTGCTCACGATGTCAGCGCGTTCCATCTGAAGTCTGACCATAAGCTCGAGAGTCTGACGTGCTGTGATCATCGCAGAATTGTATTCCTTCTGACCAATCAGCCGTTCTACTTCATTTACGCCCTGCTGGATTTTTTCCCAGTTGATATTTGAATTTGTTCCCATAGGTCGTCCTCCTTTGTATAAGCAGTACAGCGAGAAAACAGCTGTACATGCAGGATGATATCTTTTTTGATAACCGCAAAGTACTTTTGCGGTTATCTTCATTATACTATAATTTCCGGTCTCATGTACACCTAAAAATCGAGAGATCTGTTTCGGAGATTCCGGGTGAAGAATTATCGCCGTCGCCGTTTCTGCGACGCATAAAATTGTTTTTACAGTATATGAAATGGAAACGGTTTTATTCAGAAATAGTTGATATTTAGCAGGTTATGTGTCGACAATGGTCGGGAAGTCTGCTAGAATGAAGGAACAGCGGTTTGTGCTGTAAATCAGTTTTGGAGGAAAAAGAAAATATGAGATTGCGCCATATTCAGGGGGCGGAGGAGACGATTGCGACCAGCCCGTTTGTGATTCAGGAGCCGGAACAGCACAGAGGTCATTTTCATGAACTGTTTGGAAATGATCATCCGATCCGTATTGAGGTTGGAATGGGAAAAGGTCAGTTCCTGATGGAGCTTGCGACACGTCATCCGGAGATCAATTTCATCGGAATTGAACGATATTCCAGTGTTCTTCTGAGAGCGATCCAGAAGAGAGAACAGCTGGAACTTTCCAATATTTATTTTATGTGTGTGGACGCGAAGGGACTGTCTGAGATCTTTGCGCCGGAGGAGATAGAGCGGATTTATCTGAATTTCTCCGATCCGTGGCCGAAGGATCGCCATGCGAAGAGACGTCTGACTTCCCCGGAGTTCATGAAAGTCTACGATCAGATTCTGAGAAAAGACGGAACCGTGGAGTTTAAGACGGACAACCAGGATCTGTTCACCTACTCACTCGAGTCGATTCCGGAGGCAGGCTGGAAGATTGATGCGTATACGCGTGATCTGCACCACAGCGAGATGGCTGAGGGAAATGTTATGACGGAGTATGAGGTGAAGTTCTCTTCAATGGGAAATCCGATCTGCAAACTGATTGCAAGCAGATAGTTCTTCGTGTATATTTGTGCAGATTCGTGTATCATGGAAGGCAGAGCGCATAAGATAGGGCGAAACCTGATAGATTTAAGAATAGGAAGAGAAGCCATGTGTCTGAGAGACAAGATAGTGCGAAACCTGCAATGCAGTTGTTGTGATAAGATTGATTTGAACCGAAAATTTCTTCATCTTGCGAAATGCATGAAGGAAGTAGATGCATGCATAAGCCGCGGGAAATGTGGAAAAAATAAATAGAGAAGGAGAAACGCTATGGAGAAAAAGTTTACGACGGAAAATTTCAGCACAGAGGTTCTGGCATCGGATAAAGTTGTCCTTGTCGATTTCTATGCAGATTGGTGCGGACCGTGCCGGATGGTTGCCCCGGTTGTGGAGCAGATCGCTGAGGAGTATGCAGACCGCGCGGTTGTAGGAAAGCTCAATGTGGATGAGAATGAGGAGATCGCAGTTCGCTACGGCGTGATGTCGATTCCGACATTGATCGCATTTAAGAATGGCGAGGTTGCCGGAAAGCTTGTCGGCGTACAGCCGAAGGAAGTGATCGAGCGCCTGATTCAGGAAGCATAAAAAAATTTAAAAAAAACTGTTGACATTTGTCAGAAGTTGCGGTATTATAATGTTCGTGCTGTTGAGGTAAACACTTCATCAGTACGAACAGAATAAGGAATGCGCCTTTAGCTCAGTTGGTAGAGCAGTAGACTCTTAATCTATTTGTCCAGGGTTCGAGTCCCTGAAGGCGCACGCGAGAGCACTGGTTTTGCAGACAGAGAGCTGTGGGGTTGGTGCTTTTTATTTTGCAAAATTCGCTTCCACCATTGTGTGATGCTATAATGCGGAATTTTCAGTTCAGAAAACTCTCATCCGCGTGCAGTAACCGTACAGGAATAACAGCTCAAAAAGAAAAAATAAAAAAATAAAAAAAACTGTTGACAAAAGTGGAAAACTGCGATAAAATAACACTCGTGCTTGTGAGACAGCACAACAACAGAAAAAAAGAATATGCGCCTTTAGCTCAGTTGGTAGAGCAGTAGACTCTTAATCTATTTGTCCAGGGTTCGAGTCCCTGAAGGCGCACTGAAAGAAAAGGTTCGAGCATTTTCATAAGGAAGGTGTTCGGATTTTTTTTGTTTAATAGAGGATTTTTCGGGAATCTTAATAAACATTAAGGAGAAACTGAACAGTTTGTAAGGCGAAGATGGTACTCCTGTAAGAATTGTATCGTAGAATAAACATTGTTAATTTATTAATGATGTAGCGATGTTCAAAGGAGGAGTATCATGAGTGAGCAGATGCTTGCCCTGCTGGGGTTTGCAACCATCATTGCGATCATTGTGTTGTTATTAAGAAATGTGACCGTTCCGGCGATCGCATTTATCGGGGTATCCACAGTGACGGCGCTGATTCTGGTTCTTACTGGAACGTATTCAGTCAGCGAGATGGGAGATTTTGTTTCTGCCGGAGTGAAAGGTGTTCATTCTACCGCAGCACTTTTTATCTTTTCGGTATTGTTTTTTGGAATTATGTCCGACGCGGGAATGTTCGATGTCATCATCGGCGCCCTGTTAAAGAGAGTGGGCAATAATGTAGTCGGAGTCGCAATGATGACCTGCATTATTGCAATGATTGCTCATCTTGACGGAAGTGGCGCAGCAACCTTCCTGATTACGATTCCGGCAATGTTGCCGGTTTATAAGAAGCTGAAAATGCGTCCGACGACCCTGCTTCTGATCTGTGTCACCGCAATGGGTGTTATGAACCTGATGCCGTGGGGTGGTCCGACGATGCGTGCAGCATCTGTTCTGAGCATGGACTCCAACCTGCTTTGGATGCACATTCTGCCGATGCAGGCAGTCGGAATGGTGATTGCTCTGCTGACTGCATTCTTCTGGGGTACGGTTGAGAAGAAGCGCGGTGCAGGCGAGAACAGCACACTCGAAGTGGAGTATGGTGATCTGGAAGAGGCTGGAAGCGGTGCGACCAAGACCGATCTTGCAAGACCGAAGCTGTTTGCAGTGAATCTGATCTGGACTCTGCTGATTATTGTAGCCCTGATTCTGTTAAAGGTTCCGGCTTACTATATCTTCATGGTCGGCTGTGTGGTTGCTCTTCTTGTAAATTACCCGGGCGCGAAGTTACAGGGTAAGATCATCAAGTCCCATGCAGGTCCGGCACTCACGATGGCTTCCACGATTCTGGCAGCAGGTGTTTTCCTCGGTGTCATGGAGGAGAGTGAGATCATGAACCACATGGCAACGATTCTGGCAGCATTCATTCCGCAGTCTATGGGACGCTTCCTGCCGTTGATTGTTGGTGTTCTGTCCGTTCCGCTGACCCTGATGTTCTGTACGGATTCCTACTTCTACGGACTGCTTCCGGTACTCATCGGAGTTGGAAACCAGTTTGGTGTAGATCCGGTTCACACTGCAATCACAATGGTTGTGTGCAGAAACTGTGCAACTTTCATCAGCCCGGTTGTACCGGCTACCTTCCTCGGTGTTGGTCTTGCAGGAGTTGAGATCAAGGATCACATCAAGACGAGTTTCTTCTGGATCTGGGGTGTGAGCCTGATCTGCATGATTGCAGGTCTGGTCCTCGGAGTTTTGACGATTTAAGTAATGAGTTTTACCTTTTCCCCACACGGTTTGGAACCTTCCCCCCAATTTCCAGACCGTAACCATTTTCGATTTTCGACAAATATGATTTGATAACCGATATAGATAAACACATATAGCAAGAATTAAAGAATTACAGAGAAATAAAATAAGTGCTTGATCAGACATGCTTCTGCCTTTCCTCCCGCACAGGAAATGGCAGGGGCATGTTTTGATTTACCATCCTTTTTGCAAAATCTGTTACAGTTTGTGCAAAGCATGAGTAGTAGCCTTAATGTTTTTATAAGAATTTCGCACATTGAAAGCAAAAAGGGAATGTGATAAAATAGATGAGATTTGGTGCGTCCGCTTCGGAAGCGGAATTAAGAAATATGAAAATGATTTTATAATTGTGGCGGAAGATAGCGAACCGTCACGATTATGGATGATACATCATGGATAGATAAGATAATGGATCGTTGATAAGTCGGTAAGTTACTTAATAATTAGAAAATAAATTAAAAAATCTTAAAAGACTTAGAAGAATCAAGGAAGCGAGGGACTGTTTATATTTATGACAGGAAAATACAAGCGATATAAACGATGGATGAATGGAGCATGCCGGTTTGGAGCCGTATTTCTGACCGGAGCATTGTTGGCAGGATGTCAGGCAAATGGAAAATCTGCCGATGCGTCTGCTGAGACAGAGCTGATTTTGACGGACGAGACCCTGCCTCAGACGGCAGCGGATGAATCCGTGATGGCGCTTTCACCGGATGGACCGCTTCTGCCGTCGGTGGCAGGTGTGGATGCAGAGTATACCGATCCGATCCCGGATTATCTGCGTGTCGGAGAACAGCATCCGATTGTGGAAAAATTACAGCAGAGATTGATGGATTTAGGATTCATGGATAACGATGAGCCGACTGATTATTACGGCGAGGTGACGCAGAGTGCGATCAAGATCTATCAGCGTCAGAATCATCTGGCACAGGACGGTATCGTCGGACCGGATACGCTGGCAGCTGTGTTCTCACCGGACGCAAAATACTATGCTGCTCAGCCAGGAGATGTCGGTGATGATATCAGCCGGATTCAGAGCCGTCTGTACGAGCTTGGTTATCTGGCTCAGGCAGAGCAGGTTTCGGGAAACTTTGACGAGAGTACCGAGAATGCGGTAAAAAAGATGCAGAGTGTCAATGGTCTTGATCAGGATGGTAAAGTTGGACGAAAGACGATGAACCTTCTTTACAGCGATGAGGTAAAGCCGAACATGCTCTCCTATGGCGAGCAGAGTGAGGTGGTTCTCGCAGCGCAGAAGAGATTGAAGGAACTCGGATATCTGACAACCGATCCGGATGGTACATACGGATATGATACGACGGTTGCTGTAAAGCAGTTCCAGTCGAGAAACGATCAGATCGTGGATGGTTATCTTGGACCGTCAACGAGAGTTGCACTGAACAGTTCGACTGCCGTTCCGAACGCGCTGAGTATCGGAGACAGCGGTGACAATATCTCGAGAGTGCAGACACTCCTTAGCAAGCTGGGATATTTGAATTCCGGAAACGTGACGGGATATTATGGAGAGATGACGGAGGATGCAGTCAAGCTCTTCCAGAATACGAACGGACTGAGCCCGGATGGACAGGTCGGCATGCAGACGATGGCGAAGCTGACTTCGAGCGACGCGAGAAAGGCTCCGGCGAGAACTTCCGGTGGGAAGTCGAATTCCTCAAGTGGAAATAAGACTTCTGTCGCAAAGGGAAATTCCGGAAAAAAGGGAAGCAGTGGATCGGTCAATACCGGATCTGCGAGCGGAGGAGCAAGCGCTCTGATTTCAGTTGCAAGCTCGAAACTTGGAAGCCGTTATGTCTGGGGAGCAAAGGGACCGAACACATTTGACTGTTCCGGTTTCGTCTACTGGTGCTTAAATCAGGTCGGTGTCCGCCAGAGTTATATCACTTCCTCCGGTTGGAGAAGTGTGGGACGTTACACGAGAATCAGCAGTTTCTCAAATCTGAGAGCCGGTGATATCGTCGTTGTAAGCGGACATGTCGGAATCGTCGCAGGTGGCGGTACGGTAATCGATGCTTCTTCTGGTAATGGAAAGGTTGTCCATCGTTCTTTAAGCTCCTGGTGGGCAAAGAACTTCATCGTCGGATGGAGAATCTTTGGATAAAATAAAATCATCAAATAAATCATGAGATAAATAAAAATCGCCCGGACCGTATCAGGTCTGAGCGATTTTTTACAAAAAAGAATCGGTTCTTTTTTTATTTCTTTTTGTTTCTTTATCCTTTTCGGATTATTCTTTTTCTTTCTCTTTCTCCACAACAGGGAAACCGACACGGACTTTGAAGAGGTCGCCGTCGATGATGATCTCAAACGTGCCTTTCTGGAGCTTTGTCAGGCTCTTTGCGATTGAAAGACCGAGACCGCTTCCCTCGGTCGCACGAGAGACATCCCCGCGCACAAAACGCTCGGTCAGCTCATCCGCCTGAAAGTTCAGCGGATTTTCGGAGACGTTCTTAATCGTGAAGTAAACCATGTTGTCGACTTTGGCAATGTCCGTGTATACACGGCTGTGCTCCATCGCGTATTTGAATGTGTTGTTGTAGAGATTCTCGAGAACCCTCCACAGCCTGCGCCCGTCAGCGCGGATCAGAATCGATTCGTCCGGCAGGTTGGAGACAAGCTCAAGGTGGCGTGTTTCAAATTTCTCCTCAAATTCTCCGTTTGTCTGCCAGATCATCTCGACAAAATTGATTGTCGTCATGTCCAGCTTGAGGTTGCCGGAGCTTGCCTTGGAGACTTCGACAAGGTCTTCCGTTAGATTCTTTAAGCGCTGTGACTTCTGGTCCAGAATCTTTAAGTATTCCTGAACTTTCTCACCCGGCAGATTCTCACGCTTGAGCAGGTCAACGTAGCTGATAATCGAGGTCAGCGGGGTCTTGATGTCGTGGGAGACATTTGTGATCAGGTCGGTCTTCATCCTCTCGCTCTTGAGCTGTTCCTTGAGTGCCTGCTCGAGACCGGTTCCGATGCTGTTGATCATTTTTCCAAGACCGAGTTCTTTTCCTGAGAGTCCGTCAAGATCCATCTGGTACCCGGTGTCTCCGCTTGCGATCATTGAGATCGCGTCGGCAATCCGATCTTCCTGTGTTGAGGAGAGGTAGAGCCGGTGAAATGCGAGATAATCAACTGTGATCAGCCCTGCGATCAGAAGAATCGCTCCCGCCTTGGCGATCGGGTAGTTCCAGAAACGCAGGCAGACGCCAATCAGTCCGAGTCCTACGACCTGAACGGCAATAAATCCGCCGTAGAGACAGGCAAGGCGCTTGGAAAATGTTCCGTTTGTAAAGTAGGTCTGAATGTTCTGCGTGACATGATGGACGACGCTGTTTTCCCAGAGCTGTCGGCTCTTGTAACGGCGCAGAAGGCTGAATGCGCCGGTCATGCAACAGCCGTAGACAATCAGTGCCCGCACGATTCTTTCGGCATAATCCCACTCCGATTCGGTGACAAGCAGGTGAATCAGCCGGTAAATGATTTTCTCCCCGAGGAACAGGACAAACATTGTGCTGAGTGCCGTCATCGCGATACAGCTCTCTGTCGTGATCATGTCAAAGCCGTGAAGATATGGATTGATGCGTTCCTCTGTCTTGTAGCCGGAGACGAGAATCAGATAGTAGAGTGTCACGATGCAACCGAGAATTCCGATCAGCAGGGCAGTGAGTCCCTCCAAGAAGTGACTGCGAAGCAACTGGTAGTCGTTTGCCTGATCGGCATAGACATCCTCAGCGGAGTAGGTCGTGTCGACTCCCGCAATAATGTAATAGCTGTCTGCGTCATAGAAGTTGTTGTCTTCCATCGAGACTGTGATGTTCTGCGGGATCTCGCTCAAATTCGTCTCGATAAAAATCGAATCGCTCGTCAGATAGCAGTAGCGTCCGAGTTCTTTCATCTCATCGATCGTCATGTTGCCGGTATTGGAGAAAATCGCATCCGGCTCTGTCTGATCCTCATCCTGGTAGACGATTTTAAAGTAGAAATTCGATGGGTTCACGAGCATCCGATAGTGAACCGTGTAGTACTCGCTCAGACAGTTTAAAACCTCCCGGCACAGATCAAGGAGCGAGGTGTAGGCATCGCCCGGTTCCTTGAGAATTGCGTTCGGGTCGTAGGCTCTCCAGTTGACATACTGATCGCGTGCGGTCGAGGCATTGTCATAGATGAAGGTATCGTTGACGACCTCAAACTGTTCATTCAGGTAGAAGCCCTGACTCTTTGCGTATCGTAGAACCTCCTCGAGTGTGTAAATGACCTCCGGGGAGTCACCGCGCGAGACAGAAAACATCTGCTTCGACAGATCGAGACTTCCGTCAGACTCAAAGACATCGCGGTAGGCGGAGTATTTTAAAATGTGATCAATGTCGCTCTGAAATTGTTTCTGAAAGGCTTCTGAGTCCTCATAATGGTTGTCCGAAATCCATCCAATGCCTGCGCCGATCTGAGAGTGCAGATACATGATGCTGATGCCTGCGACCACAGTCAGCAGAAAGATAATGTGAAGGACAACGGCAAAATTCTTTTTGATTCTCATAGAACAATCTTTCCATCTCATCCGATTTTCAACACCGTCCCGTCCTTACTGTTTCTCAACCTTGTAGCCGACACCCCATACGACTTTCAGGTAACGCGGTTCACGCGGATTAATCTCGATTTTCTCACGGATATGACGGATATGTACGGCAACGGTGTTGTCAGCTCCGATCGCCTCCTCGTTCCAGATCTGCTCGTAGATCTCGTCGATTGAGAATACCTTTCCGGCATTCTTGACGAGAAGCAGAAGAATATTGTATTCAATCGGAGTCAGCTTGATCGGCTCCTCGTCGACCCAGACTTCCTTCGTGTCATCGTTGATCACAAGACCACCGCATTTGTAGACCTGATCGCTTGTCTGCTGGGCGAGGTTGCCAAGCTGGGTGTAACGGCGAAGCTGAGACTTGACGCGGGCGACAAGCTCAAGCGGATTGAACGGCTTTGAGAGATAGTCATCCGCGCCGATGTTCAGACCGAGAATCTTGTCGGTGTCCTCGGATTTTGCGGAGAGGATGATGATCGGGATACTGCTCGTCTCACGCACCTTGCGTGTCGTGCGGATTCCATCGAGACCCGGCATCATCACATCGATGATCATCAGATCAATGTGCTGTTTGTCGAGGATCTCGAGGGCTTCATAACCGTCGTAGGCTTTGACGACCTCAAAGCCCTCCCCGCTCAAATAAATATCTATCGCATCGACGATCTGTTTATCGTCATCACATACCAGAATTCTCTGCATAAAAGTTCCTCCAATCTGCAATTCCCTTTGTGGGATTCACAACCCCCTTTTAGGGGATTCACGAATCAGTATAACGCAAATTAAATTTTGTCGCAATCACGATTCACAAAAAAGAGTGTGCCGTGGTACATTCCCCATGAAACGAAAAAGGACGGGGGAAATCCCCCGCCCTTCGGTGAGAAAGCCTGCCAGGATCAGATCCCGGCGTGAGCCTTCAAAAGTTTCGGATCAGACATCAGGCAGGAAGTCTGCCATTTTGCGTCACCGAATGTGGCTTTATGAATAATCGCAGACGTTCAGCCAACGGTGAAGCAGTTCGGATTCCTCCGGACGTTTCTTGGTAAGCTGTGCAGCTGCTACCAGAGGTAACCACTGCTGTACATACCGGCGGTCCGTGCCTGTCTTTTCGCAGAACAGGTCCATGTACTTGTCAGCAATGCCCTGATCCTTCAGGCAGAACAGCAGGTAAGTTCTTGCTACATCGGCACTTGCGTTACCCTGGGTTGCATGAACCCAGTCGAGTACATACATCGTGCCGTCCTCTTTTACGAGGATGTTGTTTGGCTGGAAATCACCGTGGCACAGCTTGGTGTGCTTCGGCATGCTGTCCAGCCGGGTAAGAAGATCATAGCGGTTGACTGCGTTCAGTTCCTCCATCTCAGAGATCTGCCGTGTCATCTTGTCTTTCAACTTGTTCAGTAAAGGGCAGGTCTTGGAATGAATCAAGAGCTGTAAGTCAACCATTTGATTCAGGTATTCGTCCATCTTGTCCGGGTTCTCTTCCATCAACTGCTGAAGGGTCTTGCCCTCAACAAAATCTCTTGTGATGGACCAGCAACCGTTCTCGTCAACGGATACCGCCAGAGTAGCAGGAAGATTGATTCCCCCGATTTCCTCAACTCTGGCACTGATCAAAGCTTCGTTCAGAACTTCCGCTTTCGGGAATCCCTTACAGAATTCCTTAATCGCCTTGTCGCCATCGCGGTAAACACGTTTGGTTGCGTTACTGGATACTAATTCTTTTGCCATACGAAACTCTCCTTTCTCCACTCATGCACCCTCGGTCCATCCCCCACATTTGCTTCTGAGGAAAACACTCCCCTCTCAGGAGCGGGCAGAGAGAGTCCGAGCGTACACGTTACCGTCTTGGTAATTATTCAATCAGCCGATATCATTTTACTACAAACCGTTTAGAATGTCATCTACTTTTTGACAATTTTTTAACAAAATTATAGACCTGAAAAAAGTTACCCGTCAGGTAATATCAGAAAATATTCGCTGTTGTTTAGGTAAAACGTAAAATAGCAGTTCCATATGCCGGGAGCGGAAGTGCTACGGAGTATGGCTGACCGTCGCACTCTTTTTTCTGTGCGCGCAGAACCGGAGGTTTCTGCGGGGATTTGTACATGCCGTGTTCACTGTCGAGCAAAAGCGTGTAGTTGCCACGTTTTGGGACACCAACGCGGTAATCCGGGCGTGCTACCGGAGTGAAGTTGCAGACGAAGAGGAGACTCTTTTTGTGGTCACGGCTGTAACGCACGAAGCTGAAAATGCTTCGATCACCGTCGTTTGCATTCATCCACTGGAAGCCGTCCCAGTCGTCATCTGCCTCGGAGAGAGACGGATATTTTTGATAAATATGTAACAAATCCTTGACGTAGTTCTGGAGGTCTTTGTGGAGTGGATCTTCTGTCTCTTCCCAGTTTAAGCTGACCTTTTCATCCCACTCGTGGAGCTGACCGAAGTCCTGACCCATGAACAGAAGTTTTTTGCCCGGGTGTCCGATCATGAAGGTGTAACCGGCTTTGAGGTTCTTGAACTTATCCTCAAGAGATCCCGGCATCTTGTTGATCATCGAGCATTTCAGGTGGACAACCTCATCGTGGGAGAGTACCAGAATGAAGTTCTCGCTGTTGAAGTAGGTCAGACCAAACGTCATCTTGTTGTGGTTGAATTTGCGGAAGTACGGGTCGAGTTTCATGTACTCGAGGAAGTCGTGCATCCATCCCATATTCCACTTGAATGTGAAGCCGAGACCGCCGATCTTCGGATCATGGGTTACGAGTGGCCATGCGGTAGACTCCTCCGCAATCACCATTGCGCCGTGCTCTCTGCGGTCGATGATGCTGTTTAAGTGACGGAAGAATTCGATTGCGTCGAGGTTCTGGTTGCCACCGTACTCGTTCGGAACCCACTGTCCATCCTGACGACCGTAGTCAAGATAGAGCATCGATGCAACGGCATCAACGCGCAGACCATCGACATGATACTCGTGGAGCCAGTAGAGTGCATTCGCGATCAGGAAGTTGGAAACCTCATGACAGCCGTAATTGAAGACTTTTGTGCCCCAGTCCGGGTGTTCGCCCTTTCTCGGATCTGCATATTCATACAGAGCCTGACCGTCAAAATCAGCAAGTCCGTGGGCATCTTTCGGGAAGTGAGCCGGAACCCAGTCGAGGATGACGCCAATTCCCTTCTTGTGCAGATAGTTGACGAAGTACATGAAGTCTTCCGGTTTTCCGTAGCGGGAGGTCGGAGCGTAGTAGCCGGTGACCTGATAACCCCAGGAGCCGTCAAACGGGTGCTCGGCGATTCCCATCAGCTCGACATGGGTGTAGCCCATCTCGTGAACGTAGGCCGCAAGTTCCTCTGCCATTTCGCGGTAAGTATAAAAGCCCTCTTTTTCTTCGCGGTCTTTACGCTTCCAGGAACCGATATGTACCTCATAGATACTGATCGGCTGTTCACGCGGATTGGCTTCTTTTCTGTGTTCCATCCAGGTATCGTCATTCCACTTGAATGACGGATCTGCGGTAATTGAGGCGGTTCCTGGACGATACTCTGCGTATTGAGCAAACGGGTCTGCCTTGAACAGGAGCTTGCCGGTGCTTGTCGTGATCGTAAATTTATAAAGTTCGCCTGTGCCGAGTCCCGGAACGAAGGTTTCATAAATGCCGGAAGTCTCAAGCACTTCCATTGGGTTTGCATCCGGGTCCCAGTTGTTGAAGTCACCGACGACACTGACCTGAACGGCGTGAGGTGCCCAGACTGCAAAGTACATGCCTTTCTTTCCATTCACTGTGGCGGGATGAGCGCCCATTTTCTTATAAATTTCGTAGTGGGTGCCCTCGCCGAACAGATAGCGGTCCCCTTCTGTGATGATACCGATACCTGCCTGTTTTTTCTTATTTTTGACAGCTTTGACAGCCATAGCCTATTCCTCCGTGATCTTCAGGACAACACCACTGTTGCCTGGTAATGTGAGATTGAGTCTTCCGTTCGTAATCGGGATGATGGTTCCATCCATCAGATTTTTTGCTTCGGATGCGTGAATCGGAACCGGGACAGACAGATTCGCAGGAGCATCGTCGCTGTTGCCGGCAGTGATTGCGATCGAGTGATCTGCCTTGCGCGCAAATGCATACTGGCGGTTTGTCAGAAGGAGTTCCTGATAAACACCATTGTGAAATTCCGGCTCTCTGCCGTGGATTTCTCCGAGTTTTTCGATATATTTTGTGAGTTCGCATTCCAGTTTGTCGCCCTCTGCCATCGAGATGCAGGGGCGAAGTTCGGTGTCACTGTTTGGGGTTCGCATTCCCTCAATTCCCCATTCGCCACCGTAGTAGACGGATGGGATGCCCGGAAGTGTGTAGAGAAGCAGGTAGGCGAGCGGGAGATGGGTCTTCTTTTTCAGCTTGCTCGCAATTCGGTTCTCATCGTGATTGTCCAAAAACGTGTAGAGCTTTCTTCCGATTGCCTCGAGACGGCGGACGTTGTGCGCAATCTCAAAGAAGTTGTGATCGTTGAGTCCGGAATAAAGGCTCTTGTGAAGCTCGTAGTTTGTGACAGAGTGGAGCATTCCGTCGTTGACCCAGCGCGCATAATCGCCGTGGATGACCTCGCCCATCAGCCAGAAATCTTCCTTCATCGGGCTGGTCTGCTCGCGCATCTCGTGCATAAACTGGAAGTCCAGGACATTTGCACAGTCGAGGCGGATGCCGTCGATGTCAAACGTGTCGATCCAGTAACAGATCACGTCAAAAAGATACTGTTTGACCTCCGGATTCTGGAGATTCAGGCACGGAAGCTCAAAATGACCCTGCCATGCGTCGTATCCGAATCCATCCCCATATGGAGAACTCCATCCGAAGTTCACGTTTCGATACCAGCCACAGTATCGGGAGCCTTCACGATTTTTTTGAATATCCTGAAAAGCAAAAAATTCTCTTCCGGTATGGTTGAAGACACCATCAACAACAACGCGGATACCCGCTTCGTGGCAGAGTTTCACAAAACGGAGGAAATCGTCGTTGTCGCCGAGACGGCGGTCAACAAGGCGGAAGTCGCGGGTGTCATACCCATGAGAAGAGGACTCAAAGAGCGGTCCTATGTAAAGAGCGGTGAAGCCCAGCTTTTTCATGTGAGGAATCCAGAGTTCCAGCTCCTCAAAGCGGTGAGTCACGCCCTCCTCGTGGTTCTCACGAGGTGCGCCGGTCATTCCCAGCGGATACATGTGATAAAATACAGCTTTTTCATACCAAGTGCTCATACTTGCAAGTCCTCCTGATGTGGATCATATAGTCGAAGCCCCGAAGTCCGCTAAAAATCTCTTCTGAAAAGTCTTTAAAAGTCCTTTTAAGGTATTAAAAAATCCAGATTTTCTGGGATTTTCGTCTTATTTTTTTAGGACTCTTCAAGGAATTTGAAGCGACGGAGCAAGAACTGATAGCGCAGTTGAGCTGCGTTCAGTTCATAAATATAACAGTCAATCAGCGACGGATCGGTTGCCTGATCAAAATGATTTCGCGCAGATTCCATGGAGGTCCGTGTCTGATCAATCTCTGCTTTCAGCCTCCGGCTTTCCAAGGAAAGCAGGTCACTCTGAAATTTTCTGAAAAAAGCTCCTGAACTCATGTTTTCATCTCCTTCTTTTGTCTCAGTATTTTCCGAAAATGGAAATTTATACAGGAGATGGACTAAAATCGTTACAGTTTGTGCAAGACAGGGACTGAATACAGGGACTGTAACATAAAATTATCAGGTATTATTGGCGGTCGCGAAAAGTTTCCTCCACGAGATTGCCAAGTTGCATGAGTTTGCGGGTACCGGCGATCAGCGAAAGACGGTAAAAATTTGAAGTGCCGGAGCGCTTCACCTGCACAAGCCCGGAATCCTTTAAAATTTTCAGGTGATGGGAGACTGCCGGACGAGAAAGGCTGGTCTGCCGTGTGATTTCGTTGACGTTGAGCCCTTCTGTCCGTCCGTTCTGATCTGCCCGGCTCAGCGTCTCAATAATCCCCAGACGCACTTCATCTCCAAGGGCGATGAAGAGGGGCATACAGCAGTGAAACTGAGATTCCAGCTCTTTGCCGTTAGTCATAAAATCCTCCTTTGGTTTAAAAAATTAAACTAAAACCATTCTATCACGATTTATGGGCAACGTCAACTAAAAAAAGGCGCATATATCTGGTTACTTTGGTCAAAATATATAAAAAATAGTCGGAAATTTGGAAGAAATGTCAATTTTGAAAAAGGGGATTGACAGTTTGGGGATGGGTGTGCCATAATGAGACAACAATCACCACCTGTTCCGGGTGGAAGATTTTCTATCTTTTGTTTCCGGCATCCGCTGTCTATGGATGTGTCAGGAACATTCAGCCGAATCGGCAAAATTTCAGTATTTTATTTTTAAAATTTTTCAAATTGTTTTATTCCTTTAAACCTTTGTGCTTTTGAGTTTTGCGTTTGGGTGTTTCGGAAAATTTAGGGGAAACAGAATTTTTTCAGTTGAGAATGTCAATCTGGGAAGAAAGGAGGAGCTTTGTTGGAGTGGCGGACGGCGATCAGTCTTTTTGTGATTGCAGTGGGAGCCGGATGGACAGATCTGTGGACGGGAAAGGTCAAAAATAAGTGGATTCTTCTCGGTGTGATTCTGGGAGTTGTGTTGAGAAGGGAGGAATTCTTTCCAGGAGCTGTGTTGTTTGGTATGGCGGGCTTTCTGCTGTTTCGTTTTCGGATGATGGGAGCAGGAGACGGAAAACTTACGTCTTTGATCGGCGGGTATCTTGGGATCTGGCAGGGATGTTTGGCGATTGGACTTGGATTTTTGATTGCGTGTCTTTGGTCAATCTGGAAGATCGCAAGGGCGGGACCGGTGAAATCTGGTTTGGAAGAGCGTTTTTTTCGCCTGTTTCGATACGTTCAGACCGTGAGGCGGACGGGGCAGATTGAACCCTATGTCCGGTTTGAACAAATGACGGATCAAGAGAAGATTCCTCTCGGTGCATGTCTGGCAATGGGCGTTTTTATCTATGAGATATTTGTTTTTCTGGGTAGCCAGATGAAATGAAGGTGGCGAGTAAATGGGGAGGTGCGAATGAACAAGAAAATCTTAGCGGTCTACGATGTAGATCCATTTTATGCGGAGCGTTTTTCCGAGTTTATCAACCAGAAGGAATCGACTCCGTTTATGGCGATCGCATTTACAAGCCTTGCGCGCTTAAAAGCGTTTGCGCAGAGACAGCAGATTGAAATTCTGCTTGCGGGAGATGAGGTCGCAGATCAGGAACTTGAGGATCTCGGCGTTCATCAGGTTGTGAGACTCTCGGAGGTTACGATGGTGAAGACGGGAGCTCCGGCAGTCTATAAGTATCAGGCATCAGACAGTATTTTGAGAGAGGTTATGGCGTGTTACCAGACCGGAGAACGGGAAGAGCAGATGACAGCCATGGGAACGAGAAGTCGGGTGATCGGGGTGTATTCTCCGATCGGACGATGCGGAAAGACCGGATTTGCCGTCACACTCGGTCAGGTGCTTGCAAAGGACAGTAAGGTACTGTTTTTGAGTCTGGAGGAGTTTTCTGGTTTTTCTCAGATGATGGGGACGCAGTATTCTGGAAGTTTTTCGGATCTCGTCTATTACAGTCGTCAGGGAGAATTTGATCGGATGAGACTTGGGAGTGTGATCTATGACTATGGGGGACTTGACTATGTACCGCCGGTTGCCTATGCGGAGGATCTCGCGCAGATGGAGGGCGCGGAGGTGGCCGGTCTGATCGAGAAGATCGCGAGAGAGTGTGGGTATGATGTATTGATTGTGGATGTCGGTCATTTTCTGAGAAATGTGGAGGCAGTTCTTGCAGTTAGTGATGTCGTGTATGCACCGATCTGCAAGGATATCGTGTCGGAGACGAAGATTCAGGACTGGAGACAGTATCTTGAGGATTCAGGGCGAATGAATCTATCGGGGAAGATTCGGATTTTGAGACTTCCGATGCCTGCGGATTGCGTGTCTGCCGGAGAGTATTTTGAACAGTTGCTCTGGGGACCGGTCGGAGACTTTGTGAGGGAGATGACAGGAAGGGCGGAAAAAGGAATGAGAGATTGATTGAAAGTGGAAGGTCAGAAGGGGAGAATACAGGAAACACTAGGATAGAAAGTGATTTGAAAGGGAAATGTGTTGAGAATGTGTTGGGAAGAGGAAGGAATAAGGAATGAGCATGGGTGGGAGGTGGTAACGAGGGCAGGGAATGAAAATGCGTGAAAAGAATTCGGATGATTGGAGTGAAAAGGAGGGAAACAGTCAGAATCGAATGGAAAAAGAGAGTCGAGATGAAAAGCGGGAACGCTTAGAGCAGATCAAGGAAAGGATTCGGATTCAATTGAGGGATCGAAGCCAGGTGGATGACGATGTTCTCTACGCGTGTATTGAGGAAGCTGTGGAGGAGGAGGCGAGAGCGCGCTATCTTCCACTGGCGGGAAGGCTCGAACTCAGAAATCGCCTTGTGAATGCATTTCGGAGGCTTGATATCTTGCAGGAACTCGTGGATAACCCGGAGATCACAGAGATCATGATCAATGGAAAGGATCAGATTTTTGTGGAACAGCATGGTCGGATTTCGAGATGGGAGGAGGGATTTGACAGCAATCAACAGCTTGAGGATATGATTCAGCAGATTGTGAGCAGAATCAACCGCGCTGTCAACGTGGCAAATCCGATTGCGGATGCGAGACTCCCGGATGGTTCCCGTGTCCACATCGTGCTTCCACCGATTGCGCTTGACGGTCCTGTTGTGACGATCCGAAAATTCCCGGAACCGATCACTGTACAACGCTTACTGGAACTGGGCTCTCTGAGCGAGGAAGCTGTCGAATTTCTGAAAAAACTTGTGTGCGCGGGTTACAACATCTTTATCTGCGGGGGAACCGGATCGGGTAAGACTTCGTTTCTCAATGCGATGTCTGCGTTTATCCCGGAGACGGATCGAATTGTGACGATCGAGGACTCGGCGGAGCTGCAGATTCGTCAGGTGCCGAATCTTGTGCGCCTTGAGACGAGAAATGCAAATGCGGAGGGAGAGGGAGCAATTGAGATCAGCGATCTGATTCGGGCATCACTCCGAATGCGTCCGGATCGAATTATTGTCGGAGAGGTCAGAGGAAAAGAATGTCTCGACATGCTTCAGGCGCTCAATACAGGTCATGCGGGGAGTCTGTCGACCGGTCACGGGAACAGTCCGAAAGATATGCTTTCGCGACTCGAGACGATGACCTTGATGGCGGGAGAGCTTCCTCTGATGGCGGTGAGAAGCCAGATCGCCTCAGCTCTTGATATTATGGTACATCTCGGGCGACTTCGGGACAAGAGCAGGAAAGTTCTCGAGATTGTCGAGGTGGGGGATTTTGAGAACGGAGAGATTCAGTTGAATCCGCTGTTTCGATTTGAGGAGGAATCGGATGAGGATCAGAAGAAGAGGGATGAAGGACGGCGAAGAGAAAAAGTCAAAGGAAGTCTTGTCAAAGTCGGCAGTCTCCGCTCCGTCGAGAAACTCCGTCAGGCAGGTTATCCAGTATGAGCATTACCGGCTATCGATGAAAGAGTGTCTGATGGCACTTGCGAAGGGCATTGGGATGTGTGCATTGGTTGCATGGACATTTTATCGGAGTCTGATTGCGTTTTTGATCCTTCTTCCGGCAGGGCTCTGTTATCCGTTTTATGAGAGCAGGCGTTTAAAAGAAAAGAGAATTTTGACACTGGCTTCTCAGTTTAAGGAGAGCATGGTGATTCTTGCTTCTGCGTTGAGTGCCGGTTATTCGATTGAGAATGCGCTCAGAGTCAGTCAGGAGGAGCTTGTGACGCTCTATGGAGCGGAGGGGATGATTACGAGAGAGTTTTCGTGTATGAATGATCAGATCCGGATGAACCGTTCGGTGGAGCAGGTGTTGGAAGATTTTGCACAGAGAAGTGGGATTGAGGATATTCGGAATTTCTCGGAGGTATTTTCTGTCGCCAAACGGAGCGGAGGAGATCTAAGTGGAATCATGCGCCACACCGCAGAGATGATCCGGGACAAGATGCAGGTAAAGGAGGAGATCCAGACGATGACGGCATCGAGAAAATTTGAGCAGAGGATTATGAATCTGATTCCGTTCTTTATTGTATTTTATGTGGATGGGGCATCGCCAGGATTTTTTAAGCAGATGTATCAGACGATGATGGGAAGAGTGCTGATGAGTGGGTGTTTGATTGTCTATCTGATTTCTGTGTGGATGGCGAAACGAATTCTCGAGATTGAGGTTTAAGACCTGAAATTTGAGGGTTCGAGGGTTTTGAGAGCACATTATGTGGAAACGGGGGAGGCGAATGGGGTTAAAGAAAGAACAAGAACGTTGGATTCTTCCGGGACTCTGTGTAGTCGGGAGCCTTCTGCTCTATGTGGGTCTTACTTTTTTCTTGAAGGGGGAGAGTGAGATTGTCGGAAATCGTTTGGAGCGAGGCGGGTATGGGGATGGAAGCTCTGTCTATGAAGTTGAGGTTGATGGTCTTTTGGAAGAACCCGTTGATCTGACTGTGGAAGTTGAACCGCGGATTTACACGGAGCAGGAGGCGGAGCGGGTATTTGAGGAGATCATGGAGGGAATGGAGGAGAAGATTCGCGGAAAGAATCCTTCTCTGATGGAAGTTAGGGAGGATTTGAAACTGCCGTCCCACTGGGAGGATTCCGGGGTTCGTCTTCTGTGGTATTCGGAGAATCCGGAGTGGATCAGTGCGGCAGGTAAGATTGAAAAAACGGTGGAGGAACCGCAGAACGTTCAGCTTCAGGTGCATATGAGTGCCGGAAAGTATCAGGCAGAATATCTGATATTTCTTCGTCTTATGCCAGCGATCCAGACGGATGAGGAAGCCCTCAGATCGGGATTAATCAAGGAAATTGCAAATCGGGAAGAGAGTGATCGGAGTGAACCGTGGATGGAGCTTCCTGAAATTTATGAGGGAAGAAAATTAACTTATCGGAAGAAAGAGGAAAATCTGTATGCAGTGATTCCGATTCTTGGAGTGGTGATGGCTGTCTTGCTTTTGAGTCAGGAGGGCGCGGAACAGAAGAAAAAAGAAAAACTTCGGGAAAAAGAACTGCTGATGGATTATGCGGAACTCGTGTCAAAGCTGATGGTTTTAATCGGTGCCGGACTAACGGTGAGAAGTGCGTGGGAGCGCATGGTCAGGGATTATGAGTCAGCTCTTGACGGAAAGCGGATCAAACGCCGGGTCGCCTATGAGGAGATGCGCCAGACTTCTTTTGAGCTTGCAAATGGAATTGCGGAGTCTGTTGCATTTCGGGAATTCGGTCGCAGGTGTGGGGTACAGCAGTATCTGAAGCTCAGCAGTCTTTTAGAACAGAATCGTCGCTCGGGCATGAAAAACCTGAGAGCAATTCTTACGGCAGAGATGGAGGATGCATTTGAGGCGCGCAAGAATCTGGCGAGGACAATAGGAGAAGAGGCGGGAACAAAACTGCTCGCACCACTGTTTATGATGCTTGGCATTGTGATGGTGATGATTATGGTGCCGGCAATGATGTCGATGGGATAGTAAATAGTAGGGAACGGAATTTGGAGTGGAGTTATTGCGAGGCATGAAAAAGCATGTGGTTTGGAATGTGATTTACAGAAATCAGATTGCAGTACATGAGTAGAAATTTCCCGAACTGTAACGAAATGAGAAAGGAGAAAAAGATGAGAAACGAGTTTGTTGAATTTATGCGTCAGGAAGACGGTGTTGGCGTGATCGAGGTGGTTTTGATTCTGGTGGTGCTGATTGGACTTGTAATCATCTTCAAGGAGCAGATCACCAAATTGTTAAACAATATTTTCAAGGAGATTGAGAAACAGTCGAAGGAAGTATACTGATGCAAAAACAAAAAAATGTGGGTGCTCAGGTCACAGTATTTCTCAGTCTGGTGATGATGTGTCTGTTCGCTTTCTTCTGCGTTCTATTGGAATCGGCGCGGACAGCTGGGGCGAGATGGTACCTGCGGACAGCCGTCTCTTCTGCAATGGATTCGGTCTTTGCACAATATCACAGGGAAGTTTGGGATTCCTATCGCCTTTTCTTTGCAGAGTATGATGTGCCGGAGAAGATGGAGGCAGATTTTGCCTCCTATCTTCAACCGTATCTTGAGGCGAAAAACTGGTATCCGATGGAGCTGGCATCTGTGACAGCGGAAAATCAGCTTTTTGCAGTGGATGATGATGCAGTCTATTTTGAAAAAGAGATTCTGGACTACATGAAATTTGGCTTCTGGAGAAGTGAATTTCAGGCAGAAGAGGCGAAAGACATCATCGAGAGAGGAAGGGATGCGGTGGCAGTCAAAGATACTGCCACCCTTTACCGGAAACATGCGAAGCAGGCACTCAAATTGGAAAAAGTACTTGAAGAGATCAGCGAGAATCTCAACTGTCAGGAAGAGTGGAAAAGAGAAGGTCTTTCCTGTCTGCAAGACTATGATGGATCGGGATTTCGAGAGCAGGCAAGGTCGTTGATCAAGGAGCTTGAGAAAATGCCCGGTCTCGTGGAGAAATACCGAAAGCAGGCGGACAAGCTCGCGGAGGATCTTGCAGAGACTCGAAAAAAAGTTGAAGCAAAATCCGATGAGATGAGTGCAGAGAGCATGGAATTGATGATGGAGGAAATCCGAGAATATGAGGATTATGTCTCGGAAGACGGAGTTCGTCGGAGGGAAATCGAGGCACTCGAGGAAAAGTCGAGAGAGCAGATCGCGTTCGTGGAAGAAGTCATCGAAGAATCTCTGGAGGTTGAGCAAGAGATCGATGACTGGGAGAGCGATGATGAGGATGATGACGGACCAGATCTTGAGGAATTATGGAGTCCGGTGGAACGCCATTTTCGGAGACTGGAAATTCCGAGACTTTCTTTTTCCTATGGCGTAAAAGATAAAGAAAAGGAGAATCTGCTTGAAAAAGTTGAGGAGCTCTTTCGGGATGGAGTGCTCACTCTGTTGATTCCGGGGGACCGAAAGCTGTCTGAAAAAACGGTAGATTTGAGTGAGGTACCATCCGCAGAGCATGGGGAGAGCAATCGAAACGTCGGAATCGCGTCGCATTTTATAGTCAACCAATATGATGGCATATTCTTTAAAAATTTTTGCACCGGGCAAAAGAAAAATCAGTCAGATGGAGAGAACAGAGAGATTCAGGCAGTTCAGATTCAGGCAGTTCAGATTCAGCAGGGTCAGGCATCTGGAATAGAGGGTGTAGAAGTAAAATCAGGCAGAAAGGTTTCTTTAGATAAGGATTCGCAGGGAGATTCTAAGGACAGTGAGGAAAACAAAGATCCTGATGGGGATACCGATTCAGAGGAGACTATGGGAAATGCAAATGCTCATCCGACCGCTTTGGATTACGAAGTCGAATATCTGATTGCTGGAAAAGATTCTGATAAAGCAAACCTGATGGGAGCGCTGGAACGTCTTCTTGCGGTGCGAGAGGGACTGAATTTGCTTCATATTCTCTCAGATTCTCAGAAGCGTTCTGAGGCGAGAAAGTTGGCGATGGAGATTACCGGACTGGCGAGCGCTTCCCCGCTGATTCTTGTGACAACATTTCTTGTCATGTCTGTCTGGGCGCTCGGAGAATCTCTGATGGATATTCGGGGACTATTAGCGGGAAAAAAGACTCCGATCTGGAAGAAAAAAGAAGACTGGAAATTGGAGCTCTCCGCCCTGCTCTCAATCGGAGAAAATAAAAAGGTTGAAGATGGCGGTGGAAAGCGGGGACTTTCCTACCTGTCATGGCTAAAAATCTTGTTACTTCTCGGAAATGGCGTAACACAGGAATATCGGATGATGGATTTGATAGAAAAAAATATCCAACTTGGCCAAAGTGAATTTCATATGAGAGATTGTCTATATCAGAGTGAGATTTGGACGACGGTGGAAGCCAAAAGAGTGTTCTTTTCACTGGGATTTGTGGAGCGTCAGACCGGAGGGGGAGATCCAGTCTATCAGATGGAACTTCTGACAGAGCGAGCATATTAAGCCGATGCTTACAAAGACTAAAGAAATAGTTAGATGGTTGATAAAGATGAATGGAGGCGGAGTGGCATGCCTTTTTCCATGGCAGTTTTTTCTTATATCAAAAAAATAAAAATCGTGACTCTCCAAGTACGAATCCTGATTATGAAAAAAAGATTGTGTTTATATTTAAAGTGTCGTGAGAAAAAGGTATGCCGGTCCGTCTCCGCATCTATGACGCTTGAGGCATCACTGGCGTTAAGTCTCTTTGTATTTGCATCTGTAAGTTTGATTCTGCCGATGAAGATCATGACAACTCAGAGAAGGATTCAGGCAGGATTGGAATCTGCATGTGAGGATCTCAGTAAATACGGTTATCTGGCAGATGCAATTTTTAAAGAAATGGCAGATCTTATTCCGGGCGCAGACGAGTCGGATCTGGAATTTGGAAAGAAAATTTTGGAGACAACGGCAGTGATTGCGTATGGGAAGACAGTCGCAATGTCAAAAGTGGATACCGAGCAAATCCGGTCCGTGTCGATGATTCATTCTGCTGTCACAGAAAATGGAGAGATTGTGGATCTTGTGATGGAATACGAGATTCAGATGCCGTTTCCGGTTTTGGGATTAAAAAGCATTTCGACGACTGCGAGAAGCAGACGGCGCATGTGGACGGGAAGGAGCGGATTATCCTCCTTAAGCGGAGGCGAGGAGAGCAAGGAAGAAGATCCGATTGTATATGTCGGAAAGGCAAGCACGCGTTACCACTTAAGCCGGGAGTGCCACTACCTTTCAAGTAAACTGACGGCTGTCCCATTTGAAGTGATCGGAGAAAAGCGAAATACGAATGGAGGAAAATATTACCCGTGTGCAGTTTGTGGATCAGGGGCATCCACAGGAAGCAGTGTTTATATTGCATCGAGTGGGAGCAGTTACCACACGACAAGGAGATGTCGATCGTTGATTGCATATGTGAGGGCAGTGCATTTATCGGAGGTAAAGCATCTGGGAGCATGTTCTTACTGTGGAAACAGGTAGTGGAGAAATGTGTAGGATAAGGAGGAATTTCGTGATAGGTATAGGAATTTTTGCAGGCTTTCTTACCTTTTCTGCGATTCAGGATTTGCGAAAAAAGAGAGTTGCGGTATGGATATATATGCTTTTTGGAGGATTGGCATTATTGTGGGCGGGATGCCGGATTGTGAGAGCACGGGAAACGTATGTAATTTTGGATCATTTAGCCTCTATTTTGATTGGAATCGTGATTCTGCTTGCGGGAATATGGTCGGACGGTGCAGTTGGTTCGGGAGATGGATGGTTTTTCTGTGTGACAGGGGTGATTCTCGGATTTTGGGAGAATGTGATGTTGCTCTTATACGGAACTCTGCTCTGTGGACTTTTTTCATTGGGATATTTTTTCTGGGGAAAGATTCATCAAAGGGAGGGTGTGGGAAAGACGATGATTCCCTTTCTTCCATTTGTGGCAATTCCAGGGATCTGGCTGATTGTTGAGAGAATATCGTGAATATTTCAATAATTCAAGAGAATCAACCTGTCAACTCCCACATCGAAAGGAAGATCAGAATTGAAAGAAAATTCTTTTATAACTTGAAAGTCGGTGTAAATGAAAAATGAATATCAGAATCGAAAAAGAAAAGATCAGAGATACGAAGAAAAAGAAGGTTGCGAAAGCAAAAACGGAGAGAAGAAACGAAGAAAAAGGGAAAACATATGCAGAGCGGATGAGCAGATGGCATCATGATTTGCCAGCATCCTACACTGTGGAGACTGCCGGAGTGATGGCAGTTGTCCTGTTCACGATTATGATTTTGATGGGGCAGGCGCTTAGGCTCAGCGGGGAGACAAGGGGAATGTTTCAACTTCATGAACAGGTCGAGAGAGTTCGCCATGAACCGGAACATAAGGAAGATAGAACGATCTCAATTCAATCAGGTGGAAATGGATGGAATCTCGAGATCACTGCTCCAGTGTTTCGCCCGGAGAATTTTTTGAGATTATGGAGTCTTGCGCAGGATGTGCAGTCTGGTAAGTAAAGGATTTTGTTTATGAAAATCAGTTATCGAAGAGAGATGAAACATAATTATCTGATTCTGGATTCGGAAGATCTTGAATGGGATGGGTATGAATGTCGGATGCTTGTAGCAAATTCCATTGAAGGGATTTTGCGGTTTCAGCTTCGTCAGATCGATGAGAAGATTTACTTTTATTATGAGATTACGTCGAAACAGCCGTTGGCAAGGGTCTTAGAGGGAAGAACGATCCGAGTCGGGGAACTGCGCAGTTTTATTATCGGGATTGCGCAGATTGTTGATCGAATGGAAAAGTATCTTTTGAAAGAGAGTTCAGTGATGTTGACTCCGGAATATCTCTACATAGAACCGGAAAATTTTCGTGTCTGGTTCTGTCTCATTCCGGGAATTCAGCGTAACTTCCCGGAAGATTATTCTAAACTTCTGGAATATCTGCTTGGAAAAGTCGATCATCAGGATAAGGATAGTGTTGTTTTGGCGTATGCGCTCTATCAGGAGACGCGAAAGGCAGATTATGGAATGAATGATATTCTCCGGATTTTGCAGACTTTTGGATATGGAAAATCGATGGGAAAGAGTGGTTTTGTGCGCCAAGAGCGCTCAAGTCCGGAGCAGGGGACAAGCTCTCGGGGCTGGGATAGAGGTCTGATTTTGGAGGATGAATCTGAGAATGGAGAGTGGGTGGACTGCCGATCAAATGATGGCATGAATGAGGAAGCGGGCAAGAGACAACAGCGATTTATTTTTGAAGATGCAGAACGGAAAAACAAGGGTGAAAATAATCAGGATACCATTGATTCGTCTGAATGGAGAAATGGGGAGCAGAGCGGAAAGCGAATCGGAAGAAAAGAAAAAAGAGAGGCAAGGCGGGAAAGAAAACGGAGAAAAAAAGAAGAAAAGCAGAGAAAAAAGGAGATGAGACGGGAGAAAACTGAGGAGAGCGGGCAAAAGAAGAGACTGTGGGTGCGATTTAGGCGTTGGTGGAGGCGATTGTGGGGACGAGAGAAAGGAGTGCCAGATGATGATGAGTCAGTCTTAGAAAGCCAGTATCAGAGGGGAACGGAAGGACGATTTGCAGAGGGAGAATTTGCGGGTGAAGAGATTTTTCAGGATCAAGGATCTACTGGAGATTTGAATGTTAGAGGAGATGCATGGGGCGCGCAGAATGGTAATTCCTGGGAGAACATGTTTGCTCCGGAGGAGGACGGACTGATTGGAACAATAGAAGCCTCAAAATCATCCTCCAAGATAGATCAGGGAGAGATGGACTGGTCAAAGTGTTCATTCTCAAATGTTGAACAGGATACGCTGGTGCTTGGAGAGTTAAATTTTAATCTTGCACAATCAAAAGAAAATCATCGTTTGCTTGCATTAGACCCAGGCTTGCCGGACATCGAACTTCGATATTATCCGTTTGTCATCGGGAAACAGGAAAATCTGGTGGACTTTGTGCTTGAGCGGGATGTGGTGAGTAGGCTTCATATGAAGATTGATCTGGTCGATTCGGAATATACCATTGAGGATCTGAATTCTACGAATGGGACATTTGTCGCCGGAAAAATGCTTGAGGCAAATGAGACTGTTACGATTCGAGAGGGCGATGAGGTCAAGATTGCAGATTGTCGATACCGGTTTGTCCTATGATCAGAATCACTGCGTTTTTTCGTTCCACTGTGGTTAGTGCAAAAAAGCACCACTGGCGATTTGTCCCTTCGTTGAGCAGATAACTCAAAAGAGGATTGTCTCCCTTCTCTTGAAAAATCTTGTGATTTTCCACCTTATAGAGAAAGGGAGACATCGACTCTGGATTATCCCAGACAACCATTGCAACTGTTGCAACCGGAATTTGATCCGAATACCTGCTCCAACAGTTTCTTTCCACTTGGGGTTGCGGCAAGTCCACCTTCAGCCGTCTCTTTGAGTGTGGAGGACATTGCATCGCCGACCTTTTTCATTGCCCAGATGACTTCATCGGCTGGAATTGCGCTCTCGATGCCAGCGAGGGCAAGTTCGGCAGCAACGAAGGCTCCGGCAACACCGGAAGCGTTACGCTTGATACACGGGATCTCTACGAGACCGGCAACCGGATCGCAGACGAGACCAAGAATGTTTTTCAGGGCGATGGCGACAGCGTGTGCGATCATTTCCGGAGTACCGCCGGACAGCTCAGTGATAGCAGCGGCAGCCATGGCGGCGGCGGAACCGCACTCAGCCTGGCATCCACCTTCTGCTCCAGCAAGGCAGGCGTTGTCTGCAATTACCATGCCGACGGCGGATGCTGTGAACAGAGCCATGACACAATCATCATGGGAACAGCCCTTTTCTGCTTCCATTGTGAGGACAGCGGCTGGAAGGATTCCACAGCTTCCAGCTGTCGGGGCAGCGACGATTCGACCCATTGCGGCATTGAGCTCGGATACAGCCAAAGCGCGGTAGAGCGCACTCGACATCAGAGAACCGGTCAGACTTTTGCCAGATTCAGAGACCTGGCGCATCTTGTAGGCACTTCCTCCGGTCAGTCCGCTGGTGCTTCGGATATCTTTCTCACTTCCCGGATCAATACAGGCAGTCATAACCTGATAGTTGTTTTCCATCTGACGGAAGATGTCCTCCTCAGAGCGCTCTAACTGATCCGCCTGCTGTTTTAAGACCAGTTCAGAAATGCGGGTCTTACTTTCTGTGGCAGTACGGACGATGGATGCGATGGTGTGATAATCAAAATGAAATTCCATAATCGTTTTCAGTCTCCTTCCGGTCAAATTGGTTTCAGCATGGTGCTGGAGTAGATGTTATCCAGCTTCTGAATTCGATCATTCAGATTTGGATCAATCGTTCCTTCCAGTTCGATGGTCATGACAGCTTCTCCCCCTTTTTCATTGCGGGAAAGACGGAAATTGCAGATATTGGCACCGGTTTGTGCAACTTCCTCTGTTACGGAAGCGATCGTTCCGGGAGCGTCGCGGTGGAGGACGATCAGGGTTGTGTACTGGCCGGTAATCGAAACATCCATGCCGTTGACTTTTGTCACAAGAATATTTCCACCGCCGATGCTGCTTCCCTGAAGACTGACTGTGCGGTTGTTGGCATCTGTCAGAGTAATCAGAGCTGTATTTGGGTGGGCACCATCAATTTCGCCGGTTGTAATTTCAACTTCAAGTCCTTCTTTTACCGCAAGGTCAGGTGCAAAGCGAATTCTCTCATCATCGGTATTCATACCCATAATACCGGCGATCAAAGCCTTGTCTGTACCATGACCACGATAGGTTTTTGCGAAGGAACCGTGAAGAAGGATGGAAGCGTGAACTGCCGGAGCACCGAGCAGGGCGCGTGTAATACGCCCGATTCGTGCAGCGCCAGCAGTGTGAGAACTGGAGGGACCGATCATAACCGGTCCGAGAATATCGAATACATTCATTATCTGCGTGCCTCTCTAAAGTGTAAGGATTATGACTAAAAATAGTCGTTGAGTATCCTTTTATTATAGACGGAAAGTCTCATAAAAGAAAGGAAAAAGGCGAAAATTATGAAAATCTTTTTCAAATAAACAGAGAGTGTATTTTTCTGTTATTTTATGGGAGAATGAAATGAAGAATATAATTGTGGTTGAAGATAAAAAAATATCTAAACAGTATGAAAAAAGATTTGTAGTAGTGGATAAAGAAACATAAAAATAACAAATCTCCTTGACATAAACAGAATTTACGGCTATACTTGTCACGAAAATAAATAACGGGCGTGTTACTGGTTATGCAGGCATCAACCTTTAGAGAACATTTTCCAAGTATGGTGTGTTCTCTATGGTTGGTGCCTTTTTGTTTCATAGGAATGATTTCTGGGAACCCGGGAAATCCTAGAAGGTGTTTGAAACTTATTTTTGCGGAACAAAGAATGCAGACCGTGACAGAGCCTGACTAAAACAAGGAGAAAGAAAATGAAAGACAAGGTATTTGGGGTGCTCCAGCGAGTGGGGCGGAGTTTCATGCTTCCGATTGCAGTTCTTCCGGTTGCAGGACTGTTGCTGGGAATCGGCAGTTCCTTCACGAACGAGACGACAATTGCGACATACGGACTTCAGGGACTTTTGGGAAATGGAACCCTTCTTCATGCTCTGCTCGTCATCATGAGCAAGGCAGGAAATGTGATTTTTGATAACCTTCCGATTATTTTTGCAGTTGGTGTTGCGATCGGAATGGCTCAGGCAGAGAAGGAAGTAGCAGCATTGTCTGCGATGATCGCTTTTTTTGTCATGCATGCATCAATCAATGCGACGTTACTGATTTCAGGAAAGATTCTTGCAGATGGATCGATAGCAAGTGATGTTCTCGAGGGAACGATTGCGGGTGTATGTGGAATCCAGAGTTTGCAGATGGGTGTATTTGGTGGAATTATTGTGGGACTCGGAGTGTCTGCACTTCATAACCGTTATCATAAGATTGTGCTTCCGAATGCACTTTCGTTCTTCGGTGGTTCTCGCTTTGTTCCGATCATCTCGACTGTTGTGTATGTGGGTGTCGGAATTCTGATGTGCTTTATCTGGCCGACCGTTCAGAACGGAATTTTCGCTCTCGGCGGACTGGTTACGGGAACTGGATACTTCGGAACCCTGATTTTCGGAATCATCAAACGTGCACTGATTCCGTTTGGTCTTCATCATGTTTTCTATATGCCATTCTGGCAGACTGCTGTTGGCGGAACGATGATGGTAGATGGCAATCTTGTTCAGGGTGGTCAGAACATCTTTTTTGCACAGCTCGCATCTTCTGATGTGACACATTTCAGTGCAGAGGCAACCCGTTACTTCTCGGGTGAGTTTATTTTCATGATTTTTGGACTTCCGGGTGCGGCACTTGCGATGTACCGCTGTGCAAAGCCGGAGAAGAAGAAAGCAGCAGGCGGTCTTCTGCTGAGTGCGGCACTTGCCTGTATGTTTACCGGAATCACAGAGCCGATCGAGTTCTCTTTCCTGTTTGTAGCACCGATGCTCTTTGCTGTTCAGGTAGTTCTTGCAGGAAGTGCCTACATGATCGCTCATATTTTAAATATTGCAGTTGGACTGACGTTCTCGGGTGGTCTTCTGGACCTGTTCATCTTCGGTGTTCTTCAGGGAAATGCGAAGACGAGCTGGATGCGTATTATTCCGGTGGGAGTGATTTATTTTCTTCTGTATTACTTCATTTTTAGTTTTCTGATCAAGAAGTTTGATCTGAAGACTCCGGGTCGTGAGGACGATGACGAGGAGACAAAGCTGTATACAAAGGCGGATGTCAATGCACAGAGAAATGGCGGAAATTCCGGAAGTAATGCAGGTGTTTCCGGCGGATCAAATGCAAATGGAAATTCGGATGAGAAGAGCGTGATGATTGCGAGAGGTCTCGGTGGCAAGAAAAATATTGTCTCCGTGGACTGCTGTGCAACGAGACTGCGCTGTACGGTTTCTGATTCGGATCTTGTTGATGAAAAGATGCTTAAGGCAACCGGTGCAGTCGGAGTTGTAAAGAAAGGTCAGGGTGTTCAGGTTATTTACGGACCGCAGGTAACGGTGATCAAGTCCAATCTCGAGGCGTATCTTGAAACTGCTTCCGAGGAGGAGACGGAACCGACTGTAAGCGTAAATAATATGGCAGCAGAGACTGTGGATACACAGAAGGATAGCAAAACGAGCAAAGACCATGCAGAGACTGAGACGACAGCAGAAGAGAAGGCAACTGAGAAAGAGGTTCATGAACTCTGCTCTCCGTTTCGTGGAACTTTAAAACCGATCACAGAAGCACCGGATGAGGCATTTGCGAGCAAGGCAATGGGAGATGGATATTTTGTAATGCCGGAGGATGGAACGGTTGTGGCACCGGAGGACGGTGAGGTTATGTTTGTTTTCCCGAGCAAGCATGCGATCGGAATGAAAGCTTCTGATGGAACCGAGTATCTGCTTCACATTGGTGTCGACACCGTAAAACTTGACGGAAAAGGATTTGAGGTTTTCGTCAGCGATGGACAGAAAGTGAAAAAGGGCGACAAGCTGATGGAATTCGATCCGAAATTCATCAGAGAGAATGCGGTGAGCGATGCCTGCATCGTGATTTTCACCGGTCTGACAGAGGGACAGCAGTTGAAACTGGAAGGGGAGAAGACAGTGAAACGGCTGGAGAAAGTTGGTCAGATCTGCAAGTAGGATTTAAGAAAGTATTTGAATAAAGGGAGTATTTTTTATAATACCTTCTGCACATTGCGGTTCTTCTGATATCATGTATAATGATAATTAGAGAAGGCAGGTGCGGGAGGTATTTTTATTATGTATCGAATTGTGAAGGTTCTGAATAACAACGGAATTTTGGTTTTAGATGATGAATCAAAGCAGGAACAGATTTTGCTCGGAAATGGAGTTGGATTTGGACATCGGATGGGAGAGCGCATGAAGGAGCTCCCGAATGCGAGGCGATATGAGCTTGTCTCGGAGAAGACTTCAGCTTTGACGCGAGTCAACGGAATTGATCCGATTTTTATTGAAGTGTCTGGAAGGATCATCGAGGAGGCAGAGAAAGTTTTGGGGGCGCTTCATCATGATATTTTGATTCCGATGGCAGATCATATTGCGATGGCGGTTGCGCGTGCGAAAGAGAACAAAGAAATTCCGAATCCGTTTCGCCAGGATATTGAGGCGCTGTTTGAGGAAGAGTATCAGACGGCGAGACGGGGGAGTCAGATCATTGAGGAGATGACGGGAGTTCGTTTGGGGGAGGATGAGACCGGTTACATCACGCTTCACATTCACTCAGGACGCACAGAGGAAAATGTGGCAGAGTCGCTTGAGACGGCGCGGATGGTCAATGAGTGTCTGTCAATGATTGAGACAGGAATGAAGAAAAAACTTCCACTTGGATCGCTTGGCTATAATCGACTTGTGAGTCATGTCCGTTACATGATTGCGCGTGCGCGAAGGGGCGAGAAAGCGAATCTTGATATGGAGGATTATGCAAAGGGAACCTTCCCTCATGAGTATGAGCTTGCGGATCAGATCTGTCGGAAATTGGAAAAAGAGAGCAGGCTGAAATTCGAGCGGGAGGAGACCGGATATCTGGCAATTCATATCAAGAGAGTCATGGGATGAGGGATTAAGAGATTATGTAAAAAAGTCAGTCTTGATTTGAAACGCCTCCTATGCTATACTCGTATCCGTTGTCAAAACCCGCAAAAACCAAGGTCTTAAAGGGCTTACGCCGGGAATCGAGTGTTCGTGACCTTCCACTCGTAAAACAAAACTAGAGGAGAGAAAATAGAATATGAGTAGTTCTAAAAACAACGTGCAGTTTATGACAGAGGCTGCGATGATCGCAGCAATTTACACCGTGTTGACACTGGTGCTGGCACCGATCTCTTATGGTCCGGTACAGTTTCGTGTATCAGAGGCACTCTGTGTGCTTCCGTACTTTACGTCGGCAGGAATTCCGGGACTTTTCCTTGGATGCCTGATTTCAAATGGTGTTGGTATGGCAATGGGAACCACGATTCTTCCAGATGTGGTATTTGGAAGTCTGGCAACCCTGATCGGAGCAATCGGTTCCTATGTACTTCGCAAAAATAAGTGGCTGGTATGCATTCCGCCGATTGTGGCCAATGCGCTGATTATTCCATTTGTTCTGCGTTATGCATATGGTTCTCCAGATCTGATTCCGTTTATGATGCTGACGGTCGGAATCGGAGAGGTGCTTGCAGTCGGTGTTCTCGGAAATCTGCTCCTGACTGCACTGGAAAAATACAGTGGACGCATTTTCAGAAAGAATCATATTTAAGGTTTATACCCAAAGAACCAAGCGGAACCCGCTTAACACAAAAAGCCGTACAACCTGGAGAAAATTTCGGGAAGTACGGCTTTTTTGCATGGTTAAATTATTAGAGCATCTAGAGCATCTGCATATAAGCAAGCAATTTGTTGATTGCAATCGCACCGACGATGATAAGCACAATCAGGATCACAGCGGAAATTTTGAGGAAAAACCGCTTGTAATAGAGATAGGCCTCTGCAAAATCCTGCTGTTCAAGTGAGGTTGGAATCTTTCCGGTGGCGAGTCGGCGAAGATAAATCCAACCGCAAATCGGAATGTTCATGCACATGAAGGTGTAGAACCATGAGCGAATATCGTTTTCCAGATATTCATCATCATCCTCGTCGCGATAATCGTCTTTATAATCTTCTTCATCGCCATACACATCAGGGAAAATGTCGTCATCTTCTTCATCAATCACTCCATGAGCGTTTCTTAAAAACATAAATTTTTGATGCGTATTTTGAGACGGCGTGGGCGTCGTATTGGAAGCGGAATCTGGGTCAGAAACCGGAATTTCACCAGGTACCTTTGTTGGTATCTCGCCAGATACTTTTGCAGATGTTTCATTCGATACATTTGCAGGCATTTTGTTCGCCACGTTAACGTTAGTGGGCATTTCACCAGATTCTTCCACAGGCGCTTTTTGATTTTGGTTTGGCTTCACGAGGGAAGCTCCCGGATATGGCTGAGGTTCCCGATTAGGTTTCACCGGATCTGCGATTCCCGAAGGAGTTTGAAATGCCTTGAAATTCGTTTTGTTTGTCTTGTTCATCTCATTCCATCCTTTCAATTCTCATCCGGGTTTGCAGTGACCGTGGAGCCTGTGACTCCGGGACCGCCGGTCAGGCCACTGCTGGTATTCCATTTGCGGGATTCCTGACGAAGCGACTGTTCGAGCTTCGTCTGCTCATTGCCGATCTGTTGTTGATCCTGAGCCTGTTTTGCATTTTCCTCGCGCTCTTTCTGTGCCTGCATGCTCTGCCACTGGCTTGCAGTCGGGAGAGTGGAGACGCGGGCAATCGCGCTGTTTAAGCGATCGCTGTATTCTTTTGCCTTATCGAGATCCTGAACTTCCGGCAATTTGTCGATTGCGGTCTGAATCAGGGAGGATGCATTCGGAGCCTGATACTCCAGATTTTCGACGTCCTCAAGGGCAGTCAGGAAGTCCTGACGGCGTGTCTCGGCTTCGAGTTCCTTGCGTTTCTTCACAGCCTCTTCCTCAGCCTTCTTCTGGGCATCGGCTTTCTCTCTTGCCTTCTGCTGTTCATAGCGGTCGATCGTGTCCTTCATGTCTGCGATGATCGGAGTGAAGGTGTCGTACTTCTTTTCGACACGCTCAAGAAAATCTGCGCGCTCCTCGCCCTCGTCGACCTGATTGATCTTTGCGAGAAGGGAGGTGTACTGATTCTTCACCCAGTAAGTATCCTCGACGGTCTCGATCGTCTTGTCCTCAAAGGAGGTGACGGAATTTGTGAGCTCCTCAACGAGCTTCTGCTGTTCCTTGTCATGGAGGCTCTGCTCGGCGCGCAGGTCAGCGGTTGTGCTCATGTAGTCGACGATGCCGGTCTTCTTGTCAGCCTGTTCGACAACCGTCGTCGGCATCTCCCAGTCGAGAGGTTCCTTGCCGACGTGAATCTGATCCATGACATTCTTCCAGATTTTTCCGGCATATGTGCTTCCGTAGACACCCGGCATTGCGCGCGGGGTGTCGTAGCCGACCCAGACAGCCGTGGTGTAGTAGCGGGTGTATCCGCAGAACCAGGTGTCCTTACTGCTGTTTGTTGTTCCGGTCTTTCCGGCACACGGCATATCGTTTGCGAGTGCGAGACCGCGACCGGTTCCGTAGCTCTCGGTCATCGTTCCTTTGAGGATGTCGGTCAGCATGAAGGCGGAATCTTCCTGATAAACGCGGTTTGCGTGTTCCTTCATATCTTTTGTCAGCTCGCCCTTCTGCTCGTGCTCGATTTTCACGATGCAGGTGCGGTCATTGTATACACCATTGTTTGCGAGTGTGCTGTATCCCTTTGCCATGTCGACGATGCGGACACCGTTTGTGAAACCGCCGATGCTGATGGACGGTGCACTCTTATCAATGTAGGAGAGTTTCTGAAATTCCATCTCTCCGAGATAATTGAGTCCGTACTCGACACCGACATCACAGAGCACCTGCCAGGCGACGGTATTTAAGCTTCGGTTTAAGGCCTCGCGGACTGTCACATTTCCAAAGTAGTTTCCACCGCTGTTGGAAGGACCATCAGTCCACTTGTGGTCATTGACAATGCGCGCCGGATAGTACTCACCGGTGTCAAATGCTGGACCATAGTCAAGAAGAGGCTTGATCGTACTTCCCGGCTGGCGGGCACTCAAGTAAGCGCGGTTGTAAATATCCTCGGTACCGCGTCCGCCGACGATGGCGACGACGTAGTTGCTCTGGTTGTCGACGATGACGCCGGCTCCCTGAAGCGCAAATTTGCCATTGTCCTGAAGCTCCGTGTAGGAGGCGAGTGTCTTGTCGATCTCGACCTGAAGCTCTGCCTGAATTTGGCTGTCGAGGGAGGTGTAGATTCGGTATCCGCCGGAACGGATCTCGTCGTTCTTGTCGTTGTATGCCGTCTGGTAGGCATCCATGTATGCCTTGTAGTCATCCTTGTCGGAGAAGGTGTAGCGGAATTCAAATCCGTCGAGGGACATCAGGTAGAGAGCTGCACAGTGAATTGCGTAACTGCTCTGGTAGTTCTCATCTGTTCCCTCAGACTCTTCCTGAACGATGTTCAACGGCTGAGCTGTGTAGGAATCATACTGCTCCTGCGTCAGATTTCCGACTTCAAGCATGCTTAAGAGGACATCGTTTCGCTTTTTTAAAGATTCCTCCGGGTGCTTGACCGGGTCGTAGGCGGAAGGGCTGTTGCTGATGCCGACGAGAACTGCCGCCTCATAAGGTTGCAGATCTTCGGCGTTCTTTCCAAAATAGTACCGGCTTGCGGCCTGGACTCCGTAACAGTGGTGACCGTAGAAGTTCGTGTTGCAGTAAAACTCCATGATGTCTGCCTTGGAGTATTTCTTTTCGATCTCCGGTGCGAGAAGAATCTCCACGATCTTTCGTGTGAAACTGCGCTCCTGTGTCAGGTAGGTATTTTTCACAACCTGCTGGGTGATTGTGCTTCCGCCCTGCCTGATTTCGCCCTTATTCTTTACAAGGGAGAGGCCTGCACGAAAAGTTGCGATCCAGTCCACTCCGGAGTGGCTCTTAAATCGCCGGTCCTCCTGTGCGATGTAGGCGTTCTGGATGTTCATGCTGATCTGGCTGATCGGGACATACTCGTAGTGTCCTGCGTTGATCAGACCGATCTGGCGGCCATCCTTGTCGTAGACTTCCGTGTCCGAAAGCATGCTGAAATCGGAGCGCTGCATCTGCGCCAGCTTGTCGTAGGCGACGGAACGGCAGTGATCCAGTTCGGGGCGGACTTTTGCATAAATGAGGAGCGCCACAAGCGCACCGACGATCATGACGCTTGCCAAGATTTGAAACATGCCATTAAAAAGCCAGCCAAGGATTCCAAGGATGCTTGCCGGAATTCTTGAGAGCTTTTTTGGTGGCCGTTGCCCGCTGTGTGGTGACTGATTTGTGCTGTTGTTTTTCATAACATATACCTCGTTGAAATACAGTGGTGTGCAGTAACTGTAAGGATTTGGAACAGTTACTTACAAAGTACAGAAGTATTATAATACAAAACGAAAGAAAACGGTACAAAAACGAGGAAAACAAAGAAAAACATTGACTTTCTTTTCAAAAGGAAGTAAAAAAATAGGTGAAATCAAATAGAAAAACAAAGTAAGAAAATAATGAAAATGATGAGAAAATTTGACTGGAATCGACAGAAATAATTTTTTAACAGTCAAAAAGAATCAGGAAAGAAGAGGACATTTCATATGTATCAGATAGATTTCAAAAAACCGCTGGCAGTACATTTTATCGGAATCGGAGGAATCAGCATGAGCGGACTTGCTGAGATTCTTCTTGAGGAAGAATTTCATATCAGCGGTTCGGATGCTCACGAGTCGGAGCTGACGGATCAGCTTGCCTCTCACGGCGCAAAAATCATGTATGGACAGCGTGCAGAGAACATCACGGACGAAGTAGAGCTTGTTGTATACACGGCAGCTGTACACCCGGACAACCCGGAGTTTCAGGAGGCACAGCGCCGGGGAATTCCGATGATGACCCGCGCAGACCTTCTCGGTCAGATTATGAAGAACTACGGTCAGGCGATTGCAGTTGCAGGAACGCACGGAAAGACGACAACGACCTCAATGATCACGGAGATTCTGCTTGAGGCAAAGAAAGATCCGACTGTCACTGTTGGAGGAATTCTCCATGCGATCGGAGGAAATATCCGTGTCGGCAAGTCGGATCTGTTTGTCGCAGAGGCATGTGAGTATACGAACAGCTTTCTTTCTTTCTTCCCGACAATTGAGGTGATTCTGAACGTGGAGGCAGATCATCTCGACTTCTTCAAGGATCTCGATGATATCCGCCATTCATTCCGTCTGTTTGCCGAGAAACTTCCGGAGAGTGGTCTTCTCGTCATCAGCAGTGACATTGCAAATTATCAGGAGCTGACCGCAGGTCTCAGATGCCGGATCGTGACGGTGGGACACAGCGCCGAGAGCGATTACAGTGCAACTGATATTACTTATGATGAGTATGCGCGCCCGTCGTTCACCCTCGTCGAGAGAGGACAGAAGGCAGGACGGATTACGCTGAGTGTTCCGGGAGAGCATAATGTATACAATGCTCTGTCTGCGATTGCAGTTGCAAAGGAACTCGGAATCAGCGAGGAGGAGAGTGCGGTAGGTCTGAAAGCATTCACCGGAACCGATCGCCGTTTTGAGAAAAAGGGAGAGCTTGCCGGAATCACGATCATTGATGACTATGCGCACCATCCGCAGGAGATCTCTGCGACGCTTTCCGCGGCAAAGAATTATCCGCACAAGAAGCTGTGGTGTGTCTTCCAGCCTCACACCTACACGAGAACGAAGGCATTCCTGGATGAGTTTGCAGAAGCCCTCAGCGGTGCCGATGAGGTGATTTTGGCGAAGATCTATCCGGCGAGAGAGACCGATACGTTAGGCATCAGTTCCCGGGATATTGCGGACAGACTGGAGAAAATGGGCAAGAAGGTTCATTATTTCGAGACTTTCGACGAAATTGAAACATTTATTTTAGAAAATTGTTCCACCGGTGATTTGTTGATAACTATGGGGGCCGGAGACATTGTAAAAGTTGGGGAAAAGCTCCTCGGCAAGTAGTTATCCACAAAATCCACATAATTTCCGGTTTTTTGGTGCCGGAGATTATGTGGATTATTTAATCTACATAACATAATGTCTAAAAATTCTGCAAACCCTTTATTTATAAGGAATTTCTGGCTTTTTTCTCCTGGATTTTCAGAAACTCAAAAAAGTTATCCACAATATCCACAATATCCACAATCGAGAGTGTGGATAAGTGCTCCTATTTCTTTTTTTTTCAAGATGTGATACACTAAAAAAAATAAAAATCGTAGCATTTACAGGGTTTAAAAATGGGGTCTGGCATCGAGGTGCCAGACCCGTGTTGCCCTTAGAAAACGATGGAAAATAAAGGAAGCGAAAACAAGATAACCGATACGGGAAAGGACTGAGAAGACAATGGATTTGACATGCAAATTTCAGATAGAGGCAACGATGGTTGCAAATGAATTTATAGACCGATATATGGCAGATGCGAATGGAGAGTATGTGAAGGTATATCTCTATCTGCTCCGTCACGCCTCCGAAAAACTGGATGTCGGAACCATTGCGGATGCCCTCAACCACACGGAGGCGGATGTGAAGCGGGCTGTGCTCTACTGGCAGAAAGTCGGTGCAGTCAAGGGGGCAACTGCGCTTGTAGGTCCGAAGAATGCGACAATCTCAGCGAGAAAGAGCGGGGCGAAGAGCGTATCTTCATCCAGAGCGAGAAAGAGCGCAGTACTCACGATGGAGGATCTCTTTGCATCCGAGGATCAGGAACCTCCGGAGCGGGAGCGCAGTGCTGGATCAGGGAGCAACTCAGAAGTCTTGCAGATGATTCAGAGTGTGCAGAACGGTCCGGTGGATCAGGCAGAAGATTCTCTGAGCCAGCAGACGAGACGGGCGGTTGCAGTTGAGGAAAGTAGCAGTGTAAATACCTCGGTGCGGTCGGCGGTGGCGACTGCAAATCGTTCTGAGAGTGCAAGTCAGGATGGTGGAAAGTTTACGCTCGGGACGAGGGGATTTCAGATGGCACGTCCCTCGCTTGGCGGTCTGTCTGCACTCTTTGGGGAAGTGCCGATTGAGCAGGTGAGAGAGAACAGTGCAAGAGTCATCGGTCAGAGAAGAGGACTGGAGGTGGAGTCTCAGCTTTCGACACAGGAGGAGGCAACCCCAACTTCGCTGAAAGAACAGGAAAATCAACAGGCGCAAATAGAGCCGTTGGAGCAGACAATTCAGACAACTCAAACATCTCAGATCAATCAGATAACTCAGACGGAACCGTTAAATCAGATAAGTCAGGCAGGTCAGGCGAATCAGACTGGTCAGACAACTCAGATGATTCAGCTGGAGTTGCTCGATCTGATCAATCAGCAGGAAGAGCATAATCCGAAAGAGCAGAGTCAGAAAGAGACGGGGGAGAGCAGTCGGGTGAAGACGAAAAAAGCAGAGAAATCGTCTGCTGTTGAGCCGGAGCGTGAAAATCTCAATGTCGGAGAGGGAATGAGAACGAGCGGAATCTGGGGACGAGAGCCGAGAATCCGGGATGCAGTGCCGATTGCCTCAGAGGGATCAGCGAGCACAGATCCGCTTATCGCAAGTCTGCTGTCTGCAAAGCCGGAGGAAGAAGGTGCAAAGGAGACTGAGAAAGAGGAGGAGTCCCTGAGTGCTCAGCTTGAGAATGATGAGGAATTCTCCCAGCTTCTCTACATTGCGCAGAGATATTTGAATCGAATTTTTACACCGAGAGATGTAGATATTTTTGCGAACCTCTATGAGGGACTTCATCTGTCTGCGGAGATGCTTGAATATCTCGTCGAGTACTGCGTACAGAATGGTCACACGAGCGTGCGCTACATTGAGGCAGTCGGCATGAACTGGCATGAGAAGGGATTTCAGACTGTCGAGGAGGCGAAGGCATACTCGACCGGATTCACGAAGGATTCGTTTGCCGTGATGCGCGCCTTCGGTCTGAATGATCGCAAGCCCGGGGACGGGGAGCGGGAGATGATTGAGAAGTGGTTTAAGACCTACGGATTTTCCCGTGAGCTTGTCATTGAGGCGTGCAGAAGAACGATGGAAGCCACGCATAAGCCGAGTTTCCGATATGCCGATAAAATTCTCTCTGATTGGCGGGAAGCCGGCGTAAAGAGCATGGAAGATGTGAACCAGATCGATGAGAAACGACGGACGACACAGAGTACGCAGAACCGGCAGAGTCCGAGGGCAACGGTGAAGGCTCCGGTCAACCGTTTTCATAATTTTGAGCAGAGAAGCACAGACTATGATTCTCTGGTGCTCGATCAGGTAAAGGGCTGGCTTGGAGAACAGTAGAAAGTCCTACTGTTCTAAGAGAGCGCCGAGAAAAAGCTGGAAAAGAAAAAGCTAGAAAAGAAAAAGCTGAAAAAACAAAGAGCAAGACAAGAGAAAGTGAGAGGAGTGACAGATGGCACTGAGCAATTCCCAGTACAATGCGCTGATGCGGGAGTATGAGCAACAGCAGAGAAAGGACAGGGTTGAGAGAGACGCGCGGGTTCAGGAGGTTTACCGCCGGATTCCTCAGATTGAGAAACTCGATCAGGAGATTGCGGGGAGCGGGGCGGAGTGCGCGAGAATGGCTCTGCATGGAGACCCGAATGCGCGCGAGACACTCCGGAGAAAACTTTCTGATTTGAGGGAGCAGAAGCAGATTCTTTTGACAGCAGGAGGATACCCGGCAGATTACATGGAGATGAGATACCGCTGTCGGGACTGTCAGGATACCGGCTATGCGAATGGTCATCGTTGTCACTGCTTTGAGAGAAAACGGCTTCAGGTTCTCTACGCACAGTCGAATATTGAGGAAGTTTTGAAGCGTGAGAATTTTAATACATTGACGTTTGCCTATTATGACGATCAGCAGCTGCTTCCGGGGTTGAATCGCACGGTGCTCTCCTACATGCAACTCGTCGTGAAACGCTGTCAGGAAGTTGCAGAGAATTTTCCAAACAGTGGACAGAACATTCTGTTTACGGGAAGCACCGGAGTTGGAAAGACATTTCTGACAAACTGCATTGCGAAGGCGCTGATGGACCGGTATGTGTCGGTGATCTATCTGTCGTCGCCGGATCTGTTTGAGATTTTTTCCAAATATAAGTTCAACCGGGGGGCAGAGGAGGACTGTGAGGAGGCATACCGTCACATTCTGGAGTGCGAGATGTTGATCATTGATGATCTGGGAACTGAGGTCAATAATACCTTTGTCTCCTCTCAGCTCTTCTACTGCATCAATGAGAGAATCAACCGCAAGAAAGGCACGATCATCTCGACGAATTTGTCGATGGATATGATGCGGGATACCTACTCAGACCGCGTGACCTCGAGAATTATGAGTAGCTATATGATGATTCCGCTTTATGGCGGGGACATTCGAGTGAAAAAAACAATGACATCCGTGTGAGAATTTGTATGAAGATAGAAAAAAGGCAAAGTTTCCGTGATTGGCTTGACTTCATCGGTGCATAATGTTATAAAGGATACGTTAATAATTGCGAGAAAAGAAGAAAATGAAGCAATTAATCACCTTGCGAGAACGTGGTTTGCGGAGCGTCTGAACAGAAACGGTTCCGGGCGCGTTTTTCACATTATATATGGAGGATGAAATGATCTACGAAGAGAAAACCATTGAGACCATTCCGGTTGGCCCGCTGGGCCTGATTCCGCTGAAGAGCTGTGCTGAGCTGGGCGCCAAAGTTGACGCATGGCTGGTAGAATGGCGCAAGGAGCGGGAGAGCGAGCACAAGTCTACAATCGCATTTGCGGGATATCAGAAGGATTCCTATATCATTGAGGCAAAGACCCCGCGTTTTGGTTCCGGTGAGGCAAAGGGAACGATTGAGGAGTCTGTCCGTGGTGATGATCTGTATTTCCTGGTGGATGTATGCAACAACAGCCTGACTTATTCTCTGTGCGGAATGACGAATCACATGTCTCCGGACGATCATTTTCAGGATCTGAAGCGTGTCATTGCAGCAACGACGGGAAAGGCACGCCGTATCAATGTTATCATGCCGTTCCTCTATGAGAGCCGTCAGCACAAGCGCTCGAGCAGAGAGTCTCTTGACTGCGCACTTGCTCTTCAGGAGCTGACCCGCATGGGCGTTGAGAACATCATCACGTTTGATGCACATGATCCTCGTGTCCAGAATGCGATTCCGTTAAAGGGATTCGAGACGGTTCAGCCGATCTACCAGTTCATCAAGTATCTGCTCAAGACCGAGACAGATCTTCAGATCGACAGCGATCACATGATGGTCATCAGCCCGGATGAGGGTGGTATGGGCCGTGCAGTTTATTTTGCAAATGTGCTCGGACTGGACATGGGTATGTTCTACAAGCGTCGTGACTACACGAAGATTGTCAATGGACGCAACCCGATCGTTGCACACGAATTCCTCGGCTCAAGCGTAGAGGGCAAGGACGTCATCATCGTTGACGATATGATTTCTTCCGGCGAGAGCATGCAGGATGTCGCAAAGGAACTCAAGCGCAGAAAGGCAAGAAAAGTCTTCATCTGTGCAACCTTTGGTCTGTTCACGAACGGTCTTGCAAAGTTTGATGAGTACTATGAGAACGGTATCATTGACCGGATTCTGACGACGAATCTCGTTTACCAGACTCCGGAGCTTCTGTCCCGTCCGTATTATATCAATGTGGATATGAGCAAGTATATTGCGCTGATTATCGATAACCTGAATCACGACGATTCTCTGAGCGAGCTGTTGAATCCGACGAAGCGAATCAATCGTCTTCTGGAGCAGTATCGCAGTAAATAGGCGAAAGTCCAAAGAGAAGGTGTCGGTGAGACAGAGAGAATCAGGTTCCTGTTTGCAGGATTTTTGAACAGTGTGAACAGGGAAACATCAAATATCAGCGCCGGAAAGCAGGTTTGACTGAGATGAAGGAAGACAGAAAAAAAGAAAAATTTCCGGGCGAAGAGCCAAACGAGCCGGAGTGCGAGGAGAACAAAGTAGATGGACAGCCGGAAGCTCCCGAGAACTGGGATATTCCGCATGGCGAGAAGAAGACGAGCTGGAAACGTGAAGTCTGGGAGTGGCTGAAAATCATCGTCTCGGCGGCTGTGATTGCGTGGGCGCTGAATACATTTATCATTGCCAACAGCGAAGTGCCGAGCGGTTCGATGGAGAACACGATTATGACGGGAGACCGCGTGATCGGTTCGAGACTCAGCTACAAGTTTGAAGATCCGCAGAGAGGCGACATTGTGATCTTCCGCTTCCCGGACAATGAGAAGATTTTCTATGTGAAGAGAATCATCGGTATGCCCGGGGACACGATCGATATTGTGGATGGAAAGGTTTACTTAAACGGTTCAAGTGAACCGATGGATGAGCCGTACATTCGCGAGCCGATGGAGCCTGAGCCAGCGATGCATTTTGAGGTGCCGGAGGACTCCTATTTTATGATGGGAGACAACCGAAACTATTCGCTGGATGCGCGCAGATGGCAGAATACCTATGTGAAGCGGGAAAAGATCATTGCAAAAGTATTGTTCCGATATTTCCCGAAGCCGGGTATGCTCAAATAGTGTTTTAAGTGCGTTAGAAGATCGCGGAACAAGGATTCAAAAAATGAGAGAGTGGATACAGAGCAGGTTTTAAAAATCTGTTTTGTATCCGCTTTTTTAGTTTGGGCAGAAAAATCAATCTTTCTCATTCGGGAAAATGGATGCTTCTTCTGTCGGATGAGAGGTGGAGAAAATGTGTCTCTTTTTGAGGGTCACAAGTTCGATCAGGATCTGCGCAATCGCGAAGAGACCGATTCTGGGGTTTGTGTCGACATTGGCGAGCTCCTGATTATGATCGTTTGAGAAGAACGCAAACGAGCTCAGAGAGACGAGAGGGCTGTCCCGTTCACAGGTGAGAAGAATCGTTTTGATGCCTCGCTCGAAGGCCGTCTCCATGATGGACTGATAGTACTGGGTATCTCCGTGCGCGCTGACAATCAATAAAACCGAATCCCGGCTCATTTGTCCGATCAGACTGCCGAGAAGGCGTTGCCATTCGATCAGAATACAGCTGTAATCAAGGCTTGAGAGCACCGTATGCAGGTAACTTGCAATCAGAGAGCTCAGATTGGAACCGCAGATGTAGATTGTGCGGTCGCTGCTCAGAAGATTGGCGACTTCCTGAAGCGCATCGAGATCGAGCTGTTCGAGATTGTCACGAAAGAGCGCAAGAGAGTGTTCAATGATGTTATCGGAGAAGAGTGCAGAATTTTTCTGTTCCTTGAGCTGTTGGCGGAGCTGATATTTAAACTCATTGAAACCTTTGAATCCGAGCTTCTGGCAGAAGCGGACGATCGTTGCGCTTGAGGTATAGAGCTGATCGCTCATCTCCTCGAGGTTCATATAGAGGCACTGAGGAAAATGATTCTCAAACCAGTCGAGAATCTCGGACTCGGTCGGAGTCAGAAAGAGTGAATGGGCCTGTTCAAAGATCGGAATCATGGGAATCTCCTTTCTGTTTGTAGTCGAGATAGCAGTTGATGATCGCGCAGATGATGTAGAAAATTGGCAGACGCGAAGTGAACTCTGCACCGCTGTTTTCTCTCTGGTCGGTGAAAAATCGATAGTTGATGTCAGCAAGGGAGGCGATGCTGTTGCTTGAGTACGGAGTGATTGCGAGGATCGGAATGTTGTTTGTGCTTGCAACTCGCGCAAGGCGCTCGGTCGGACCAAAATTTCCAGAGGTGCTGACAAGAATCAGCAGGGCTTTTCGGTTCACTGAGTACAGAAGATGCTCGCACATCCGCGCGGAGGCAGTTCGGTAGACATTCTGACGACCGATCGAGAAGAGCAGTTTCTCAAAGTAGTCGCATGGGATCTCCGTGATTCCGGCGGGCGAAAAGATGTAGATTGGACAATCACTGTCAAAGAAGGCGAAGGTGCGCTCGAGGAGATCCTGAGAGATAAGATGGGAGGTCCCGGAAATGTTGTTGAACATCGCGGAGATCATGACCTGACGTTCCATGGAGATCGAGGTCGGAAGTTTCTCGGACGCGGAATCGACACTTTCCTGATCCGGCTGCTTGGATGCATTTGTGCGGAGTGCATACTTGAACTCGGCAAAGCCTGAGAAGCCGAGCTTTCGACAGAAGCGGAGCACGGTCGCCGGGGAGTAGGAAATCACCCTCGAAAATTCGTGGATGCTCATCTCGCAGGTCTCTGAACTGTGACCGTACACATACTGAAGAATTTTCAGTTCATTTTTGCTCAGGCTCTGAATAATTTGATCGTTTAACTGAAGCGGAAACATGAAATCCTCCTTTTTCGGGATACTTTTGTGCATTTTTAAAAAACGTGGGAATCTTGCATAAATCCTATCTTTTCTGTTTTTTATTTTATGGCAAAAACATCCTATTTGTCAATGAAAAAAATTACTATAAGAGTAATAAATGATAAAATGTGGGACTTGAATCAGAACAAATAGAAACTATTTACATCTTATTGAGAAACGTGTATGATGATGTCAACAGAAACGAAGAAGGTATCTCGAGAGAGAGAAAGGAGTAGCAATGAAGAGTTATAATGTATGTATCGTAGGTGGAGGAAGCACTTATACACTGGGATTCTTAAAGTCCTTCGTAAGACTGAGAGAGGAATTCCCGTTAAAGAAACTGGTTCTGTTTGATATCGATGCAGAGCGTCAGGAGCCGATCGGAAAGTATGGTGAGATCCTGTTCAGAGAGCGTTTCCCGGAGCTTGACTTCTCCTACACGACCGACATCAAGGAAGCATACGAGGGAATGGATTTCGTATTCATGCAGATGAGAGCTGGCGGTCTTCCGATGCGTGCAAAAGATGAGCACATTCCGCTGTCCATGGGAATGATCGGACAGGAGACCTGTGGTGCCGGTGGAATGGCTTACGGCCTGCGTTCCTGCGTAGACATGATCAAGGCTGTTCATGACATTCGTAACTATGCTCCGGATGCATGGATCTTAAACTACTCCAACCCGGCAGCTATCGTAGCAGAGGCACTGCGCAGAGAGTTCCCGGATGATAAGAGAATCTTAAACATCTGTGACCAGCCGGAGAACGTAGTACGTTCCTGCAGCCGTCTGCTTGGATGCAACTGGGAGGATCTTGATCCAGTATACTTCGGACTGAATCACTATGGTTGGTTCACCCACATCTATGATGCACATACCGGAGAGGACCTGCTTCCGAAGATCCGTGAGATGATCGCAAAGAACGGCTTCCTTCCGCAGGATGCAGAGCAGAGAGATCAGTCCTGGCTGGATACTTATGGAATGGTACAGACCATCATGTCTGACTTCCCGGATTACCTGCCGAACACCTATGACCAGTACTATCTGTATCCGGATTACAAGGTACAGCACCTTAATCCGAACTTCACCAGAGCAGATGAGGTTATGGCTGGACGTGAGAAGAGAGTCTTCAGCGAGTGTGCAGAAGTTATCAAGGAAGGTAAGTTAGGAGATCGCTTCCACGCTATCTCCGATGCACATGCAGAGATGATGATCAAGGTTGCAGAGGCAATCGCATACAACAAGAACAGCCGTCACATCTTGATCGTTGAGAACAACGGTGCAATCGCAAACATGCAGGACGATGCAATGGTTGAGGTTGTTTGTGAGCTGGGTATCAACGGACCGCGCCCGATGAGAGTCGGCAACATCCCGCAGTTCTATCTTGGTCTTCTTGTAAACCAGGTATCCAGCGAGAAGCTGATCGTAGATGCTTACTATGAGCACTCCTATGAGAAGGCTCTTCAGGCATTCACCCTGAACCGTCTGGTCGGCGATGCAAAGAAGGCTAGAAAGGTTCTGGATGCCCTGATCGAGGCAAACAAGGGAATGTGGCCGGAGTTAAAGTAATTGTTAAGTGTTTTGTAAGTTGCTCTTTTGAGTAAATATATGAGAAACATATGACATCATGGGGGCATCAGAGCAGACATCATTGAAGAGACCGAAGAAGCTGTAGGGACACAGAAATCTGGGAGAAAAGAGGACTGTGTGCACAACGTATAGAATATTAAATAATTATTAAGGCAAATGTAACACAACAGAGGGGAAGCAGAAAACATGTGAAAGGCGCCACGGTTTGGGAGCCGTGGCGTGGGAGGTTTAGTATGAACAAGAGCAAAGTCATGAACTTCTTCTCAGACCTTGGCCGAAGCCTGCTGATGCCGATTGCGGCATTGGCGGCTTGTGGTATTGTTCTGGGACTCAGTGCTGCACTGTTAAAGGCACAGGTACAGGCTGCTGTACCGGTATTGTCGGTAGGAATTCTTCACTTCATCATCACGACAATCAACAAGGTATCCGGCATTGTATTCACCCTGATCCCGGTTCTGTTTGCAATCTCGATTGCATTCGGACTTGCTAAGGAAGAGAAGGAAATTGCGGCGTTTGCGGGTTTCATCGGATATTATACATTCCTGGTGGCATCCGCTTGTATGATTAATTCTGGTTTTATGGATTTCAGTGCACTGAAAATATCCACGATTCTTGGCGTTGAGACGATGGATATGGGTGCAGTTGCCGGTATGATCACTGGTATCGTGACGGCAGCACTTCACAACAAGTATCACAAAGTAACATTCCCGGTAGCTATATCGTTCTACGGTGGAAAACGTTTTGTGGCACTCGTTGTAATTCTGGCTATGACAGCTGTTGGACTTATTGCTCCGCTTGTATGGGCTCCGGTTTCCATGGGAATCGATGCACTCGGCGGTCTGATTTCCGCTGCAGGTCTGGCAGGAATATTCTGTTATGGATTCTTAGAGCGTCTGCTGATCCCGACCGGTCTGCATCACGTTCTGAATGGTATCTTCCGTACCACTGCAATCGGTGGTGTGTTCCAGGGTGTTGAGGGATGCTTAAATATCTTCCTTCAGTTCGTAGATAAGGTAGATCTGTCTGAGCTTCAGCCGTTCACCGTATTCCTTGGACAGGGCAAGATGCCGATGATGATGTTTGGTCTTCCGGGTGCAGCACTTGCAATTTATCGCACCGCACCGGCAGAGAAGAAGGCACGCGTAAAAGCACTGATGATCGCAGGCGTTGCAGCCAGCGTAGTATCCGGAATCACCGAGCCGATGGAGTTCTCCTTCATGTTCGTAGCACCGGCACTGTTCGTCTTCCATGCAATCATGGGTGGTATTTCCTTCATGCTGATGGCAGCATTCAAGGTTATCGTTGGTAATACCGGTGGTGGTCTGATCGACTTCTTTATCTGGGGTGTTTTCCAGCCGGGTTCTCACTGGTATTGGATCGTGATTGTAGGACCGTTCTTCTTCATCATTTACTACCTGGTATTCAAGACTTATCTGACCAAGAAGAATCTGTCTATCGATGTTGCAGATGAGGATTCCGAGGAAGAGACTGAGACTGCTGGCACTGCATCGATCGGCAACAAACAGCTTGCACAGGCACTTGAGATCATCGAGGGTCTTGGTGGCAAGGACAACATCAAGGTAGTTAACAACTGCCTGACCAGACTGAGAGTAGACGTAAAGGATATGTCCGCAGTCGATGAGCCGAGACTGAAGAAAACTGGTGCAATGGGCTTCGTTCACTCAAGCGATGTTCACATTCAGGTTATTTACGGACCGAAGGTTGAGGGAATCGCTGCAAATGTGCGTGAGGCATTGAAGAAAGAGACAAAATCTGCACCGAAGCAGGCAGAGTTTTCTGCACCGATCACAGGAAATGTGATTCCGATGGAGCAGGTTCCAGACCCGGCATTCTCTCAGAAGATGATGGGCGACGGATTTGCAATTGAGCCGACAGAGGGCATTGTTCAGTCTCCGGTAGACGGAATTGTAGAAGTAGTATTCCCGACCGGACATGCCGTTGGACTTCGTTCCGATGATGGTTCTGAGATTCTGATTCATCTTGGAATCGACACGGTAGAGCTGAACGGAAAAGGATTTGAGGTTTCTGTAAAGCAGGGCGACCGTGTAAAGAGTGGAGATGTTCTTGTAAAAGTAGATCTCGACTATGTGAAGAGTGCAGGTAAGAAGACCGTATCTCCGGTGATTTTCACAAGCGGAGAGAAGATTACACTTCTGAAGAAGGGCATGGTATCAAGGGGAGAAAAATCCGTGATCCGAATTGAGAAGGCGTAAATTAAGTACTAAAAGGTTAATGACAGTTTGAGGGCTGTATAATTTGAATTAGAAAGTGCCACAGAATGGTAAGGGAAATCCAGAAGTTCTGTGGCACTTTTTTATATGATAGGAAATTGCGTCCTATTATACAAAAAATGCTCTGCGAGGATGCTTATTATAAGGACGATAAATTGACAGAACATCTCAGGAGAGTATAATGAAAGAGCGTCTTTACGGCAGTCAATGGTCAGGAAGCGATCGAGATGTTTGAAAAATCGGAAATCAGGTATTACGACATTGAGAAAATTCCTTGCGAACCGAATTTGTCCGGAGTAGAGAGTGTGAAATAGTAATTAATATACAAAGAAAAGAGTGCGGAATTAACGCACAGAGAAAAATGAGGAGGAGAATGAGATGGCAGTGGTAGATATGACAGAGGGAAAAATCCCGCAACATTTGCTTGGATATTCGATTCCTCTGGTGTTGGGAAATCTGTTTCAGCTGACTTACAATGCGGTGGATTCGATCATCGCGGGACGATTTATCGGAAAGGAAGCACTGGCTTCTGAGGGAATGGCGAGTCCGGTTATGAATATTGTCATTCTTGGAATATCGGGCATCTGTATGGGTGCCGGTGTACTGATGAGTGAATTTTTTGGTGGAAAGCAGTATGAGAAACTAAAGCGGGAGATGGCGACTGCGGTTTTGTTTGGGCTGTATTTTTCGCTTGCAGTAATTGCGCTCGGGATTTTCTTCACACCGTGGTTGCTTAGAGCGCTCAATGTGCCCGAGGAGCTGATGAAGATGACATCTATTTATCTGAGAATCATCTTTCTCGGAGCGCCGTTTACCTACTTCTATAACGCGCTGGCATCGGCACTCAAGAGTGTGGGAGATTCAAAAACTCCGCTGAAATTTTTGATGTTTTCCTCGATTTTGAATGGGGTTCTTGATCTGATTTTTATCGGAATCCTCGGTTTTGGAATCGTGTGCTCGGCAGTCACGACGGTTGTCGCGGAGGCAGTCTCAGCCGGACTCTCGATCTGGTATGTATACCGGAAGATTCCGCTTCTCCAGTTGAAGAGAGGCGAGTTTCGGATGGATATGGGGCTTTTGAAGACGACGCTTCAGTATGGAACGGTGACAGCACTTCAGCAGTCGTGCCAGCCGGTCGGAAAACTTCTGATTCAGGGATCGGTCAATACGCTCGGAGTCAACACGATTGCAGCTTTCAATGCGGTAAACCGGGTCGATGATTTTGCATGCATGCCGGAGCAGAGCATTTCCCATGGAATCACGACCTTCGTCGCACAGAATCGTGGGGCAAAGAAGGAGGAGAGACTTCATAAAGGATTTCGCGATGGACTCTGCCTTGAGTTTTTCTACTGGGTGCTGATTTGTGGGACGGTGTTACTGCTTCGAAAACCGATTGTCGGACTCTTTGTGACCGGGAAGGATGCGAAGGCGATTGTGATGATCGGTGCGCAGTATCTCGGAACGATGGCGTTCTTTTATATTTTTCCGGCATTTACGAATGGATTTCAGGGATTTTATCGCGGAATGGGAATGATGAAGATGACGCTTCTCGGAACGTTTATTCAGACGACGCTGAGAGTGATTTTTACATGGATTCTTGCTCCGAGAATGGGAATCTATGGAGTTGCGATCGCATGTGCCTGCGGATGGAGTGTGATGCTTCTCGTGGAGATTCCGTATTACTTTAAGGTGAGACGGGCGATGAAGTGAGGAGCTGACAAAATTTCAGGTAAAGAGTTAAAAAAATAAAAAACGGCTCCAGGTAGGTCGAAAAGGCGACCGGAGCCGTTCGTTTATTAAAATTGCCGTTCACATATTAAATTGCTGTTCACACATTCAAGTCGATGCTCAAACAATTCTGTATTCCAGAAACTATGAATTAATTTTCTGTATTCTTTTCTGTAGTTATTCCACCATTCTGGTTTACAAGAATTCCATTTACCTCGATTCCGCCGTCGATCGTGATGACGAGACACTGGCGACCATCGATCTCTCTCGTCTCGACGAGGTCGGTGCGCTCCGGATTGACTTTGACGACGACATCCGGTGTCTTTACCTCAAAGGCGCGAGTACTTGCGATGTTGGAAGCGTAGATCGAGGCGCGCTCGCCGGCAGTCTCATCGAAGTTCTGGTCGAAGTTTTCAAGCTGCTCTTCCTCGACTCCACTGTTTTCGAGCAGAGTCTTGACCTGATACTTGTCGAGAACGACTGGTTCCGGATCGTCCTTGTGCTCGGAGATCAGTTCATTGAGGTTCTCATGGATTGTCTTGACCGTCTCATAGTCGCAGGCATCTCCGAGCGTGTCCGCAATGATCGCCTGAAACGATTCTTTCTGGCTTCCTGCCGGGAGCGGGAGCGGACAGCCGAGAATCCGCTCGACAACGCTGTCGTGTAGATCCTCACTCTTCCTTGTGTAGAGAAGGGTTGAATGGAGATCAGTCGAGCGATCGTTGAATGCGGGGAAGAGGAAGCCCCATTCCGGCATTCCGACAACCCAGTCACGGATACGGTTCTGGAAGTTGCTCTCGATCTCATTGTAACTGAGCCCCGGCTTGGAGAGATCGACCGGGCAGATCGAACAGAGAATGTAGCTGTAAACCTCGTCGGAGGCATCCTCCATCTCAATTCCGTCGGAGGTGCGTCCCGGGATGTCATAGGCATCGTGAATCAGCAGGATCAGGAAGTTGCCGACATAGTCATAGCTCTCGATAATCTGGTCGTAGAATGTGTCGAGCAGTTCATCATCAGTCAGACGTGTAGCGCGCAGTTTCATCAGCAGCTCATGCGGGGTACCCTCGCCCTCGGCAGAGAGTGGAAATTCCAGATTCAGAAGATTTTTTCCGAGTGTTCCGGAGAGATTTTTTCTCAAAATCTCGAAATATTTGAACATATCCTCTTCGGGGAGGGAGAGAAAAGCCTCCTTCAAGGTCGCTTTTTTATTCTTTTCTCCGTCCACATAACAGCCACAGATGCGGGAGATCGAGCAACTGTTGGGGGTGAACTGGCGCTTGATTTCAGAAATTTCTTTTTTAATCATAATAAGATAATCTCCTTTTTCATATTTCGTATGTTTCCTTTTACAGGAAAAGTTCCCATCAAAAGTCACCTTTTCATTTTAGTATAATTTTGAGAAAAAGACAATCTTGGTTCCCGTCTGCCGGTGGAAATTTTCTGTGTGAAAAACTTTGAAGGACGGCAACATCAATCTTGAGATCGAAAAAAGATTGGTTGCCGGTTCCTGTGTATGGATACTGTGTTCATTGTGGACGTTTGGCGCTTGGTATGGTATAATCAGGGGTAAAGCGTATGATATGACTGTTGGAATTCTCAGGAATTCGGCAAGGAGAACAAAAGTATGAAAGAGAATATCGTGGTAAAGGGACAGCTCAAGGGATATCTGTCCTGGCCCATTGTGCTTTCTGTCTTTCTGGTATGCGGGAATATCGCACTGTTTCTGGTAAGCCGTGTGGGCGCACTGGTGATGATTCCATTTACCGTGTGCTACATAGGAACGGCGGTCTGGATTTATGTGTACAGTCACAAGCGAATTCTTGGCGGTCTGGTGGAGTTTTCTTCCGAATATGCGTGGATTCAGAAGCAGTTGCTGACGGATATGGTGATCCCATATGCGCTGGCAGATGAAGATGGACGACTGCTTTGGATGAACCGCTCATTTCAGGAAGCGATACAGACAGAAAAAGGAAACAGAAAAAGCCTTCTTTCCATTTTTCCCAACCTGACTCGGAATGATCTGGTGCCGGATGATGGAATGGTTCTGGTTCATACCTCTTATGGGGACAAGAAATTTCGACTGGATATTCAGCCGATCTATGTGAGCAGTTCCGAGGAGGAGGAAAAGGAAGCACTGGTCAGCAGACAGAAACTGCTTGCGATCTATCTGTTCGATGAGACAGAAATGTTGCGTTGTTTGCAGGAGATCACGGATGAGAAGATGGTTGCCGGACTGATCTACCTCGACAATTACGATGAGGCACTTGAGAGTGTGGAGGAAGTACGTCGTTCTCTGCTGACAGCTCTGATTGACCGAAAGATCAACAAGTACATCAGTGCGATGGACGGTGTGGTAAAGACGCTGGAGAAAGACAAGTATTTCTTTATCATCAAGCAGAAATATGTTCAGCAACTTCAGGAGGAGAGATTCTCGATTCTGGAGGATGTAAAGACCGTCAACATCGGAAATGAGATGGCGGTGACGCTGAGCATTGGCATCGGTATGAATGGAGACACTTACGCGCAGAATTATGATTATGCGCGTGTTGCGATTGATATGGCACTTGGTCGTGGCGGAGATCAGGCAGTTCTGAAAGATGGAAGCCGGATTCAGTATTACGGCGGAAAATCTCAACAGCTTGAGAAGGCGACCCGCGTCAAGGCACGTGTCAAGGCACATGCGATGCGAGAGTTAATGGAGACGAAGGATCGCCTCCTGATTATGGGACATCGGATCGGTGATATTGACTGTTTTGGCTCTTCGATCGGTATTTTCCGAATTGCGACAGCGCTGAATAAGAAGGCGCATATCGTGATCAACGAGGTCACGACTTCGGTAAAACCGATGATGGATCGATTTGTCGATAACCCGGAGTATCCGGATGATATGTTCCTGTCGGGAGCGCAGGCCGCGGAGCTTGTGGATGCCAACACAATGCTTGTCGTTGTGGACGTAAACCGTCCGAGCATCACCGATGCCCCGGAACTGCTCAAGATGGTGAAGACGATCGTTGTTCTCGACCATCACAGACAGAGCAGTGAGATCATCTCAAATGCGGTACTCTCGTATGTGGAACCGTATGCATCCTCCGCATGTGAAATGGTTGCAGAGGTGCTTCAGTACATCGCAGACGGAATCAAGATCAAGTCGGCGGAGGCAGATGCGATGTATGCCGGCATTGTCATTGATACGAATAACTTTACCAATCAGACGGGCGTTCGCACGTTTGAGGCAGCCGCTTACTTACGGCGCTGTGGAGCAGATGTGACGCGAGTTCGCAAGCTGTTCCGCGATAATATGGTAGATTACAGAGCAAAGGCGGAGACAATCGCTTCTGCGGAGGTCTACCGGGATGCATTCTCAATTGGAGAATGTCCGGCGGAAGGACTTGAGAGTCCGACTGTTGTCGGTGCCCAGGCAGCAAACGAACTGCTTGAGATCAAGGGCATCAAGGCTTCTGTGGTGCTCACAGAGCTTCACGGAGTCATCTATGTCAGCGCACGCTCGATTGATGAGGTCAACGTGCAGGTGATGATGGAACAGCTGGGAGGCGGAGGTCATCGAACGATTGCAGGCGCTCAGCTGAAAGAAATGACGGTCGAGGAGGCAAAACGCCGTGTCAAGGCGGTCATCGACCAGATGTTAGAGAAGGGAGATATTTCATAATGGAAATTGTATTACTGGAAGACGTAAAAGCACTTGGAAAAAAGGGACAGATTGTAAAGGTAAATGACGGATATGCGCGCAATTTCATCCTGCCGAAGAAGCTCGGTGTTGAGGCGACCGCAAAGAACTTAAACGATCTGAAACTTCAGAAGGCAAATGCAGAGAAGATTGCAGCAGAACAGCTCGCTGAGGCAAAGGCACTCGCAGAGAAGATCGGAGAGCTTTCCGTAACCCTGAAGATGAAAGCGGGAGAGGGCGGAAGAGCCTTCGGTTCTATCTCCAGCAAGGAGATTGCAGTCGCAGCAAAGGATCAGCTTGGCTTGGAGATTGACAAGAAGAAGATGGTTCTTCCGGAAGCAATCAAGACCTTCGGTACGCATGAGGTTCCTGTAAAACTGCACAAAGATGTAACTGCAAAGCTGACGGTTAAGGTAACGGAAGCATAAGCATATTAAGGCAATATGCAGAAATGCAGAGTGCCGGGCAGATATGCAGACGGATTTTAGGCGCGAGGAGCGCGTGGGTCCTGTCTGCATAAATGTTTTGGTGCAAAGAGGAATACAGGAGAAACAAATGTATGGATGAACCTTTGATGAAAAGGGTGGCTCCTCACAGCATTGAGGCAGAGCAGTCGGTGATCGGCTCCATGTTGATGGACAGGGAGGCGATCATTGCTGCCTCTGAGATCGTGACGGCTTCTGATTTTTATCAGACGCAGTACGGTATCATGTTTGAGACGATGGTAGAGCTTTTTAATGAGGGCAAGCCGGTCGATCTGATCACGCTTCAGGACCGTTTGAAGGAAAAGGATGTACCTCCGGAAGTCAGCAGTCTTGACTTTGTCCGCGACATCATCACAACAGTGCCGACGTCTGCGAATGTGCGGTCTTACGCCAATATTGTTCGTGAGAAAGCTGTTTTGAGAAAACTGATCCATGTAAATGAGACGATTGCGAATACCTGTTATGCAGGTAAGGAGCCTCTGGATCAGATTCTTGCGACTACGGAGAAGACGATTTTTGATCTGCTTCAGAGCCGTGGAGGTGGAGAGTTTGTGCCGATCCGCCAGGTCGCTCTGAATGTGTTGGAGAAGATTGAGGTCGCCTCTAAGAGTCAGGGAAGTGTAACCGGAATCCCGACCGGATTTATTGATCTGGATTACAAAACTTCCGGTATGCAACCGTCCGACCTTGTATTGATTGCGGCACGTCCGTCTATGGGAAAGACGGCATTTGTGCTGAATCTGGTCGATCATGTGGCGGTGCGCAAAGGTCTGCCGTGCATGGTGTTCAGTCTGGAGATGTCCAAGGAGCAGTTGGTTAACCGTATGCTGGCGATGGAGTCGAATGTTGACGCACAGAAACTTAGAAACGGAAATCTGACGGACTCCGACTGGGATGCGGTTGTCGAGGGAATCGGTGTGATCGGCAATTCCAATCTGATCATTGACGATACCCCGGGTATCTCGATCACAGAACTGCGCTCAAAGTGCAGAAAGATGAAACTTGAGCATGGACTCAGCATGATTATCATCGATTACCTTCAGCTGATGAGCGGAAGCGGAAAATCAAGTGATAACCGTCAGCAGGAAATTTCAGAGATTTCGAGATCGTTGAAGGCGTTAGCGCGTGAGATGAACGCTCCGGTGCTTGCACTGTCTCAGCTTAGCCGTGCCTGTGAGACGAGAACAGATCACCGTCCGATGCTTTCTGACCTTCGAGAATCCGGAGCAATCGAGCAGGATGCCGATGTCGTGATGTTTTTGTATCGTGATGATTATTATAATAAAGACACCGATACACCGAACATTGCGGAAGTCATCATCGCAAAACAGAGAAATGGCCCGATCGGAACCGTCAATCTGCTCTGGCAACCGGAGTTCACAAAGTTTGTCAATCTGGCAAAATAGGTTGGTCGCGCAGAATATATTTACGAGTTTTTGCGGGCATCGATTTGAAATGAGAAAAATATAGCGGAAAAGACATGGGCAGTCAAATGGGAATGAAAGAGAACATTCCTGTCTGACTGTCCATGTCTTTTTTTATATGATAGGAAATTGCGTCCTATCATATAAAAACGCTCCGCAAGAATCCTCACATGTATTCATAATTCTTCTCAAGGAGTCATATGTTTCTAGTAGTGCAGAAAGGCAGGGATTGTGTATCTGTCTGTATATGCCAGAGTATTTATTTCTGGCAGATCTTTGACATATCCCTGTCAGGGCAAATCTGAAAAATATGAGAGACCATAAGGAGAGAAAGTATGGACGGGACACATTATTCCATATCGGAGGCGGGAAAGCTCGTGGGTGTTGAGTCCCATGTTCTTCGGTACTGGGAGGACGAGCTTCAACTGAAAATACCTCGTAATGGGAAGGACTATCGGTATTATACAGATCTGCATATTCAGCTGTTGAAAAAGGTGAAGGAACTGAAAGAAAAGGGGTATCAGCTCAAGGCGATCGAGCAGGTATTGAAACGTATGCTTGACGGGGAGGAAGACGTCAATCCGGATGAAATTTTGAGACAGAATGCAGTCAATATTTTAAAGGAAGGGAAAACGGGGGAAGTCATGGCAGTGGAAGAGAAGAAGAGTGTCAAAGAGGGTGGGGGAAAGCAGGAGCTTTCTGCTCTGTCTCCGGAAGAGAAGATGCAACGGTTCCAACAGCTTATGAATCATATTATTGGGAATGCAGTCGGACAGGCTGTCAAGGAAAACAGTGAGGCGATCAGCGGGGAAATCAGCCGTCAAGTCAATGACCGGATGGTGCAGGAGTTTGAGTACATGATGAGGATCAGCGATGAGAGGGAAGAGGAGCGCTTTAAGATGCTCGATGAGAGTCTGCGCGCGTACCAGAAAAATGGGAAGAGCAAGGCGGAGGCAGCCGTGACGAGGATGCCGTTTTTCAGAAAGAAAAAATTCGGGAGAAGCGGAAAGAAGATGTGAATAAATTCAAATAAAAAAATCCCCTTTCGCACGACAATACGAAAGGGGATTATGTAGGTTAATTGAAAAATTAGCCCTCGTTGATTGCTCCGGTCGGGCAAACACCTGCGCAAGTTCCGCAAGAAATGCAAGCATCTGCATCGATGTTGTACTGGCTGTCTCCCTGAGAGATAGCGCTTACCGGGCACTCCGGCTCACAAGTTCCGCAACTAACACATGAATCGGTAATAACATATGCCATGATATGAGTCCTCCTTAAATATTCTTATACATTCGTTGTTACTTTATTCTATCCCATTTTTGAAAAATATTCAAGAGGAAAATGTTGCACAAATGGATAAAATCAGGTACAATTTTCAGTTAGCTTCAGGTAACTTATGGCAGAACGGGAATAGAGCTTGCTAATTTTGGGAAAAAGTATTATAGTATGAGTACATCCGCGAATTCTATAAGGAGGAAATTGACATGGAGAATAAAGAGACCATTCAGATCAGCAAGGATATGCTGATTGGTGAGCTGATCCAGATGCATGAGCTGATCGCTCCGATGCTGATGCGTGCAGGTATGCATTGCCTTGGATGCCCGTCTTCTCAGATGGAGAGTCTTGAGGAAGCATGCATGGTTCACGGCATTGACTGTGATGATCTGGTTACCGGTATCAATGAGGTACTGGCTACTTTATAAGAAAATTGATAAAGTAAGATTTTCTGAAAAAAGGACACCCGAGTATTTCGGAGGTCCTTTTTGTGTTGTGTACGTCGAAGACGTGACTGTGACTCTTTGCTTTTCCTTTTTTCTCTTGCAATTGGGTGTATTCTCTAACAATTTCTTAGGAATATTATAATGCGATCAAAAATAAAAATCAACGCCGTGTATCCCGCAATTCATCCCACCACCTACACATTTGTTTAGAGGTGGGGGATTTCTTGCTCATGGCGTGTTAAATCAGAGCCATTTTCTCGAGTGCATGTGCACGAACGATGATTTCATAATGCTCCTGATAGTAGGCTTCACTGGCGGATTCCGGTTTCACGCGGGTTCCGTATTCAGATAAGATGTTGCAGATCCGGCTGAATCCAAGTGGATCCATATCCTTACTGCTGAGTACCAGATAATACTGGGAAGTTCCCGGCTTCTTGTACAGGGTGTTGATGCCCTGTGGAATTGAGACGGTTACTCGGGCGGCTTCGGAGACCTGATCAAGGCTGTCGAAACGATAGATGCGGGTCTGAACAGGCAGGGCTTTCTGAATTGCCTGTAAAGCGTTTTTCGTCTCACTCTGAGTAGAATTAAGAGAATTCGGATCAGAATCCTGTGTCGTCGCGATGCCGGAAAGTTCCGGATCGGGCGCTTCGGAAATCGCCTGAAGCTCTTTGTTTAAGTATTCCATCAGATCGTCAGCTCCCTCAAGAAATTCACCGGCGAATCTGGTTGAGGACTCCGGGTCTTCCTCGGAAAGCTGAGAAAACTTGGAAAAACGGGTGTCAAGTTCTTCTGGATCTTCTATCTTGGTAATGACCAGCATAACGCTCTCGCCGGAAAGCGGAATTGCTTCAACCATCAACGGAATATCATCTTCCGCATCAAATCCTACTTCAGTGGAGGCCTTTTGAATCATCTCACGGAATAGACTGCGGGCTTTCTCACTTCCATAAGCCAACTCTCCCAGGTTTAAGTTGCGTGTGCTCAGATCGGTACTGGTCAGGGTGCAACGTATCTGGTTGTCATTAATTCGCTCTATCCTCATAAGATCACTCCTCTCTATAAAAAAGATGCTATTTGCTCAATTTAATTATAGTATATGATACGGGGAAAAATCAATTCCTATGTGTAAATTTTATAAAAAGTTAAGGTTATCGTGTTGCAATACACAGGCAGAAATTTCCTGAAATAAAAATCCACTACAATTCGTGTAACGCATGAACAAACAGTAACTATTTTGTTTCTGTCGAGCTGCGCTCTCTGAGTATGAGATAAATCGTTTGGAAAAGTTCGTTCATATCGATCGGTTTGGCGATGTGCCTGTTCATTCTGGTAGAGAGGGAGATAATGGGGAATAATGGGAAATAATGGGAAAGATAATAAGAACGATAATGGGAAGAATAAAAGAAAGAATAATGAAGAATAACAGAAAGGGTAATAGAAAGAGTAACAGAAAGAGTAACAGGGCGCCGACGGCTGAAGTAAATCCATAGGGACTCGCTCTCGCTCCGATTCAACGCAGCGGTGCATAGGACTGCAAAATACGCAGTCCAAACACCGGCGTTTCATACGGGTCCCTAATGGATTTCTTACAGCCTTACGGCGCCGTGAGTTTTTTGAGTTTTCAGTTGACAGCGAGTGGGGGAATAGACTATAATCCAACTATCAGAGAAAAATAAGAATTAAGTTTTTCTTTTTCAGAAGAATTCTAAAAAGTCGGTTAGATCTAATTATAAATCACTAAATCATTCAATAAAAAATCAAAGTAAAAAAATAAATAAACGTAGACCCCAAAAGGAGATGAATGAATTTGAAAAAGTTGATCTACTGGATGTTTTGCCCAAAAGTGAAAAACATGTTAGGGCGTAGATTGAGGCGAGGGATTTTGCTGACGGTATTTTTTATTCTATTTGTAGTCCCACCTTTGCCTGTATTTGCGATGCATACAAGAGATGTGCATGATCGAGATCAGGTGAATCAGAAAAGCATTCAGAAAATAATAGTAAGTAATGATAGAGCAGAAGTGATAAATCAATATGCCACTGGATCAAATACAAAAGGAAAAGATGATCAAAAAAAAGAAGAAATAAGATCGGATGAAGATGATGGCAATGGCAGTTTAGGAAATGAAGATAATTGTTCGAATGAGATAATAAAAGCATCAGATAGTGACTGGGATGACAAGGATTTGCAGGAAAAAATAGAGGATAAGAAATTAGAAAACGAGAATCCTCAGGAAAATTTTGAAGATACAGTAACAAACGATCAAGAATCAGAAAATCTATATTTCAACACATCAGAAAATCAAAAAAATTCAGAACAGAAAACAGAATCTATAAGTGAAAATCAAATAAGAGATTTAAAGGATTATGTACTCAGCAGAGGAAGTACAAATGAATTGGCAAATTTTAATGTTTCTCTGTTAGATGCAGGAGAAATAACAATCGAGCCGGATGATAACGGCATCTATCATGTCTATGAGAATGATCTTTATTATCTGAACGTTCATTTTTATGCACCTATGGGAATTCCGGAAAAAGGTATTTATCAATATATTATGCCAGAAGGAATAAAAGCAATTCAAATTTTATCGCAAAATATTCGAGCAAGTGATGGAGCAGAAATTGGAATTTTAGAAATATTGGAATCAGGAAAAATTTTGAGTATCAGTATGAAAGAAAATAAAAAGATTCGATTGAATGTGACATTTTCTTGTACGGTTGACTTTGAAAGAGAGAATCCTGCAATCAAAATTGAATCGCATAAAGATGGAAGTATTGCGAAAACAGGATATTTTAATGGATTAACGGGACAATTTGAGTGGACGATCACAGCCCAGATTCCGGCATATGCTGGTGGAAAGGCGAAGGAGTGGTCTATTAGGGATATTATGTATGACCCACTCTGGGGAGATGCTTACACATGGAATTTAGAACAAATAAAAAATGTATATATAATTTGTAATGGAAAGAAAGAAGTGCTTTTAGATAAAAATATAGCAATGGAAAATCAAAAAAATATGGCATATGAATGGATTAGTACGACCGATCCACCTCGTTTATATATTCTTAATAAAACTACTAAAGATACATGTGAAGGATATTGTAAACATTGGTATTTTACAGATCTTGTTACAATTATTGTTCATTATGAAAGTTCTTTAGAAGAAAGTAGTGAGTGGTTATCCGAAATTGAAGAGGAATCTAGTTTATATAATGATGCTTGGTTAAATAATAAAAGTATTACAACAGAAATAAATCTTTCACCCTTATTCAGTAAATCTCATTCCTCAGATTCATCTAAATACACAATCACATTAAATCCAGATTTTTATGATTTAAGTCGGCAAGAGGTTGTTATTGACGACGTTATGACGGGCAACGCTTATTATGTGACAGGCTCGATGACGGTGCTTGTGACGGACAAAAATGGGGTTACGTTTCCGCTTCAATATGGAACAGATTTTACAGTGGAAAAAGTGGATGGAAGTGCTCAGCACATTCGGATTCATGTTGCGAATCCGGGGGCGTATTGTTATCAGTTCACCTATAAGACAGTAGCCAAAAGTGATGGCGGGGCGGGTGAAGTGAAAAATGAAGCGCAGGTTACTTTGTGGGGGCGGGAGTTTTGTGCAGAGGATTACAGTTTTAGCTCTAGTGCAGAGGAATATTTTGTGCGAATGAAAAAGAGTGAGGAAGATAGTGGTAGGGCGGTCCCTGGTGCTCTTTATGGACTTTATTCGTCTACGGGAGAGTTGATGGTGCAAGGAGTTACGGATGCGCTGGGAGAGTGTCTGTTTCGTGGAGATCCGGTGAACGGTTTTCTCTTGGATCGAGATTGTCTGTATTATCTGCAAGAGATAGAAGCTCCGGATGGGTATGAAAAAAATGAAACGAGAACATGGTTCTATTTTGCAGAATCGGATTATGAACAGTCGATTCGTCCGCTGTTGGAAGAGGCACGTTTTACAGGAGTCTATGGTGCAGAGGATGAAGAGGCGATAGAGATTGAAGAGGGACAGGATGAAAGTCTTTCGAGTTGGATTCTGGTGACGGACCGGAGAATAAAGACATATACACTTCCTCAGACCGGCGGAGTCGGGACGGATGAATATATAACAGTTGCTTTTCTGATATTTGCAGGAATGGGAAGTGTATTTGATATTGTTTTCAGTGTTTCGGAACCAATCGAACAGGTGAAGGAGACTGGAAAAAAGAAGAAAGTAGAGGAGGATCAAAGATGAACCAAAACGTTAGGGAGAGTTCTGTGTGGTACAAGTGGGGATGTAGGATGATGGCATGGATTTCAATGGTGATTTGTATTGGAATCATGATGATGGGAATCACGGCGTTGGCGGGAACGATGCATACGATTACTGCGCCGGACAATGGACATGAGTATGAAGTCTATCAGATTTTCACGGGCGATGAGACCGAAGGGATTTTATCGAATGTAAAGTGGGGAGAAAATGGAAGTGGAGAGTGTGGAGCCGGAGTTCCGGATTCTATTTTGAAGGAGATTGAGGAGGCAAGTGGAACAGATGCAGAGAAACTCGCGGTGATTAAAAAGTATGCCAGAATCAAGAAAGAAGAGGCATTTAAGATGATCTCGGAAGAAAGGGTTTTAAGTGTTCCGTCTGGATATTATCTGATGAAGGATAAGGATGGTTCTCAGGCGGGAAAGAATGATGCGTATACAACTTGGCTCGTGAAGGTTGTGGGTGATGTGAAGATGGCTCCGAAAGCGGACAAGCCTTCTTCAGAAAAGAAAGTGAAGGATCGAAATGACACGCTGGGAGAAGAATCTGGATGGCAGGATTCCGCAGATTATGATGTGGAAGATCTGGTTCCGTTTCAGCTGACCGGAAAAGTAGCGTCAAATTATGATTCTTATTTGAGCTATCGTTTTGTTTTTCATGATCAGCAGTCAGAGGGGCTTGATTTTCAGGTGGATACAGTGCGGGTGTTTGTGGACGAAAAGGAGATTACACAGGGATTTTCTGTGCAGACGTCGACAGAGGATGGGGATGCGTTTGAGGTAGTGTTTGAAAACATGAAGACAATCCCGGAAGTAAAAGCGGGAAGCACGGTGACGGTTGAATATAAATCACGGTTGACGGATCAGGCAGTTTTAGGAGCAGAGGGAAATCCCAATACGATGTATCTGGAATACTCAAACAATCCGAATCAGGGACAGGAGGGAGAGACTGGAAAGACACCGGAGGATACGGTAATTGTTTTTACCTACAAGATTGTTGTAAAGAAGTTGGATGAGACAGGAAAAGCGTTGGAAGGTGCGGAATTTATTCTGGAAAAACAGTTGCCAGATCGTGATGAGGGAGATGAAAACTGGCAGTCATTTGTGGCGGAAAAGAATACAACGGGAACCGTTTTTACATTTCGGGGATTAGATGACGGTGCATATCGATTGACAGAGTCGATCACACCGGCAGGATACAATACGGTTCCGGCTCTCTATTTTACGATTACAGCAGATCACCAGATTCTGTCAGATTCGCCGATTTTGGAAAATTTGAATGGAGAGACGGCGACAGGAGAGATCACATTTGTCATTGACAAGGAGGAAGGATTTCTCGAGACAACGGTTGTCAACAAACATGGAGTGTCACTTCCGGAGACAGGTGGACGCGGAACTTTTCTGTTTTATGCAGTTGGTGGTGTTTTGATCTTTGCATCGATGGGAGCAGGAATGATGTATCTGATGAAAAATTCGTCGAGAGGAGGGGAGGATGACGAGCATAAAGAGACGATGGATTAGAAGATTTCTGAAGTTTGTGCCTGTGATGCTGTTTGTTGTTGGAGTGTCGCTGATGCTTTATCCATATGTCAGCGATTGTTGGAATCGGTGGCATCAGTCGCGTGCGATTGCGGGATATGCAGATGCTGTTTCGCAGGAAAAGCGAGAAGATCTTGAGAACATGTGGAAGCAGGCAAGGATTTACAATATGGAGTTAAAGAGAAAGAAGAATCGTTATTATCTGAGTGAGGAGGATCAGATTCGCTATCACCAGCTCCTAAATCTGACTGGAAATGGAATCATGGGCTATATTGAGATCCCCTCGATTCGGTGTTCGCTTCCGATTTATCATGGGACGGATGAGTCGGTTCTTCAGGTTGCGACGGGTCATATCGAGGGAAGTTCTCTTCCTGTGGGAGGAGCCGGGAGTCACTGTGTGATTTCCGGTCACAGGGGGCTTCCGTCGGCAAGACTGTTTTCAGGTCTTGATCAGCTAAAAACCGGCGATTTTTTTAATCTGCGGGTGCTCAATCGGACGTTGCAGTATCAGATCGATGAGATTAATATCGTGCTTCCGGATGACATTGGAAAATTGGAGATTGACCCCGAAAAGGATTTCTGCACGCTTGTTACCTGTACCCCTTATGGGGTGAATTCTCATCGGCTTCTGGTTCGGGGAAGTCGTGTGGAAAAACAAAACGGAGATAGAGATTAAGAAAAAACAGTAATAGAGAGAAAAAACAGGGAAAGAAAAAATCAAGAAAACGTAGAAAAGAAGGTCATAAAAAGAAAAAGATGGGGAGATAAAATGCGAAGGATCATGACACTTATCGCAGGTGGAGTGTGCGTAGGGATTTTGTGTGTGATGATATTTTTTCATATGCAGGGAATTCAGGTGTTGGCGATGACGGAGAATCTTTCAGAAAGTCCCATAGAGGGAAAGAAGATCGGATCTGTGATCTTGGAATATGGACGGGAAAAGCCGATTCAGCATGCAGGTTTTTCAATCTTTCAGGTGGCAGAGAAAATTCAGGTATCAGAGAAAATTCAGGTGGCGGAGAAAACGGAAAATGGAAGTTACCGGAAAACGGGAGACTTTGAAACGTGTCCGGTTCAGATTGAACTTGAGGATGTTTCGCGGTGGAGGGAGACCGCGGAAACATTGGAGATTTATGTGCTGAGGGATCGGTTGACTCCGCTGAGAAAAGGGGAGACAGATCTGAATGGGCGATTGAAATTTGAAAATCTGGGAGCAGGAGTTTATCTGATTGTTGGAGAGAAAAAGATAGAGGGGAAAAAGACCTATATTCCGGAGCCGATTTTACTTGTCCTGGCAAGAGATGGCAAATTACCGGAAAATAAGGCATCGGAGAAGGTTGCATCAGGAAACGAAAAGTCGGAGAACGGAAAATCAGAGAATATGGATGAAGGAGGAGCTTATCAGGTGACGGTGCATCCGAAGTACCGGGAAGAAGAGAAAGCGCGGTCTTCAAATCGGGATCATGATGATGCTTCGGAAACCATTCGAGTAAGGGCAATGAAAGTCTGGGAGGACGAGAAGACAAGGGCTTACCCGGAAATCAGGCAACAGGATATTCAGGCGCATCCGACACAGGTAACGGTACAGCTTTTGAGGGATGGTGTATTCATGGAAAATGCCGTGTTGTCGGAGGACAATCAATGGAGTTATATGTGGGAAAATCTGGATGCAGACAGGGTTTGGAAGGTGGCAGAGGAAGTTCCGGAAGGATATGTCGTCTCGATTCGTCAGGAGGGAGAGACATTTCTGCTGACAAATCGGAAGGAGAATAGATATTTGCCTGGGGAGTCTGAAACTTCGGTGGAGGAACCAGATCTGCCGGATGCCGAAAAACTTCCGCAAACAGGAAGCTCGTGGTATCTGGTCTTGATTTTGGGAGCGATCGGAATTTTACTTGTGAGATGTTGTGGAAAGATTGAAAAAAGAAGAAAGGCGGATGACGGAAAAAAAGAGAGAAAAAGAGAGAAAACAGAAGAGAAGACGGGGGAGAAAAAATGGCGAAGCATTTGGGTGTGGATGCTAAGAATTTTTGGGACATGCTGTATGATTTTGGCTGGGATTTTTGCGGGAAAGAATAGTTCTGATGAGATTCAAGCGTATAATCATGTCAAGGAGAGTCAACGAAAACTGGGGGTGGAAGAACAAGCAAAGAAAAAGCAGGAACAACCACTCTATCTGCTTGACCCGGCTCGGGTGATGCCGGAGAAAGTGGTGGATGGGAAAGCCTATATTGGGGTATTGGAGATTCCTTCTCTTGGGCGTGAACTTCCCGTGATGAGTGAGTGGACGGATGAGAGACTAAAGCAGGCTCCGTGCCGATATGCGGGTTCGGCGTATCTGCAAAATCTGGTGATTGCCGGTCATAATTATCGCGCGCATTTTTCTGGAATCGGAAATCTGAAAAAAGGAGATTCGGTGATTTTTACAGATATGGACGGAAATCGATTTTTCTATGAGGTGACAGAAATTGAAATTTTAAATGCAGAAGAGACGGAGAGAATGACAGAGAGCTGGTGGGCGTTGACTCTGTTTACCTGTACTGTCGGAGGTGGACGGCGCATTGCCGTGCGCTGTGACGCGTTGGTGCAGGATGAGTAGAATTCAGAAGGGGAGAGACAAGCCCCTTCTGAGTTATATGATTTCTTGAAGCGCGGAGAGATCCAAGATGCGGATCTGTCGTTTTTCGAGGGAGATCATTCCTTCCGCCTGCATGTTTGAGAGCTCCCTTGAGAGGGAGGGGCGGGCAACGCCGAGGTAATCTGCCATCTTTTCTCGGTTCATTGAGAACGTGTAGTCGGGATCAGAATGTGTATGTTGAAGAAGCATCCGGGCGATTTTCTGGCGAAGCGAAGCTCCGGAGATGATGCGGATTTTCTGGTTCAGATAGTATGCTTTTCCGGCGAAGACGGGGAGAAGATTTGCAATCAGCCGGTAGCTGAAGGAATTCTGGTTTACGGCATCCACATCAAAGAATGCCTTTGGAATCAGGAGAACGTCAGCAGTCGAATCTGCCAGAGCGAAGTAGTCGTATTCTTTTTTGTTTAGGAAGAGAAAAACCTCCCCGAACATTTCTCCGTGCTCCTGAAATGTCGCAACGATGTTACGTTTTCCTCCGAGGGAGTCATTGCCGATAACGATCGAGCCGGAGAGCAGAACCATCATGTAGCGGGGCAGTTCTCCCTGATGAAAGAGATAGGTGTCCTTCGGGTAGGAGACAATGCGCGCCTGACTGACGAGAAGACATTCCTCAATCTCTGCCTCTGACATTCCCGCAAAGAGGGGACACTGATTCAGATTAAATTTCATAACGGAACCTCCTTTCGCTCACGGAATCGTGGATTTTCAGTACGCTCTGTATTTAAGTCAATGCTCGTAGAGAATTACTGCGCGTTATACTCTAAGTTACACGAGATTTTGCACAAGATCAAGGTTGAGGGAGAGTCCCTGGCGGAGTTGCTGGCGGGCATTTCCCATCATTGCATCGAGTTCTTCTAAGCGCTTCAGGAGTTCCTTTTCCTCTGAAGTTGTGGTGAGAACTTTGTGGATTCCGCCGTTCTGGATTACGATTCGTCGGTCTGCCATCAGTGCAAGCAGAGGATCGTGAGTCGCCATCAAAACGATTTTGTCCTGAGAGACGAGGACATCTAGCGCCTTCTTGCGGTCGATTCCGGCATTCTCGATCTCGTCGATCAGGACGATCGGGGAAGCACTTAAAATTGCCGTGTCTGCAATCATCAGGGCGCGGGACTGACCACCACTCAAGGCGGTGACAGGGGTGTCCGCAGTGAAGGACTCACCGGCGAGCTGATTGGCAGATTCGAGGATCTGTTCTGCAATTTCTCTGCTGTTCTCGATCATTCGGCTCTGTGCGTGAAGCTCGAGAAATTCGCCGGCTTTTAAATCCATGACAAAGTTCATGTTCTGGGAGAGCTGGGCGACGAGTTTGTTGTTTGCAGAGTAGCGCCATTTCGGATCAGGACGTTCACCATTGATTCGGATACTGCGTCTGGTCGGGGTGTCGTTCTGGGCAGCCCACTCGATATCTGCGAGCAGACGACTTTTTCCAGAACCGGTCGGTCCGACAATCGAGATGATCTGCCCCGGAAGAATCGTGAGTTCGTCAAACCCCTCTGGCACATGGCTCTTGTCCGTTCCCGGAAGAATCGTGAGGGAGCGAACCTGGTTGTCCGTCTGAATTCCGAGAAATTCAGCCATCTGATGAATATATATATCGAACTGTTCCGGGAGTTCGGCGCAGTCGAGTGCTTTCTCCTCGATCTCATCCTGGTCAAGTTGTGCAAGATATTCCGGAAAAGTCAGGGATTCTGAGCCTTTCGTATCAAGTCGGTTTTGAAGAAAGAACTCTTCTGTAAACGGGTATTTCTCGAGCAGTTCTGCGATCGTGAAACGACTGATCAGACTTGTCTGTTTGTGCATGATTCGTTCTCCTTCCAATCCATTTTTCGGCTGTTGCCAAGCTGGAATTTTTCACCGATTCTTCGTTCGCCGAGACAGTAGGAACACATCGCAGACGGCATTGAGAAACGCAGCTTCATGCCCTGAACGCTCTCAACGTTCTGTTCCTTGTTGTAGAGCAGAGTGCTGAGCTCGTGTGCACCCTGTCCACTCAGACCATTGACATGGATGACCATTGCACGCGGATTGACGGCACTTACACGGGCGGAGAAGACCTCTCGCTCTGCCTGGGAGACGATGTCGCCCTTGGTGATGACGACGATGTCAGCCGACTTGAGGAGCGGTCCGATCTTTTTCGGCGTGTTGATTCCCGAGAGGTTGTCGATGACGCAGACTCCGGTGATTTCCTCAAGATAAGGGGAGCAACGATTGCAAAGCCCTGCGGATTCGGTGATCAGAAGATCAAGTCCCTCGCAATTTCCCCAGTTTACGACATCCTCAATGTTTGAGGCAAAGAAGTGGTCGGGGCAGAGACCGCCGGAGAGTCCTTTTTTGACGGGGATTCCTGCTTTCTCGTACAGGATGTCATCATCAGTGAACAGACAGTCAAATTTTACAACGCCGACCTTCTTTCCATCTGCCTGAAAGGAGGCGATCGTCTTTAAGATTACTGAGGTCTTGCCGGATGAGGGCGGACCAGAAAAAATAATCAGATTCATTTCGTTTCCTCCGATGCTTCAAAAAATATGCGCTCTGTCTCTTTTAAGAGAGAGCCGATATCGTGTGAGTAGATGAAATCCCAGCCCGGCCACAGGAAGGTCTCTTCTGGCGAGAGTCCATTGTCAACATCCGGGTGTGCGGATGGGAATTTTCCGCCGGCACAGAAGACTTCGCCCATCTCTTTGGAGGCGAGATAAGAGATAAATTCCTGAGACTTCTCAGAAGAGGAGGCCTTGCTCAGCAGGAAAATCGGGCTTAAAATCGCACCATCTGACGGCCATACAGGAGTCAGAGTGTTGTTTTCGCGGTTCATCAGCGTGAAAAAATACGGCATGACGGTGACTGCCGGGAAGGAGGCTTTCTTTGCCTTTGTTCCGGTCTTGACCATCTCTGCGGGATGCATTGCACTCATCAGATTGCGACCGAGGGCGCGAACTCCGTCCTCCCCGTAATGGCTGTAAATGCCGAGCAGGAGTGCGTTGAAGAGATCAAGATCCCGAACCGGCATTGCGATCGAATTCTCAAATTCCGGGGAGAGCAGATCACTCCAGCTTTGTGGAAACTCGCGTCCATCGAGGACGGATTCATTTACCATGAAGACAGCAGGAACGCCTGCAAGGATGGTGTACTGATGTTTCGGATCTTTCAGTTGAAGATGTTCATTGTCAAAGCAGGAGTTGAGCTTTTCCATTCCGGTTAAGTCGGCGAAGACACCGGCGTCGGAATAGTGTCCGAGGAGACTGCGGTCAAAGAAGAGACCGAATCCGGCCGACAGATAAATATCTGCGAGATCATCGGCACTCTTGCTGTTTTTTACCTGTTCCTCGATGTGATCAAGTCCCATGCTTGCAGCCTGAAGATCACAGCTGACATCCGCGAGATGTTCTTCAATCCAGTTGTTGAGCTTTTCCATCAGCTGAATGCGGATCGGGCAGGGAAGCACACCGGTCACGCGGAGAGCATCTGGATTTTCGCGGGTGCGACGGATTACGTCGACGAGCGTCTGCTCTGTTTTTTCTACATCGAGATGGCGGGTCTTTAAAGCCATTTCAAGGGAGACAGAGCGTCCCATCAGCTTTCGCAGGGCATCGTTTTTGAGAGATTCGTAGCCCATCTCCACGAGCGGTTCAATCAACTCCGGGTACTGTTCGGTTATATTGTAAACTTTATCGGTAAGAGAAAAATATGGATTCAAATCAGTTTCCTCCTTATGCTTGTCTGTACTTGACTTAGTTTGCTTTTTAACTATTTTTACTATACGCATTCTAACAGAAAAAGTCCAGAGAGTATGTAACAAATGTTACGAAAATGGATTATGGAGAAATGTTCCTGTATATGGGCAGAAATGTTCCGGATTGACAATTTTACAGGATGTCATATTTATAGGATGCCATACTTATAGGATGCTGTAATAGTAACCATTTTTTTTGAAATACAATAAGAATTTTGAGGAAAAGATAAAATTGCTATTTTTGATTACTTATGTTATAGTGAAAATCAGAGAAAGCAATACACGGAAAGGAAAAAAAGACAATGAGAGACACAACTCTGGTTATTATGGCAGCCGGAATCGGAAGCAGATTCGGCGGTGGAATCAAACAGCTCGCACCGGTAGGACCGAACGGAGAAATCATCATGGACTACTCCATCCATGACGCTTTAGAGGCTGGATTCAATAAGATCGTTTTCATCATCCGCAAGGATTTGGAGAAGGATTTCAAGGAGATCATCGGAAATCGTATTGAGAAAGTGGCAAAAGTAGAGTATGCATTCCAGGAGCTTGATGAGCTTCCGGAGGGATATTCCGTACCGGCAGGTCGTACAAAGCCGTGGGGAACCGGTCAGGCAGTGCTTTGCGCGAAGGATCTTGTAAACGAGCCGTTCCTTGTAATCAATGCAGATGATTACTACGGCAAAGAGGGATTCAAGAAGATCCATGATTACATGGTAAATGAGATGGACCCGGATGCGGATCCGTATGATATGTGCATGGGTGGATTCATTCTGGAGAACACACTGAGCGATAACGGAACCGTAACCCGTGGTGTCTGCGAGGTAAATCCGGATGGAACTCTGAAGGACGTAACAGAGACCTTCGAGATTCAGTGGAAGGATGGCGTGCTTGGTGCAGTTGACGGCAAGGGCAATGCAGTTACCGTAGATCCTCATCAGCATGTATCCATGAATATGTGGGGACTTCCGCCAAAGTTCTTCGATGAGCTTGAGACCGGTTTCCCGAAGTTCCTCGACAACATTGAGGAGGGCAATCTCAAGGCTGAGTATCTGCTTCCGACGATCATTGACCAGATGATTAAGAGCGGACGTGGTTCTGTAAAGGTTCTTGAGACCCGCGACAAGTGGTTTGGTGTGACTTATCAGGCAGATAAGCAGACTGTGGTGGATTCGATCCGCAAGCTGATTGCAGACGGTGTTTACAAGGAGCATCTGTATGACTAAATTGATTTCCTGGAATGTCAACGGAATCCGTGCCTGCGTGGGCAAGGGGTTTTTAGACTTTTTTCAGGAGGCGGATGCAGATATTTTCTGCCTTCAGGAGACGAAACTTCAGGAGGGACAGATTGATCTTGAACTGCCGGGGTATCATCAGTACTGGAACTATGCCAAGAAAAAGGGATATTCCGGAACGGCGATGTTTACCCGAACAGAACCGATTTCTGTGACCTATGGAATCGGGATCGAGGAGTATGACGGAGAGGGACGCGTCATCACGGCGGAATTTCCGGAGTACTATGTTGTAACCTGTTACACGCCGAATTCTCAGAGTGAGCTTGCCCGGTTGGACTATCGAATGGGATGGGAGGACGCATGGCTTTCGTGGCTGAAAAAGCTCGAGGAGAAGAAGCCGGTGATTTTCTGTGGCGATCTGAACGTGGCACACAAGGAGATTGATCTGAAAAATCCGAAGACGAATCGAAAGAATGCCGGATTTACCGACGAGGAGCGCGAGAAATTTTCCCGTCTTCTCGATGCAGGATTTATCGACACATACCGCTATTTCTATCCGGATCAGGAGGGCGTGTATTCCTGGTGGTCTTATCGTTTCAAGGCGAGAGAAAAGAATGCAGGGTGGAGAATCGACTATTTCTGTGTTTCAGAGTCTTTAAAAGACCATCTTGAGAGCGCATCGATTCACACAGAGGTGTTGGGATCAGATCACTGTCCGGTGGAATTGAATCTGAAAGAATAGCAATTTTGGCATAAAAAAGATAAGTTCTGCATAAAAAGAACAATGTTGCTGGATGTTGCTAGAAAACGGAGATTTCAAAGGGGCCGTCATAAAACAGCAAAAACAGTGTGATCTGTGTGCCGTTTTGTGACGGCCCTTTTTTTCCATCAAATATTGAAATCGTGGACTGCCATGTTTGCTGACGTAGAAGACAGAGAAGATAAAAACTTTACATGTGGTAATTCATAATCATAAAAGAAGGGGGGGAGCTGGAGATGCATTCATTTAAGATTGACAACAGTGTGAGGGGAGACGCAGTGCTGGGACTTACAAAGGTAGACGGAGGCATTCGTGTGGCAGTGGTAGCCGATGCGAAGGAGTGTGCCCTGCTCTTGTATCTGTCGGGATCTCATTCACGGCAGAGAGAGGAGAAGAAAGAGACGGCGCGGATTGCATTTCCGGAAGAGGGAAAGATAGGCAATGTCTGGACGATGACCGTTCTAGGGGAAGATTTGGATCGCTATGACTATGCATTTGAGGCAGATGGGGTTCGTTTTGAAGATCCTCACGGGCGCTCGTTTGAGGGACATGAGCGCTGGGGAAAGAAAGAGCTGGGAAACATTCTGCTGAAAACACCGGTATCTCAGCCGGAGTTTGACTGGGAGGATGATGAGCGTCAGGGGATTTCCTACGAGGATGTGATTGTGTATCGGCTTCATGTGCGCGGTTTCACCCGCCATGCCTCATCTGGTGTGGAGAACAGAGGAACCTTTGCCGGAATTGTGGAAAAGATTCCTTATCTCAAGGAACTTGGAGTGACAACGGTCGAACTCATGCCAGCAACCGAGTTTAATGAGGTGATGATGCGCCCGAGGCAGATCCAGCATCGCTATCAGGAGCGATCGAAAGAAATGAAAACGGGCTTGTCATCATCCTTGGAAATGGAGTCTTCGGAGACTGCGTCCTCGGAAACCACATCGAGGAAAACGGATCTGAATTCGAGCACATCTGTCATGGAGGCGGATGGTCGCTTAAATTACTGGGGATATGGACCGTCGTTTCTGTTTGCTCCGAAGGCATCCTATGCGGGCAGGGGAAAAAATCCAGTCACGGAATTCAAGAACCTTGTAAAGACGCTTCACCGGGAGAATCTTGGCATTGTGGTTGAGCTTTTCTTTACAGGCGAGGAGACACCTGCCGATGTCGTGGAAGTGGCAAGATTTTGGGTGAGGGAATTCCATGTCGATGGACTCCACATCAGCGGGACAGCCCCGATCGCGCTTCTCGCCTCCGACCCGTATCTCTCTGACACGATGCTCTGGGCGACGAGTTGGGATGGAATTGAGATTGCGGGAAGCGGGCAGAAGAAAAATGGGAAGACCGATCCGTTCCAGAGAAGACTCGCAGAGAGCCAGATTTTCAAGAAGCAGTTTGCACAGACCCGACAGGTAAGCCGTGGCAAGGTGCAGGAAGCGGAAAACGGCAAAGCTGCAAGCGCGGATAAAGCAAACAGTGCGGAAAAAGCGAAAGATGCCGGAAAAGAGAATGGCTCTGAAAAAAATGCAGAAATGATGGGATTAGCGGTGGAGCCAAAGAGACGGACGAGAGTTCTTGGCGAGTACAACGATGGCTTTCTCGTTGATATGAGACGCGTCCTCAAGGGCGATGAGGGGCAGATGGGTGCGCTGGCATTTCGCAGCCGCAGAAATCCCGATACCTTCGGTGTGTTGAACTACATGGCATCTAACAATGGATTTACGATGGCAGATATGGTTTCTTACGACCAGAAACACAATGAGGCGAACGGGGAGGAGAATCGCGACGGAACGGATTACAACTGTTCGTGGAACTGTGGTGCAGAGGGTTCGGTTCGTAGAAAGAAGATCCGTCAGCTTCGCAAAAAACAGCTCAGGAATGCGGTTCTGCTTCTGATGCTGAGTCAGGGAACTCCGCTTCTGCTTGCCGGGGATGAATTTGGCAATTCGCAGGACGGAAACAACAACGCTTACTGTCAGGACAATGAGATCTCATGGCTGAACTGGAATAACCAGAAGACGAACGCGGATCAGCTCGAATTTGTAAAGCATGCGATCGCATTCCGAAAAGAGCATCCGGTGTTTCATCAGCCGACAGAGCCGAAACTCATGGATTCGCTTGCCTGCGGTCAGCCGGATGTCTCCTATCATGGAATCAGTGCGTGGAAGCCGGAATTTGACAATTTCCGCAGACAGTTTGGAATTCTCTACTGTGGGGACTATGCGAGAAAGGCGGACGGGACACCGGACGATACGTTCTTCGTCATCTACAATATGCACTGGGAACCGCATGAATTTGCGCTTCCAACGCTGTCAGCAGGAAAAAAATGGCAGGTAGTATTTCAGACCGCAGATGAGGCTCAGAATGGCTTCTATGAGGCCGGAAAAGAGCCGGAACTCAAGTCTCAGAAAAAGTTTATGGCGCCCTCGCGAAGCATTGCTGTGTTTATCGGAAAAACCGTGGAAAAACCTTGACAAAGCAAGGTAAAACAGATATAAATGGAAGAGTACATTTTTTAATACAAGATAGTAACCTGAAACGGTACTATGGACCATTCTAGGAGGAAATGATAATGAACAAGACAGAATTAGTTGCAGCAGTAGCAGAGCAGGCAGGTCTTTCCAAGAAAGACGCAGAGGCAGCAGTAAAGGCATTTACTGATGTTGTTTCTGATGCACTGAAGAAGGGAGATAAGATCCAGCTGGTTGGTTTTGGTACTTTTGAGGTATCTGAGAGAGCAGCAAGAGAGGGCAGAAACCCGAAGACTGGCGAGAGCATGAAGATCGAGGCTTGCAAGACCCCGAAGTTCAAAGCTGGTAAGGCTCTGAAGGATCTGGTAAACGCATAAGTTTATAACGAACGAAAATATATAAAATCTCTGCTTATTTCCTGGTAACGGTACAGCTCCTGTGAACTTGCAAAGTGACTTTTGATATAGTTACTTCGTTTCGCAGTGAAAAGTCTGAGATTTTAATAAAACGCGTAAAATAATTCCCTCTATGTGCGACTTGCATGGTATGTGCGACTGCATGATAGGGGGAATTTTGTTTTACAGATTAGAGAAATAAGGAGGAACGATATGCGATTAGATAAATATCTGAAAGTTTCCCGTATCATCAAGAGAAGAACCGTGGCAAACGAGGCGTGCGACAGCGGGCGTGTGATGCTCAACGACAAGGTTGCAAGAGCCAGCGCAGAGGTGAAAGCCGGGGACGTGATTGAGATTGCGTTCGGCAACAAGTCGGTCAAGGTGCGCGTGACGAGCGTGCAGGAGTCGATTCGCAAGGAGGATGCGAAAGAGATGTTCGAGTATCTATAAAATTGTCCTTCCAGAAAAACTTGCTGTTTTAAAGATTTGTGTTATAGTAAGAGGGAAGTGTAACGGTTTCGCAGACCTTTGCAGAAATTGCAAAGACTGCGGATCGTTATAAACCGTTGCGGATGAACGTTATTCTTGGGAAAACGTATCACGGTCAGTCGGGATGAGAAATCGCTTCTGCGATTTCTAAATTCGTATTACTTGGATGAATCAATCAGAGAATTTCAGATTTGGATCATGATTCAGAGACAGGCATGGATGTATAGACCTCTTGAGGCTGTAACAGGATGTGCGGATGGATCTGAGCGAGAGTGTTTCAAAACAGGGAAAAAGTTTTCATGAAAAATCTGTGTGTAATCCAGGTAAGTGATTTCTGTATGTCAGGTATCTGTATGCAGAATTCTGTCTGAAACTGTGTGATCTTTATTTTCATTAATTTCTAAAAAAATGAAATTTGTATTCTTGAGAGTCGTTTGTTTCGTATGTGTATCCCCGAAAAAATAAATATTCTGAAAAGCAGGGGAACGCCCCGCAGATTTGTGGTGCGCCGTTTTATCAGAGCAAAAGGAGAACAAAATGAAAGCAGTCACAAAAAACACAATTACTCTTGAACAATCCCGTTCCCGGACATCCTTTATGGTGAAGCTGGCGATGATGGTTGCCATCATCTTTGTCATGGCATTTTCACCGCTCGGTTACCTTAGAACCCCGGGACTTACGATTACATTTCTGACTGTGCCGGTTGCAGTCGGAGCGATCATTCTCGGACCGGTCGCCGGTGCTGTCTGCGGTTGTGCTTTCGGTATGACGAGCATGATCATGGCACTGACCGGTGGTTCCGCATTCAGTGCAGCCCTTCTTCAGATTAACCCGTTTGGACTTTTATTTACTCTGCTTGTACCGCGTATTCTGGAAGGCTGGCTCTGCGGTCTGATCTTCCAGGTGGTAAAAAAAGTATCGAAAAATGGTGCCTTTGTTGTGGCAAGCCTGTCCTGCCCGCTTCTCAATACTCTGCTCTTTATGAGCTCTCTGGTTGTATTCTTCTACAATACCGACTACATCCAGAATATTGCATCCGGTCTTGGAGCAGGCAATCCGTTCATCTTTGTTACTCTGTTTGTAGGTCTTCAGGGTGCGATTGAGGCAGTTGTCTGCACTCTGCTTGGAAGTGCCGTATCGAGAGCACTGGCAGTTGCACTGAGAAAGTAAAAAATGAAAGGAGCGTGCCCGAACCTGTATGGTTCAGATAGGGCATGCTCCTTTTTTACTTCTTAATATGCGATCATTATGATAAAAAATGAAACTGCGAAACGGTTAGAATGTTGCGAAACGATTTTGATGAAAACGAAAAAATAAAAATCAAGAATCAAAAAATAAAAAAATAGAAGCAGAAAAATAAAAACGAAAGAAGAGGGAAAACATTATGAAGTTGAGTTCTTTGGTAAAAGAGATTCCGATCACAGAAATGCAGGGACTTCGGATTGGAAATGCGCAGGATTTTGAGGCGATGACCGGAGTCACGGTTCTGATGTTTGATGAGGGCGCAAAAGTGGGAACGGACATCAGCGGGGGCGGTCCGGCGTCGAGAGAGACTCCTCTGACTTCCCCGATCACGGCGGACAATCCGATCAATGCGATTGTGCTGTCGGGAGGCTCTGCATTTGGTCTCTCTGCAAGCGACGGAGTCATGCAGTATCTCGAGGAGCATGAGATCGGATATGAGACTGGATTTGCAAAAGTTCCGCTCGTCTGTCAGTCGTGTATCTACGATCTCGGAATCGGACGTTCTGATATTCGCCCGACTGCGAAGATGGGATATGAGGCATGTGAGAATGCAGAACTCAACCAGCCAAAGAGCGGAATCATCGGTGGCGGAACCGGAGCAAGCGTTGGAAAAATCTACGGAAGAGAGTATGCAACGAAGACGGGAATCGGAATCTGTGCGGTTCAGATCGGAGAGCTTCAGGTCGGAGCAATCGTTGTGCTCAATGCGCTCGGAGACATTTTTGATCCGTCGACCGGGGAGAAGGTTGCAGGTCCGAAACTGCCGGGAATCGAGGGATTTGCGGACAGCAGAGAACAGCTCTACAAGCTCAGCATGAAGACCGATCTGTTTGCGGGAAAAGGCGGAAATACGACAATCGGTGCGATTGTCACAAATGGCGATTTTTCCAAGGCAGAGCTCAACAAGATTGCGTCAATGACGCGCTGTGGCTATGCGCGCTGCATCAACCCGGTCGGCACGATGGCGGACGGAGACTCGATCTATGCGGCATCGATCGGCAAGGTTTCGGCAGACTTAAATATGGTGGGAACTTTGGCGGCGGAAGTCATGGAACAGGCGATTTTGACAGCAGTGAAAGAGTCCGCAAAGAATTAAGGAGTCATAAAAATCTAAATCTGCAAAGCCTTTTTCAGATCAAAGCATCGATGAAACGAAAAGAGTACTGTGAAAAACGATTCTCCCATATACTGAAATCAGGAAAAGGAGATCTGCTGTCATGGAAGAAAAGAAGGAAATCCGCTCTCACTCCTGCCTGATGTCGAATCGAAACAGTGTGGCGCTGACCGGGGTGAGGGAGGTTGTCTCGTTTGACGAGAATCAGGTAATTATGGATACAGACCTCGGTCTTTTGACAATAAAGGGGAAAGATCTGCACGTAAGTCGGTTGACGGTGGAAAAAGGAGAAGTTGATGTCGATGGGACGGTCGATCAGCTCATTTACTCCTCGAATGAGGCTTACCGGAAAGAGGGGCAGTCTCTTCTCGCCCGCCTTTTCCGATGAGTTGGATTTGGGAGAGAAGTGCGGGGCAGATCGGCACACTGTTTAGTGAAGCTGTTTTTCATGAGACACATGCATGCTGGCGCAGTCTGGTTGTCGGAGTTGTGCTGATGATGGTCTATGACATTTTTCGGCTCGTTCGCCTTCTTGTGAAGCACCGCGCATGGCTGATCGGGGTGGAGGATGTAATTTACTGGGTGTTTGCGTCATTTACCGTGTTCGGACTTTTCTATCTTGAGAATGACGGAGCCCTCCGCTTTTACATGATCGGAGCTGTGATTTTTGGGATGATTTTGTATGATCGAATGGTCAGTACAAATTTTTTTAGAGTATTGAAAAAGGCTGGGAGATGCTTTAGAATAAAGATACGAAAAAAAACACAGAAACAGAGCAGGTGATGAAATGGGCAGGCGGAAGCGTGTGCGCAAAAAGAAAAAAGATCGGTGGAGCAATCGCCTTGCGATCATCGGAATCACCGTGGTTGTGGCGAGTCTGGCTTTTGCAGTAAATGTAAAAAGCACCTCGATGAAGAAAAAGGATCTGGAATATCAGGTAAAGGAAGCATCTCTGATCAAACAGAAAACACAAGAGGAAGAACGGGCGAAAGAACTCGAAGCATACCGGGTTTATGTACAGACCAAACAGTATATTGAGCAGGTTGCAAAAGAAAAACTGGGTCTTGTCAATCCGGATGAGATTCTTTTGAAACCATCTGAGAAAAAAGAGTAACACCATAACACTGTAATACCGGAATAAAAAGAAAATCTGAAAAATCTTTGGAAAATCCTTAAAATTCGCCGGTCATAGAATCCTCTCCTGTCACATATAATGTGGCTTAGGAGGGGATTTTTGTGTGGAAACGGGAACGACGCCGGGATATGGCGGATGTGAATATTTATACGGCAGGAAGGCTGAGCGGAATGGCGCGTTCTCTGGGCTTGTTGGCGCGTTCCTGTCTGGATGGCATAGAGGGAGAAAAGGGTCTGACGAGGGAGGATGCCCAAAGCGCAATGCAGATGGCACGGGCGATGGTGTGCGGGGATTGCAGTCGCTGTAATCTTTACAGCAGTAGCGAGAAGTCGGATAGCTATTATCTCTACTACCTGCTTCATGCGTTTGAACAGAAAGGTCAGGTCGATGAGGAGGACATGCCCAGACTTTTTCTTGAGGCATGCCGGAGAAAAGAGGATTACATGGCACAGCTGAACCGAAATTTGGGACGGGCATCGATGAATCTTGAGTGGAAAAATCGTTTCCTCGAGAGCCGTGACACGGTTATGGTACAGTTTCGGGAGCTTGCGGTGATTCTTGATGAGTTTGCTCACCAGATGGAGAGGGCAACGGATGTGACGCAGGCGAAGGAGGAGACAGTTCGCAGGAAGTTTCACCTTCACCGGATCGCTGTGGAAAATATGCTTCTTCTCGAGTATGAGAATCACCAGAGGGAGGCATATCTGACGGTTCATGCGATCGGGAGGCGCTGTGTCACGGCAAAGGAGGCGGCGGAACTGTTCGGTGAGGTTGTCGGCGGAAACTGGTACGCTCCGCCGGATACGAGGACGCTGATCAATCGACAGAGTGCATCGATCCGGTTTGCAGAGTCAGGGCAGTATCAGATGCGGTACGGGACTGCGCGGATTCCAAAGAGCGGGGAGAGTGTCTGCGGGGACAATTACGTCTGGTCGGAGCAGGTACCTGGTCAGGTGATTTTGGGACTCTCCGACGGGATGGGGAGTGGAACAAGTGCGAGTCAGGAGAGCGGAAAGATTGTCGAGCTGATTGGGCAGTTGCTGGAGACGGGATTTTCTGCCCGCGCTTCGATGAAGATGGCAAACACGGTTCTGCTCTTGACCGGCAGACAACAGCATCCGGCGACGATTGATCTTGCCTGTGTCGATCTGCATAATGGAGTGCTTGAGGCGATGAAAATGGGAGCGGTTGCGACGTTTGTGCTCAGCGATGGAAAGGCAGAGATCCTTGAGGCGGGTGAGCTTCCCGCCGGGGTTCTGCCGGGAGCTGAGCCGTCCCTGCTTTCGCGAAAACTCTGGGATGGAGATCGAATTGTGATGATGACGGACGGGGTGTTGGAGGCCTGTCCGGGTGTATACAAAGAACAGTGTATGCAGGGTTTTCTCGAGGAGGTTTCCGCAAAAAGCCCGCAGGATCTGGCCGAGCGGATCCTTGACTTTGCGAGCCAGGACGGAGGACGGGACGACATGACAGTGTTTGTCGCGGGAATCTGGAAAAAGCGCTGAAAGAAAAATTTAGATAAAGAAAAAGCAGATAAAGAAAAAGCGGTCAGACAGCATATCGTTTGAGATGTGTGTCCGATCGTTTTTTTACGTGTTTGCAGGTTTTCTTTGCAAAGTTTTTTGCAAAATTGGAGATTTTTTGTATAATGAGGGTTGCATATGATTGGATATTAAGTGAAAATTGGAGATTTATTTTGAGGAGACATCAAGAAAGAGGAGAACAGTTCAGTTATGAAAAATAAGGTGATTCGGTTTATCAGGGAGACTCATATGCTGAAACCGGGGGACCGGGTGATTGTGGCAGTGTCGGGAGGGGCAGATTCGATCTGTCTTCTTTCGATTCTCGACCAACTTCGCGCGGTGATTCCGGTTTCTCTTCGTGTGATTCATGTCCACCACGGTCTGAGAGGAATTGAGGCAGATCGCGATGAGGCGTGGGTGCAGGAAGTCTGCGGGCGCATGGAGATCCCGTTTTTTTCGGTTCATCGGGATGTGCGCACCTATGCCGGGGAACATGGAATGTCGGAGGAGGAGGCAGGACGCATTCTGCGCTACGAGGCATTTGAGCAGATGGCGAGAGAGTGGGATGAGGAGAATTCCAAACTTCATTTGATTGAAAATCCCAAGAATCGCACAGATCGTGTAAGCTCTGTAAGTTTTGCAAAAATCGCGCTCGCGCATCATCAGGAGGATCAGGCAGAGACGATTCTTCACCATCTGCTTCGAGGAAGCGGGCTTCGCGGGTTGTCCGGCATGCATCCGGTTCAGGGACGCAGAATTCGTCCGCTCCTGTGCGCAGGGCGCGAGGAGATTCGCGAGTACTTGAAGAGCCAGAAACTTTTCTGGTGTGAGGACTCGACAAATGAGTCCGGCGATTACACTCGCAACCGGATTCGCAGGGAACTGCTTCCGCTGATGGAGAGTCTCGTGAATACGCGGGCGCAGGAGAATCTTTTGCATGCGGGAGAGCTGTTTGAACAGGCGGATGAGTATCTGGAACAGCAGGCGTTTGTTATCTGGGAACATGCCGGAATGGAGAATGTAGAGGGCGAGGAGGATGCGCCCACTGGTGCAGTCGCAGGAATCGCGCTTGACGCATTTCGGGGAGAAGCGCCGATCATCCGCTCCTATCTGATTCGGCTTTTGCTCGACCACGCGCAGCCGGGATGGAAGGACATCACGAGACGCCATTTTGACGGTCTTGATCATCTCGCATTCGGCTCAGTTGGGGGCAGTGCGGATCTTCCGGGAGATCTGCGCGCGCAGACCGGATACCATTATCTCTGGATCTGTAAGACAGACAAAAACGGCGAGAGAGAAGCAACAGAAAAGGGAAAATCGGGGAAAAACAAAGACAAAAGTGAGGAGATTTCCGAGGAGAAAAATCTGGAAGAAAAGAAACTTCCGACTCTGCAAATGCGGATTTTTCCACATGAAAAAGGTGCTGAATTTCCGAAAAACCTGTATACGAAATGGTTTGATTATGATAAAATTAAAAGTGCACTTTCGGTACGTTTCCGTGAAGAGGGTGATTATCTGAGTATTCCGGGCGGAAAGCGAAAGGCGATAACCCGATACATGATTGATGAGAAGATTCCGAGGCATCTGCGCGATCAGATTCCACTTCTTGCTGAGGGCAGTCATGTGCTCTGGGTGATTGGGTACCGAATCAGTGAATATTATAAGATTACGGATGATACAAAAACGGTATTAGAGGTAATGGGAATATTGGACGGAGGAGAATGAAATGGAAGATAAGATTCGTGTTCTTTTGACAGAAGAAGAGGTTAATAAGAGAATCAGTGAAGTGGCAGAGCAGATCAGCAGAGATTATGAGGGCAAGAGCCTTCATCTGATTTGTGTACTCAAGGGTGGAGTATTCTTTACCTGTGAGCTTGCAAAACGTCTGACTGTTCCGGTATCTCTCGACTTCATGTCGGTTTCCAGCTACGGTGACGACACCAAGTCAAGCGGAGTTGTCCGTATTGTAAAGGATCTTGATGAACCGCTTGCAGGTAAGGAGGTTCTGATTGTCGAGGATATCATTGATTCCGGACGCACGCTGTCCTACCTGATTGAGGTGCTCAAGCAGAGAGGACCGAAGAGCATTCATCTGTGCACCCTTCTCGATAAGCCGGAGCGCCGTGTGAAGAAACAGGTCAAGGTTGATTACACCTGCTTTACGATTCCGGACGAGTTCGTTGTAGGATACGGACTGGATTATGCTCAGAAATACCGCAATCTGCCGTTTATCGGTGTGGTAGAACAGCAGTAAGCAGTAAGACGGTATAGGTATAAGGAGGACTTGATAAGTGAAACAACAGACGTATCGAGGCACCGGGCTTCTGGTGCTCTTACTGCTGATTGCAGCTTTGTTTTTGATTCGTCTGCCGGGACAGAATGAGCAGGGAGAGCTGAGCAGTCAGCAGTTTGAGCAGGTTCTTGACGGTGGCGGAGTCCAGATGCTTGTGATTCATCAGAATGAACAGGTTCCGACGGGACGTGTTCAGATGCAGACAAGCGATGGAAGACAGTATGAGACCTATGTCTCCGATGTGAAGAAGACCGAGGAGATGCTTCAGGAAAAGGGAATTGATTTCACAATTCAGAATGTCTCTCAGAGCAGTTACTGGATGAGCGTGATCTTCCCGGTTGTGTTGTCGGTCGGCGGAGTTGCACTGATCATCTTTATGATGAATATGCGCGCCGGAGCCGGTGGCGGTGGAACGAATGCCAAGATGATGAATTTTGGAAAGAGCCGTGCACGGATGACACACAATAGCAATGTGACATTCAAGAATGTCGCAGGTCTTCAGGAAGAGAAGGAAGACCTCGAGGAGATGGTGGATTTCCTGAGAAACCCGCAGAAGTACACCGGAGTTGGAGCGAGAATTCCGAAAGGTGTGATCCTTGTGGGACCTCCTGGAACCGGTAAGACTCTGCTTGCGAAGGCAGTTGCAGGAGAGGCGGGCGTTCCGTTCTTCTCGATTTCCGGTTCTGACTTTGTGGAGATGTTTGTCGGTGTCGGTGCTTCCCGTGTCCGCGACCTGTTTGAGGATGCAAAGAAAAATGCTCCGTGTATCGTTTTTATCGATGAGATCGATGCCGTTGCACGTCGGAGAGGAACCGGCATGGGCGGTGGTCATGATGAGAGAGAGCAGACACTCAATCAGCTCCTTGTTGAGATGGATGGTTTCGGTGTCAATGAGGGCATTATCGTGATGGCGGCGACGAACCGTGTGGATATTCTTGATCCGGCAATTCTTCGTCCGGGTCGTTTTGATCGCAAGGTCGCAGTCGGTCGTCCGGATGTGAAGGGACGCGAGGAGATCCTCATGGTTCATTCCAGAGAGAAACCGCTCGCTGAGGATGTGGATTTACAGCGTGTCGCTCGGACAACTTCCGGATTTACCGGAGCAGATCTTGAGAACCTGATGAATGAGGCGGCAATCCTTGCAGCTCGCGAGAACCGCAGTTACATCCGCCAGAGTGATATTGACCGTTCCTTCGTAAAAGTCGGAATCGGTGCAGAGAAGAAGAGCCGTGTGATCTCCGACAGGGAAAAGAAAATCACGGCTTACCACGAGTCAGGTCATGCGATCCTCTTCCATATTCTTCCGGATGTCGGACCGGTGCACACCGTCTCGATCATTCCGACCGGAGTTGGGGCAGCGGGTTACACAATGCCTCTGCCGGGGGACGATGAGATGTTCAACACAAAGGGCAAGATGCTTCAGGATATCATGGTGTCCCTTGGCGGACGAATCGCCGAAGAGATCATTTTCAAGGATGTGACGACCGGAGCTTCCCAGGATATCAAGCATGCGACGAAGATCGCGCGCGCGATGGTGACTCAGTACGGTATGTCCGACAAGATCGGTATGATCGATTACGGAACCGATGACGATGAGGTGTTTATCGGACGAGATCTCGCTCATACGAGAAGTTATGGTGAGGGTGTTGCCACTGAGATCGATGAGGAAGTAAAGCGAATCATCGACGAGTGTTATCAGAAGGCAAAAGAGATTATTTTGGAATACCGCGATGTTCTGGATAGTTCCAGTGCCCTGCTGATCGAGAGGGAGAAGATCGGTCAGGAAGAGTTTGAGGCACTGTTTGAAAATCGGAAAGTCAACCTGAGCAAGGAAAACTAAGAGATTAGGAGATTTGAGAGGGGAGAGCACGTTAAGTCGCAAGAGAGTGAGATGAGACGACAGAACTAGACAACATGCACAAAAAAAGTTGTAAAATTTGTGCATGTTTGTGCACACTTCGGATGAGGTTTATGGTACTATAATTAGCGTAAACCCCCCAATACATTATATAGTTTTTTGCTACACCCCATAAGAAACGAAATACCTTCTCCTGAAAGAGCCAGCTACCCCGCTGGCTCTTTCGCATTTCTGGATTTTTTCTGGGTTTTTATTTTTTCCCTGAAATTTGAGACTAGATTGAAATACAGTTATTTTCGCTTGCCTTGTCATGTTTTATTTTCTTTGCTATGTTTTATTTTACGTTCATCATGTTGTCGTGATTCTGGAGTTTCTTTTAAAAAATTTCCCCGTGTACAGAAAACAGAGCGATCCTGTTTTTTGAGTTTGGAAAAAGAGTTGTAAGTTTTCAGATAATTGTATACAATAGTAGAAGATATAGTTTAAAAAAGATTGAAAGAGAAGTAGAGTAATGATGGCAAAAGAAAAACGAATTAACAGACGAGCATTGTTTGCAGATGAGACACAGGATTATCGGATTCCGGAGGAACCGGATTCCGGGGAGATGACAGAACTGCGATTTCGGACGGGAGCGGGCGAGGCACAGCAGGTATTCTGTGTGGTGATGGAGACTGGCGAGCATCTGGAAATGAAAAAAATGGCTTCGGATGGACGGTTTGATTTCTTTCAGACGACGATGAGAGTCGGGGACGATGCCATTCATTATTGCTTTTTTGTGCAGGGTGAGGGAGACTCCTGCTTTTTTGGGCGACTCGGGGCATCAAAGCATGCAGAACTCTGTGGACCGTTTGTGATTACTCCCGGCTTTCATACGCCGGAGTGGGCAAAGGGTGCGGTGATGTACCAGATTTTTGTGGATCGCTTCTGCAATGGAGATCCGGACAACGATGTGAAGGAGCGGGAGTACGTCTATATCGGGCGTCCGGTTCACAAGGTTGAGAACTGGGAGCAGAATCCGTCGACGATGGATGTCGGCTGTTTCTATGGCGGAGATTTGGCGGGGGTTTGTGAAAAACTCGATTATCTTCAGTACCTCGGTGTCGAGGTCATTTACTTCAATCCGCTCTTTGTCTCTCCGTCCAATCACAAGTATGACAGTCAGGACTATGAGCACATTGATCCGCATTACGGAGTCATCGTGAAGGATGGCGGGGAGGTTGTTGCAGAGAATGCGGTTTCCAATGAGGAAGCAACCTGCTATCAGAGACGCAGTGCCGATCCGGCAAATCTGACGGCAAGTGATCAGCTGTTTGCGGATCTCGTGAAGGAGATGCACGAGCGCGGGATGCGAGTGATTATCGACGGTGTGTTCAACCACTGTGGTTCGTTTAACAAGTGGCTCGACAGGGAGAAAATCTATCTGCATCAGGGCGGATATGAGGCGGGTGCTTATCTGAGCGAGAAGAGCCCTTACCGTAGTTTCTTTCATTTCAATAATGAAAACGCAAATGCATGGCCGGACAATGGAAGCTATGACGGCTGGTGGGGACATGACACGCTCCCGAAGCTCAATTATGAGGAGTCTCCGAAACTGTATGAGTATGTGATGCAGATTGCGCGCAGATGGGTCTCAGAGCCGTTCTGCGTCGATGGATGGCGTCTTGATGTGGCGGCAGACCTCGGTCACAGCAGTGAATTCAATCACAAGTTCTGGAAGGATTTTCGTGCAAATGTAAAGCTGGCAAATCCGGAGGCGGTGATTCTTGCGGAGCACTACGGAGATCCGAGCAGTTGGCTTCAGGGCGATGAGTGGGATACGATCATGAACTATGATGCGTTCATGGAGCCGTTGACGTGGTTTCTGACTGGAATGGAGAAGCACAGCGACAGCTCAAACAGCGCGCTCTACGGGGACGGGGAGAGCTTTTTCCGCTCGATGCACTATCACATGAGCCGGATGCAGGGACAGTCGGTGATGACGGCGATGAACCAGCTCTCGAATCACGATCACAGCCGTTTCCTGACGAGAACGAACCAGATGGTCGGACGAATCGGAACGATGGGTGCGGAGATGGCATCGATCGGCGTGAATTACGGAGTCTTCCGCGAGGCGGTTATCGTTCAGATGACATGGCCGGGAGCGCCGACGCTGTACTATGGAGATGAGACCGGAGTCTGCGGGTGGACCGACCCGGATAACCGCAGAACCTACCCATGGGGACATGAGGATTTTGAGCTGATTGAGTTTCATCGATATATGATTGACCTGCACAAACGCCTTCCGGCGCTTCGCAGAGGTTCGGTCAAGGAGCTGCTTGCGGATCGCCAGCTGATCGCCTACGGGCGGATGCGCGGGGAGAACAGGTGCGTGATTGTGATCAATAACCGCAGAGACAGCCGTGTTGTTCATGTGCCGGTTTGGGAGCTTGGAATCTCGGATCAGGAGACATTGACGAGAATGATGCTCTCGCATGCGCAGGGCTACAATGCCGGACAGATCGCCTATCACGCGGAGGATGGCGTGCTGACGCTTGAGCTTCCGGCGAGCAGTGGAATTCTGCTGACGACAGGGCGGTATTGAGATTCGGAAGGAATGGCAAATGAAATCAGAGTGGTTATGTTAAAAAATTTGAAAAAACACTTGATTTTTTGAAAAATCCATGATATGATTTTACTCGCTTGTTAAGGTCAGTATGGATGGGTTCCCGAGTGGCCAAAGGGGGCAGACTGTAAATCTGTTAGCTGTGCTTTCGGTGGTTCGAATCCACCTCCATCCATTCGCAAAGCATTTCGATGCTGAGCGGTGCGCCGTAGTGGCGGAACTGGCAGACGCACAGGACTTAAAATCCTGCGGGACTAATCTCCCGTGCCGGTTCGATTCCGGCCTACGGCATTTTGATCTTGACAGCGGGCCTTGGTAGCTCAGTTGGTAGAGCAGAGGACTGAAAATCCTCGTGTCACTGGTTCGATTCCGGTCCAAGGCACTGAGGGAAACCTCAAAGGCAGGATTTGCGGGCGTAGTTCAATGGTAGAACACCAGCCTTCCAAGCTGGATACGTGGGTTCGATTCCCATCGCCCGCTTCACGAAAAAAATTGTAAAAAGTAGTTGCAATTTTCGCAAAAGTATGATACAATTCATTTCGTTGAAAACAACAACATATGCGCGAGTGGCTCAGTTGGTGGAGCACGACCTTGCCAAGGTCGGGGTCGCGGGTTCGAGTCCCGTCTCGCGCTCTATTAGAAGCGGATTCCGATCATTTCGGAGTCCGTTTTTTCGTTTTATAGGAAATTAGAAATAGGAAACCGGAAAAAGAGGAAAAAGGAAAAGAAAGATGGAAATCATATATTCAAGATGGAAAGAAGATCAGATTCAAATCGATAAGATTCCGGAGCCGGATTCTGTGGTTTTGATTCCGGAGGAGGAAGAGGGGCTTTCGGTCACGGCGCTCGGCGCCTATGTCTGCTCGGGAAGTGAGATCGAGGAGGTCCACATTCCGATCGCGGTCAAAAAAATCGGCGCCTATGCGTTTTACGGCTGTCAGAAATTAAAGGCAGTTTACATGGGAGGACGGGCACTTGATCTTGGTACCGGTCTTTTTGCGGACACTCCACTGATCCGATTTCTTGATTTTACAGAATTTGAAGGCGAGCGCTCCTGCTTTAAGGATATTCTCTCGGAGATCAGACAGACGCTTCGCGTTCGCGTACACAAGGGCGACAAGGAGGCGCGCCTGATCTTCCCTGAGTATTTTGAGGAGTCTGTGGAAAATACGCCTGCGCGAATTCTCGTGACGGAGACGCACGGCTGTGGTCACCGCTATCGCTATTGTTTTGCGAACCGGGAATTTCAGTTTGCAGGTTACGATGAGCTCTTTCCTCATGTGAAGGTGCAGGAGTCGGAGGAGCTTGTGACCGAGCTTGCGATCGGCAGAATCCTCTATCCGTGGGGACTTTCCGAGAAGCGCTGTCAGATGTATCTTGACTATGTCAGAGAGCACTGGAAATGCGCGGGAAGTCTGTTAATTCAGGCGGACAGCCCAAAGCGGGATCAGGTGACAAATTTGGAACCGGGAATGTTGCCCTGGCTTGTCGAGACGGTGCTTGCGGATGAGACTCAGAATCCGGAAACGCTTGCAGAGAAGCTCACGGAGCTGATTGCGATCGCGCAGGAGAAGGGCGATACGGAGATGGTCAGCTGGCTGATGAATTATCGTCATTTTCATGCTTTGGGAGTTTCTCATTCAGAATTTTTGCTTTCTTCTGAGAGGGATAAAGCATCGGAGAAAAGATCAGAGAAGGCATCAGAGAAAGCGCCGGAGAATCCCGCTGATGTTGCAGAACGTGTAAAGAGTGCGGAAGCGGAGCCAAAGACGAGAGCGCGCCGTCGCAGGTTTGAACTTTAAAGAAGAGGGAGGGGTCAACCATGATTGATCCGGTCAGACAGAGACAATTGGATGAGTTGAATACGGTGGAACTCTGCACGAGAATTCTGATGAATTCGAGAAATGAGCTTTATCTGAATATGCGTTATCTCGATGTCTCTTTGTGCAGTCTCGGATTTGAGGCGGTGCCGGGATGTGGGGGAATCGGGACGGACGGCTTTATCATTAATTATGATCCCGATTATCTGTGTGGTCTCTACAAGAGCGGGCGTGTGCATGTAAATCGCGCCTATCTCCATATGTTGCTCCATTGTCTGTTTTCGCATATGGATACGAGAGGAAAGAGAGAGAAAGAACTCTGGAATCTTGCATGTGACATTGCAGTGGAGTCGGTGATTGACGGAATCTACATGAAATGTTTGCACGTCGCAATGACGCCGTTTCGGATGGACTGGTACGGGAGACTGAGAAAGAAACTTAAGGTTTTGAATGCGGAGGGCATCTACCGGGTTCTGAGAGAGGCGGATCTCAAAGACCAGCAGTATCGGAGAATCGCGCAGGAGTTCTATGTCGACGATCACCGGTTCTGGAAATTGCCGGATGATGCGCCAAAGGACAGCATTGTGCGCCAGAATCAGTGGAGTGACAACCGGGACAAGATTCAGACCGAGATGGAGACGATGGGAAACCAGCAGGATGAGGACTCAAAGAGTCTTCTCGAGCAGGTTCAGGTTGAAAACCGGGAACGCTACGATTACCGGCGGTTTCTGCGCCGTTTCTCTGTGCTTCGCGAGGAGATGCAGGTCGATCCGGATTCATTTGACTATATTTTTTATACGTATGGGCTGTCTCTTTATGGAAATATGCCCCTTGTTGAACCTCTTGAGTCGAAGGAGGTCAGCCGAATCGAGGATTTTGTGATCGTCATCGACACCTCGATGTCGTGTTCGGGGGATCTCGTGCGCCGGTTCCTTGAGGAGACTTACGATATTCTCTGTGAGTCGGACAGTTATTTTAAGAAGACGAACATTCACATCATCCAGTGCGATGAACAGGTGCAGGAGGATCGCCTGATCACGAACCGCGAGGAGATGGAAGCCTACATGAAGGAGTTTACGGTGATCGGAAATGGCGGAACGGATTTTCGCCCGGCATTTGAGCATGTGAATCAGTTGGCGAATCAGGGAGCATTTCATCGGCTGAAAGGACTTTTGTATTTTACGGATGGAATGGGCATCTATCCGGTGAAGAAGCCGTTTTACGATACAGCTTTTGTGTTTGTCAAAGATCAGTATGTCGATATCTCTGTTCCACCGTGGGCAATCAAGCTGATTCTTGAGCCGGAGCAAATTTTGGAGGAGAGAAAACATGTTTTGGGAAGTGGAGGAGAAGAATCATGAATATCAAACGTGCAAAACAGGAAATTAAGGATACAATCGAGGCATACCTGGCGAAGGATGAGTACGGGGCATATGCGATTCCGTCAATTCGCCAGAGACCGATGCTTCTGATCGGACCTCCGGGAATCGGAAAAACGCAGATCATGGAGCAGATCTCTCAGGAGTGCCAGATTGGTCTTGTCGCATACACGATCACGCACCACACGAGACAGAGTGCGATTGGACTTCCGTTTATCGAGCACAAGAATTACGGCGGAAAAGAGTATGCGGTGACGGAGTACACGATGAGTGAGATTGTCGCTTCGATCTATGATAAGATTGAGCAGACCGGACTCTCTGAGGGACTTCTGTTCATCGATGAGATCAACTGCGTATCGGAGACGCTTGCGCCGACGATGCTCCAGTTTCTTCAGGGAAAGACGTTTGGAAATCACAAGATTCCGCAGGGATGGATCATCGTTGCAGCGGGAAATCCGCCGGAGTACAACAAGTCGGTACGGGAGTTTGACATCGTGACGATGGATCGAATTCGACGAATGGATGTCGAGGCAGATCTCGGTGTCTGGATGGAGTATGCGGTGCGCGTAAATGTGCATCCGGCAATTCGTTCTTATCTGGGAATTCGCAAGGAGAATTTCTGTCGGATTGAGACGACGGTCGATGGTCGGATTTTTGCGACTCCGCGAGGATGGGAGGATCTGTCGGAGCTGATCTGGATCTATGAGAAACAGGGCAAGAAGGTTGACCGCGAGCTTGTTGCAGAGTACATCCAGTTTCCGAAGATTGCGAAGGATTTTGCGAATTATCTGGAACTCTATTATAAGTATCAGAATGATTATCAGGTTGCTGAGATTCTTGATGGAAAGATTTCGGAGCCGGTTGTGGAGAAACTTCAGAAAGCGCCTTTTGATGAGAAGATCAGCGTTGTCGGACTGCTCTTATCCGGACTCAATGATGGCTTTCGTGAGGTTGTCCGGACGCAGGAGCGGATGCAGATTCAGATGAAGCAGATGAAGGAGCTTCAGATGTCGGGAGCGTTTGAGACGTCTGTGATTTCGGCAGTTCGCGTGTTTGCGGAAAAGGTTGAAGCCTTTCGTGCCGATTGGGAGAAGCGTCTTGCGGACGGGCTTCTCGCAAGAACCACGCTTTCTGATTGTCGGGCAGTCTCTGCAAAGATTGAGGCAGATCTTCAGGCGGTTCGCAGTGGGGACTTTGCAAACGGTGCAGAAGCCTGGGAGGCGATTCGCAAGCGTTTCGGAGCGGACAGCGATGCGTATGAGAATCTCGTGGATCAGAGTGGGGCGCGCCTTGAGCATGCGTTTGATTTCATGGAGGCGACATTTGGAGGAAGTCAGGAGATGGTGCTGTTTGTCACGGAGCTGAATACAGGATTTTACAGCGTGCAGTTCTTGCAGGAGTATGAGTGCGAGAGGTACTATGAGTATAATCGGAATCTGCTGTTCTCTGAGGAGGAGAAGGAGATAGGAAAATTACTTTCTTAGGGAGTGTGTGGAGTGATAAGCTCCTCCGGAGCTTTGTCAGATATGCTTTATAACTCAGAGATTTTTCATAAAAAAGGGAGAGAATAGCCATGATATTTCACACAATAACAGGATTGGGGGAACTGACGTCTTTCCTGACTGCCACTGGGGATGTGGCGGAGACGAGTGCATCGGCGCTCACCGATATTTTGACGGCGACACCGGCTTCGGCGGAGATTCAGCAGGATCTTCAGCAGTTGAAGCCGAATGTGATTCTTGAGACAATTAAGGGGTGGACACCGGGACTTTTTGCTCTTGGTTACCGCCTTCTTGCAGCGGGTATCATCATGTTCATCGGAACGAGAGCTGCGCAGTTTGTCCGCAGTTTCTTAAAGAGAACATTTCAGCGAATGGATCTCGATCTGAGCGTCAGCAAGTTTTTGCTGTCCGTTGTGAATGCCGGAATCTATGCGATTTTTGCATTCGTTGCTCTTGATAAACTCGGCGTTCCGTCGGCGTCAATCGTCGCCCTGCTCGGTTCTGCCGGTCTGGCAATCGGTCTCTCTCTTCAGGGAAGCCTCGGAAACGTCGCTGGCGGAATTCTGATTATGATGACGAGACCGTTCAAACTGCATGACTACATTGTATTTGGCGGTATGGAGGGAACGGTTCAGAGTATTGGTCTTGCCTATACGACACTGACGACTGTGGACAACAAGAAGATCACAATTCCGAACGGAAGTATTTCAAATGGAACGATTGTTAACGTGACAGCTCAGGAGAAGCGCCGTGTGGATGTGTCGGTTGGAATCTCCTACGAGTCGGATCTGAAATTGGCGAAGAATGTGCTTCGCGAGATCTATGAGAATAACGAGTGGATTCTCAAGGATGAGGATATTACCGTGTTTGTGTCAGAACTTGCAGACAGCGCTGTGATGATCGGTGCGAGAGGCTGGGTCAAAACTGCGGATTATTGGAGTGCATACTTTGATATTACGGAGAAGATTAAGCTCGAGTTTGACCGTGCAGGAATTGAGATTCCTTATAACAAGATGGATGTGACGATCAAAAAAGGAAATTAAAGGCAAGAGAATAAAAAATTTTTCGTACACTCTTGCAAACAGGAAAAACATATGTTATATTACGAATAGAACATAATGACAACGGGGCTGGAAATGAACGTGATGTCCACACATAGTGCGGACAGATATTCAGGAGAAAGCCCCGTTTCTTATAAAAAGTGAAAAGGTCATTATGAGCAGTTAGTTATCAGGAAAAGATTTTAAACAAGAGATCAATATGTACTCTTGGAATCCGAGAGTACATCAATATCAGGTAGGTGATTAAGATGGCAAAGAGAGATTATTATGAGATCCTTGGAATAGACAGAAGTGCGGATGCGTCCACGATTAAAAAGGCGTACCGAAAACTCGCAAAGAAGTACCATCCGGACAGCAATCCGAACAATGCAGAGGCAGCGGAGAAGTTTAAGGATGTGACCGAGGCATATGAGATCCTCAGCGATCCGGAGAAGAAGAAACTGTACGACCAATACGGTTCGGCAGCTTTTGACGGAACCGGTTCAGCAAACGGCGCAGGTGGCTTTGGCGGTGCAAACGGAGGCTGGCAGGAGTTCCATTTCAATGGCGGAAGCGGTGGAATGGATGATATGTTTGGTGACATCTTCGGCAATATGTTCGGCGGTGGAAGCAGTCGAAAGAGCCGTGGATTCAGCGGTTTTAGCGGAGGTCACTTCGGCGGAGGTTTCGGTCAGGAGGGCTTTGGCGGAAGTCGTTCACGCCGTGGAAGTGATTTGACGGCGGAGATGACGATCAGTTTCGATGAGGCAGTCTCCGGATGCGACAAGATGGTCAACTTAAAGGGCGCAGACGGAAAGACCCACACGCTTCAGGTTCACATTCCGGCGGGCATTGAGAGTGGAAAATCGATTCGCCTGAAAGGAAAGGGCAATCCTGGTAGTGGAAATGCCGAGGCAGGAGACCTTTTGATCAAGATGACGGTTCTTGACCGTGCCGGATTTGAACGCAAGGGCATGGATGTATACACGACGGTCTCGATTCCGTTCACGACGGCAGTGTTTGGCGGAGAGGCAGTACTTCAGACACTTTCTGGAAGGGTTTCATGTAAGATTAAGCCGGGAACCCAGTCTGGCTCAAAGATTCGCCTGAGAGGAAAGGGCATCGTCTCAATGAAGGATGCTTCTGTGCACGGAGATCAATATGTGACGGTTCAGATTGAAGTGCCTCAGAACTTAAGCCCGGAGGCAAAACAGAAACTGAGAGAGTTTGAGGAGATCTGTGCGGGAAGCAGAGTTACTTATTAATTAATTTTTGAATATGAGTAGTTTTCGTAACTGTGAAGTTACGGAACAGTTACTGATTTTCCAGGATGGGAATAGTGAGAAGAGGACATAAAGTGGAACAAAATTCCAGATTATGTCCTCTTTTTCCTTTTTGTGGGAGCATCCCGTGTCCGTGCTCCGGGGAAAGAGTGACACATTTAATTTATTTTGTTCAGAATAGACAGGAAAAATGGGAAATGCGTGGGAATTTTACTTTATTTTGTAAGGGAAACCAGAAAAAGAGACCGTATTTCCCGTACAGTTGTGCGTGTGGCACACTATAATGCTTGACGAATTAAACTGTCGATGTTACAATAAAAGACAGCGGCGAAGATTAGCTTCAGGCTATTATCTTCGCCTTTTTTCTTTCAGCAGGAGCAGATCTTGATATCTTTGTTTTCATATCATCAGATGGAGATCAGATAACGGAACGATTTTGCAGAGGGAAGATGGAAAGTTACTGTTCAGAAGTAGGCATTTTTGGAACCGAAAGTGCCGTAAAATTCCATTACTGGGCATGTGCGCGTGAACAGTAACGATGGAGATTTTGCCAGTTTGAAGTGCGTAGGATTGGTAGAATCTGTTTTATATGATAGGAAATTGCGTCCTATCATACAAAAACGCTCCGCGAGGATGCGCACTCGGCTCAGGGGAAGATGGTTGCCGAAGCAACCGCGCCTCGGCGCGAGAATGTGCCAGGGCACATTCTTTTTTATGCAATAGAAAGGAAGGAGAATATTTGCAATGAGAAAAAACACAGCACGTCTGGCAGCACTTGCGCTCGCATCAGCCATGGTACTGACTGCATGCGGAGGAAGCTCCAGCCAGAATACCGGCAGTAATGACGGCGGAAACACAGATGCAGGAAATACATCTGCGATCAAGGATCTGGTAACTTATGAGGCTCCGATTCGTGAGCAGGAGGGATTCTTTATCCTGAACACGGAGAAGGCAGCAGATCTGAATGTACTGTGTAATATGTACTCTCCGCTTCTGGAGGTTGACGCTAACGGACAGCTTCGCGCAGCTGTTGCGAAAGAGTGGGGCACCGAGGACGGTGGTCTTACCTGGACCTTCAAACTCAGAGACGACGTAAAATGGGTAGACATCAATGGAAATGAGAAAGCTGACTGTACTGCACAGGACTGGATCACCGCAATGGAGTGGATTTTAAACTTCCACAAGAACGGTGGAAACAACGCCTCTATGCCTCTGGCACTGATTGAAGGCGCTGAGGACTACTACAACTACACGAAGGATCTCCCGGAGGCAGAGGCAAAGGCTCTCGACACTTCCAAGATGCTTGAGATGGTTGGCATTGAGGCACCGGATGACTACACCCTGGTTTACCACTGCACAACGAACGCTCCGTATTTCGATACCGTGATGACTTCTGCATGCATGTACCCGATCTCTCAGGGTCTGATCGATGAGCTCGGCGTTGACGGCATGATCGGTATGACGAATGAGAACATGTGGTACAACGGACCGTACTTCGAGACCACCTTCACGATGAACAACGAGAAGATTCTCACGAAGAACGATTCTTACTGGGATAAGGATGCAACCCTGTTCGATACCGTTACGATCCGTATGGTCGATGCAACCCAGCAGTATCAGCTGTGGCAGAACGGCGAGCTTGACAACATCTCCCTGTCTGAGGCAGATTTGAGAACGATCTACGATGACGAGAACAACAAAGACCACGCATATCTGGCTGAGACCCGCCCGAAGAAGTTCTCCTATCAGATGCATTTGAACTATGCAAAGAACAACGAGGATGGAACTCCGGATACCAACTGGAATACCGCAGTTGCAAACGAGGCATTCCGTCTTTCCCTGTACTATGGTCTGGACTTAACGAAGTACTGGTCAAGATCCAACTTCATCAACCCGCTCCACAACGAGAATGTGTGCTACACGATGAAGGGTCTGTTAAAGTACTCTGATGGAAGAGACTACACCGATAAGGTTCAGGAGCTTCTTGGCATGTCGGAGTCTGACGGTGAGCACATGAGAAGATACGACAAGGAGAAGGCTGAGGCTTACAAGAAGCAGGCAATCGAAGAGCTGACTGCTCAGGGCGTTACCTTCCCGATCCAGATCGACTACTACATCGTTTCCGGTGACCAGAATGCTCTGGATACCCAGACGATCATGAAGCAGATCTTCTCTGAGTGCCTTGGCGATGACTATGTAAACTTCAACATCAAGACCTTCGTATCTAGCGTGACGAAAGAGGTTATTCAGCCGGGTATCCACTCCTACTACATCAGTGGATGGGGCGCAGACTACGGTGATCCGGCAAACTTCCTCGATCAGGAGCGTTATGGCTATGACGGCGCTTACTACTCCAAGAACTACTCCAGAATCAATCAGGCAACTGATGAGAATCTGATTGCGACCTACAAGGAGTTCTCTGACATGGTAGAGAAGGCTGGCGAGATCTGTGACGATATGGATCAGCGTTACGATGCATTTGCTGAGGCTGAGGCATATATGCTTGAGCATGCTCTGACGATCCCGGTTCAGTACGAGACCCAGTGGCAGTTGACGAAGGTCAATGATTACACCAAGATGAATGCGATGTACGGCGCCCAGAACTATACTTACAAGAATTGGGAGACTTCTACCACTCCGTATACAACTGAGCAGTATGAGGCTTTTGCAGCGGAGGCGAAGTAATAAGATATGACAAAATACACAATCAAACGACTGTTACAGTCACTTGTAACAGTCCTGGTTGTGGCAACGATTGTTTTCCTGCTCATGCGGATGCTTCCGACGGACTACTACTTTACAGAGGACCAGGTCATGAAGCTCACGGAGGAACAGAAGAACGATCAGTTGTTAGCAGCCGGACTGTTAGATCCGATCGGACAGCAGTTGCTCCGCTTTTACGGACAGCTTCTGCATTTTGACTTCGGTGTTTCCCGTCGAATTCAGACGGGTGCTCCGGTTCTGAAGGTAATCGGAACGAAATTTGCGATTTCCATGCGTCTCGGATGTACCGCGCTGGTTATCGCCCTGATCATTGGTGTGTTCTTAGGCGTGATGCAGGCCCGTCACAAGGACCGCATTTTCGACCACATTGGAACGGCATACACCATTTTTGTAAACGCAGTTCCGCCACTGGTATCCTACTCCCTCGTGCTTGCGTTCGGTGCTCATGTGCTGAACCTGCCGACGCTCTATTCCACGAGAAATGTTGGAAAATCCAGTATTCTGCCCATCGTCTGTCTCGCTCTGGCATCTATCGCTCACTATGCGCTGTGGACCAGACGTTACATGGTTGATGAGCTGAACAAAGATTATATCAAGCTCGCCCGCATCAAGGGCATGGCATTTAAGGACATCATGGTAAAGCATGTGCTCAAGAATGCATTTGTACCTCTGGTACAGTATATCCCGGCATCGTTCCTGATGACGATCAGTGGTTCTCTTCTGGCAGAGCGTTTCTTCTCTGTTCCGGGAATGGGCCCGCTTCTGACTGATGCCATCACCCGTTATGATTTGAATGTGGTTCAGACCCTGGTAATCATTTATGCGGCTCTGGGAGTTCTGGGCGTGTTCCTCGGTGATGTGCTGATGATGCTTCTCGACCCGAGAATCAAACTGGCGGACAAAGGAGGCAGTCGATGAGCGAACAGAATCAGAAACAGAATCAGAATGAGAATCCGAGCAATGGATTTGAATTTGTGGAGTATTCTCCGGAGGCAGCAGAGCGCATCGGATACTCCGATTATTCTTATTGGAAATCCGTATTTCAGAATTTCCTCAAGAAGAAATCGGCAGTGTTCATGGCGTTTGTGTTCTTTGCCCTTGTTATTTTTTCCTTTATTGCGCTGAAAATCGGAAAGTACGATTATTCTTCCGCGCAGATCATGTCAGATGCATCTCTGGCATTCACGTCCCCGAACGGAGAGTTCTGGTTCGGAACGGATAACCTCGGACGTGACTACTGGTGTCAGGTATGGTACGCAGCTCAGATCTCGATTAAGCTGGCACTGATTGTTGCACTCGGAGAGTGCGTGCTCGGTGTGACGATCGGATGTATCTGGGGCTATGTGCGCAGTCTTGACCGCATCATGACAGAGATTTACAACGTCATCAACAACATCCCGACGATCATCTACATGACGCTCGCAGCTCTGCTTTTCGGACAGAGCTTCCGCAACATGGCGATCGCAATGATCACGGTCGGCTGGCTTGTGATGGCGAGAAACGTCAGAAACCTCGTGCTGATGTACCGCGACCGCGAGTACAACCTGGCATCGAGATGTCTCGGAACACCGGTATGGCGAATTCTTGTGAAGAATATTTTCCCGTATCTGATCAGCGTGATCATCCTGCGTCTGGCTCTGTCGATCCCGCAGACGATCGCTCTGGAGTCCACTCTGTCCTACCTTGGACTCGGACTCGACGTGAATACGCCGTCCCTCGGCATTCTCTTGAGAAATGCCCGCAACTACTTCTTGCAGTATCCGTACCTGCTGATTTTCCCGGCGGTCATCGTATCCCTGATTACCATCACTTTCTATCTGGTGGGAAATGCATTCTCGGATGCGGCAGATCCTAGAAACCATGTATAAGAAAATCAAATACTAATTTGGAAAAATTTGGAGGAAACGGATATGGCAAATGCTAATATGGAAAAAGCGCCGATTCTGTCCGCCAGAGACGTTGAGATTCAGTTCAGCCTGCGTGGCAAGAAACTGAAGGCGATCCGCAAGTGCTCTCTCGATCTTTATCAGGGAGAGACGCTCGCGATCGTGGGCGAGTCTGGATCAGGCAAATCGGTATTTACAAAGTCCTTTCTCGGCATGCTTGATGCGAATGGAAGCATTGTCGGTGGAAGCATCCAGTATGACGGAAAGGATCTTGCAACTTACAAGACAGAGAAGGATTGGATGACGATCCGCGGAAAGAAGATCTCGATGGTCATGCAGGATCCGATGACTTCGTTGAACCCGTTAAAGAAGATCGGTCGCCAGATTGAGGAGAGTATCGAGCTCAATCAGGGAATCAAGGGACCGGAGGCAAAGGCGAAGGCACTCGATATGCTCCGTAAGGTTGGAATCCCGGATGCTGAGCGCCGTTATAACCAGTATCCGCACGAGTTTTCCGGCGGTATGCGCCAGCGAGTTGTCATCGCGATCGCGGTTGCCTGCCACCCGGAGATCCTGATCTGTGACGAGCCGACGACGGCTCTCGACGTGACGATTCAGGCTCAGATTCTTGATCTGATTCGCAGTCTTCAGAAAGAGCTGAACATGACGGTTGTCTACATCACTCATGATCTCGGAGTTGTGGCAAATGTCGCTGATCGCGTTGCAGTTATGTACGCAGGACAGATTGTCGAGTACGGTATGGTCGAGGAGATTTTCTACGACGCATGGCATCCGTACACCTGGGCTTTGCTGTCTGCACTTCCACAGCTCGGCGTCAAGGGTGAGGCACTTCCGACAATCGACGGAACTCCGCCAAACCTGTTTAACGAGGTTAAGGGCGATGCGTTCGCACCAAGAAACAAGCGTGCACTCGCAATCGACTTTGTCGAGGAACCACCGTTCTTTGAGGTGTCTCCGACACACAAGGCAAAGACCTGGTATCTCGATCCGAGAGCGCCGAAGATCGAACAGCCGGATTCCATCCGCAGACTGCGCGAGAAGATGAAGTTAAAGGAAAGGGGGTAAGATGCGGTGGCTGAGAAAGAGAAATTAATTGAAATCAAAGATTTGCAGATTACCTTCGGAAGCGGAAAGAAGAAATTCGTCGCTGTCGACCATGTAAATTTTGATATTTATAAGGGAGAGACGTTCTCACTCGTAGGAGAGTCCGGTTCCGGAAAGACGACGATCGGAAGAGCGATCACTCGAATCAATCCGGTATCTGCCGGTGAGATTCTCTACCGCGGAAAGCGGATCAGCGGAAAGATCTCAAAAGACCTTGACCGTGAGGTCGTAAAGACCTGCCAGATGATTTTCCAAGACCCGATGGCATCATTGAATGAGCGTGCGAAGGTCGACTACATCATCTCCGAGGGTCTGATCAATTTCCACATGTACAAGGACGAGGAAGACCGCAAGCGCAAGGTTGCAGAGGCACTTCGCGAGGTTGGACTTCTGCCGGAGTTCGCTTCCCGCTTCCCGCACGAGTTCTCGGGTGGTCAGCGTCAGCGTATCGGAATTGCGCGTGCGCTGATCATGGAGCCGGAGTTCGTCGTAGCCGATGAGCCGATTTCCGCCCTCGACGTCTCGATCCGTGCACAGGTACTGAACCTGCTGAACAACTTAAAGAAGAGCCGTGGACTGACGTATCTGTTCATCGCTCATGATCTCTCTGTTGTTCGCTTTATCTCTGACCGAATCGCGGTTATTCACAAGGGTCGTATCGTGGAGCTTGCTGAGGCTGAGGAGCTTTTCCTCCATCCGCTTCACCCGTACACGAAGGCACTTTTGTCCGCAGTTCCGATTCCTGATCCGGAGCTTGAGAAGAACAAGAAACTTCTCGTCTACGATCCGTCAATCCATGATTACAGCGTCGACGGACCGGTCTGGGAGGAGATTCTTCCGGGACATTTCGTTTACGGAAATCAGAAGGAGCTCGACGGTTACCGAAAGGAAATTGAGGAATCCAGATAATGAAAAAGTGGTTGTCGTATTACCAGTCCTATATGGTTCGCCCGATTCTCTACAAGGTCGTGGCGAGAAGTGCGATTGCAGTTGCAGTCCTGCTTTTATGGAACCGGTACGTCAACACGGGAGGACAGCTGTCTCTGGGAAGAGACGGCTGTTTTGTCGTTGGGGTACTGTTTCTGGCGTTTGCGTGGTTTTCCTATCTGAAATTCGACGGGGTCTCCTTCCACCATCTCTTTGAAAAGCGAGAAGGAGAAAAAAAGAAACCGGTCCGCAGGGGAACAAGCGACATCGTCGATTTTGCAGATGAGCACATCGTGTCGTTTGCGGAGCTGAGTGAGAGAGAGCAGGCACTTTGCAGTCTGACCGCAAGTCTGATCTGCACGGTGATCTTTGTGGTTGTCTCAGTTTTGTTTTAAGATATTTAGGTGGGAATCAAAAAATCCCTCTGTGTGGGTGCGAGGAGAAAATCGCATCGGCATAGGGGGATTTTTTTGATTGATGAGTTCACAAAATGTTCACAAAAAATTAGCACTCACCTCTTGACATTGCTAATAATGCGTGCTATATTACAGATAGAACAAAGGAGAGGGAAACAGAGAGGAAGATCAGGAAGCCCGAGAAGATCGGAGCGAGAGGTTTTCTGAAAGGTTTCCGAAGTATCCAGAGTTCGGAGGATGTCGAAAGGCATCCGAGACAAACTTGCTGATTAAGATTTTAGATAGATAAAGGAGAGATGACTTATGTTAATGCCGAGTATTTTTGGTCAGAGTTTATTTGATGATTTTATGAGTGATTTCCCGTTTGACAACAGAGATATGGAAAAGATGGAGCGTAAGCTCTACGGTCATCATGCAAAGAACGTGATGAAAACCGATATTAAGGAAGTAGAGAATGGTTACGAGTTTGAGATTGATCTGCCGGGATTCACGAAAGATGAAGTAACCGCAGAGCTCAAGGATGGTTATCTGACGATCACCGCTTCAAAGGGTGTCGACAAGGATGAGCAGGAGAAGGATACTGGCAAGTACATCCGCAAGGAGCGTTATGCAGGTGCTTGCGAGCGCAGCTTCTATGTCGGCGAAGATGTAACCGAGGAAGATATTAAGGCTCAGTTCCAGCACGGAATTCTGAAGTTGTTCGTTCCGAAGAAGGAAGCAAAGCCGGCAGTAGAGCAGAAGAAGTACATTTCGATTGAATAATCGATCCAATCCGTTCCTGTTGGTGCAATGCATGAATGGGAACAGGAAATCAAGATAAGAGTGTGAGAGGGACAGTCGGTTCCGGGAAATCCGGGGCGGCTGTCTTTTTATATGATAGGAAATTGCGTCCTATCATATAAAAAAAGCTCCGCCAGAATGCGCCAAGGCACATTCTTTTTACAAAAAAAATTAGCACTCACATCTTGACAGTGCTAACAACATGTGTTATAGTACTGACAGAACAAAGAGACAAAGAAAAAAGATAAATAAAGAGAAAGCAACAAAAGAGTAAACAGACAACAGACATATTTCTGATTATGGAATGTGTAAACAATAACAGAAGCACCGAGGAATGGAGGCGAGTGTATGAATATCAATAAATTTACCCAGAAATCCATGGAAGCAGTGCAAAATTGTGAGAAGCTGGCATATGAGTATGGCAACCAGCAGATTGAACAGGAGCATTTGTTTTACAGTCTCCTCAAGCTGGATGACAGCCTGATTTTGAAGCTGTTGACAAAGATGGGAATCAGCAAAGAGCTGATTATGAATGAGGCTGAACAGAAGGTAGCCGGTCTGCCGAAGGTAAGCGGTGGTGGTCAGGTCTACATCAGCAATGATTTGAATAAAGTGTTGATTCATGCGGAAGATGAGTCGAAGGGAATGGGCGATGAGTATGTATCGGTTGAGCACATTTTCCTCGCACTGATGAAGTACGCAGACAGAATGATGAAGGAGCTCTTCCGTCAGCACGGAATCACGAAGGATGCCTTTTTGCAGGCATTGTCCACGGTTCGAGGAAATCAGAGAGTTGTCAGCGACAACCCGGAGGCAACATATGACACGCTTGAGAAATATGGATACGATCTGGTGGAGCGTGCGAGAGATCAGAAGCTCGACCCGGTCATCGGCAGAGACAGTGAGATCCGAAATGTGATCCAGATTCTTTCCCGTAAGACGAAGAACAACCCGGTTCTGATCGGTGAACCTGGTGTTGGTAAGACCGCAGTTGTCGAGGGTCTTGCACAGCGTATCGTTCGCGGGGATGTTCCGCAGGGACTGAAAGACCGCAAGCTGTTTGCGCTTGATATGGGTGCACTGATTGCAGGTGCAAAGTACCGTGGTGAATTTGAGGAGCGTCTGAAAGCTGTTCTTGAGGAAGTCAAAAAGAGTGAGGGCAAGATCATCCTCTTTATCGATGAGCTTCACACAATCGTTGGCGCGGGTAAGACCGAAGGGTCGATGGATGCGGGAAACCTCTTAAAGCCGATGCTTGCGAGAGGCGAACTGCATTGTATCGGTGCAACGACTCTTGATGAGTACCGCAAGTACATCGAGAAGGATGCAGCGCTTGAGCGTCGTTTCCAGCCGGTTCTCGTTGACCAGCCGACTGTGGAGGATACAATCTCGATTCTTCGAGGAATCAAGGATCGGTATGAGGTTTACCACGGTGTAAAGATCACGGACTCGGCTCTCGTCGCAGCGGCAGTCCTGTCAGATCGTTATATCACTGACCGCTTCCTGCCGGATAAGGCGATCGACCTTGTCGATGAGGCATGTGCACTGATCAAGACTGAGATGGATTCGATGCCGACCGAGCTTGATGAGCTTTCGAGAAAGATCATGCAGATGGAGATCGAGGAGACCGCACTCAAGAAGGAGACGGATCGTCTGAGTCAGGAGCGTCTGGAGGATCTTCAGAAGAATCTGGCAGAGCTTCATGACGAATTTAGCGCAAAGAAGGCACAGTGGGAGAACGAGAAGTCTTCGGTTGATAAGTTGTCTTCCCTGCGTGAGGAGATTGAGCAGGTCAATCGCGACATCGCTCAGGCACAGCAACAGTACGACTTAAACAAAGCCGCAGAGCTTCAATATGGCAAGCTTCCTCAGCTTCAGAAAGAGTTGGAGGCAGAGGAAGAGAAGGTGAAGAACCAGGATCTGAGTCTTGTCCATGAGAGTGTGACGGACGATGAGATCGCGAGAATCATCTCTCGCTGGACGGGAATTCCGGTCAGCAAGCTGAATGAGAGCGAGCGCAACAAGGTGCTTCATCTGGACGAAGTTCTGCACAAGAGAGTGGTTGGACAGGATGAAGCAGTCGAGAAAGTGACCGAGGCAATCCTGCGCTCAAAGGCAGGAATCAAGGACCCGACGAAGCCGATAGGCTCCTTCCTGTTCCTTGGACCGACAGGTGTCGGCAAGACCGAGCTTGCAAAGGCTCTTGCGGAGTCGCTGTTTGACGATGAGAACAATATGGTTCGTATTGATATGAGTGAATACATGGAGAAGCACTCTGTGGCACGACTGATCGGAGCACCTCCGGGATACGTTGGATACGAGGAGGGCGGTCAGCTTACAGAGGCAGTACGCCGGAAACCGTATTCGGTTGTTCTTTTTGATGAGGTGGAGAAAGCTCATCCGGATGTATTCAATGTTCTGCTTCAGGTTCTCGATGACGGACGAATCACCGATTCGACCGGAAAGACCGTGGACTTCAAGAACACGATTCTGATCATGACCTCCAACATTGGATCTCAGTACCTTCTCGACGGAATCGATGAGAACGGTGAGATTCGTCAGGATGCAAGAAATCTTGTCATGAATGACCTTCATGCACACTTCCGTCCGGAATTCCTGAACCGTCTCGATGAGACGATCATGTTCAAGCCGTTGACGAAGGATAACATCGGTCACATTGTGGATCTGATGCTTGCCGATGTCAACAAGCGTCTGGCTGATCGTGAGCTGACGATCAAGCTGACTGACCGTGCAAAGGTTTATGTCACGAACAATGGCTATGACCCGGCTTATGGTGCACGTCCTCTGCGCAGATATTTACAGAAGAATGTGGAGACTCTGGCAGCAAGAATCATTCTCGAGGGTGAGATCAGTGAGGGTCAGACGATTCTGATTGACACAACCGAGGATGGAAGTGCTCTGACTGCGAAAATTGAGCAGGAAGCAAAGTAAGATTTGAGATAGTTTGAGATTTATCTAAGACAAAGAAATTTGGATAAAAAAATTCCCTGTACATCGCGATGGTGTGCAGGGAATTTTTTTGTTTTATACGGAAATTGCGCCCGATCAAAGCAGATTTAGATTCTTATTTGATCTCCGTGTACGGAATTCGGCTGATGCCCTCTTTCTCAGCTTCCTTTGCAACTGCGTTTGCGACAGCGAGTGCCACACGCTTGTCAAAGGAGGACGGGATGACGTACTCGGTTGTCAGCTCCTCCTCCGGGATTACAGCTGCGATTGCATGGGAGGCGGCAACCTTCATGCCCTCGGTGATGTCCTTTGCGCGGACAGCGAGAACGCCCTTGAACAGACCTGGGAAGACGAGAACGTTGTTGATCTGGTTCGGGAAATCGGAACGACCGGTGCCGACAACGACAGCTCCGCCTTCTTTTGCCTCATCCGGCATAATCTCCGGAACCGGATTTGCCATTGCAAAGACGATACCGTTGTTCATCGTTGCAACCATCTCCTTAGTCACGAGCTTCGGCTTGGAAACGCCAACGAAGATGTCTGCACCCTTGAGAGCATCAGCCAGCTTGCCGTGCTCCTTGTTCTTGTTGCTGATGTGGGAGATCTCTTCCTGACCGGAGTTTAAGTTCTCATCGCCCTCGCAGATGATACCGTTGATGTCGCACATGATGATGTTGCCAAAGCCCATGGAGATCAGCTGTTTGCCGATTGCAACGCCGGCAGCACCTGCACCGTTGATGACAACGCGCAGTTCGCCCATCTTCTTGCCGGTTACCTTTACAGCGTTTAACAGGGCAGCACCTACGACGATAGCGGTTCCGTGCTGGTCATCGTGGAAGATCGGAATATCGCAGACTTCTTTCAGCTTGCGCTCGATCTCGAAGCAACGCGGTGCGGCGATGTCCTCCAGATTGATTCCGCCGAAGCTCTTGGAGATCAGGGCGATCGTCTGCACGATTGTGTCGACATCCTTGGAGTTTACGCAGATCGGGAAAGCATCGACATCTGCAAATGCCTTGAACAGGGCACATTTTCCCTCCATAACTGGCATTCCGGCAGAAGGACCGATGTCGCCAAGTCCGAGTACAGCGGTTCCGTCGGTGATAACGGCAACGAGGTTGCCCTTGCGGGTGAACTCATAAGCTCTCTCCTCATCCTCTGCAATCAGAAGGCAGGGCTCTGCAACTCCCGGGGTGTAAGCGATGGAGAGATCCTCCGGAGTCTTCACGTCGACTCTGGAAACGACCTCGATTTTTCCTTTCCATTCTCTGTGTTTCTCAATCGCAAGCTGTTTCTTATCCATGAAAAAACTTCCTCCTCTTTAATGTATCTCATGACTTATAAAAGTATTTTAATCCACAATCGGGAAAGCGTCAATGACTGCTGTTTAAATCATAGTAAAAGATATACTGCTGAAGAACACCTTCGTATCCCGAGTAAGATTCAAATGGAAATCCGTCCGGATAGTGGGAGGTCAGCACCTGGCGGATGTGGGTGTCGATCGGGAAGGCTTCGAGGTGATGAAGTCCGAAGAGACAGATGCAGTCTGCAACTTTTGCACCCACTCCGCAAAGCTTTAAGAGTTCTGTGCGCGCCGAAGGATAGTCCATCGATTTGAGTGCGTCAAGAGAGATCTCTCCGGAAGCGATTGAGCGTGCAGTTTCGACAAGATATCGGCTTCGGTAACCGAGTCCGAGCGCGCGCAGTTCGTCTTCCGTTGCAGTTGCAAGCTGTTCCGGTGTCGGAAAGAGATAGAAGGAGTCTGAGCATGTGTTGACATCATTTATATGATCAATCTTTGTGCCGTAATGCGTGCAGATCGTCTCAATGCACTTGCGGATTCGGCGGATGTTGTTCTGTTGAGAGATGATGAAGCTGATGATCATCTCCCAGAGATCCTGTCGCAGAATCCGGATTCCGCTTCCGTAGGCAACCGCAGATTGGAGATAGGTGTCAGCGGGATCGATGCCGGTCAGAAAACGGCGGTAATCGGTGTTGAGATCGAAATAAGATTTCCAGATTGTCTGAAAATCCGCCTCGGAGCAGTCCATCAAAATGACGCTGTTTTTTTGGCATTTATTAGAGGTTGAGGGCTGTTCTTGTTTTAAGCGAAGGCGCTGTCCGTTTGCGATCACCTGAAACCAGCCTCCTTCTTGTTCTGTCATGCGGAAACACTGACCGGAGGCGCTGATCTGAGCGATTGAGAAATTTGTTCCGTCTACGCGGATGTATTCGCCGGAGTTATAAGAGTGTGTGTGAGTTGTCATAGTTGTAGTGTCCCTTCTGTCTGCTTGTAAAATAAATCATGGATTGTGATTATCATTTATGGTTTATGGGATTCACAGTGGGGAGATTTATGCTTTTCAGGTAACAAAAAAGGAGCTCCCTTCCCCCACAGAAGGTTGCTCCTATTCACGATCAGAAACCGTTACATGATATAGTTTTTCTGGTATCCCCACACCAGTTACGGAAAGAAAAAGCGCCGGTCATCCGGTGCTTAAAGGGTTTCATTATGGAAACTCTTATCTGGTTTACCATTCCCCAATAGAAAACCAGAATGTCGCTCTCTTCGTACGAGAAATAATATACCATTTTTAAACAAAAATGTCAACGCTGTTTTGTGCAATATATTGTATACATGAAAAACGCATCGACAAAAAACTGCAAAAAATGCATAGCACAAAACTGGGATTTAATTATGCAATGTATAAAAAAATCAAAAACGGGCACACTGGAATCGATGCCATGATTTAACAAAACGCAAAAAAACATTGAAAAAAGATTAACAAGAAAGCGCAAAAACAACTGGGAAGAGAGAGGGCGATTGGATGGAGTTTTCGGCGGATCTGACGGCGAATCTGGATCATCTCAAACAGGTGCTCCAGACAGATGAAAATTTTGATGTTGTGTACCGGATGGCAGAGTTTGGCGGGCGTCGCGCCTGCCTGTTTTTTGTGGACGGATTCACGAAAGATGAGGTGCTCTTGAAGATGCTTCAGTCATGGTGGAGCATAAAACCGGAGGATATGCCTTCTGATGCAAAGGGATTTTCGGAGAAATATGTGCCTTATGGAGAAGCGGGACTGATCAAGGAGGACACCGAGATGATTGTTCAGCTTCTCTCCGGAGTGACCTGTCTCTTTATAGACGGCTATGAGGAGTGCATGTCGATCGACTGTCGGACTTATCCGGCGCGCGGAGTCGGGGAACCGGAGAAAGATAAGGTGATGCGCGGTTCGAGAGATGGATTTGTCGAGACGTTGATTTTTAATACAGCTCTGATCCGCAGGCGAATCCGCGATCCGAAACTCACGATGGAGATCTTGACTGCGGGGGAGAGCTCTCATACCGATATTGCGGTATGCTATATGAAGGGACGAGTCGATGAAGATCTTCTTGATCGAATTCGAAAGAAAATTCAGTCCTTGAAAGTGGATGCACTGACGATGAACCAGGAGAGTCTTGCGGAGGGAATTTTCCCGCATAAATGGTACAATCCGTTTCCAAAATTCAAGTTCTCAGAGCGCCCCGACACTGCGGCGGCATGTATTCTTGAGGGAAATATCGTGATTCTCGTGGACAATTCTCCTGCGGCGATGGTGCTTCCGTCTTCGGTATTTGACATTATTGAGGAAGCGGATGACTACTATTTTCCACCGGTGACGGGAACCTACCTGCGTCTGTCTCGTATGATGACTGCGTTCTTGTGTCTGTTTCTGACACCGACGTGGTTGTTGCTGATGATGCATTCGGACAGTCTTCCAAAATGGTTGGAATTTACGAAACTATCAGATCAGGTTTATGTGCCGTTGATTTTTCAGTTATTAATTCTTGAGTTTGCGATTGATGGTCTGCGTTTGGCGGCTGTCAACACGCCGAACATGCTGACGACACCGCTAAGTGTAATTGCGGGTATTGTGCTCGGGGAGTACTCGGTGAAGTCAGGGTGGTTCAATTCGGAGACGATGCTTTATATGGCGTTTGTGACGATTGCCAATTACAGTCAGGCGAGCTTTGAATTGGGATATGCGCTCAAATTTATGCGAGTGTTGATTTTGATTCTGACGAGCCTGTTTGATTTCTGGGGATTTTGGATGGGAGTCATAATCTCTGTGTGTGCGATCGTGTTCAACCGGACGATTGCGGGAAAGAGTTATATTTATCCGTTGATTCCGTTTCATTGGAGAGAGCTTAAGAAGCGTTTCTTCCGTGGAAGATTGCCGGTGCTGAAGAAGAGCGAGGAGCGGTGACGGAAGAAAGTACTTGTCAGCGGAATGGAAGAACTGTATGATGAGAAAGTAGGCAGGTATAAGCATGTGGTAGGCAGATGCTTGTAAGTGAAACCGGTGCAAAAAGATTGTCATGGAGACAAAAGTTTTGTAAACTAGAGCTTGTGAAAATGCTGGATAGTTACAAAAGAATAGAATTAAAATATGATTGGAAAATGCAGAGGAGGAGAAAAAATGAGCAGTATTCCGAAAGATCCGGTGATGTTGATGAGTTATTTAAATACACAGCTTCGCGATAATTATGCGTCCCTGGAGGAGTTGTGCAGAAGCCTTGATCTCGATCAGGCTGAGGTGGAGAAGAAACTTGCGCAGATTGATTACCATTATGAGGAAGGAAGCAATCAATTTAAGTAAATACAAGAGTATAAGAGTGAAGGTTCCTTCAAAGCTGGAAACATAAAAAATCAAAGAGTGATGCATAAAGGAATCCTCCATGTCACATATTAAGGACATGGAAAGGATAAAGAGATTACCAACAGATTTTTTGAAATGCGGGATTACGGGATGGTGTCTGGAAGTGATTTTTACTTCTGTGGAGTCGATTCTGAATCACGACTGGAGACTGATGGGGCGGACTTCGCTTCTGATGTTTCCGATTTATGGATGCGGGGCGCTTTTAGGACCACTCGGAAGTCTGGCAGATCGGTGGATCGGAGAGAGTGAGCTTCGGGTCACGGATCGAATGATTCGTCATGGGATGATTTACATGGTTCTGATTTTTACGGCGGAGTACATTTCGGGGAGTTTTCTGAGGGCGAGAGGAATTTGTCCGTGGGATTACACCGGGAAGAGTGCAAATGTGGATGGACTTATCCGTCTGGATTTTGCACCACTTTGGTTTGGTGTGGGGCTTTTGTTTGAGCAAATCACAAAAAAGAGAGGCAGATGACTTGTTTTTGCCTTTCTTTTTTTATATACTGAAGATTAAAACAGTGCTGAATTTCAAAGGGAAAACGTTCTTTCAAAATAGATTTTTTAAAGGGATGAGAACGGATTTTCAGGAAAGAATCTGTCAATGATGGGGATGTGATTGATTTGAAATTCAGTAGAAAAGACGTTGCTGTACACGGGGAGATATTTTCTGAACTGAAAATACTGTATGATACAGTAACGAAAAACAAAGAGAAAGGATTTATTATGATACGATTAATTCTGGTTGCATTTTTTCTCATCGCATTTTTGATTCTGAGTGCGATTCCGCTTCTGATCGGAGAGTACCTGATCTACAAAAATGATGAGAAAAAACAGCAGGAATATTGTCTGAAAGTGGCTCAGGCGATGTTTCGTATGCTTCTGCGTCTGACCGGCAGTAAAATTACGGTCAGGGGAAGGGAGAGAATCCCGGAGGGGGCGGTGCTCTATGTGGGAAATCACCGCAGTTATTTTGATATTCTCGTTGGATATACGATGGTTCCGGGACTGACCGGATTTGTCGCAAAGAAGGAGATGGAGACCTGGCCGATCCTTTCGGACTGGATGCGCAATGTAAATTGTCTGTTTTTGAATCGTAAAGACATCAAAGAGGGATTGAAAACGATTCTCGAGGGAATTGAGAAAGTAAAATCCGGGGTTTCGATTTGGATCTTCCCGGAGGGAACCCGTTGTCAGGAGAAAGATCCACTCAAGATGCTTCCGTTTAAGGAGGGAAGCATGAAGATTGCAGAGAAGTCCGGTTGCCCGGTGATTCCAGTTGCAATTACCGGAACGAGAGATATCTGGGAGAATCATCTGCCGTTTATCCGTCCGTCAAAGATAACGATTGAATTTGGCGAACCGATTTACATAAAAGAACTGCCGTTGGCAGATCGGAAACATCTTGGAGCGCTGGCGCAGAACCGCATTCTTGAGATGCTGGAAAAGGAACAGAAGATACGGAGGGCATAATTGTGGATTTACAGGAATGCAGAAAAGAACTGGATGGAATTGACCGTCAGTTGACAGAATTATTTGAGCGTCGGATGGAAATCTGTGGTCAGGTGGCACAGACAAAAATTGCTTCCGGAAAGGCTGTCTATGATGGAGAGCGAGAAAAACAGAAACTTGATGCTGTGGAGGCGATGGCACATGGGGAGTTTAACCAGACTGGGGTGCGCGAGCTTTTTTCACAGATTATGACGATCAGCAGGCGGTATCAGTATCGCCTGCTTGCAGAGCACGGAAGGGGTGTCGATCTCGGCTTTGAGAAGATTCCGACACTCAAGATGAAAGATGTCCGTGTCGTCTATCAGGGAGTGGAGGGTGCTTACAGCCACGGTGCTGCGCTTCAGTTTTTCGGGGAAGATGCGAATGTCTACCATGTGGAGCGTTTTCAGGATGCAATGAAGGAGGTCTCCGAGGGACGCGCCGACTATGCGGTTCTTCCGATTGAGAATTCTTCCGCCGGAGCGGTTGTGGATATGTATGACCTCCTGACCGGATTTAACAATTACATTGTTGCAGAGACATTTCTTCCGGTCAATCATGCCCTGCTTGGTCTGCCGGATGCAGAGCTTTCCGACATTCGCACGGTTTATTCTCATCCGCAGGCGCTGATGCAGTCCTCGCGTTTCCTGAATGCACAGGAGGGCTGGCGTCAGGTGAGTTGTCTGAACACCGCAGTTGCTGCGTGCAAGGTGATTGAGGACAGGGACAAGAGTCAGGCAGCGGTTGCAAGCGAGATTGCTGGAAAACTGTACGGACTCAAGGTACTTAAGTCTTCGATTCAGAATAATCAGGGAAATACAACCCGCTTTGTCATTCTCGCAAACCGTCCGATTTATCGTGAGGGCGCATCTCGAATCAGCCTTTGCTTTGAGCTTCCGCACCAGAGCGGAACACTTTACAACATGCTCGGCAATTTCATCTTCAATCATGTTAACATGGTAATGATCGAATCAAGACCGATTCCGGGACGCAACTGGGAATACCGCTTCTTTGTTGACATTGAGGGAAATCTTGAGGATTCTGCCATTGCCAATGCACTGAAGGGAATTTCCGCCGAAGCGTTAAACATGCGCATTTTGGGAAATTACTAATTTAAAGTTAGAGCCGTTCCCCAAAACACCATTTCTTTTTTTATTTTCTTTGCTATTTTCTACATGAATTTTACAGAGATTTAACAAAACACCGGAATATTTCAGGTATAATGATAAGTAATGTATTATGAATTACATAACTCAGAACAGATAACCCCATAAATATCCCTTTGACAGGCAGGGGATGATAATTTCTCGCAGGGGAGACACAACGTAACGATTCGGGGAGGGAAAGTATGGTACGCACATTTGCTGCGATCGATGTGGGATCGTTTGAACTGGAACTTGGGATTTTTGAGATTTCCGACAAGAATGGAATTCGAGCTGTGGATCATGTAAAGCATATGATTGCGCTTGGAAGAGATACGTTCCGGGACGGAAAGATCAGCTACCGCCTCGTGGAGGAGACTTGTGGTGTTCTGGAAGATTTTGTCCGAATCATGAAGGAATATCAGGTCGAGGACTACCGTGCCTACGCGACGAGTGCGATGCGTGAGGCGCGCAACAGCCAGATCGTGCTTGAGCAGATCCGTGTGCGGACAGGCATTGAGGTCAAGATCATCAGCAACTCCGAACAGCGTTTTATCAGTTACAAGGCGATTGCGGCGAAGGAGGCAGAATTTCAGAAAATCATCCAGCAGGGAACTGCGATCGTGGACGTCGGTTTCGGAAGTATGCAGGTATCTCTGTTTGACAAGGATGCACTTGTCATGACGCAGAGCCTTCCTCTCGGTGTTTTACGTCTGAAAGAATTTCTTGCAAATGCGCGTGCGAGTGCAGAAGTGGAGCATTCTCTGGTCAAAGAACTTGTGGACAATGAGCTGATGACATTTCGCAAGATGTACTTAAAAGACAGAGAATTTAAGAATGTGATTGCAATCGGAGAGCCGATTCTGACCCTCTACTACAAGACAGAGGCCGGAAAGCGAAAAGAACAGCTGACGGCGGAGGAGTTTGACCATTTTTATGCGAGAATCAAGTCGATGACAAAAGATCAGCTTGAGGATGCGTTTGATGTCAACGGAGAGTATGCACAGATGCTTTTCCCAACGGCGTCGATTTACAAGCGGATGCTTGACATCACCGGCGCACAGATGATCTGGGTTCCGGGAATCCGCATGGTTGATGGCATGGCAGCAGAGTACGCCGAAGACAAGAAAATGTTGAAATTTAACCACGATTTCTCGAACGACATCATTGTGGCATCGAAAAATATCGCAAGACGATACAAATGTCAGATGTCACACGTTCAGGCAGTTGAAGATTCTGCACTCAAGCTGTTTGACACGCTCAAGCGTTACCATGGAATGAAATCGAGAGAGCGCCTTCTGCTTCAGATTGCCGTGAATCTGCACGCATGCGGAAAATTTGTGACGATGCGAGATGCCTTGGATTGTGCCTATAACATCATTATGTCGACGGAGATCATCGGTCTGTCCCATGTGGAGAGGGAGATCGTTGCCAATGTGGTCAAGTATCACGATCAGAAATTCCGCTACAATGAGGTGGAAGTCTCCGCGAAGCCGTCGAGAGACAGCCGTCTGGTGAATCCGGAAAATCTGACATTGATGATCGCAAAGCTGACCGCAATTCTTCGACTCGCAAATTCGATGGACCGCAGTCACTTGAATAAGCTGGCGGACTGCAAGCTGAATGTGCGGGAAAATCAACTTGTGATTTCAACGGATTACAGTGGAGATGTGACACTTGAGGCGATTTCCATTGCGGAGAAAGGTGATTTCTTCGAGGAAATTTTCGGAGTGCGTCCGGTACTTCGGCAGAAAAAGAAAGTGTAGGGAATGAAGGTGACGGTGAAAATGGCAGAAAAAATGGTGGAAAAGAGTACAAAGACAGAGAAGATGACAAAAGTAGATAAGGCAGAAAAAACAGAGAAGACCGGGAAACAGGAAAAGCTGGAGAAAGCCGGAAAAGTGGACAAGATGGAGTTGGCAGAGAGAGATTACACCGATCCGAAAAACTATGTAAACCGTGAACTCAGTTGGCTGGAGTTCGATTTTAGAATTTTGAATGAGGCGCGGGACAAATCGATTCTGCTGTTTGAGAGACTGAAGTTTTTAAGTATCACTGCCTCAAATCTCGATGAGTTTTTCATGGTTCGCGTGGCATCTCTGAAAGATCAGGTGCATGCGCGCTATAAGAAGCCGGATATTGCGGGTCTCAGACCGGAGGAACAGCTTGCAAAGATCGGAGAGAAGACGCATGAGTTTGTGAATCTTCAGTATTCGACATACAGCCGTTCTCTGCTCCCGGCGCTGAAACAGCAGGGACTTTGTGTCGTCTGGGAACACGAGGATCTCGACGAGAAGGATGGAGAGTTTGTTGACCGTTTCTTCCACGAGAATGTCTATCCGGTGCTGACACCGATGGCTGTGGATTCCTCCCGCCCGTTCCCGCTGATTCGCAACAAGTCGTTAAACATTGCGGCCCTCGTTCAGAAGAAGGGTGATGAGAAGGAGAAAGATCTCGAATTTGCGATGGTTCAGGTTCCGTCTGTGCTTCCGCGCATCGTGGAGCTGCCGGAGGGTGAGGATGGAGAGCACCGTGTGATCCTTCTCGAGGAGATCATTGAGCGCAATATGAAAGATCTCTTCCTGAACTATAATATCGTGAGTGCGCATCCGTTCCGCATCATGAGAAATGCCGATTTCACCCTCGATGAGGAGGAGGCAGAAGACCTGCTTGTGGAGATCCAGAAACAGCTCAAGAAGCGCCAGTGGGGCGAGGTTATCCGTCTTGAGGTCGAGGAGAAAGTTGACCGTCGTCTGTTGAAGATTCTCAAGCGCGAGCTCTCTGTCGGTGAGGAGGATATTTACGAGATCAATGGCCCCCTTGATTTGACCTTCCTGATGAAAATGTATGGAATGGCAGGATTTGAGGGACTCAAATCCCCGTCTTACACGCCTCAGCCGGTTCCGGAATTGATGAATGACGACGATATTTTTGCAAACATCCGAAAAGGAGATATTCTCCTTCATCATCCATATGAGACCTTCGATCCGGTTGTGAATTTCGTGCGCTCTGCATCGAAAGACCCGAATGTGCTCGCAATTAAGCAGACGCTTTACCGTGTCAGCGGTCATTCTCCGATCGTTGCGGCCCTTGCCGAGGCGGCAGACAACGGAAAACAGGTTTCCGTTCTCGTTGAGCTGAAAGCGCGATTTGATGAGGAAAATAATATCAACTGGGCAAAGATGCTTGAGAAGGCAGGCTGTCACGTTATCTATGGTCTTGTTGGTCTGAAGACTCACTGCAAGATTACGCTTGTCGTGAGAAGAGAGGAAGACGGAATCCGCAGATATGTTCATCTTGGAACCGGAAACTACAACGATTCGACTGCAAAACTCTACACGGATTGCGGTCTCATGACCTGTGCGCCTCAGTATGGAGAGGACGCAACCGCGGTCTTCAATATGCTTTCGGGATATTCCGAGCCACCGACATGGAACAAGCTGTCCCTCGCACCGCTGTGGCTTCGCAGCCGTTTTATCAAGATGATCCGCAGAGAGACGGAGCATGCGCGCCAGGGACGGTCGGCACACATCATGGCGAAGATGAATTCCCTGTGTGATAAGGAGATCATCGCAAATCTCTATGAGGCTTCGTGCGCGGGCGTGAAGATTGAGCTTGTCGTGCGCGGAATTTGCTGTCTGCGGGCAGGAGTTCCGGGGCTTTCCGAGAACATCAGTGTGCACTCGATCGTCGGAAATTTCCTTGAGCATGCAAGAATTTTCTACTTTGAAAATGATGGTTCCTCGGAGGTCTACATGGGAAGTGCAGACTGGATGCCGAGAAACCTTGACAAGCGTGTCGAGATCATGTTCCCGGTTGAAGATCCAGAACTCAAGGAACGAGTGATTCACATTCTCAAAGTTCAGCTTGAGGACAATGTGAAGGCACACATTTTACAGCCGGATGGAACGTATGAGAAGGTAGACAAACGCGGAAAGACGCTTGTGATGGCGCAGAACCAGTTTTGCGAGGAGGCAATTGCAAATGCCAGGGCGTACAGTGCAGGAAATGACGTTTACAACACGAGAGTTTTTGTGCCGGCAGAGGCATAGAGAAGGAGAGATCCGACTAATTTCAGAGTATTCGACAGATTTAGGGGAAGATGGAAAATCTTCCCCTTTTTGTTAGAAAAAAGTAAGGCACGGGCAGTTGTTTTATGTTAAAATTAAAGAGCAAATTATGACAAAAAATACAAAATCATTGATATACATAAACAGGATTGAATGAAGACAGAGAAAAACAGCCGAACATTTTCGGTTGTATTTTGTATGGGGAGGAAAAAGAAATGGCAGAGACTAGCATTCTGGTAGTGGATGATGAGCAGGAGATCGCGGATCTCGTGGAGATTTATCTGGTCAGCGACGGGTATAAGGTATTTAAGGCAAACAATGCGCAGGAGGGACTTGAGATCCTCGACAAGGAGGACATTCAGCTTTGCCTTTTGGATATCATGATGCCGGGGATGAACGGTCTTGAGATGTGCAAGAAGATCCGTGAGACGAACAACATTCCGATCATCATGCTGAGCGCGAAGTCCACGGATCTCGACAAGATTCTGGGACTTGGAACCGGAGCTGATGACTATGTGGTCAAACCGTTTAATCCGCTTGAGCTTACCGCGCGAGTTAAGTCCCAGCTTCGCCGTTACACGCAGTTTAATCCGAACAGCACTGTGCATGAGACGGTGAAGAATGAGATCAGCATCCGCGGTCTGACGATCAACAAGGACAATCATAAGGTGACGGTCTATGGGGAGGAAGTCAAGCTGACGCCGATCGAATTCGACATCCTCTATCTGCTGGCGTCGAATCCGGGAAAAGTCTTCAGCACCGATGAGATTTTCGAGAAGGTCTGGAATGAGAAGGTGTATGAGGCAAATAACACTGTCATGGTACATATCCGTCGTCTGCGTGGCAAGATGAAGGAAGATGAACGTCAGGATAAGATTATCACCACCGTTTGGGGGGTAGGATATAAAATTGAAAAATAAAAAGAACAGCCGGCAGGATTTCTCACATCGCTATCAGACCAGGATGATTGCGAATATTGTATACAGCACACTTCTCGCCTGTCTCGTGGAGATGTTTCTTGTGACGAATCTGACAATGCTGGCAGGATATGCGAAAAAATCGGAGTGGGACAATGCACTCCTTGGCATGATCGGGGAATCAGATGTGATCATTGTGCTCGGCTATGTGCTGGTGGGAATTCTTGTGTTTTCCGTCACGTTTCTGATGCTTCAGGACCGGTCTGTCCGGTATGTGGGAAAGATTTCCGATGCGATGAACAGCATTGCGGAGGGAGATTTAAACACGACAGTTGATGTGGTCGGGGACGATGAGTTCTCGTCGATGGCGGAGAGTCTGAACAAGATGGTTGAGGAGATCCGCAAACTCATGGACAAGGAGAGGGAGTCGGAGCGGACGAAAAATGAGCTGATCACGAACGTCGCTCATGATCTGCGAACGCCTCTGACCTCGATCATCGGTTATCTCGAACTCTTGTCGGGAAATGTACAGCTTCCGCCGGAGATGCAGAAGAAATATATCGATATTGCATACAGCAAGTCGAGACGCCTTGAAAAGCTGATTGAGGATCTGTTTGGATTTACAAAGATGAATTACGGAAAAATTGCGATGCATGTGTCTCAGGTGGACATCGTGAAACTTTTGGGACAGCTTCTTGAGGAATTCTATCCGAATTTTGCGGATAAGGGACTCTCCTATGAGCTACAGAGCAATGTTCCGGCAAAGATCATCACAGCAGATGGAAATCTGCTTGCGAGACTTTTTGACAATCTGATCAACAATGCAATCAAGTATGGCGCAGAGGGAAAACGGATCATCCTGAAGATCAATGCGGAGGATGAGACGGTTCAGATCTCAGTGACGAACTATGGATATGTGATTCCGGCGGAGGAACTTCCGCTGATCTTTGAGAAGTTTTACCGCGTGGAGCAGTCGCGTTCGACACACACCGGAGGCACCGGACTGGGGCTTGCGATTGTGAAGAATATCGTGGATATGCACGGTGGAACGATCAGCGTAAAGAGTGATCTTGACGGAACTGTGTTTACGGTTGTGCTCCAGGTAAATTTTGATGTAAATCGGGAGCATTTTGGATGAGTGAAGAAGAGCGACCGAAAAAAGCAAGAAGTAAAAAGCAGGAAGCAAAAGCAGAAAGTAAAAAGCAAGTAGCAGAAAGCAAGAAGCAAGTTAGAAAGAGGTGAGAGGGGTTGAACCTTCAAACATATTTCAAATCGGCAAAATCAGGGAGAAGGAAGATGGCTAAGACAGTAGCTGTCTTCCTCCTTTGTGGTTTTGCGATCGGAATAGCAGGAAAATGGGAAACGAGTTATGGAATGACGGCAGAAACATTTGTGCCGTCTTTTACAGAGACGAGAGGGACAAAAACAGTTTCCGGGTCAGAAGAAACAGAAACAGCTGAAAATGAGACGAAGCAGGTAGGAACAAACAGTGACGGGGCGGAGAATACGCAGGAAGAGAATGCGGGAATCTCGATGGAAATCGCCTACGGCTATGACAATACTGCAAAGGGAGGACGCTATCTGCCTCTCGCTGTCAAGATTGGCAATACCCGGGACACAAGTTTAAATGGAACGATTCAGGTAAAGTCAGCGGAGTCGGACGGAACGGTTTACCGCTATGATTATGAGATTGAAGTTGCAGGAGCGGAGACATGCAAGAAGACGTACTATATTCCGGTCGGAACCGGGGCGAGTCGTCTCTATGTGACACTTCTTGCGGAGGATGGGACGGAACTTCTGACAAAGACGGTGAAACTCAATGTAAACCGGGATGTGCCGGAGATGTTTATCGGAATTCTGTCCGATCATCCGGAAGAGCTTGAGTATTTTAACGGAGTCGGGATTCGTTACAGCACACTTCGCACGAGAACCTTTGATCTGCCTGGGGAGGAGTTTCCGGAGGATGATGTGGGATTAAATCTTCTCGATGTGCTGATTGTCAACGATTACAAGCTGAGAAAGCTCTCAGAACGCCAGACTGCGGCGATCATGGACTGGGTACACGACGGAGGGCTTCTGATTCTCGGAACCGGAGCGAGGGTCGATGACACGCTCGGTCGTTTTGCGCCGGAGCTTCTCGACGATTCCTACGGAACACCGAGTCTCCGCCATATCAATCTCGGGGAAGGATTTGCACTCGAAGATCCGAGTGAGGGAATGCTTGCGCTCTCGTGTGTGGATTTCTCGCTTCATGGGGGAAATGTGATTCTCTCAAGCAATGGACTCTCTCTGCTGACGGCGACTGCGAAGGAGCAGGGAATCATTGCGGTCGCCTCGTTTGATCTGGGTGATATTCAGTCATTCTGTGAGGCTCATCCCTCCTATGTGGATCACTTTTTCACGAGTTTGCTCGGGGACAGCCGGATCAATCAGCTCTCGGAGCTGGTTTACAGCGGAAATTCCTCAAAGTTCTGGTCGATGCAAAGCCTGATCAATACCGGAGATGTGAACAAACTGCCGAATCTTGCGCTCTATGTCTGCGTTGTCGTCGTCTATCTCGGCGTTCTCGGACCAGGCATGTATCTCTTTTTGAGAGATCGGGAATTGCAGGGGTATTACCGAAGAGGAGTTGTTGTGCTCTCGGTTGTGTTTGCCGGACTGATCTATCTGCTCGGGAGCCGGACGCGTTTCCGCTCAACATTTTATACTTACGCGTCGATTCGCGATGTGACGGCGGACTATGTGACAGACAACACTTATGTCAATATTCGCAATCCTTACAACCGACCGTACACGGTTGAGCTGAGTCCGGAGTATTCCATTCTTCCGATTACGCGAAGCTCGCTTTACAACGACTCATCGGAGCAGTCAGATTTTTCCAGTACAACGCTGAGCCAGATTGTTGTGAGCTATTTAGAGGATGAGACGAGAATCCAGGGACAGGGGATCCCGGCATTTGCTCCGCGCTATTTCCAGCTTGAGCGCAAACAGGAGAACAGTGAGCAGGTTGGAATCACGGGCGAGGTTCGCTATTTTGAGGGAAAAATCAGCGGAAGTATCACGAATCACTTTCCGTTTGCACTCGAAAATACGACGCTGATGCTTTATGGAACGATGGTGAAAATCGGTCCGATGGAGGCAGGGGAGACGAAAAAGTTAAACGATCTGGAACTGATTCGTTTTCCGCTCGGAGATTCTTATGTCGTCGCAGACCAGATCTCGGGAGAGAGCGCGTTTACCGCGACGGACATTCGGAATAAGGAGTATCTGCTGGCGCTCGAGCGCTCAAATCTCCTCAAATTTTATCTTGACAATTATTTAAACGGGTATACGGCGGATGCGAGAGTGCTTGCATTCAGCACGGAGAAAGAGGAATCCGCATTTTTGAAAACCCCGTCTGAGGACACCTATGGTCTGACGCTTCTGACCTCGTCTTTGGCAGTGAATTATTCAAGTGATCCGATGATCTACCGTTCGGCGCTGATGAAGGCTCCGACTGTGATCAGCGGAACGTATGAGGAGCAGACAAACACGATGGGGGCTTCGGAACCGCTGACGCTTGAGTATCAGCTTGGCGGGGATATTGAGGTGGAAAGCCTGACGCTTGAGCCGATTTCAGAGATTTTCCTCAAAAATGGCGGAGGTTACAGCGAGGCATTTTCCGGTGGAATTTATTTCTACAACTATGGAAGCGGAAACTATGATCTCATTGACCTTGATGGACAGACGATGACGGTTGATCAGCTCAAACTTTATCTGTCACCGGCAAATACAATCACGGTGCGCTACGTCTATGACGGATCGGGAGGATACAGTTCCATTCAGCTTCCGATGCCGATGGTAGCGGGAAAGGAGCGCTGATCAGAGATGGCAGATACAGATACAGTAAATATGTTAAAGATACGAAATTTAAAGAAGAAATTTGGAAATTACCGCGTTCTTGAGGACATGAATATGGAGATCAAGGCGGGAGCGCTCTACGGCTTTGTCGGACCGAACGGAGCGGGAAAGACGACGACGATCCGCATCATGAGTGGGCTTCTGTTGCCGGACGCAGGGGAAGTCGAGATTGACGGCGTCGATGCGATCAGGGAGCCGGAGCGGGTAAAAGAGAAGTTTGGATATGTGCCGGATCATTTTGGCGTGTATGACAATCTCAAGGTTTCGGAATATATGGAGTTCTTTGCATCCTGTTACGGGATGGAGGGACTCAAGGCGAGGAAGCGGGCGGAGATTCTGCTTGAGCAGGTGGGACTTGGAGACAAGAGAGATTTCTTTGTTGACAGCCTTTCGAGGGGAATGAAACAGCGTCTCTGTCTGGCGAGAGCGCTGATCCATGATCCGCAGTTCTTGATTATGGATGAGCCGACGGCAGGGCTTGATCCGCGGACGAGACTCGAATTTCGGGATACGGTGCAGGAGCTTCATGAGCAGGGAAAGACGATTCTGATCAGTTCACATCTGCTCTCAGATCTCTCAGAACTCTGCACGGATATCGGAATCATCGATTCTGGAAAACTTGTTTTGAGCGGAACGATGGATCAGATTATGAACCAGATTCATACATCCAGACCGCTTATTATCACGGTTCAGGAAAATCTTCCGACCGCGATGCAGCTGCTCAAGGAGGAGGTTCTTGTGCGGACGATCAGTGTGCGCGATCAGGAGATTGTCGCCGGATTTGACGGGGATGCTGAGGCGGAGTGTGAGCTTCTTCGCAGACTCGTCGAGGCAGGTGTAAAAATTCGGGGATTTGTGCGCGAGGCAGGAAGTCTTGAGGCGTTGTTTATGCAGATTACAAATCACCAGAAGGAAAGGGTGGTGCTCTCTTATGAAGACGAATCCGGTCTATAAACGCGAGATTATGGTCAGTGCGAGAAGTTTTAAGCTCGCGCTGATGTTGCTGGTCTTTAACGGAATTCTGGCGCTTGTGGCACTGCTCAATATGTATTCCAATCTCGCACAGGTGCGGATGACGGCGGAGGTTCAGTACTCGAGCTTTCTTGATCTCTATCTGTTTGTCGCGGTTCTGGAATTTATGATGCTGATTTTTATCATGCCGGCGATCACATCCGGGAGCATCAGCGGAGAGCGGGAACGTCAGACGCTTGAACTTATGCTGACAACGAAAATGAAGCCGTCGGAGATTGTGCTTGGAAAGCTCGCATCGGCGCTGAGCACAGTTTTTCTGATGATTGTGTCGAGTTTTCCGATTGTATCACTCGTTTTTGTCTACGGAGGAGTGACACTGAAGGATGTCGGGCTTTTGATGATCTGTTATCTGGCATCGGCGCTTTTTGTCGGAAGTCTTGGAATTAGCTGTTCTGCAATTTTTGGGCGTTCGACACTGGCGACTGCAGTCTCATATGGAATCACGGCTCTGAGTGTTGTCGGAACTTATGGGATCAATGAGTTTGTCTATTATCTGAGCGGGATGAATATGGACAGTTATCTGGTTTCGATGGGGCGGAGTGTAGGCTCGGCGAGCTCTGGAAATTTCCTGTATCTGATGCTGATTAATCCACTTTCCACGTTTCTTTTGACGATTGCGCGCCTGACAGGAAGAGAACAGCAGGCAGTGAATGTGACGGACTGGTTTGGCGATCATGGATGGAATCTGGTGACGGCAAACTGGACGGTGATCAGTGTTGTCCTGCAGTTTGTGTGTGCGGGCCTTTTGATTCTGGTCGCGATTCGCTGTGTGGAGTCGTGGAAGCGGAGATAAAGGTGTTTGGCTTCGGATGTTTGTGCCAGAAGGGGAGGGATCGGAAATCTTGGGGGGAGGAGAAAGGAGAGAGAATAGCCTTTCAAGGGAGTCTTCAAGGAAAAGTTTCAGGGGGCTTCAAGAGGCTCCCCTTTTTTTGAGGTAAGAGTTAAATTTGTTCGAATCACTGCGGGGCAATACATGAATTGTAATGAAAAACAGGTTGCGGGAAAAGGTAGATCAGAGTAAAATAGAGACAGAATGTAGCTGGAAAATCAGAGAGTTGTGATGGAACAGTTATGGCAGGATCAAAATACGAGAAAAGGAAGGAAATAACATGAAAGACGTAAATTGCGCATATTGTATGCAGGGAGAACTGGTTGCAAAGTTTGCATATCCGGTTTGCAAGATGGACACCGGTTTTCTGTATGTATTTAAGGAGCAGAGCCATCCGGGTCGTCTGATTCTTGCTCATGACAAGCACATCAGCGAGATGATTGAGCTGACGGATGAGGAGAGAAATGCTTTCTTTGCAGATGTTGCAAAGGCTTCTCGTGCAATTCATAAGGTATTCCATCCGGAGAAGGTAAACTACGGTGCATACGGTGATACCGGTTGCCATCTGCACATGCATCTGGTTCCGAAGTACAAGGATCAGTACGAGTGGGGCGGTACATTTGAGATGAATCCGGGCAAGGTAACTCTGACGGATGCCGAGTATGAGGAGATCGCAGAGAAGATCCGCCAGGCACTGTAAGATCTGAAAAACACATAAATATTAAAAAGTAGCAGATTCCGCCGGGAATGCGGGTCTGCTACTTTTTTTTGGGAAAGAGTCTGTTATCAAATAAAAATATGTGGTGGGATAGCCACATGTTTGCTAACAGCTAAGTGGAATGTGGTGGACAATCTTGCGGTAGATTTTCCACACGACGATTGCAGGAATTCCGATCACCATGGAAAGTGTTGAAAGACCACCAATGATACCATACAAAATTAAAATAAGCCACAATCCAATCATGTCGCACCTCCTGTCAATCATCTGCCGAATAGAGATGGGATATATTCCATAGATATGTATCTCTTTTCGATCCAGTTCATATTGTACATGAAAAACAAAAAAATAAAAGAGATATTGACACTTCTTAACAAAATCCATACACAATATAAAGAAAATATAAAAATAGTCTGTTAAAAAGTTGTTAAGGAAATGTTAAGAACGTATAAAGATTGCGATGAGGAGAATGCGCCTTTTGTAGAGTGAAAATGGATGGAAAAATAGTTTCATTTTAGTTCCGGACAAAAAAAGAACCCTTGTAAAATAAGGGTTCTTCTGGCATATGAAGCAGATAACGGGAATCGAACCCGCCTCCTCAGCTTGGGAAGCTGATGTTCTACCGATGAACTATATCTGCAGTTGGAACTTTTTTATTGTATCATAAAAGAGGGGGAATTTCAACCGAGAAAAAACGAGAAAACTGTTTGGAAAACAAGAATTTTGGTGTATACTGAATCAGACATAAGAAATCGACATAGGAAATGAAATTTTGGAGGCGATTTGCGATGGAAAGAGTATCGAAACTGACGCGGGAAGAGGCTCTGGCACTTCTTCAGAAATACAACAAGGAACCATTTCACATTCTGCACGGTCTGACGGTGGAAGGTGTGATGAGATGGTATTCAGAGAAGCTCGGCTATGGCGATGAGGCAGAGTACTGGGGAATCACCGGACTGCTTCACGATGTGGATTTTGAGCAGTATCCGGAGCAGCACTGCATCAAGGCACCGGAACTTCTGCGCGAGGCAGGAGTGGGGGAGGATATGATTACTTCGATCTGCTCTCATGGATATGGAATTTGCTGTGAGGTGGAGCCGAAACATGAGATGGAGAAGGTGTTGTTTGCATCGGATGAGCTGACTGGTCTGATCGGTGCAACGGCGAAAATGCGCCCGTCAAAGAGTACGAAAGACATGGAAGTTTCCAGCCTGAAAAAGAAGTTCAAGGATAAGAAATTTGCAGCGGGATGCTCCCGTGATGTGATTCGGACCGGCGCAGAGCGTCTGGGATGGGAACTTGATCAGCTCTTTGCTGATACGATTGAGGCAATGCGTTCCTGCGAAGATTCTGTAAATGAAGAAATGGAGCGTTACTGTACACGGTAGGCATTTTCTGAACTGAAAATGCCGTATGATACAGTGATGGTAGCAGATTTTGCCGATTTGGAATGCGAAGCATCGGCAAAATCCGTTGCTGTTTGCGCAAAGCGTGAACAGTAACGATGGAGCGTCCGGGTCTGAAGTAATCGGATCAGCAATGTCTTGTCTTATAATTCCACAAAGATTTCACCGACTGTCTCCCGACGCAGTGCGATAACGGATTTGTTGATCCGATAGGCACTCATTCCGTAACGGGTCGGTTTCAGAACGCAGATCAGGCAGGCTCCCGGAGCAATCCCCTGATCTGCAAGGCGCTGGCGCATAAGCAGATCGCTGGCAATCCAGACTACGCGCCCTTCCTCGCCGGATTTTAAATAGGTGAGCGGAAGGACCATGCCAGTCTCCTCTTGAAAGCCGTGTTGGAATCAGAATATGCTGGATCATGGAGGAATGTGCGGGTCATACTCTGTTCCTGTTTATAAAAATAAAAAAGTAGGCAGGAATCAAACAAGACGAAAAGTTTGTTACTGTTTGTGCAATGCGTGGATAGTAACGGGTGTTCTTATGGAATCAGTCATGAGGAGATTTCATGGGAACGTGCATGAATGAATAAAAAAAGGAGAAAGAAATTTGAGTATTTTAAATGTTGAACATCTCAGCCACGGATTTGGAGACCGTGCAATTTTTCAGGATGTTTCCTTCCGACTTTTAAAAGGAGAGCACATTGGACTTGTCGGCGCGAACGGAGAGGGAAAATCTACGTTCATGAGCATTATCACTGGAAAACTTCAGCCTGATGAGGGAAAAGTTGAGTGGGCGAAGCACGTTCGCGCCGGTTATCTTGACCAGCATACGGTTCTTGAGAAGGGGATGACAATCCGCGATGTCCTGAAGAGCGCATTTTCTTATCTGTTCGAGATGGAAACTCAGATGAATGAGATCTGTGACCGAATGGGTATGGCATCTGAGGATGAGATGAATGAGATGATGGAGGAGCTTGGCACGATTCAGGATCTTCTGATGGCACACGATTTTTATATCATTGACAGTAAGGTTGAGGAGGTTGCGCGCGCACTCGGACTGCTTGAGATCGGATTGGATAAGGATGTGTCGGAATTGTCTGGAGGTCAGAGAACCAAGGTTCTTCTCGGCAAGCTGTTGCTTGAAAAGCCGGATATTCTGCTTCTCGACGAGCCGACAAACTATCTCGATGAACAGCATATTGAATGGCTCAAGCGCTATCTTCAGGAGTATGAAAATGCGTTTATCCTGATTTCTCACGATGTGCCGTTCATGAACAGCGTTATCAACCTTGTTTACCATATGGAGAATCAGAAACTCGACCGCTATGTGGGTGATTACCACCACTTTGAGGAGGTTTATGCGGCAAAGAAAGCCCAGCTTGAGGCGGCTTACAAGCGTCAGCAACAGGAGATCGCGGAACTTGAGGATTTTGTTGCGAGAAATAAGGCGCGCGTCTCAACGAGAAATATGGCGATGTCCCGTCAGAAGAAGCTCGACAAGATGGAAGTCATTGAGCTTGCGAAGGAGAAGCCGAAGCCAGAGTTTCAGTTTATGGAGGCGAGAACCTCCGGAAAGCTGATTTTTGAGACGAAGGATCTTGTGATTGGTTATGACGAACCGCTGACGAAACCGGTGAATCTGATGATGGAGCGCGGGGAGAAAGTTGTTCTGCGCGGAGCAAATGGAATCGGAAAGACAACTCTCTTGAAAAGTATTCTTGGACTGATCCCGTCTCTCTCTGGCAGTGTGGAACTTGGAGATTATCTCTATACCGGATATTTTGAACAGGAGATGGCTCCGGGCAACACGACGACCTGTATCGAGGAGATCTGGAAGGAATTCCCGTCGTACACCCAGTATCAGGTGCGTTCCGCTCTTGCAAAATGCGGTCTGACAACGAAGCATATCGAGAGTCAGGTGCGTGTGCTCAGCGGTGGTGAGCAGGCGAAGGTGCGTCTGTGCAAGCTGATGAACCGTGAGACCAATGTCCTGCTTCTCGACGAGCCGACAAACCATCTCGATGTGGAGGCAAAGGAAGAACTTAAGCGGGCGCTGAAGGCATACAAGGGCAGTATTCTTCTGATCTGCCATGAGCCGGAATTCTATGAGGGACTGGCAACCCGCGTTGTGGATTGCAGTGAGTTCTGTCTCAGAGGTTAAATAATAAGAGAAAAAAAGAAAGATTGATTAAGAAACAGGAGAAAGAAGTTTAGAATTTGCCAGCTGTCATCTCTGAGCGTTTTTTTGTGACTCAGAGTGGATGGCGGGCAGGTTCTGCCTCTTTATCTCATATGATATAGTTTTTGCAACGCATGAACGATAACCGGGGCATGAGTGGCAGTGGATTTTTTGACAGAGAAAAACAGTTGCAATCTGCCGGTTCCTGTGCTATCATATCTGTTGCGTATCCGAAAATCTTGAGGATCTGAACGTCAGAGATTGTCTGAATCCGTTATCATTCATAATTGGGAGTTTCATTATTTTATTATTTAATAAAAGTTTGAAGCAGTTTGGGAGCAGTGTGTTTTGCATGCAGAAAAAGCAAATCGAATGTCCGCAAAGGGATGTTGGTCTGTGAAAAATCAGGTTAGCGTCAAGATAAATGCGGAAGATGAGAGGTGTGCGATGTCTGGCATGGCAAATGGATAGATGGGTAAGATGTATTTGAGTGAGTTTTTGCAGTAAAAAGATTTAGATTTAATTATTAAGAAATCAGTCTGTGTAAAATCATGACCGGAAAACGGTTATCTGAAAATCAAAAAATCTGAGTGTTCATAACGGTTCAGTACTTTAGTTGAGTTATAAGAAGTTCAAGTCGACGCAAGCATCGACTTGGCGCGTGATTTTGTTATATAGGAAGTTTCGTGTCAGGAAAAATTCTGAAGTGGCACCGCAAAGTTCGGTGTGACATACGATACGGATGAGGCGTTTCAGACTCAGCGTTCCGTGCGGATGCGCCATATCCCGATCTGGATGAGCGAGTAGTTGTGTATGAAAGCGAGATTCCGGAAGTTTTGTTGTGCAAAAATGCGTGACATCAGCAGATGAAAGTGTCTGAGGATAGTGCGTGCAGACCGATCAATTCCCATGCATTTCTGGAATGGATGGATGTATTCGTTATGCGCAGAGCTTTCGTCAGGCTGAGGGAAAATATTGAGATACGAGATTGAACTAGCAGGCTATCATGCTGAGGCAAAGAAAAAAATGTAAGAAAGAGAATACAGGGAGACCATTACCTAATATAAGATAATAAAAAAGAGTATAAAAAGTCTGCCGGGTGAACGTTTCGCTCGTCCACCCGGCAGATTTGGGAATGGTAGGTATACAAATAAAAGAAAATGGTTTTTAGGGGGGCCTGCCAGGATCGCCCCTGGCAGGTATGAGTATGAAAAAGCTTTGTAATTTCAAGTATGCACTTGAAACAAAGGTTCCATTACCCTTTCGGATAATGTACTTAAAGTATAAAAAATAATTGTGACTAAAATGTGTCGGCACGATAAAAAATGTATAAACATAATAAAAAATAAAAAAACCCTTTCAAAAAGGGACGCGATTGTATATAATAAGAGAGATTAATCTGGAATATTTGTGCGAATAGGATTTGTGAGGAAGCAAACAGGAGGAAAAGAGATGTTAGTGTCTAATGACATCGGTATCGATTTAGGTACGGCGAGCATTTTGGTATATATAAGAGGAAAAGGCGTTGTTCTCAAGGAGCCGTCCGTTGTTGCGATTGATCGTGACAGCAATAAGATCATGGCAATCGGTGAAGAGGCGCGTCTGATGATCGGAAGAACTCCGGGTAATATCATCGCAGTACGTCCACTGCGCCAGGGTGTTATTTCTGATTATACCGTAACAGAAAAGATGCTGAAGTACTTCATCAACAAGGCTGTCGGCAAGCGTACCCTGCGCAAACCGCGCATTGCTGTCTGCATTCCGAGCGGAGCAACTGAGGTAGAGCGCAAGGCGGTAGAAGATGCAACTTATCAGGCAGGCGCGCGTGAGGTATCAATCATCGAGGAGCCGGTTGCGGCTGCAATTGGAGCCGGAATTGATATTTCCAAGGCATGCGGAAATATGATCGTTGATATCGGAGGCGGTACCGCAGATATCGCTGTGATTTCTTTGGGTGGAACCGTAGTAAGCACATCGATCAAGATCGCCGGTGATGATTTTGATGAGGCACTTGTTCGTTATATGAGAAAGAAACACAATCTTCTGATCGGTGAGAGAACCGCAGAGGAAATCAAGATCAACATTGGTTCCGCTTACCGTCGTCCGGAAGTTCTGACGATGGAAGTAAGAGGAAGAAACCTTGTGACAGGACTCCCGAAGACGATTGTGGTTACCTCTGAGGAGACGTTAGAAGCTCTTCGTGAGCCGGCAATTCAGATCGTGGATGCCGTTCACAATGTGCTCGAGCGCACTCCGCCGGAGCTTGCAGCAGATATCTTTGACCGCGGTATTGTGATGACCGGTGGTGGCTCTCTGCTCAACGGTCTTGATCAGCTGATCGAGGAGAAGACCGGAATTACCACCGTTGTTGCGGAAGATCCGTTGACCGCAGTGGCAATTGGAACTGGAAAATTTATTGAGTTTCAGCATGGTGATTCTAAGCCACAGGAATACTAGGAAGTCCTGAGAATACGAAGGACGACCAGGTCGATTTCCTGTTGTGGAAGAAGGGGAGATCCCGTATCCGTAGTATGATGGATGCGGGATTTTCGTTTATGTATGTATTAAGGACGCCCAGAGGACACGTTTGATGATTCTGTGATTTTATTTGGATAGGAGTATCTATCTGTGATTAAAATTTCTGCTTTTGGGGGCAGGAAATCAGATATGGACTGAAATTTCAGGACGGAGAATTTATGGCAACAGTTAAGGGTTATGTGGAAAAAATCAAATTTCGCAATGAGGACAACGGATACTCGATTTTGAGTGTATTTGCGGATGGGGAGGACTATATTCTTGTTGGAATCTTTCCTTATATCGGGGAGGGAGACTACATAGAAGCTACTGGACGCGAGGTGGCACATCCGGTCTACGGTGATCAGATTCAGGTGGAGCACTATGAGATGAAGGCGCCGGAGGACACTGCCTCGATGGAGCGCTATTTGGGATCGGGCGCAATCAAGGGGGTCGGAGGTGCGTTAGCTGCAAGAATTGTAAAACGGTTCAAGGCGGATACGTTTCGCATCATCGAGGAAGAGCCGGAGCGTCTTGCGGAAGTCAAGGGTGTCAGCGAGAAGATGGCGATCTCGATCTCCGAGCAGATGGAGGAGAAGAAGGAGATGCGAGAGGCGATGATGTTTCTTCAGGAGTATGGCATCTCAATGAATCTCTCTCTGCGAATCTATAAGGAGTACGGTGCGCGACTCTATGGAATTATTCGGGAAAATCCGTATCGTCTGGCGGATGATATTCAGGGAATCGGATTTAAGATGGCGGATGAGATTGCGCGTCAGTCAGGAATTTTCACGGACTCGGATTTTAGAATCCGGAGTGGTCTGCTCTACACGCTTCAGCAGTCGGTTGCAAGCGGTCATACCTATCTGCCAAAGGAGGAGCTTCTGCGCGGGGCTTCTGAACTCCTCCATGTCAATATTGAGTCAATGGAAAAACATTTGATGGATCTTCAGATGGAGAAGAAGATCGTTGTGAAGCTCAATGAGGATGGGCAGGAATCATGTCATGTTTACGCCTCCCAGTATTATTACACGGAGCTGAATTCTGCGAGGATGCTTCATGATCTGAATATTCGTGGAAATGAGCCGGAAAAGGCGATTCGCAAGCGCTTAAAAAAGATCTGTGCAGAAGAGCATATCGAGGCAGATGAACTTCAGATTCAGGCGGTGATTGAGGCGGTCAACAGTGGACTCCTAATTATCACCGGAGGACCGGGAACCGGAAAGACAACGACGATCAACACGATCATTCGGTATTTTGAGGAAGAGGAGATGGAGATCCTGCTTGGCGCACCGACAGGGCGCGCGGCGAAACGAATGACGGAGGCAACCGGATATGAGGCAAAGACGATACATCGCCTTCTCGAACTCAACGGAGTTCCAGACGAGAATGGTGGAACGATGGGGATGCATTTTGAGCGAAATGAGGAAAATCCGCTCGATGCCGATGCAATCATTATCGATGAGACTTCGATGGTCGATGTCTATCTGATGCACGCGCTTTTGCGGGCAATCAATCCGGGGACAAGACTGATTCTTGTCGGTGATGTGAACCAGCTTCCGAGTGTCGGACCGGGAAATGTGCTTCGGGATATGATCGCATCGGGCGCATTCAATGTCGTGAAACTGTCGCGAATTTTCCGCCAGGCAAAGGAGAGCGACATCATTGTTAATGCACATCGCATCAATGATGGAGAGCAGATTCCACTCGGAAAACGAAGCAAGGATTTTCTGTTTATTCGCCGGGAGAACCCGGATGCGATCATCAGTGCGATGATCACATTAATTCGGGAGAAACTTCCCAATTATGTTCAGGCAGATCCGTTTGACATTCAGATTATGACACCGATGCGCCGGGGTGCTCTCGGCGTGGAGAGACTCAACACGATTCTTCAGGAATATCTGAATCCAAAGTCTGAGAACAAGGCGGAGAAAGAGTCCGGGGGAACCGTTTACCGTGTCGGTGATAAGGTCATGCAGATCAAGAACAACTACCAGATCGAGTGGGAGATCCGCAGTTCGCGCGGAATTCCGGTGGAATCCGGCACGGGAGTGTTTAATGGGGATATCGGCATCATCCGGGAGATCAATCGTTTTGCGGATACGGTTACCGTGGAGTTTGATGAGCGAAAAATGGTGGAATACGGATTTAAACAGCTTGAGGAGCTGGAACTTGCATATGCAATCACAATCCACAAATCTCAGGGAAGTGAGTATCCGGCAGTCATTATCCCGGTTCATTCCGGTCCGAGAATGTTGATGACGAGAAATCTGATCTACACGGCTGTCACGAGAGCGAGAAAGTGTGTCTGCCTGGTCGGAATTCCAGAAACATTTCAGGCGATGGTCAACAATGACACCGAGCAACAGCGATATACGGGGCTGAAACAGAGAATCCGGGAAGTCATGGAGACCGAGCTTGAGTAGAATCTGTGCAGAAGAGAACTTTGAAAAAAATGGAAGAGCTAAATGCTTGTATAAATTGTAATAACGTAATAATTAGAGAAATAAAACAGGTGATAAAAATAAATCGGACAGACATAATGAAGATAATAAATTTGGTAAAGACAGGGGGAGGATAAAATAAAAAACATATCAAAAGTAGGAAAAAAATGGTTGAGGAGCGGTCAGGCAGAACCGCTCTTAAACCTGCTCTTTCCGAGACGCTGTCCCGTCTGTGGGGAGATTGTGGAGCCATATGGAGAAAAAATCTGTCCGGAGTGCGTTAGAGCGCTCTCGCCGGTGAGGGAACCCTGTTGCAAGAAATGCGGAAAAGAGATTTCGGATCGACAGGGGGAGTACTGTCCAGACTGTATGCGTCGTCCAAAAACGTTTGATTCGGGTGCATCGCTCTTGAATTACAATGAGACGGCGCGGTGGTCAATGGCATCGATCAAGTATAAGAATCGCCGGGAGTATCTTGATTTTTATGCACAGGCGATGAATATTCGGTTTGCGAAGAGAGTGCGGGTCTGGGGAGCTGAGGCACTCGTGCCGGTTCCGATTCATTCGTCGAGAAGACGAGAACGTGGTTTTAACCAGGCAGAAGAGTTCGCAGAACGGTTGTCGGACTGCTGGGGACTTCCGGTTGATACGAAACTTCTGGTCCGAAAAAAGAAAACACTTCCGCAGAGAGACCTCGGTCCGTCTCAGCGATTAAAAAATCTTCAGGAGGCATTTGCCCTCCATCCGTCCGTTTTGGACAAAATTCCAAAATCCGTGATTATAATAGATGATATTTATACAACAGGAAGCACCGTGGAAGCGTGCAGTCGTATCCTCAAAAAAGCAGGGGTGAAGCGTATTTATTTTCTCGCAATCTGTATTGGAAAAGGAAAATAGTGAGAAGATTGCGGAGCCCGTATAGGTGTAACTGAGAATGGCCAGATAAAAAGAATTCCACAGTTATAGTTGTATAGGGCGATAAAGTGCGCTATACTCGTGAAAAGAAAAAATATGTCTGCAAAAAATGATAATAGAGGGATGGAAAAATGTATGAGTGAAAATGGGAATGAGGATCGCTCTCCTAAAACGGATGCCGAATTTTGGGAGTGGCTTGTGGCTCATCAGGGAGAGGTGTTTTTCACGGCAAAACATCTTGCGTTTACCTACCAGATCCGGGGCGGAGAGATGTTTGTCGACCGCAGATCAAAATCAATCACCCGCGCGACTGTCTGCGGGGCGTTTGCGAGGATTCTTGCGGATCAGAACCATGAGATCTGCGGACCGAAGGCGCTCAACTGTTTTGGCGCTCCGTATCTCTGGGCGATTCTCGTCCAACTCGGTCTTGCAATCCCGGGAAAGAAAAAATAGAAACGAAAAGCATAAATGTAAAATACAAATAATAAAATCCAAACAAAAACCCAAAACAAAAACAGGGGAAAAGCCTAATAAAATAAAGGTTGACGGATTACTTTTCGTGTGATATAGTAATGTGGCGAATGGAAGAGCTTAGGTCTTTTTTTTATGCTCAAATTTTGCCGGAGTCCGGCGAAGCAGAGAGCAGGGAAAGAAGAGACTGAAAAACAACGAAAATTTAAGTGGAGGTGGAAGTCGTGCGCACAAAGATTACACTGGCATGTACGGTTTGCAAACAACGTAACTACAACATGACGAAGGATAAGAAGACCCATCCGGACCGCATGGAAACTAAGAAGTATTGTAGATTCTGCAAGACTCATACTTTGCACAAAGAGACCAAATAAGGAGTGTGAACTATGGGAGAGGCTGCAGGAACTGAAAAAGCTCCGGTCAAGAGTTTTTTCAAGGGTTTTAAAGCTGAGTTCAAGAAGATCGTATGGCCCGACCAGGAGACGGTTGTGAAACAGACGGTTTCGGTGACAGTAATCAGCATCTTGCTGGGCGCGGTTATCGCAATCCTTGATTTCATCATCAAATGGGGCCTCAGCTTCATTATTTAACTAAGGCGAGGGTGATAAGATGTCAGAAGCAAAGTGGTATGTAGTTCATACCTATTCAGGCTACGAGAACAAGGTAAAAGTTGACATTGAGAAGACGATCGAGAACCGTAACCTTCAGGATCAGATCCTGGAAGTGTCCGTCCCGATGCTGGAAGTAGCAGAGCTCAAAAACGGCGTAGAGAAGCTGGCAGACAAGAAAATGTTTCCAGGCTATGTGCTGATTCACATGATCATGAACGATGATACATGGTATGTGGTTCGCAATACGCGCGGTGTAACTGGCTTTGTAGGACCGGGTTCCAAACCTGTACCGTTAAGCGATGCAGAGATGGAGAGCCTTGGATTCAACAAGACAGAGCTTGCAGTAGACTTCGAGATTGGCGATATGGTGGCAGTAACTGCCGGCGCCTGGAAGGATACAATCGGTGCGATCAAGTCGATCAATGAGAGCAAGAAAACCCTTACGATCAGCGTCGAAATGTTCGGCCGGGAGACTCCGGTTGAACTGAACTTCACTGAAGTGAAGAAAATGTAACAGCAAACTAGGCTGGCATTGTGCCGGCTGGTGGGAGGGAAATCCCCGACAATACCACAATATTAGGAGGTCATTATCATGGCAAAGAAAGTAACTGGCTACATCAAATTACAGATTCCGGCAGGCAAGGCTACTCCGGCTCCGCCAGTAGGTCCTGCACTGGGTCAGCACGGCGTTAACATCGTGCAGTTTACCAAGGAGTTCAACGCAAGAACCGCAGACAAGGGCGATCTGATCATCCCGGTTGTTATCACGGTTTATGCAGATAGAAGCTTCAGCTTCATCACCAAGACTCCGCCGGCTGCAGTTCTGTTAAAGAAGGCCTGCAAGATCAAATCCGGTTCCGCAACCCCGAACAAGACGAAGGTAGCTACCATCTCCAAGGAAGATCTGCAGAAGATCGCAGAGACCAAGATGCCTGACTTAAACGCAGCAAGCCTCGAGGCAGCAATGAGCATGATCGCAGGTACTGCAAGAAGCATGGGTATCACTGTTGAGGAGTAAGTCGATTTAGAAACGTGGGAGGGAAATCCCCGACAATACCACTAGGAGGTTATTTATAATGAAACATGGAAAAAGATACGCGGAAGCAGCAAAAGCAGTAGACCGTTCCGTATTATATGATGCAGCAGACGCAATTGCACTCGTAAAGAAGAATGCATCTGCAAAATTTGATGAGACCGTTGAGGCTCATTTCAGAACCGGATGTGACGGACGTCACGCAGATCAGCAGATCCGTGGTGCAGTAGTTCTGCCGCACGGAACCGGTAAAGTTACCAGAATCCTTGTATTCGCTAAGGGTGTTAAGGCTGATGAGGCTCAGGCAGCTGGTGCAGATTACGTTGGAGCTGAGGAGCTTATTCCGAAGATCCAGAACGAGGGATGGCTGGATTTTGACGTTGTTGTAGCTACTCCGGATATGATGGGCGTTGTTGGTCGTCTGGGTCGTGTACTTGGACCGAAGGGCTTAATGCCGAACCCGAAGGCTGGTACCGTTACTATGGACGTAACCAAGGCTATCAACGAGATCAAAGCTGGTAAGATTGAGTACAGACTTGATAAGACCAATATTATCCACGTGCCGGTGGGTAAGGCTTCTTTCACAGAGGAGCAGTTAGCGGACAACTTCCAGACGCTTATGGATGCAATCAACAAGGCTAAGCCGGCTACTCTGAAGGGCGCATACATCAAGAGCGCAACCCTGACCTCTACCATGGGCCCGGGCGTTAAGCTGAATGTTGTAAAGCTGGTTCAGTAATAGCAGTAAAAAAAGATTGACAATCCAGATATAGTATGTTATTATACACAAGTATTGACTGCCGAAGACAGCAGGTGCCGTAAGGCATAAGGTGAAAACGCCTGCCGAGGAACGTACAATTCTTTAGATTGAATTTGTAGAGCCTCTCTGTCTTGACGGAGAGGCTTTTTCCGTGCAGTCTCCAAAATATTATAGGAGGAAGACATTCATGGCAAAGGTAGAGTTAAAGCAGCCGGTAGTGGCTGAGATCTCTGAATTGCTGAACGGTGCTGCATCCGCAGTAGTGGTTGACTATCGTGGACTGACCGTTGCTCAGGATACTGAGCTTCGTAAAGCCCTGAGACAGGCCGGCGTTTCCTACAAGGTATACAAGAATACCCTGATCAAGCGCGCTGCTGAAGGCACTGAGTTCGCAGCTCTGGATCCCAACCTTGAGGGACCGACCGCAATCGCAGTATCTAAGGACGATGCAACCGCACCGGCAAGAGTTCTGGCTGAGTTCGCAAAGAAGGCTGACAAGCTGGAAATCAAGGGCGGCGTTATCGAGGGTACTTACTACGATGCAAAGGGAATGCAGGTTATCGCAACCATCCCGTCCAGAGAGGTTCTGCTTGGCAAGCTGCTTGGCAGCATCCAGTCTCCAATCACCAACCTGGCTCGCGTCCTGAATCAGATCGCAGAGAAGCAGGCAGAGGCTTAATTCGAGGATTTATTCCTCAACTGAGACAGTGTGCATAGCATGCTGACGAAATTCAACAAAACCCAATTAAAATTAATGGAGGAAAATAAAATGGCAAAGTTAACCACCGCAGAGTTTATCGACGCTATCAAAGAGTTATCCGTATTAGAGCTGAACGAGCTGGTAAAGGCTTGTGAGGAAGAGTTCGGCGTATCTGCAGCAGCAGGCGTTGTTGTAGCAGCAGCAGGTGCTGGTGAGGCAGCAGCTGAGGAGAAGACCGAGTTCGACGTAGAGCTGACCGAGGTTGGCGCTAACAAGGTTAAGGTTATCAAGGTTGTTCGTGAAGTAACCGGTCTGGGCCTGAAGGAAGCTAAGGACGTTGTTGACGGCGCACCGAAGGTTCTGAAAGAGGGCGCTTCTAAGGAAGAGGCTGAGGATATCAAGACCAAGCTTGAGGCTGAGGGAGCAAAGGTTACCCTGAAGTAATTCAGAGAATCTTAAAACTCGTGATGATATCACAGATGGACTGCGGATTTGTTCCGCAGTCCGTTTTTAGTTACTGGGCACGTTATCTTACGGCACTTTCGGTTCAAAAAGTGCCTACCTCTAAACAGTAACCGTTTTTATCTTCTTTCTGAAACTGCTTGACAGAAACCTTGTTGGGTGTTAAACTGAATTCGTATTTTGATATGAGCTTTTGATTCACATATTTTTGTAAGTCATGAAGTGCATTTCATGATTCACAAAAATATGTGATTTTTTTGTTTCATGAGAAATACAAATATTTATCTATATAGGAGGCAGTACTATGAATAAGGGTACCGTTAAGTGGTTCAACGCAACGAAGGGATATGGTTTCATCACCAACGATGAGTCCGGTGAGGAAGTATTCGTACATTTCTCCGGTATCGTAGCTGATGGCTACAAGACTCTGGAAGATGGCCAGAAGGTTACCTTCGATACCGCTGAGGGCAATCGTGGTCTGCAGGCTGTAAACGTACACGTTGTAGCTTAATCAGAGATTTCTGCAAGAGCTGAGAGGACCGTGCACCGGATGAGTGATCGTTCGATGCATGGTCTTCTTTTTTGTATGATAGGAAAAATCAGGAAAAGTTTCGTTTATAGGAAAGAAACCGGCGCATACCTTATAGAGATATAGAGAATTTGAAAAATCGGAGATGCAGGTCGGGTGAAGATAAGATGGGCAAAAAGACTGCTGTTTGCGATTGTTTTGTTCGACGGACTGTTATTTGGCACTGCGATTGCAGTCGTCCAAACTGAGATTCAACCCCAAATGTCCATTCGGGAGAATTCTCCCGATTCTCATAAAGAAAAGATCGTTCAGGCGGGGATTGGAGACGAAGGAATTTGGGAGACACAGAAACTGCTTGCGCTGACGTTTGATGACGGACCCTCCCTGGAGTGCACCGGGAGACTGTTGGACGGCTTAAAAAAGCGCGGGATTCACGCGACGTTTTTTCTTATGGGAGAAAATATTCCAGGCAAGGAGGAACTCGTCCTGCGCATGAAGACGGAGGGGCATCTGATTGCCAATCACGGCTACCGCCATGTCCAGATGACACATGAGGGCGAGGATGCAGTCGCAGAGTCTGTGGAGAAGGCGCAGGAGATGATTGAGGCGATTACCGGGGAGAAGCCCGAGTTTCTCAGACCACCTTACGGGGATTGGAATGAAAAGCTCGCGGAGCGCTGTGATCTGACAACGGTGTTCTGGAATGTGGATTCTCTCGACTGGAAGCTCAGAAATGTGGAAAAAATCGTGAGACGGGTGAAAAAACAGGTTAAAAACGGAGATATCATCCTGATGCACGATATTTTTCCGGAGTCCGTGGAGGCATCGCTGGAACTTGCCGATCAGCTGAGTGCGGAGGGCTATGCATTTGTGACGGTGGATGAATTGTTGATTGACTGAAAAAGGGGCATTGGAATGGATTTATTTGATTATATGAGAAGCTCGACGCAGGAGAAGGAGTCTCCTCTGGCATCGAGAATGAGACCGACAACGCTCGATGAGGTTGTGGGTCAGAAGCATATTATTGGAAAAGACAAACTGCTTTACCGTGCGATCAAGGCGGATCAGCTGGGCTCTCTGATTTTTTACGGACCGCCGGGAACAGGAAAGACGACGCTCGCAAAGGTGATTGCAAACACGACAAAGGCAGAATTCAAGCAGATCAATGCGACGGTCGCAGGCAAGAAAGACATGGAGGAAGTTGTCTGCGAGGCAAAGGACGCACTCGGCATGTATGGACGAAAGACGATCCTTTTTGTGGATGAGATTCACCGTTTCAACAAGAGCCAGCAGGACTATCTTCTTCCGTATGTCGAGGACGGAACTCTGATTTTGATCGGTGCGACGACGGAGAATCCGTATTTTGAGGTTAACAGTGCACTTCTCTCTCGCTCCCGCATTTTTGAGCTCAAGGCGCTTGAGCGGGACGATGTGAAAGAGCTGATTTACCGTGCTGTAAACGATGTGCAGAAGGGAATGGGAAGCTACCGTGCGGTGATCGATGAAACAGCAGTTGATTTCCTTGCGGACGTCTCGGGCGGGGACGCGAGATCGGCGTTGAATGCAGTCGAGCTTGGTATCATGACGACAGAGCGAGACCCGGCGGATGGTCTGATTCACTTCACACTTGAGGTGGCGCAGGAGTGCATCCAGAAGCGTGCAGTCAACTATGACAAGGACGGGGACAATCACTATGATACGATCTCCGCATTTATTAAGAGCATGAGAGGTTCCGATCCGGATGCAACGGTCTATTATCTTGCGCGGATGCTCTATGCGGGCGAGGACATCAAGTTCATTGCGCGCAGAATCATGATCTGTGCGTCGGAGGATGTCGGAAATGCCGATCCGCAGGCACTCACGGTCGCAGTCAGCGCATCCCAGGCAGTCGAGCGCCTTGGAATGCCGGAGGCGAGAATTGTGCTCTCTCAGGCTGCACTCTATGTGGCAACGGCGCCGAAGAGCAATTCCGCGATCTGTGCGATTGATGAGGCGATGGAGGCTGTGAAAAATCAGCACGCAATGCCGGTTCCGGTTCACTTGAGGGACAGACATTACAAGGGAGCTGAGGCGCTCGGTCATGGGGATGGATATAAGTATGCACATGACTATCCGAACCATTACGTCAGACAGCAGTATCTTCCGGATGGCATGGAGGGACAGACGTTTTATTGCCCGTCTGAAAACGGTTATGAGCGCCAGATTCAGGAACATATGAAGTTTTTATTACAGTAACGGGTAGGCATTTTCTGAACTGAAAATGCCGTATGATAAAGTGGAAGTAGCAGATTTTGCCGATTTGGAATGCGAAGTATCGGCAAAATCCGTTGCTGTTTGTAGGGTGCGTGAACAGTAACGAGTTTTTGACCGGAAATGAGGACGACATAAACTAGTCTTCTGAAGGTGCAGGGGTGCCGGTTGCTTTTTTTTGAAATTCGTTTTATAATGTAGAGGACGACAGGGGGACCGCGGAAGGTCCTCCGTAAGTTCGTGATCCGTGATCAGAGTTTTCTTATATCTGTTTTGATACCCAACTATTTTTGGATAAAATTAAAAATACAAATAAAGAGAAGTAAAATCGGAAATAGAAATTCCATATTTAAAATCTGAATATCACAAAGAACACACAACAGCAAGGAAAGAGACTGGAGAGATTGTATGCGAGAAAAATTACAGACTTTATCACTGCCCCAGCTGAAAGAAATGGCAAAAGCGCAGGGCATTAAGGGTTGTACAACGATGCGCAAGGCAGAAATTATTGATACGCTGTGCAAGATTGCAGAGCAGGAGGAGATTATTAAGACGGCAGTTGCACCGAGAGCGACTTTAAATGCGATCAATGCGACTGCATCGAAGGCGTCTGAGACACCGGTGACGGCAGAGAACACAGGTGCAGAAGTGCAGGAAAACAGTGAGAATCGTGACGGTGCGGAGGGAGTAAGTCAGCAGGAGCCTGCGCGCACGAATCGTGTGGTGAGAGAGACTGCGGATGGACGTGAGAGAAGAGACAGCCGGGATACTCGAGACAATCGAGAGGCTCGCGATAATTATCGGGAAAATAATCGGGACGGTGGTCGTGAGAATAGCCGTGAGAACAATCGCGAGAATACCCGTGAGAATCGTTATAACAGAAATTCCCGGGATAATAACGGCGAAAATCGTTACACCCGAAATAACTACAATAATAATTACAACCGTGAAAATTATACCCGCGACAATTCCTACTCTGGACGCGACAATTCCTCAGAGCCGAGAGAAAATAAATATAGCCGAGAGGCTTATATGATGCGCGAGAACCGCGAGAATCGAGATGGCCGGGACAGCAGAGATCTGCGAGACAGCCGGGATACTCGTGAAAATCTGTCCGACAACCGCTATTACAATGATAACAATAGCCGTAGCTCGGCAGAGGGAAATCCGATCGAGGAGCAGGATGGCGTAGAGATGCGCTACGGTCGCGAGATGCGCCAGGCGCGCCCGATGATGCGCCAGCCGGAGACTCTGACGGCTCAGGAGGTTGCAGAGCTTGATAGCGGAAAGGAAGCGCAGGGAATTCTTGAGGTTATGCCGGACGGATTTGGATTCATCCGCTGTGACAACTTCCTTCCGGGTGAGAACGATGTCTATGTTGCTCCGTCCCAGATCCGCCGATTTAACTTAAAGACCGGAGATATTATCTGCGGAAACCAGAGGGTGAAGACAGCGGCAGAGAAATTCGCAGCTCTTTTATACATCCGCAATGTCAACGGCTATCCGATCAGCGTGATCGAGAAGCGCCCGAATTTTGAGAGTCTGACTCCGGTATTCCCGAACCAGCGTCTTCACATGGAGACTCCGGGAAAGAGCAGCACGGCGATGAGAATTCTTGATCTGCTTGCTCCAGTCGGAAAGGGACAGAGAGGTATGATTGTGTCTCCGCCGAAGGCAGGAAAGACGACCCTGCTCAAGCAGGTGGCTCAGGCAGTCACGACGAATCATCCGGATATGCATGTGATCATTCTGCTGATCGATGAGCGTCCGGAGGAGGTGACGGACATTAAGGAGTCCGTTGTGGGACCGGAGGTCGAGGTCATTTATTCGACGTTTGATGAGCTTCCGGAGCGCCATAAGCGTGTGTCGGAGATGGTGATCGAGAGAGCGAAGCGTCTCGTCGAGCATGGCAGAGATGTCATTATCCTTCTCGACAGCATCACCCGTCTTGCGCGCGCCTACAACCTCGTCGTTCCGCCGAGTGGACGTACCCTCTCCGGTGGTCTTGATCCGACGGCTCTTCATATGCCGAAGAGATTCTTTGGTGCAGCGCGAAATATGCGTGAGGGAGGAAGCCTGACGATTCTGGCGACGGCACTCGTTGACACCGGAAGCCGTATGGACGACGTGATTTACGAGGAGTTCAAGGGAACAGGAAACATGGAACTTGTGCTCGATCGAAAACTCTCTGAGAAGCGAATTTTCCCGGCGATCGACATCCTCAAGTCGGGTACGCGTCGTGATGATCTGCTTCTGACGAAGGAGGAGGCAGAGGCGGTTGACGTCATCCGCAAGGCGACGAATACGATGAAACCGGAGGAGTCGGTGGAGAAGATTCTCGATCTGTTTGCTCGCACGAAAACGAATAGGGAATTCGTGGAAAATGCTAAGAAAATGCGGTTTTATTGATGAAAGCTACTTGTCAACGGAGCGTTTGTGTGGTATACTAACAAAGCTGTTTATAGGCGTGACGTGATTTTAACTGTTCAAGGAGCGGTTAGATGATCACAATAGTATAGAATTGAGAAAGTGAAGAGGTGAAAATCATGAGAGAAGGAATCCATCCGGCATACTATCAGGCAAAGGTTACCTGCAACTGCGGTAATGAGTTCGTAACCGGTTCTACCAAGAGCGAGATCCACGTAGAGGTTTGCTCCAAGTGCCACTCTTTCTACACTGGTCAGCAGAAGGCTGCTGCTGCTCGTGGTCGTATCGATAAGTTCAACAAGAAGTACGGCGTTCAGGCATAAGCATAACGTAAGCCAAACAAGGTTGAGACGGAAGTGGAGACACTTTGTCTCAACCTTGTTTTTGTTTCAGAGGAAAATAGTTGTTCTTCTACTGTACATGATCGGGGATTTTCTGGATTTTCTAATTTTGTATGATGTAATTTTATGATCTGAGTGGAAGAGTATGAGTGGAAGATTCTGTATGATACCATGGTATATGATAGAGTGGCACAGTAAGGAGAACAGATTTTGGCAGGGGCTTTTTCAGTGGCAGATTAGTGACAGAGATTTGCAAGGAGATTGTGATTAATGAAATATTCCGGTATCGGCGGTCAGGCCGTCATTGAAGGAATTATGATGAAAAATAAGGACGATTACGCGACGGCGGTTCGCAGACCGGACGGCGTGATCGAGGTGAAAAAGGACACCTATGTGAGCCTGGCGGAGAAAGTAAAATTCTTCTCGCTTCCGTTTGTGCGAGGTGTCTTCAGTTTTGCGGATTCGATGATCCTCGGCATGAGGAGTCTGAGCTTTTCGGCGAGCTTTTTCGAGGATGACGAGGAGGATGCAAATTCCGAGCCGTCGAAGCTCGAACTCTGGTTAGACAAGACATTCGGAGAGAAGACGGAGAAGGCATTGATGGGATTTGTGATGGCGATCTCATTTTTGTTTGCGATCGTGATCTTCATGATTGTTCCGATGCTGATTGCGAATGCATGCCGAAAAGTGATTCATTCGGATACGCTGATGGCGATTCTCGAGGGCGTGATCCGAATTGCTGTGTTTGTGGCATATATCAAAGTGATTTCGAGGATGGAGGACATCAGCAGGACGTTCCAGTACCACGGTGCAGAACACAAGTGCATCAACTGCATTGAGCATGGAATGACGCTGACGGTCGATCATGTGCGGGAGAGTTCCCGTTTTCACAAGCGCTGTGGAACGAGCTTCCTGATCATTGTCATGCTGATCAGTATTTTGTTCTTCATGGTGATTCGTGTCGATAACGTATGGCTTCGCATGGTCAGCCGAATTCTTCTGATTCCGGTGATTGCGGGAGTGTCCTACGAGTTTCTTCGTCTTGCAGGGCGCAGTGATAACTGTCTCGTCAATCTGTTCAGCAAGCCGGGACTGTGGATGCAGGGACTGACGACGAGCGAGCCGGACGATGGAATGATCGAGGTCGCAATTCAGGCAGTTGAGGCGGTCTTTGACTGGAAGGCATACCTGCGTGAGAACTTCCCGGAGACCGAGATTCCAGAAGATGGAGAGAAAACGGCTTCAGAGGCGACTTCAGAGAGTGAGAAGGCGGTGCAGAAATGACGCTGTTTGAACTTTTGACGCAGGGAACCGAGTGCCTTGAGCGTGCAGAAAGTCCGGATGCGGGAAATGATGCGAAGCTGTTGCTGTTAGAAGCGTTTGGGCTTGATATGACGCATTTTCTGCTGAACCGGATGCAGAAAATGCCAGAGGATCAACGCGTCAGCGAGTGCGTAGAGAAGTATCGGGAGTGGATTGCGCGAAGGGCGAAACGCGTTCCGCTTCAACAGATTCTCGGAAGTCAGGAATTTATGGGAATGGAATTTTTCGTGAATGAGCATGTGCTGATCCCGAGACAGGATACGGAGACGCTTGTGGAGCTCGTGCTTGAGCGTGAGTGTAGAAACGAGAGACAGAATGAACAGCCGGATGAGCATGAATGTGAAAATCACGGCAAAATACAGAGAAACATTCAGCACAAGAAGCGGGTGCTTGATCTGTGTGCAGGTTCCGGTTGCATCGGAATCAGCCTTGCGGTGCTTGGCGGTTTTGAGTATGTGGCGGAAGCAGATCTCTCGGAGGAGGCGCTGAAGGTTACACGAAAGAATGTGGAGAGACTTGTGCAGGGAGCAGGGACAAGCGTTGAGTGTTTTCACGGCGATCTGTTTTCCGCGATTCCCGATGGGGCAGAGCCGTTTGACATTCTGGTGTCGAATCCGCCGTACATTCCGACAAAGGTTATTGAGGGACTTGAGCCGGAGGTTCGCGATCATGAGCCGATGATGGCGCTTGACGGGACAGAGGATGGACTGCTCTTTTATCGCAGGATTGCGAAGGAGGCGGGACGGGTTCTTGCACCTGGTGCGTCGGTCTATCTTGAGATCGGATACGATCAGGGAGAGGCAGTCAGCGAGCTTTTGCGTGAGCAGGGATTTATGGAGATTGAGGTGCATAAGGATCTTGCCGGAAATGATCGAGTTGTGTGTGGAAGATTTGTGGGGTAGCGGAGTTTGCCTGTACTTTCCCGTCACGGAGCCTGTTCCCTGAAATTAAATATAGATTTTGGTTGCAACTGTAAGTTTTATAAGTAAGAGAAACTGTAAGTTTATATAGAAAAAATAGGAGGATTTCATGTTCGATAAGTTAGAAGATATTCTGATTCACTATGAGGAGGTTATGCAGGAGCTCAATGAGCCGAATGTCACTGAGAACCAGACTCGTTTCCGCAAACTGATGAAGGAGCAGGCTGATCTTGGTCCGCTTGTTGAGGCATATCAGCAGTACAAGAAGGCAAAGCAGGATATTGAGGACAGCCTGATGCTTCTCGAGGAGGAGAAGGATGAGGAGATGCGTGAGATGGTGAAGGAGGAGCTCTCCGATGCCAGAAAGCGCGTTGAGGAGCTTGAGCAGGAGTTAAAGATTCTGCTTCTTCCGAAGGACCCGAACGATGACAAGAACATCATCCTTGAGATTCGTGCAGGTGCAGGTGGAGATGAGGCTGCTCTGTTTGCATCCGAGCTTTACAGAATGTATGTGAACTATGCGGAGAGCCAGAAGTGGAAGGTTGAGATTGTCAGCCTGAATGAGAACGGAATCGGCGGATTTAAGGAAGTTGTCGCAATGATCACCGGAAAGGGTGCTTACTCCAAGATGAAGTACGAGAGCGGTGTTCATCGTGTACAGCGAGTTCCGGAGACCGAGTCCGGCGGACGTATCCACACCTCAACCGCGACGGTTGCAGTTATGCCGGAGGCAGAGGATGTTGATGTGCAGATCGATATGAACGACTGCCGTATCGATGTTATGCGTGCATCCGGAAACGGTGGACAGTGTGTCAACACGACCGACTCCGCGGTTCGTCTGACCCATATTCCGACCGGTATCGTAATTTACAGCCAGACAGAGAAGTCTCAGCTTCAGAATAAGGAGAAGGCATTCCGTCTGCTTCGTTCCAAGTTGTATGATATTGAGATGGAGAAGAAAGCAAATGCCGAGGCAGCAGAGCGTCGTAGCCAGATCGGAACCGGTGATCGTTCTGAGAAGATCCGTACTTACAACTTCCCTCAGGGTCGTGTGACCGACCACAGAATCAACCTGACTCTGTACAAGCTGGACAAGATTATGAACGGTGATATTCAGGAAATCATTGATGCCTGCATCGCGGCAGATCAGGCTGCAAAACTGGCAAAGATGAATGAGGAAGCATAATCGATCATATAAGATTCTGATGGTTCTTCGCACTTGAGACGGATGAGGACGGAGAGATTTTGGTTGCAAGTGAAAAATCTGTTACAGAACACGAGGCAAAACTGGTTACCGTTTGTGTAGCGTATGAATAGTAACGAATTCCTGCGTTGAATTCGCTGTGTTTCTATGGTATATTACAAATAACCGCGAAGAACCCATACGGGATGAATCGCTAATAGAAAATGTAAGGATTCCAGTCGCGATCGGACAGATTTGCACACGGTATCTGTGTAAGATATGATAGGTGCAAGCTATCTTGAAATGTGGTCTGCAAGTGTGGCGACTGGCGAGCAAAATTAAAGGAGATTACTTATGAAGGGTATTATTCTGGCAGGTGGTTCAGGCACACGTCTGTATCCGCTGACGAAAGTGACATCCAAACAGTTGCTTCCGATTTACGATAAACCGATGATTTATTATCCGCTGTCTGTTCTGATGAATGCGGGAATCCGCGACATTCTGATTATCTCGACACCGGATGATACTCCTCGTTTTGAGGCACTGCTCGGTGATGGTCACCAGTTCGGTGTGAATCTTCAGTATGCGGTACAGCCATCACCGGATGGACTTGCGCAGGCATTTATCATCGGTGCAGATTTCATCGGCGGAGATTCCGTTGCGATGATTCTCGGTGATAATATTTTCCACGGTCAGGGACTCAAGAAGAGACTGCGCACAGCCGCAGAGCGTGCGGAGAAAGAGGGCGGAGCAACCGTATTTGGTTACTACGTGGACGATCCGGAGCGTTTTGGTATCGTAGAGTTCGATGCATCCGGAAAGGCTGTTTCGATCGAGGAGAAGCCGGAGCATCCGAAGTCCAATTACTGTGTGACCGGTCTGTATTTCTACGACAACCGTGTTGTGGAGTATGCAAAGAATCTGAAACCGTCTGCTCGTGGAGAGCTTGAGATCACCGATCTGAACCGCATTTATCTGGAAAATGGAGATCTCGACGTGATTCTTCTCGGACAGGGATTTACCTGGCTCGATACCGGAACCCATGAGTCTCTTGTCGAGGCAACGAATTTCGTGAAGACGATCGAGACTCACCAGCACCGCAAGATTGCATGTCTGGAGGAGATCGCTTACTTAAACGGATGGATCAGCCGTGAGGAAGTCATGGAGGCATACGAGGTTCTGAAGAAGAATCAGTATGGTCGCTATCTGAAGGATGTTCTGGACGGAAAATACATCGACAAGATCCACAATATCTAAGAGATTATTTAGATTATTCAGGGATGTTCCTTTTAGGTAATTAAGTAGAAACATCTACTCTGAGTTACAACGGTGATTGCCGGTGAACGAGCAGTCACGAAAAAGAAAAGAGAGGGCAGTTATTATGAAAATCATCGTAACAGGTGGAGCCGGATTTATCGGCGGAAATTTTGTTCACTATATGGTAGAAAAGTATCCGGAGGATCAGATCATCAATCTTGACGCTCTGACTTATGCAGGTAATCTGGAGACTTTGAAGCCGGTTGAGAATAAGCCGAACTACAAGTTCGTTCGCGGAGACATCGCAGATCGCAAGTTCATCTTTGATCTGTTTGAGAAAGAGAAGCCGGATGTAGTCATCAACTTCGCTGCTGAGAGCCATGTAGACCGCTCAATCACCGATCCGGACATCTTTGTCCGCACAAACGTAATGGGAACCACGACTCTTCTTGACGCTTGCCGTGAGTTTGGAATCAAGCGTTTCCATCAGGTTTCCACCGATGAGGTGTACGGTGATCTTCCGCTTGACCGCCCGGATCTCTTCTTTACCGAGGATACCCCGCTTCACACTTCCAGCCCGTACTCTTCTTCCAAGGCCAGTGCAGATCTGTTCGTAATGGCATATCACCGCACGTTCGGAATTCCGGTATCAATCTCCCGTTGTTCCAATAACTACGGCCCGTACCAGTTCCCTGAGAAGCTGATTCCGCTGATGATCAGCCGTGCACTCGCAGATGAGGAGCTTCCGGTATATGGAAATGGCGCAAATGTCCGCGACTGGCTCCATGTAAAGGATCACTGCCAGGCAATCGACCTGATCGTCCGCAAGGGCGCTGACGGCTGTGTATATAACATCGGCGGACACAACGAGCGCACAAACCTTGAGGTTGTAAAGACTGTTCTGCGCGCATTAGACAAGCCGGAGAGCCTGATCAAGTATGTAAAAGACCGTCCGGGTCATGACCGCCGTTATGCGATCGATCCGAAGAAGCTCGAGACTGAGCTTGGCTGGAAGCCGGAGTACAATTTCGACACCGGAATGAAGCAGACGATCCAGTGGTATCTCGACAACAAGGAGTGGTGGGAGCACATCATCAGCGGTGAGTACAGCAACTACTTTGAGAAAATGTACGGAGATAGACTGTAAGAAAAACGGAGGCAGTGACATGAAGGTATTGGTCACAGGTGCAAAGGGACAGCTCGGCACCGATCTGATGAATGAATTGGAAAAGCGTGGAATCGAGAGCATCGGTGTGGATGTTCAGGAGATGGACATTACGGACAGAGAGGCGTGTATGCGCGTGATTTCTGAGTCGAAGGCAGACGCAGTTATCCACTGTGCTGCATATACTGCGGTAGATGCAGCGGAAGACAATGTGGATCTCTGCCGGAAAATCAACGGGGAGGGAACTCGCAACGTTGCACTCGCATGTCAGGCGACCGGAGCAAAGATGATGTATATCAGCACTGACTATGTCTTTGACGGTCAGGGCACCCGTCCGTGGGAGCCGGATGACAACCGCAGTCCGCTGAATGTATACGGTCAGACAAAGTACGAGGGCGAGCTTGCGGTTGAGGAGCTTGTGGAGAAGTTCTTCACGGTTCGTATTGCCTGGGTATTCGGTGTCGCAGGAAAGAACTTTATCAAGACGATGCTTCGTCTCGGCAAGGAGCGCGGAGCAGTCAGCGTTGTGGATGATCAGGTCGGTTCTCCGACTTACACCTATGATCTTGCAAGACTTCTCGTCGACATGATCCAGACCGATTATTACGGACGCTACCATGCGACAAACGAGGGCTTTTGCAGTTGGTATGGATTTGCCTGTGAGATTTTCCGTCAGGCAGGCATGGACGAGGTAAAGGTGACGCCGGTTTCGAGCGATCAGTTCCCGGTTAAGGCAGTGCGCCCGGCAAACAGCCGTATGAGCAAGGCAAAGCTGGCAGAAAATGGATTTGAGCCACTCCCGACATGGCAGGATGCTCTTGGACGTTTCCTGAAAGAAATCGAGTATTAATCGACAATCGAGTATGAAGCAGGGCTTGAGTTGAGGATTGGGATCGGGCACGGAACAAGAGTCTGTGTCCGAGAACGGAAAGAGCAGGACAGAATTTATGGGAAAATATTTTGGAACAGATGGATTTCGCGGTGAGGCAAATGTCGATCTGACGGTTGAGCACGCTTATCAGGTGGGACGTTTCCTTGGCTGGTACTATGGACAGACGGCAAAGAGAACCCCGGAGAACCCGGAGGGACGTTGCAGAGTTGTGATCGGAAAGGATACGAGACGCAGTAGCTATATGTTTGAGTATTCGTTGGCTGCCGGTCTGACCGCTTCCGGAGCAGATGCCTATCTGCTTCATGTGACGACGACTCCGAGCGTTTCCTACGTTGTCCGTACAGAGGGATTTGACTGTGGAATCATGATTTCCGCAAGCCACAATCCATTCTATGACAATGGAATCAAGGTCATCAATGGACGTGGTGAGAAGCTTGAAGAAGAGGTTATCGAGAAAATAGAGGCATATCTCGACGGAGAGGCAGGAGAGATCCCGTTTGCACTGCGCGAGAATATTGGACGCACTGTGGATTATGCGGCAGGACGCAATCGCTATATCGGTTATCTGATTTCGATTGCGACCCGCTCGTTCAAGGGTAAGAAGGTTGCACTTGACTGCTCAAACGGAAGTGCATCTGCGATCGCAAAGAATGTCTTTGACGCACTCGGCGCAGAGACCTATGTGATCAACAACACGCCGAATGGCGTCAACATCAATACCGACTGCGGTTCGACACACATCCATGTGCTTCAGGAGTATGTGAAGAAGACCGGTTGCGATGTGGGATTTGCTTACGATGGAGACGCAGATCGTTGTATCGCTGTGGATGAGAACGGAAATGAGATCAACGGAGATCTGATTCTGTACATCTGCGGAAAGTATATGAAGGAGAATGGTTCTCTCTTCCACAACACCGTTGTGACGACCGTAATGTCAAACTTTGGTCTCTACAAGGCATTTGACCGCGAGGGAATTTCTTATGAGAAGACGAAGGTCGGCGACAAGTATGTCTATGAAAATATGGCACAGTACGGCAACTGTCTCGGTGGAGAACAGTCCGGTCACATCATTTTCAGCAAGCATGCGACGACTGGAGATGGCATCCTGACTTCGCTGAAAGTCATGGAAGTCATTATCGAGAAGAAAGAGACTCTGGGTCATCTGGCTTCCGAGGTTGAGATCTTCCCGCAGGTACTCAAAAATGTGCGTGTGCACAACAAACAGCAGGCACAGGACGATCCGAAGGTGCAGGAGGAGGTTGCAAAGGTTGCTGAGGCACTCGGAAGCGACGGACGCATCCTGCTTCGTCAGTCCGGTACGGAGCCGGTTGTCCGCGTCATGGTAGAGGCTTCAAGCGAGGAGCTCTGCGAGAAATATGTGGATCAGGTGATCGATGTGATGAAAGCGCAGGGACATCTGCTGTAAGGCGATATAGAAGAGCAGAGCCATGAAAAGAAAAAGAGAAAACTCTCAAAATTAAGAACCAAAGAGAGAATCAAAGAATAAGAATTGAAAATGAAAAAGAATCCCTCTCGATTCTCTGAGTATATGGATGCTCAGAAAATCAGGAGGGATTTTTATATGGTTATTTTTCAGCGTCGTTACCGTGTCTTACCGTTTTTTTATTTGCCTCATAATTTTTCAGAAGTTCCAGAGCCTCTTTTGACATCGGGTAGAGGATCACGATGTTAAACAGTGTCATCAGTCCGATGCCGACATCGCCGAGATCCCAGACAACCGTGTATTTTTGAAGTCCGCCGATGAAGAGCATAATCAATGCGAGAACCTTGTAGGCGGTCTGGAAGCACCAGCGGTTTCCAAACAGGTAGGAGACGTTGGAGCGCGCATAAAACAGGATTCCGATGAACGTCGAAAAGCTGAACAGTGCGAGTGTCAGTGCGATGAAGATCACGCCGATTGCTCCGAGATGATGGTGCATTGCAGTCTGAAGAAGATCCATTCCGGTCAGACCAGCAGTCAAATCTTCCGGTGCGAGGAGCATGATCATTGCGGTACAGCTACACACGACGATTGTGTCGATCAGGACGCCGAGTGCCTGGGTGAGACCTGTGCGAACCGGGTCATTGCTGTGGGCAGCGGCAGCGGCACACGGGGCAGATCCGGAGCCGGCTTCATTTGAGAAGAGTCCGCGCTTGACTCCGTTCATCAGCACAGCGCCGAAGCCACCGGAGACTGCCTGCCGAAGCCCAAATGCTTCCGAGAAGATGCGGGAGAAGACCGACGGGAGAAGCGTTAGGTTTCGGGCGATGATGAAGAGCGTGATCACGAAAAATCCGCCCGCCATGATCGGCACAAGGATGTCAAGGAGCTTGACGGTCGCATTTCGCTGAAGCACAATGACTGCGGACAGAATCACGAGAATGATTGTCGTGACAAGTGGCGGGATCTGAAACGCATTCTCAAATGCCGAACTCACCGAGTTACTGATAACCTGACTGATGCCACACCAGCAGATCAGACCGGAGATTGCGAACAGACAGGCGATCAGAGAGTGAGACGTTTTTCTGCCGGTTTTCTCCTCTACAAAATGGTGAATATAGTAGGCAGGTCCGCCGTGGTAACCGCCGTAGAGCGGGTCGGGCTCCTTATATTTCTGGGCGAGAACTGCCTCAACAAACGCAGTTGAGGAGCCGATCAGCGCCGTCACCCACATCCAGAACACTGCACCGGCTCCGCCGAGGGAGACGGCAGCGACAACGCCGACGAGGTTTCCCATACCGACGCGGGTCGCGGTGGAGATGATCAATGTCTGAAGCGAGGAGAGGTTGTCTGGATGCTCTTTTTTCTCGCTCAGCGCACGGAGCATATCCGGAAACAGGCGGATCGGAAGGAGATGGGTGCGAATCGTGAAATAGATGCCTGCGGGAATCAGAAGCAGGAGCATCAGCGAGATGCCGATCGAGCTGTTTTTCAGCGGAATCGTGAACAGATCGCCCCACAGAAACGAGTAAACGGTTTCAATTAAGTGTATAATCAATGAGAAATCGTTCCTTTCTTGAAATTTTTTCAGTCCGTTTTTTGGCTTCCAGGAAAATCCGGACGCTTGCTATTATATCGGTTTCCCGCAGGTTTGTAAATTGACAATTCCTTGAAGTTTTGTCGATAACAGAAGACAGAATTACCTGTTGTATGTTGGTTTGCACAAGATGGAAACTGGAATACAATAATGAAAACCGGAATACAATTCGGAAGGATTTTTCCGATGGATCAGGAAATTCACCAGGGACGGCTTGTCATGCCTGTTAAAATGTGATAAAATATAAGAACGTTGCGACAGAAAAGTCGGAAAATCCCGGGTGTGAGTCTGCATCCGGGATTTATCGTTTGTACTGTGACACCGAAGTTTATGAGAAAAGGAATGATGTACGATGGGGCTGAACCCAAACGAGTGACAATTTTTATTGTCAAGCATTATGGCGTGATTTACCGACTGCAAGGCTCAGGGAGTCGCGTCCTATGACGCTTTCATAGGCTTTGAGAAAGAGAAAGCAGATAAGACTATAAGACTTACAGCCAGATCTAAGACAAATGTAAGATAAGATGGCTGTGACAAGAGAGCGAAAAGCAGGAGGAGCAGATTATGTTAAATTACAAGAGATATAAGAGAGTACCGGTTGTTAATTACCCGGAGAGACAGTGGCCGAACAAGGAGATCGAGAAAGCACCGGTATGGTGTAGCGTTGACCTGCGTGATGGAAACCAGGCGCTGATCGAGCCGATGGTTGTTGAGGAGAAGATCGAGTTCTTCAACATGCTCGTAAAGCTGGGCTTCAAGGAGATCGAGATCGGTTTCCCGGCAGCTTCCCAGATCGAGTATGATTTCCTGCGTCAGCTTGTTGACCGCAAAATGATCCCGGATGATGTTCGTGTGCAGGTTCTGGTACAGTGTCGTGAGCATCTGATTAAGAGAACCTTTGAGGCAATTCAGGGAATCAAGAAGGTAGTCGTTCACATTTATAACTCTACCTCTACCTTACAGCGTGACGTGGTATTCCATAAGAACAAAGAGGAGATCAAGCAGATCGCAATCGACGGAACGAATATGGTCAAGAAGTATGCGAAGGACTATGACGGAGATCTGATACTTGAGTATTCCCCGGAGAGCTTTACCGGAACGGAGCTGGATTATGCACTTGAGGTATGTACCGCTGTTCAGGATACCTGGGGTCAGGCAACTCCTGAGAAGCCGATCATCTTCAACCTGCCGTCCACCGTTGAGATGAACACTCCGAATGTTTATGCAGACCAGATCGAGTGGATGGATCGCCACTTCAAGGATCGTGACAGCGTGATCCTGAGTGTACATCCGCACAATGACCGCGGAACCGGCGTGGCAGCTACCGAGCTGGCACTGCTTGCAGGCGCAGACCGTGTAGAGGGAACTCTGTTCGGAAACGGTGAGCGTACCGGTAATGTAGATATCCTGACTCTGGCTTACAACATGTTCTCTCAGGGAATCAATCCGGAGTTAAATATCGAGAATATCCGTGAGATCGCAGAAGTTTATGAGCGTTGCACAAAGATGAGCATTGACCCGAGACATCCGTATGCAGGTAAGCTCGTATTTACCGCATTCTCCGGTTCTCATCAGGATGCAATCAATAAAGGTATGCAGGCTCTGCATGAGCGCGGAGGCGAGATCTGGGAGGTTCCGTATCTGCCGATCGATCCGTCCGATATTGGTCGTCAGTACGAGCCGATCGTTCGTATCAACAGCCAGTCCGGAAAGGGTGGCGTAGCCTTCGTTATGGATACGTTCTACGGATTCAAACTGCCGAAGGGCATGCACAAGGAGTTTGCAGATGTGATCCAGAAGATCTCCGAGAAGCAGGGTGAGGTTGCTCCGGAGCAGATCATGGATGAGTTCAAGAAGAATTACCTCGACAAGAAGGAGCCGATGCACTTCCGCAAGTGCCAGATCACGGATACGGAAGTTGAGCCGGGTGAGTATGCAACCCTTGTCAAGGTTACTTATACGAATCATGGTATCGAGAAGACATTCGAGGGCATCGGAAACGGCCCGATCGATGCCGTTCAGAGAGGTCTTGAGAAGGAGCTTGGCATTCAGATGAAGGTTCTCGACTACAACGAGCATGCACTGACCTCCGGTTCCGGCGCACAGGCAGCTTCCTACATCCATCTGATGGATCAGGTAAGCGGACGTGTGACCTACGGTGTTGGTATCAGCTCCAACATCACCCGCGCTTCGATCCGTGGTATTTTCAGCGCAGTGAACCGCCTGTTCTTTTCATAATCTTTTCATAAACTTAGATCATATTTGTATAGCTTCATATAACTCAGAGTCGATGTTTCCCTTCTTCTGTTAAGTGGGGGGACATCGCAAAACGAAAAACTGGATAACACAAAACAGGATAACACAAATAGGACAAAAAGGGGCTGTCGCACTAACGTGCGGTAGCTCCTTTTCTGTACCAACCACAAAACGCCGAGCTTCGAAAAGCCCGGCGTTTGTGGTATAATCAGTTTATGCTACTAAACAAAATAATACAGAGAGA
>JAJEPU010000020.1 GCA_020686985.1 Brotaphodocola catenula
CAAATTTAAATCTTGCAGAATTTGTAAATGCATTTAAATCTGCATCTTCTCGAAACATTAGAAAACAGTTTTCTGAGAAACTGAAACCTTATTACCGGAAACCCTATTTTTGGAGTTTGAGTTATTTTATCGGAACGGTCAGTGACCGAACAAGTACTGCGGTAAGGGAATATATTAAGAATCAAAAAAATGAATGATCTAAAATTTTAAAATCATTACGCATTCACCCACGTCTGATCCAGTTGGTCAGGCGTGGTACTCTGCGATTTTGATAGAAAGAATAGGAGATCAGTCAAATGTTGCGAGTTCAGTCCGAGGCAGAGCGTTGCCTGCAATGCAAGAAACCAAGATGCAGTACGGGATGCCCTATTTCCACAAACATTCCGGGTGCAATTCAGCTGTTGAAAGAGGGCAAGATGAGTGAGGCAGCTCACCAGCTTTTTGAGAATAACCCGCTCTCTGTGGTATGCGCGATTGTCTGCAATCACGACAGTCAGTGTGAGGGGCATTGTGTGCGAGGAATGAAGGGAGAGCCAATCGGCTGGGGACAGATTGAGCGATACATCTCCGACACCTACCTTGACCGCATGGAGATCAAACCGGCTCCGGAGAGTGGAAAGCGCATTGCAATCATCGGAAGTGGTCCTGCGGGACTGACCGCGGCGATTGAACTGAGAAAATGTGGTCATGACATCACGATCTTTGAGGCAGAGAGCCAGCTCGGAGGCATGCTTCGCTATGGAATCCCGGAGTTTCGTCTGCCGAAGAGTATTCTGGATCGCTACACGGCTCTGCTCAAGCGTTCTGGCATCCATATCCGTCTCCACACCGCAATTGGAACATCCCTGACAATTCCGGATCTCTTCCGCGACGGTTATGATGCCGTCTTTATTGGAAGCGGTCTGTGGCGTGCCCGTCCGTTGAATGTGCCGGGTGAGAGCCTTCCAAATGTCTGCTACGGAATTCACTATCTGGCATCCCCGGATTCGTTTGAGATCGGAAAACGTCTGGCAGTGATCGGAACCGGAAATACGGCGATGGATGTGGCGAGAACGGCTCTCCATCGCGGAGTTGAGTATGTAACGCTGTATGCGCGCAGAAATAAGAGTGCCGCAGATCCGAAGGAAATTGAGATGGCGAAACTTGAGGGCGCAGAGTTCCACTATGGAATGCAGATCGTGAAGATTACAAAGGACGGACCCGTATTTCACAAGAGCAACCTCGATGAGAATGGTCAGATCCTCTCTCTTGAGGAGGAGGATCTGCTCGAGCCGGCAGATTTCACGATCATTGCAGCGAGCCAGGGACCGAAATCCAAGCTGATTCAGACGACGGAGGGACTTGAGGGAACGGAAAAGGGACTTTTGAAAGTCGATGAGGATGGAAGAACGACTGCTGAGGGTGTCTTTGCGGCGGGAGATGTCGTGCACGGTGGAAGAACCGTTGTCGAGGCAGTTGCAAAGGCGAAGCGAGTTGCCCATGCAATTGATGTTTATCTTGGAAACGGCGAAGAAAAGTAGTATACTGAACGTGTTGTAAAATCCTGAGTTCAGTCACGATCGTCAGATCCGTTAGAAATACTAGAACCATTAAAAATGTTAAAGTCGTTAAGATTTCTCTAAAATGGTTGAAATTTTTCACCGGTAACCCAGTAATCAGAGTGTCGACAGAGTGTTGACTCGAACTGCATGTGGGCAGGAATGGCAGTGACCCAGGAAAAACAGGACAGACAGGAGGAGCGTTGCATGGTCAGAAAAGAGAATATCACAGCAGTGGAGCATTTAGGTGGCGGAAAGGGAACCGCATATGTTCACCACATCATCTCAAAGGAGGAGTTTCTTGGACATGGAAGAATGTATGCGAAGGTGGTTCTTCCTCCGGGCACAAGTGTGGGCTGGCATCAGCATGTGCATGACACAGAGCCGTACTATATCCTGAAAGGTCAGGCAGATTTCATCGACAATGATAAGTCTGTGACAAAGGTCGGTCCTGGCGACTGCTGTCTGATCGAGGTTGGACAGTTCCACAGCCTTGAGAACAATTCCGATGAGAATGTCGAGTTCATGGCTCTGATTTATAATGAGAAGGGATTCCTCTACGAGTAAGACCGAAAAACAGGCAGTTAGAAACGTTTTCAAATTTCCAAAATCGCACGGAAAAATAAAATAATAGGGCAGGGATTTCTCTGATATGAGAGGATCGCTGTCATTCACGAAAAGAGACAGTTTTTTCTTGAAACAGAAGGGAAAAGATTGTCTCTTTTTTGTCTTGAAATTTTCTATCAATTTCGATATGATGAAAATTAAACCGACTTTATTTTATCGACAATTCATAAACGACACAGGGAAGGAAACATGATTTTGTGAAAAAATAATTTATGGAAATTTTTGATGTCCTTTAAATGGATTTTTAAAGACGATCTGTACGGAGACGGATCATCTTCTCTACTCGGCAAAGGAGAATGGACGCACCCGCTATGTGATTGGAAACTTTGAGGGAAACAAAAGTTGAGTGGGAACAGACGAATCCATTACAGTTTGTGAAAGGCAAAAGGCATAAATGGCAATGACAGAATAGGAACAGAAGTGGAAAGGAAGAATAAACATGGAATTTCGTCTGCACAGTGAGTATCAGCCGACCGGAGATCAGCCACAGGCAATCGATGAGCTGGTGAAGGGATTTCAGGAAGGCAATCAGTTTGAGACACTTCTCGGCGTCACCGGTTCCGGAAAGACATTTACAATGGCAAATGTCATTCAGAAATTGCAGAAGCCGACGCTGATTATCGCGCACAATAAGACGCTTGCCGGTCAGCTTTATTCGGAAATGAAAGAATTTTTCCCGGAGAATGCGGTCGAATACTTTGTCTCGTACTACGATTACTATCAGCCCGAGGCATATGTTCCGTCGACTGACACTTATATCGAGAAAGATTCTGCGATCAACGATGAGATCGACAAACTGCGTCACTCTGCGACGGCGGCGCTCTCGGAGCGGAGCGATGTGATCATCGTGGCATCGGTGTCGTGCATCTATGGACTCGGTTCTCCGATCGATTATAAGGAGATGGTGATCTCCCTGCGCCCGGGAATGGAGAGGGATCGCGATGAGATTATTCACAAGTTGATCGACATTCAGTATAGTAGAAATGATATGGATTTTCACCGCGGAACGTTTCGTGTCCGGGGAGATGTGCTTGAGATCTTTCCGGCATATTCTGGAAGTGAAGCGTACCGTATTGAGTTTTTCGGAGACGAGATTGACCGGATCACGGAGATCGACACATTGACCGGACAGAGCAAATGCGAGCTCGGTCACATCGCAATTTTTCCGGCATCCCACTACGTTGTCCCGAAAGAGAAAATGCAGCTGGCGACGGAGAATATTTTGGAGGAGCTTAAGGAGCAGGTCGCTTATTTTAAGAGCGAGGACAAACTGCTCGAAGCCCAGAGAATTGCAGAGCGGACGAACTTTGATGTTGAGATGATGAGGGAGACCGGATTCTGTTCCGGAATTGAGAACTACTCGAGACATCTGACGTTCGGAAAACAGGGAGAACCGCCGTGGACGCTGATCGACTATTTCCCGGAAGAGTTTCTGATCATTGTCGATGAGTCCCATATCACGCTTCCACAGGTGCGCGGAATGTATGCGGGAGACCGCTCGAGAAAACAGACCCTTGTCGACTATGGATTTCGTCTGCCATCCGCTCTCGATAATCGACCGCTGAATTTCACAGAGTTTGAGAGCAAGATTGACCAGATGATGTTCGTCTCGGCGACGCCGGGACAGTATGAGGAAGAACATGAACTTTTGCGTGCCGAGCAGATCATTCGCCCGACCGGACTGCTCGATCCGGAGATCTCTGTGCGCCCGGTTGAGGGGCAGATCGATGATCTCGTGTCGGAGGTCAACAAGGAAGTCGCCGGTCATCACAAGGTGCTGATCACGACGCTGACAAAGCGGATGGCGGAGGATCTGACCGACTACATGAGGGAGATCGGAATTCGCGTCAAGTATTTGCACTCAGATATCGACACCCTGGAGCGTGCACAGATTATCCGCGATATGCGTCTCGATGTTTTTGATGTCCTTGTCGGAATTAATCTTTTGAGGGAGGGACTTGATATTCCGGAGATCACGCTTGTCGCGATTCTTGATGCAGATAAAGAGGGATTTCTGCGTTCGGAGACTTCTCTGATTCAGACGATCGGACGTGCGGCGCGAAATGCGGAGGGTCATGTCATCATGTATGCGGACACGATCACGGATTCGATGCGCCATGCGATTGAGGAGACGGGGCGAAGAAGAGAGATTCAGAAGAAATATAATGAAGAACACGGAATCACGCCGACTACGATCAAGAAAGCAGTCAGGGATCTGATTGCAATCTCGAAGGCATCGGAGACTCATCCGGAGAAGGAAGAGAAGGATCTCGAGTCCATGAGCAAGAAAGAACTTCAGAAGCTGGAGAAGGAACTTCAGAAGAAGATGAATCAGGCAGCCGTGGAGCTGAATTTTGAGGAGGCAGTTGTTCTGCGTGACCGCCTGCTTGAGGTCAAGAAAATGCTTCTTGATCTGGAGTGAGTTTGAGCTTGAAGTTCTCAAGCTCAAGAAAAGAAAAAATCATTGCTCGTATGACGTGGAAACCGTGGCAAAAAGTTCTTCCGGAAGAATATCGATCATGCCGTCCTCTCTGCGATAAAAATAGATCTGGTTGGAGAGGCGGTCTTCCGGCAAAACTTCTGTGTGGTTGATCGTGGAGATCATCATTTGCAATTCTCTCAGCCCGATCGGAGTATCTGCGGGGAGGATGAGAACCTCATGAATGCTGGACGGAAGGATCAGAAGATCCTGGTTTAAGCGGTCGGAGAGGTCTTCGAGAACAGTTGGATACAGCATACATCCGGCACCGTAGAGTCCGCTGGAATTCGTGAGGATGTAGATGGGAGGAGTCGTCTCGCACTCTGTCTCATCCGGCTCACCGATCGTCGTTCTGTTAATCTCCGTTGAAACGATGGTATTGCTGGTGTCTGCATGAAGGTTGTGGAGATCATTCAGCGTTTCCGACATATTCTGGATAACCGGGGGATAGGCCGTCGGCGTATTGACGCGGGCAAGTTTCCATAAGTCCGAGACTCCGATCTTCCACTGGCGCAGATGTTCCTTGCGAATCGGGGTTGTCAGCTGACCGACAGCGTTCTCCTCGATGTAGAGGAAGAAGACGACGGACAGGTCAAGGAAACGGATCGACGGGACTTCCTTTAAGAGTTCCTGATTCGACTCAGTGTGAATCAGTCGGTACATCACGCGGGATTTCAGGGAGTCAAAATCACTCATAAATTCCGGACTCAAACGGGACGGTGGCATGGCATTCTGGTAGAGACCGAGGATGTCAGAGAGGATCTCCTCGATGTTCATAGCATGATTCTTGTAGGCATCGAAGTAGGCGTTTAGATAAATCGTCGGTACGAAGAGCTGCCCGTTCTGGTAGAGACGAATTCCGTCCAAAGTTACGCCATTATTCTTCTGAAGCGGGCACACGTCAATTCGGCAGGATTCTCCGAGTGCGTGGCGCAGGTTCTGTGTAACTGTCTCCAGAAATTCCTTGTAATCCATAGAAGACCTCCTTTGAAAATGTTTGGTTATCTGGTTGTATAGGTTATATACATGCAGGGAACATGGCTCTTAGAAAGAAGAATAAGAGAAAAAAGTGAATAAGCAAGAATCCCTGAAACCCGATTGGGTGATTCTCATTATACTTGATTTCGGGGAAAGGCGCAAGAGAAAATTAAGGGGGTTTGAAGACAAAATAAGTGCAGGAGCCCTATGAAGATCTTCGTGATTTTTAAGAAAAAGTTTCGTTGTAGTTTTCTGAAAAACAGATAAAATAGGAAGAGAGAGACTCAAAAAAGAAAAACTCAAAAAAGAAAAACGAACAGAAGCAAACAGAAATGGAACAGGAAACAGAGAAAATGTATCAGATTGTAAAACGGATAGGAATTTTATTTGGAATTTTTGCGACAGCATTGCTGATTTATTTTATGATAGGAAATCGAAACAGGAGCGGAGCAGAGGAAACAGTCTATGTAGCACTTCAGGATGCTTCGCTTCCGACTGTGTACGCCGAGACCTGTGGGCGGACGATGAACCGGATGGCAGGGTATCGTCAGGAAATGGACTCTTCGGTCGCAGGTGAGCTGTTGACGTTGATTCCGGAGGATCGAAAGCTCGTGCTCGACATTCAGAACCGGGAGGATGCGATCACAGCGATTCACTATGATGTGCGGAGTATGGATCGCCAGCGTCTGATTGAGAGAACGGACCTTGAGAACTGGACGACGACGGATAGTGGGATTCAGGCACAGCTTCCGATTCAGAATCTGATTGCGAGAGATCAGGAATACCTGCTTCAGATCACGTTGGAGACCGAACAGCACGGATCGGTGTATTACTATACCCGAATTTTGTGGACGGACAGCGCGCGCGCGCAGGCGATGGTGGATCTTGCGGTAAATTTCTCCGAAAAGACCTTTGATCCGGCACAGGCGAGAGAGCTTGCATCGTATTTGGAGACAAATACCTCCCAGGATGAGAACTCTTATCACCGGACGACAATTCACTCGAGTTTTTCGAGACTGACCTGGGGCAAACTTGGTATGCAACCGTCGGGAGAATTTCAGGTAGCTCTTCGCGAACTTGACGGAGCGATGAGCAGTGTTCAGGTGAAATATCCGGCTGTTCGGCAGGATGAGGAGACCGGAGAATCTGAGATATATGAGGTCGAGGAGAATTTCACGATGAAATGGAATGAACTTCGCATTTATCTGATGGACTATGAGCGGGATGTGAACCAGATTTTTTCCGGAAAAGACGCAGATTATTCAGGAAAACGGATTCTGCTTGGAATCACGGATGAGAGTCGTGTCGAAGCCAGAAAGAGTCCGTCAGGAAGTGTGATTGCTTACCGGGCAGGCAGGGAACTGTGGACGTATGACCAGAAGAGTGGTCATGCGGTCAAGGTTTTCTCGTTCCGCGGAAAGAGTGGGGATGTGAGGGAAAACGACAGCCGTCATGATACCCGGATTCTCTCGGTTGGAGATGACGGAAGCATCGAGTTTCTCGTCTATGGATATATGAACCGCGGAGAGCATGAGGGAAATATGGGAATTGCAGGCTATGTCTACCAGACGGAGGCAAATGCGCTCGAGGAGAGATTTTTCATCCCATACAGCGGTTCGTTTACCGAGCTTGAGGAGGATCTCAACCAGCTCGTCTGCCTCAACCCGTCTGGAATGCTCTACCTTTATTTAAAACATGCGGTTTACGGAATTGATCTCGAGAGCCGTGAAAATATGGTGGTTGCTGATCGCTTAGAGAAGGGAAGCTATGCAGTCAGCGTGGATCAAAAACGCTTTGCCTGGCAGAGCGGACGCAGTCAGGGCGGAGCCGGTGTGCTCTATCTGATGGATCTTGAGACCGGTCAGAGTCAGGAGATTGACGGCGGAGTTGGTGAGAATGTCCGCGTACTCGGTTTTGTCGGCAGGGATCTCGTTTACGGAACGGCGCGCGAGAGCGACCGCTGGATCGTAAACGGCAGAACGGAAGAAGAACCGATGTACAACGTCAAGATTGTGAACGATCAGATGGAAGTTGAGACGACCTACCAGAAAGAGGGATATTATATCTCAAGGGTTTCGGTAGAGGAAAGCCGGATTCATTTAGACCGTGTGGTGCGCTCTGGAGATCAGAGCTATGCGCCCACCGTGGAGGATACGATCGTCTGCAATGCGGACATCGGTCAGGGAAGAATGGATGGAATCGGCTGGTACGCCTCTCCGACAAAGGGAAGAGTGTACTTTGTCCAGCTTGACGGGGAGGTTCGCAGTCGCTCAATCCGGACTTCTGTTCCGGATGAGATCAGCTACGAGAAGGCAGATGTGCTGAATCTCGAGACAGACCGCACACTTGGCAATATGGAGTTCTATGCGTATGCGAGCGGACAGTTGAGACTGGTGACGATGGATTTTGCGAGTGCAATTCAGACGGCCTATGAGGGAATGGGCTATGTGACAGATTCGTATCATCGCCTGCTCTGGAGTCGTGTGGATCGTTCAGTGACGAGAACCATTCGCGATCCGCAGACGGCATTTGCTCCGCTATTCCGTCATCTCGATGAGTTTACAGGAAGCCAGAAATACGCAGATGGAGTCCTCGTTCTCGATGGTCGCGGATGCAGTATGATGCAGATGCTCTATTTCATTGATCAGGGAACCCCGGTTGTCGCCTACACGGAGAATGGAGGATATCTGCTTCTGTGTGGATATGACGCCTACAATGTGACGATTTTCAATCCGGCGACGGGAGAGATGTACAAGGCAGGTCTCAACGACAGCACGGAGTATTTCCGCAGACTTGGAAATGACTTTGTGTGTGCGCTTGTCGTAGAGTAGTTGATAGAAATCAGGGAAAGCAGTTAGTGGGATTCGCGCCAGTCAGGAAACGGGTGTTTCCCTTTACAAATCAGATTTATGTGGTATAATCATTAAGAATATTCGATGGAAAATTAAAGAAATCTTAAAGATTCAATTTGAAAAAGAATTTAACTTACAGATAAGATTTGTTTTTATAGAAGTTTTATAAATGTTTTTGTAGAAGAGTTTATAAACGTTTTTATTTGAGTGTTTTGAAGAGTGAGAGATAACTGTTGAAACAGGAAGCCCATTGGCTTTAGACAATGGGTAATTCACACAGTTATAAAGAATAGGTTAAAAAGAAAGTGGCAGAGGTGCAGGATGAATCAGTTTATTATGAAGGGCGGTAATCCACTGGTTGGAGATGTGGTGATCAGCGGGGCGAAGAATGCGGCGCTTGGTATTTTGGCGGCTGCTATTATGACCGATGATGATGTCATCATAGAGAATCTGCCGGATGTGCGGGACATCAATGTCCTTCTCGAGGCGATTTCGGAGATTGGTGCTCAGGTAGAGCGGATTGACCGGCATTCCGTAAAGATCAATGCATCTACGATCCGTGAGGTAAGCGTAGATGATGAGTATATCCGTAAAATTCGTGCTTCCTATTATTTTATTGGAGCACTGCTTGGAAAGTATAAGAGCGCAGAGGTTCCGCTCCCGGGCGGCTGCAACATCGGAAGCCGTCCGATTGACCAGCATTTAAAGGGATTTCGTGCGTTGGGCGCAAAGATTGAGATTGATCGCGGGGCAGTGATTGCGCATGCGATCGATCTCGTCGGAAGTCACATCTATCTGGATGTGGTTTCTGTCGGAGCAACGATCAATGTCATGATGGCAGCGGCTCTCGCAGAGGGTCAGACAATCCTTGAGAATGCGGCAAAGGAGCCTCACGTTGTGGATGTTGCAAACTTCCTCAACAGCATGGGAGCAAATATCAAGGGCGCGGGAACCGATATCATCCGTATCCGTGGTGTTCGTCGCCTTCATGGAACGGAGTATTCGATTATTCCGGATCAGATCGAGGCGGGAACCTTTATGTGTGCAGCAGCGATCACCCGCGGAGATGTGACGGTCAAGAACGTGATTCCGAAGCATCTTGAGGCGATCTCTGCAAAGCTGATTGAGATTGGATGCGAGGTAATCGAGGGAGATGATGAGGTGCGTGTGGTTGGAAAACCGAGACAGCATTCGACAAACATCAAGACCCTTCCATACCCGGGATTCCCGACGGATATGCAGCCGCAGATGGCAGTGACCCTGGCGTTGGCTGAGGGAACAAGCATGATCACGGAGAGTATTTTTGAGAATCGCTTCAAGTATGTCGATGAGCTCTCGAGAATGGGTGGAAATATCAAGGTTGAGGGCAACGTTGCGGTTATTGACGGTGTGAAGGGATTTACGGGCGCTCAGGTTGAGTCTCCGGATCTTCGCGCAGGTGCAGCCCTCGTGCTTGCAGGACTGTCTGCAGCCGGATACACCGTTGTGGATGAGATTGGCTATATTCAGCGCGGATACGAGAAGTTTGAGGAAAAATTGCAGGCTCTCGGCGCACATATTGATATCGTGGATTCTGAGAAGGAAGCACAGAAGTTTCGCCTGAAGATCGGTTAAAATTTTGGGGACTTCTGAGCGCATTTTTGCGTGTGTTAAAATTTTTGTTTTCTTTCCGTAAGCAAATTGTTATGAACTGTACATAAACTGGACACGATTTTCCATTATGATAAAGACAGAAGATAAGAAGAAAGGAATTGGATCAGACAATTCCGCTATCGGAAAAGAAAAAGATCGAAAATGGAAGACAATTTGAAAGATAGTCGAGATTGTCGAGAGGATCGAGAAAGGAATTGAATCAGACGGAGCGGGAATGGAGGTCCGGTGTAGCAAAAGGAGGAGAAGAAAATGAAGTTATGGAAAAAAGGATTGTCCCTGATGCTGGGAGCGGCATTGATCGCAGCCGCATTCACGGGAACAACATTTGCGGCATCCAGCCGAACAAAGATTACAAGAGTCAATCTGGTAGTGGATTCTGATATTGCAGTCGGCGATGACAACGGAAGCGTGGATGTCACGACCCCGGATAGCCATTACAAGGTAAGCGATGTCGAGATTGACAACGACGATGCAGAGTGGACCAGCGGAGATAAGCCGAAGATCGAGGTTACCCTTGAGGCTGACAGCGATTACTACTTTGACGCAATGTCCAAGAGCAAGGTAAGCCTGAGCGGTGATAAGGCAACTTACACCGGCTCCCGCAGAGAGGACAGCAGCACGACTCTGATCATCAAGCTGACGTTAAAAGAGCTTGAGGGACCGCTTGAAATTGATGATCTCTCCTGGGAGGATGAGGAGACTCCGACCGCAAAGTGGGAAGAGGTAGATGGAGCAAAGAGTTATCAGGTACGTCTTTACCGCGACAGCAAGTCTGTCGGTGAGACCGCGACGACGACGAACAATTACTATGACTTCGCTTCCAGAATCACCAAGGAGGGCGAGTACTACTTCAAGGTTCGTGTAATCAACAACAATTCCAAGAAGGGTGAGTGGTATGAGTCCGATTACATCTATGTGGATGATGCCCTGCTCGACTCTCTGAAGAAGACGAATGGTAGCAGTAACAATAACGGAAGCAGTGTGACTCCGGGAAGCAATACAACTTCTCAGGATCAGTGGATCTGGGACAGCAACCAGAAGAAATGGTGGTATCGCTACGCAAACGGCTCCTATCCGACAAACGGATGGCTTCAGATCGGCGGAAAGTGGTACTGCTTCGACTCTGTGGGCTGGATGCGCACAGGCTGGATTCAGGCAGGAAACAACTGGTACTACTGCGGAACCGATGGCGCAATGCTGACGAACACAACGACTCCGGATGGATATCGCGTAGATGCAAACGGAATCTGGGTACACTAAACCTAAAATCAGAAGATGGAAGAATGAAAATTGGCAGGGCGGAATTTCCGCCCTGTTTTTGTATGATAGGAAATTGCGTCCTATCATGTTCCTTAGTAACGATGCGATCAAAAATCTCCAAAATAAATTTCTAAAAAACTTTGAAAAAAGTGTTGACAAAACAGATAATCTATCATATAATAACCTCGTTGTTCACGACAACACAGCAACAAAGAGCAATACGAAGTATTCCTCGATAGCTCAGTCGGTAGAGCACGCGGCTGTTAACCGCGCTGTCGTAGGTTCAAGTCCTACTCGGGGAGCTAGGTCCATGGAGACCAGAAATTTCGGCCCCATGGTCAAGCGGTTAAGACATCGCCCTTTCACGGCGGTAACACGAGTTCAAATCTCGTTGGGGTCATTTGGCAATGCCAAAGAGTGCGGACCTTTAGCTCAGTTGGTTAGAGCAACCGGCTCATAACCGGTCGGTCCTGGGTTCGAGTCCCCGAAGGTCCATTGAACCGCAAAAACAATTTTATAATCTGGCCTGGTGGCTCAGCTGGTTAGAGCGCCGCCCTGTCACGGCGGAGGTCGTGGGTTCGAACCCCATCCGGGTCGTTTTGAAGAGTCTGGAGTTTCCTGATGGAAATTTCAGACTTTTTGTGTTACCATAAAAGGAGTAATGGCCTGTCGGCTTCGCGTGTCTTTTGAGGAATCCGCGAGTGGGTGTATGGGGTAACAGGTAAATGTAAGGTAAATGCAGAAAATTTGGGAAGCGTGTTGGAGGACAGAGATGGCAGTGACAAGAGGCAGTAGAGAGACAGTTTTGTATTATTCCCCTGAGGGAAACAAGAATGCGACAAAGTTGAAGGGTGTACTTGTGCGGATGGGAATCCGGATTCGCAATGTGAGCGAGGATCAGCTTGGTGAGACGATCGGGGCTCTTCTCGGTCTTGAGGGATTTAAGGAGGAAGAGCACGCGAAAGAGAATATAGATGTAGCGGAAACGATCGATCAGGAGGTTCTCGTCATGCACAATTTTTCGGGAAGCCGACTCGACGAACTGCTTCTTGGAATGCGTCGTGCAAAAGTTCAGAAGATTGATTTAAAAGCGATTGTGACGGAGAACAACGTCGGATGGAGCTTTTATCATCTTTATGAGGAGATTGGCGCAGAACATGAGAGAATGCATCAGAATGCAGAGCAGTAAGCGAACACAGAGCAGAACGCAGATACCGCGCAGGAAGCAGCAGGGAAAGCGATTTGGCAGGAGGATTTTTTGTGTGCTTACGCTTCTTGTCATCGGTGTGACGCTCACTTCCTGTGGTGGTGAGGCGGAAGTCGCACCGAAGGAGAAGACACGGTTGGTTCTCTGGCATTACTGGGATATTCCAGCAATGCGCCAGAAGCTGACCCAGCTTGCGGATGAGTACAATGCGTCTCAGGATGAGGTGATCATTGATCTGGAGTATGTGCCGGATGAGGATTTCAGAAAGACACTTGCTCTGGCGGGTGAGAATAGGGAACTTCCGGATCTGATTCTCGCGGATTGCAGTGATATTCAGTATTTTGAGCGGATAAGTCCGCTTGTGGATCTGTCGAATGTTGTCGATTGGGACGAGTATCTCGATCAGGCTGTGGAGTTGTGTGAGGGAAAGGACGGTACAATGATCGGGTTTCCGCTCGGTTTGAATTGCCTGACGCTCTATTACAACAAGGGGATTTTACAGCGTTCCGGTGTGAAGCCTCCAGAGACGTTTGAGGAGTTTTTAAGTGTCGCAAAGACGATGACGAGCGGGCAGATCTATGGATGTGGATTTGCCGGGCTGATCAGTGAGGAGACGACGTACAGCTTTCTGCCGATCATCTGGGGATTTGGGGCGGATATGAAGAACTTAAATACCCCGGAGGGAGAGCAGGCCTATCATTTCCTGAAAAAACTCGTGCAGAGCGGGGCAGTCAGTCGGAGCACGGCGAACATGACGATGTCGGATGTGGCGCGCCAGTTCAGCAAAGGAAATATCGCAATGATTTTTGCGGCATCCGGAAAGATGGAGTATTATTTTAAACAGAATCCTCAACTACGCTATGGGCAGATTCGGATTCCGGGTGCGACGGATCGGACGAGTGTGATCGGCGGAGAGGTTCTTCTTGTGCCAGATCAGAAGAACCGGGAGGAGGCAGTTGATTTTGTCCGTTTTCTCTCTCAGCCGGAGCAGATGAAATCTTATCTGGAATCTGCCGGATACTTGGCACCGCGCAGGGATGTACTCGAGTGGCAGATGGAGAAAAATCCGGAGAGGAGAAAGGATCTGCATGGTCTCAAGTATGCGAGAATCAGAGAACGGGTCGAGTACTGGCCGGCGATCTCAATCGCACTTGCAGAGACGGTGAACCAGACGATCCTGCAGGATGAACCGCAGGATGCCTGGAAGAAACTGGCAGATCGTATTGCTCAGATCAGGGAGGAATATCATGAGGGGGAATAATCGATCACTTCGCACTTCACTGGTGATGGCAGAGAGCGTCACCATTGTTCTTCCCCTGTTGATTCTGATTTTTGTGATGCAGGCGAGAATCGGAGAGATCTTAAAGTCGAATGTTGAGACGGAGATGCAGAGAGAGATTGAGACTGCGGATCAGATGCTCAATATGATGATGGACCGCTATGACAGTGTGCTCTCTGATTTTTGTACGGATGAGGAGCTTGTTGTTCTCGTCCAGCAGATCAACAACAAGAGGGATGTGCTTGATGCAAACAGCAATCAGATTCGCCGTCAGCTTAAACGCCTGTGCAACCGAAATGAGGAAGTGGAGGGCGTGACACTTGTGACAACGGGTGGGCAGAAGTACTTTTATGACCGCGTCAGCGCCTCTTCGATGGACAGCACCTGGGCGGGTCATCTGGTGAAGCAGGATATGGGTGGCGGAGTTCATTTTCACGGTGGCGTGAGTCTGGAGCAGAGTGAGGATGGAAGTGGACATCTGCTCCAGATTGCGCGCAGGATTGTCGATTATCGGGATATTCATCGCGATTTGGGAACGGTGATTCTGAGTTTTGATCAGGAAGTACTCTGGGAGGTGATTTCCTCGAAGACTGAGTCAAGACTTTATATCTGCGAGGGAGACCAGATTATTGCATCGGAGATCAGGGAGGATATCGGAAAAAAGATCTCGGAGATTTCGACGTCCGGCATCAGTGTCCTGAGTACAGACAATGCAGTGACGGGCTGGAAACTGTACGATTACTACTCGATGAGAGAGTTTTCAAGACTGATCAGCCATCAGACAACGCTGATGATGGTGATGACGGTGGGATTTCTGATTGAGGGAAGTATTGCGGTTTGCCTGATTTTTAAGCCGATCTTTCTTCAGGTTAAGCAGATTGAGTCGGCAATGATTGAGGTCGAAAAGGGAGATTTCTCGGTTCGTGTTCCCGGCAATACCAAACTTCCGCGCGAGGTGGTTACGATTGTCGGCGGATTTAACAAGATGGTGGAGAAGACAGGGGATCTGATTGAGAAGCTCAAGACTTCGGCGGAGGAACAGCGAAATGCTGAGCTCTCTGCGATGGAGGCACAGATTGACCCGCATTTTCTCTACAATACTCTCGATACGATTAACTGGAAGGCGATTGAACGTGATGAGTACGAGATCAGCGGAATGGTTTGTGCACTCGCAGATATCTTGCGCTACTCGATTCGGAATCCGGGAGGCCTTGTGTCGATCGGGCAGGAACTCTACTGGCTGAGCCAGTACACAATGCTCCAGAAAGAGCGAATCGAACAACCGCTCGAGGTGGAGACAGATATCCCGGAGGAACTGAAAGGGTGTCAGATTCACAAGATGCTTCTTCAGCCATTTGTGGAAAATGCGATCAAGCATGGAGGGTATCAGAAGGAAGGAGTATGCCGTCTGACGATTCGAATTCGACGGATTGAGGATCAGATTTACATCATGATTCGGGACAATGGAAAGGGAATTCCGAAGGAGACGCTTCAGATTCTCAATGATCCGACGAAACGGATGGAAGGGCATGTCGGGATTTACAATGTAAGAAAACGACTCGAGTTGTATTATGGGGAAGATGCAACTTGTTATTTTGAGAGTCGTCCGGATATCGGAACGACAGTGCATCTGTTTGTGAAAGCGATACGGGGGGGAGGAAAAAACAGATGAAGATTGCAGTAGTGGAAGATGAGAGTTCAATCCGCAACGGTCTGGCAAAGATTATCAAAAAGCTGGATCCGGAATATGAGCTTGTGGGAACAGCGGGAAACGGTCTCGAGGGACTGCATCTTGTGCAGAATACTGAGCCGGATCTCGTGATTATGGATATTCAGATGCCGGAGATGAATGGGCTTGATATGCTCGAACATCTCCGAAAGGACGGATATACAGGACGGGCGGTTGTCCTGACCGCGTATTCGGATTTTGACTATGCAAAGCGGGCAATCGGTATGAACATTGACAATTATCTGCTCAAGCCGATCAAGATTCAGGAGCTTCGGGAAACACTCTGGAATATCCGAAATGTATTGGAGAAAGAGAGAGGAATCGAAAATATGCAGGAAAAATTCCTCTCACTTCCCCAGATTTTTAAGGGCTGTATGCTGGCGGAGCTTCCGGTCGATGAGGAACTCAACAAGCTGACTCTGCGGGAGTACGGGCTTGACATCAAAGATTCTCTTGAAGTTTTCTCGATCTGGATGGGAACGAATTATGACCGCCAGGTTGCCAAGGTCAGACAGATCGTGGAGACGTACACGGGGCGGGTTGCCGATTACTCGAGCACGATCATTGAGTCGGTGCGTCAGCATCAGCTTCTCGTCATCCTCTATCATTGTCAGAACAGGGAGAAGATCCAGAAACGTTATGTTGAGATGTTGATTCCGGCGATCTGCCGGGCACTCAGCCCGATTCCGCTCTTTCTCTGGACACAGAGTGATGGAATGGCTGGGCTTCAGGAGGCATATGAGGAGCTGATCACCGATCGGGAGTGGAACTTGAGTTTTCCAAGAGAAACACTTCTGACGAGGGAAAATCTCCGCCAGATGCATCTGGTTCCGCTCCAATATCCACTTGAGATGGAGGAGAAAATGCGCAAGATGATCACAGAGCGCAATCAGGAGGGATTCTTGGAGGCACTTGAACAGTTCATCCGTATGTACCGCAACGGAAGTTGTCATCCGAATGAGATCCGTGAGGCGTGTATCCGTTTCAGCATGGCAATCCTGAATCTCGCAAAGACGCTCGGAAGGACAGCAGGACTTGGCTCGGCGCAGGAGATCGTTGGCTCGATCACGCAGGCAGTGACATGGAATGAGATTCGCGCAATCATGGAACAGCTCTATGAGAAGACAGCAGTGCCAGAGAAAAGTGAGGCGGTCAGCGATCTCGTCCACCGAGCAAGGCTTCTGATTGAGGAGTATTACAGTCAGGGAATCACGCTCGATGAACTGGCGCAGAAGCTGAAAGTGTCGGAGGAGTATCTGAGCAGTCAGTTCAAAAAAGAGACGGGGATGTCGTTTACAGAGACTGTTCGGAGTTATCGAATTGAAAAGATTAAGGAATTGCTTCTTCATTCAAAACTTAAGCTGAACCAGATCTCGGACATGGTGGGATATGCCGACCCGAAATATATGAGCAAGGTGTTTAAGGAGGAGGTTGGGGTTCTTCCGGCAGAATTTAGGAAGAACTTCTCTTCTTAAAAAGCGGGTTTTGTAAAATTTTCCTCATAAATTTTCTTCAAAACGGGGGTGTAGGAGGAAAAAATTGATTTGGAAGCATTTACAAATGGGAAAATCCGGGATTTTTGGTGACATTTTCTGACAGAAATTGACGAAAAATCTTAAATAGTTACTCCTATTTAAGAAATTTCCTCTTTCCAGAATATTTTGGAGTGATAGAATATTCATAAACGGTGAGGAGAGATCAGAGAAAAACCGAGTTCCAGATGAGCAGGATGCAAAGTCCAGAAAAAAAGGATAATAAGAGTTGGATCGGACCTGATGAGAGTACTTTCCGTGATGAATAAACTATGTATAGAATGAAAAATCAACCAGAATGACAATCCGAGTGAGGAAGACGAATAGAGCGAGAAAATCTGGTTAGACTGTCAGATAAGAAAACCAAAAAGGAGAATGAGTTTATCATGAGCGAAATGAACGTAACCTTTAAGAATCCGAACGATGTTCTTGATTTTATCAGCAAAGTAGAGAAGTATCCGTACAACATGGATCTGAGTCGTGGAAGCATTGTTGTGGATGCAAAATCTCTTCTGGGAATCATGAATCTGGGATTCAACCACATCGTGAACTTAAAGGTTTACGCAGACCATTGTGAGGATCTTTGCAGTGACATCAAGCAGTTCCTTGCAGCATAAAGAGAGTAGTTATTTATTAACAAGCCATTATCAATTTATTGTTCCCCATACTGAGCAGGATAGTGAAAGCTATTCTGCTTCTTTTCTTTTGTGTGCAGATGTGCTAAACTGTTAAAAAGTTTTTAACGATCTTGTAACCGGGAAAATCGGACGATTTCAGGGTCAAAAAGCGAACGAAAGGGAATAAACATAAGGGTAAGAAAAAGGAAAAGAAGGCTGAGAAAAAAGTGAGCAAGAGAAAGTAAGTAAACATAGGCAAAAGTAAGAAGAGCAAAAGAAAAAAGTAAGTAGAGACAGGGACGGAGGAGAGAGAAATGTACAAGATTGTTTCCAGATTGCTGATTTACGGAGATATGCCAAAAGATACCATTCTGATGGAGCTTGCGGATATCACGAGAAAGATGGATGACAAGAGCCAGACGAAAGAGGAGCTTGTGACCCGCGTATTTACCCAGATGAAACATCTGCTTCAGGTTGCGACGGATTATGGATTTGACAAGAATCTGTGGCACAACTATTTGACATTTCTGCTGATTACGAATGAGAATCCGTTCAGTATTACCTGTGAGAAGGTAGGAGCGAGCGATGGAAGCGTCAATGCATTCGCAAAGGGCGATTTTCGTGCATTTATGGATCTGTTTGACTATGATTTCGGACCGCTTGAGGAGTATCTCGGTGTCGACTGCTTCTCCCGCATTTCCAATTACAAGGCGATCGGCAAGAAGGAGCTGATGTATAACAAGAACGTCAGCGAGAAGGTTCAGGCACTCAGCGAGAAGCTCGAGCAGGCGAAGAACGAGGATATGTTCTTTGATGCAGTGACCGGATTCTACAAGGACTACGGTGTTGGTATGTTTGGTCTGAACAAGGCATTCCGAATCCAGTCGGATGAGAGCGGAGTGGCGAAGTTCTGTGCAATCAACAACATGGATACCGTTATGCTTGACGATCTGATCGGTTATGAGATCCAGAAGAAAAAACTTGTCGACAATACGCTCGCCTTCGTTGAGGGCAAGAAGGCAAACAACGTGCTTCTGTTCGGTGACAGCGGAACCGGAAAGTCCACGAGCGTCAAGGCGATTGTCAATGAGTTTTACGGTCAGGGTCTGCGCATGATCGAGATTTACAAGCATCAGTTCCGCGATCTTTCCTCCGTGATCGCACAGATCAAGAACCGCAACTACCGTTTCATCATCTACATGGACGATCTGTCGTTTGAGGAGTTTGAGGTGGAGTACAAGTTTCTCAAGGCCGTCATCGAGGGTGGTGTGGAGACGCGCCCGGACAACATCCTGATCTATGCAACCTCGAACCGCCGTCATCTGATCAAAGAGAACTGGAGTGACCGCGATGATGTCGAGAGCGACAACGGTATGCACCGTTCCGACACGATGGAGGAGAAGCTGTCCCTTGTAAATCGTTTCGGTGTGACGATCAACTACTCAAAGCCAACGCAGAAGGAGTATTTCGGAATTGTCATCGGACTTGCAAAGAAGGCAGGACTGACGATCAGCGACGAGGAGCTGTGTGCAGAGGCAAACAAGTGGGAATTAAGCCACGGCGGAATTTCCGGACGTACCGCTCAGCAGTTCATCAACTACCTGATCGGAACCCGTTCCTGAGAAAATAAGAAAAAATCGGTTGCCGTTTGTGCGATGCATGAACGGTAACGAAACTGCGAAAGATTATCCTTGACAGCTATATGGGAATCTGCTAGTATTATTCACGGAACAATCTAAATAACAATCGAAAAGTGCGTAATCCCTTATTCAGAGTGATGGAGATACAAAGGATCTATGAAGTCACGGCAACCCCGAATGAAATGTCTGAACCTCCAAGCGGTGCGATCAGGCAGGAGCGTTGGGAAGGTGCCAACCTGAGCGAGAAATCGAGCAATAAGAGGATTTGATGTGCAAAGAATATCAAGTCCGCAGTATGATTGCTACGGACTTTTCTTTTGTTTTCAACCAGCTTTAATATTTTAACGTAGGAGGATTTTCATGGAAAAGTTACTGTTTACATCTGAGTCTGTAACCGAAGGCCATCCGGACAAAATGTGCGATGCGATTTCAGATGCGATTCTGGATGCTCTGATGGAGAAGGACCCGATGAGCCGTGTAGCATGTGAGACTTGCTGTACGACCGGTCTTGTTATGGTAATGGGAGAGGTTACCACAAATGCATATGTCGATATTCAGAAAATTGTTCGTGAGACGATTCGTGAGATCGGATATGACCGTGCAAAGTATGGTTTTGACTGCGATACCTGTGGCGTTATGGTTGCACTTGACGAGCAGTCTTCCGATATCGCTCTCGGCGTTGACAAGGCACTTGAGGCAAAGGAAAATGCAATGGATGACGATGCCCTCGATGCAATTGGTGCAGGAGATCAGGGTATGATGTTCGGTTATGCAACGAATGAGACCGAGGAGTACATGCCGTACCCGATCGCTCTGGCTCACAAGCTTGCAAGACGTCTGACTGAGGTTCGTAAGAACGGAACCCTTCCGTATCTTCGTCCGGATGGAAAGACCCAGGTAACCGTAGAGTACGATGAGAACGGCAAGCCGATCCGTCTGGATACCGTTGTTCTTTCTACCCAACATGATGAGAATGTAACTCAGGAGCAGATTCATGAGGATATCCGCAAGTATGTATTCGATGTAGTTCTTCCGTCCGGAATGGTAGATGAGGAGACGAAGTACTATGTAAATCCGACCGGTCGTTTCGTAATCGGTGGACCTCACGGAGACAGCGGTCTGACCGGACGTAAGATTATCGTAGACACCTACGGTGGATATGCTCGTCACGGCGGTGGCGCATTCTCCGGAAAGGACTGCACAAAGGTAGACCGTTCCGCTGCATACGCAGCTCGTTATGCAGCAAAGAACCTTGTTGCAGCAGGACTGGCTGACAAGTGCGAGATCCAGCTTGCATATGCAATCGGTGTTGCACATCCGATGTCTGTTCGCGTAGATACCTTTGGAACCGGAAAGCTCAGCGATGAGAAACTGGTTGAGATCGTTCGTGAGAACTTTGATCTGCGTCCGGCAGGAATCATCAAGATGCTTGACCTTCGTCGTCCGATCTATCACCAGACCGCAGCTTACGGTCACTTTGGAAGAACCGATGTTGATCTGCCGTGGGAGAGAGTGGACAAGGTAGAGGCTCTGAAGAAGTATCTGTAAGATTGTAAATCCGATCGGATGCTGGTGCTTTTATTTTATACGCTCCGCGAGCATTGGATTAAAGCTGTAAAGTAATAAGAAACGTAATAAAAGTAAGAATTATGGCAGGAAAAGTCTGAGGGCTTTTCCTGCTTTTTTAATTTAGTTTTATTTGTATGGATTGTGTGTATATGTGTATATGCGGGGCACCGACGGTGAGTAAAGTCGTGCAACCGCGCTTTCGCTCCGGGTTCAACGTAACGGTGCATAAGGCTGTAAAGGACACAGCCTAAGCACCGACGTTTCACACGGGGTTGACACGATCTTTCTCACCTTACGGCGCTAAGTTTATGTGTTGCACAAAGGAATTTTTTTGATACTTTGTGTTTGAAATTGGAAAAATTTGATCTTATCATTGTATTATACGGGATTTTCCGTTTAGAAAATTCCTACCCGCGATAATATCCTTTACAGCGCAGGTTTATTGTGCGTGTATTCGTCTGAATTTTGGTTTGAAGCATTGGTATTTATGTTGTTTATCATGCGTATATTTGGCTAGATTTCGGGGAGGAGATGTGATAACGTATAATGGAATGATAAAAAATATATAACTCAGAATAGATGTCCTCTTCGGTGAGGATGTTAATTGGGGTTGGGGTACTCGTGGCGAAGGAGGAGAAAAGACGATGAAATACGATTTTACGACCGTGATGGATCGGCATGGAAAAGATGCGATTGCAGTGGATTTGCTTGGAAAAGAGGGAGCACCGGGGGCGCCGAAGGAGGGCTTTGATGCGATCCCGATGTGGGTGGCAGATATGAACTTTGCGACGGTTCCGACTGTTCAGCAGGAGATGATTGAGCGGGCAGGTCATCCGGCATTTGGATATTTTGATCCGCGCGAGGAGTATTTTACTTCGATTATCAAGTGGCAGGAGACACGAAATGGAGTGAAGGGACTTGAGAAGAAACACATCGGATATGAAAACGGTGTGCTCGGCGGACTGATCTCTGCGGTCTCAGCGTTCAGTGCACCGGGAGATGCGATTCTGCTCCACAGCCCGACTTATATCGGATTTACAAGATGTATTGAGAATTCAGGACGTAAGATTATTCTCTCTCCGTTAAAGAAAGATGAGAATGGAGTCTGGCGGATGGATTATGAAGATATGGAGGCGAAGATTCAGAAGAATCGAATTCATCTGGCAGTTTTCTGTAATCCGCATAATCCATGTGGTCGTGTGTGGGAAAAAGAGGAGATTGAGAAGGCAATGGAAGTGTACAAGCGCAATTCTTGCGTCGTGATTTCCGATGAAATCTGGTCAGATCTCATGATTAATGGAAGCAAACATACGTCAACCCAGTCGGTCAGCGAGGATGCGAGAAATCGAACGATCGCACTCTATGCGCCGTCAAAGACGTTTAACCTTGCAGGGCTGATCGGTTCTTATCACATCATTTACAATGACTATCTGAGAGATCGTGTTCTGGCGCAGAGCAGTAAGTGCCATTATAATGAGATGAATCTGATGAGTATGTATGCGCTGATCGGTGCTTACCGTCCGGAGGGATATGAGTGGGTTGATGAGTTGTGCGAGGTGCTGTCAGAGAACGTCAATTATGCGTATGACTATATCCAGGATCATTTCGATGGTGTGGAGGTGTCCAAACCGCAGGGAACTTATATGCTGTTTCTCGACTGTACGAAATGGTGTGAGAAGCATGAAGAGAGCCTCGATGAGCTGCTCCGGGCTGGATGGGATGTCGGAGTTGCATGGCAGGATGGACGCCCGTTCCACGGTTCTTGCAGTATCCGCATGAATTTGGCGTCCCCGAAGAGCCAGATTGAGAAGGCATTTGAGCGTTTGAGTCAGTATGTGTTCTAATCCGGCTGTTCTCTGATGTGTATTTTTGAAAACAATGAGAAAAATTGTCATTTACTGTTTGATTTTTTACTCTTCACTGATATAATACAAATGAGAAAAATAATCGTTAAAAAATAAACATGAGTAACTGCTCAGTATCTTTGCAGTTACGAACAGGGTCAATTATCAGGAGGAGAGAGAAAAGAATGAGAGGAGTCGAGACACGAATCCAGGAAATCCGTCATAGAATATTCAGAGAGGTAGCCCGCATGGCTTATCATACCGAGTGGCCGGTAGACAAGCGTATTGAGGAACTGCCGTACAAGATCATTCCGGGAGAGGTAGGAAACTTCCGAAATGATGTATTTCTGGAGAGAGCAATCGTTGGAGAGCGTCTTCGTCTGGCAATGGGTCTTCCGGCAAGAGGTGCAGCAGAGCATGCACCGATTTCTGACAACATTGAGGCAGCTGACCGTCCGGAAACTTATTACACCCCGCCACTGATCAATGTCATCAAGTTTGCATGTAATGCCTGTGCACCGAAGCGCGTAACGGTGACAGAGGGATGTCAAGGCTGTCTGGCACATCCGTGTGTGGAGGTATGTCCAAAGAATGCAGTCAGCCTTGACCGCACAACCGGTCGTTCTCATATTGATCAGGATGCCTGCATCAAGTGTGGTCGTTGTGCAACCGTCTGCTCTTACAATGCAATCATTGTTCAGGAGCGTCCGTGTGCCGCTGCCTGTGGAATGGATGCAATCGGATCTGATGCAAATGGTAAGGCAGATATCAATTATGAGAAGTGCGTATCTTGTGGTCAGTGTCTTGTAAACTGCCCGTTTGGAGCAATTGCCGACAAGTCCCAGATCTTCCAGGTTATCCGTGCAATTCAGTCTGGTGAGCGGGTATATGCAGCGGTTGCACCGGCATTCGTAGGTCAGTTTGGACCGAAGGTAACTCCGGGAAAACTGCGTGCAGCAATGAAGGCACTCGGATTTACGGATGTATTTGAGGTTGCAATCGGAGCGGATCTGTGCGCAACTCAGGAGGCAATTGACTTTGTAAATGAAGTTCCGGAGAAACTGCCATTCATGGCAACTTCCTGTTGTCCGGCATGGTCAATGATGGCAAAGAAGCTTTTCCCGAAGAATGCAAACAGCATCTCGATGGCATTGACCCCGATGACTCTGACAGCAAGACTGATCAAGCGTCATAATGAGAATGCAAAGGTAGTCTTTATCGGACCGTGCGCAGCAAAGAAGCTCGAGGCAATGCGTACTGATATCCGAAGCGATGTGGACTTCGTTCTGACCTTTGAGGAGATGGCGGGCGTCTTTGATGCAAAGCATGTAGATCTCGAGACGATTGAGGAAGATCCGAACGGTGTCAACGATGCTTCGACCGATGGACGTAACTTCGCAGTTGCAGGCGGTGTTGCACAGTCTGTTGTCAATGTCATTAAGGAAAAGTTCCCGGATAGAGAGATCAAGATCGCAAATGCAGAGGGTCTGAAGGATTGCCGAAAGCTGTTGACGATGGCAAGTGCTGGAAAGTACAATGGCTATCTGCTTGAGGGTATGGCATGTCCGGGTGGATGTGTGGCAGGTGCAGGTACGATGCAGCCGATCAAGAAGTCTCAGGTTGCAGTCAACCAGTACGCTTCCAAGGCAAACCATAAGACATCCAATGAGACCGAGCATGTAAAAGAGCTTGATAAGCTGGTAGATTAATTTGAAATGAGACAGGCGAATAAAGGAATTATATAAATGGGGCGGAAGATTCTTATAAATCGAATCTTCCGCCCTGTTTTTACATTATCAGGCGTTTTTCTTAAAAAGAGTACTGACGATCAGCGAGAATGTAACAATCGATGAACCAATGCTGTCGATCATGACATCGGTAATTCTCGCGGAGCGGTCCGGAACGAAATACTGGTGGAATTCGTCGGTGCAGGCATAGCAGACTGTGATCAGAAATGCCGTCAGCGCCCATCTCTTTCGAGAAAATTTGCGTGGAGAAAGACCGAGAAGAACAGTCAGATAGAGGATTGTGTACTCGGTCACATGGGCAGTTTTTCGCAGAAGGAATTCTAAGCGGTCAAGCAATAAGAGATTCGGTTCTGCATTTGGATCGCTCGGGAAAAAGCGAGAGATCGCAAGAAGGATCTCATGGAGAAGAGATCCACTTAATTTAGAGGAATCTTCTCCGGGCTGACTGGAAAAGAAAAAGATGAGTCCAGCCATGATGAGGGCAGGAATCCAGAAGCGGAATTTCGAAAATGTTAAAGTTCTTTTTTTATTTGTTGTCATGAAAATCAAAGTCCTTTCTTATTATCCATATACAGCAATAATTATTGTTCATATATTGTACAAACTGGAATGGATTTTTGTACAGCAACAACATTATAACATGGATTACAGAAATGTCCTCTTTTTTCTTGCGTTCCGTTAGTTGGTATGATAGGATGAGTTACAGTTTACAGGAGATGTTGGCATGACACAAGAATATGCCAAGGCACATTCTTTTTGTGAAACAGCTAGTCGGATGAAGCAATAGGGAAAATGGATACGAAAGGTAAGGTGGAAAACATGTGGAAGTATGTTTGGAAAGATATTCTGGAGCAGGCGTGTTTTCTTCCTGTGACAGCTTTTTTGGCGCTGATTTATTATAGTCTCAGACGGGCGATTGTTAAGAGAAGAGGAATGTTAAACCGAGAAACAAAGAAACAGCTTTTTTGGAAATCGTGCATGGCAATGTATCTGATGATGCTCGTGCAGATCACTCTTCTTGAGCGTGAGGCTGGATCAAGAACAAAGGTCAGCCTGGAACTGTTTGAGACCTTTGGTGGTCCGATGGCAAATGCTTTTGTTGTAGAAAATGTCTTTCTTTTTATGCCATATGGATTCCTCCTCCCTCAAATTTGGCGAGGTCTTGGTAAAATGAGGATTTCCCACCAAATGCTTGTATGTACAATAATTGGATTTTTCAGCAGTTTAATGATCGAATGTACTCAGCTAGTGACACAGAGAGGATTTTTTCAGGTCGATGATATTATGACAAATACAATCGGAATGGTTTGTGGCTGGACTGTTTACCAGATTGTTCGTAAAATAATATTTAAGTGATAGATTTATTGTGTTTGTAATTTTTTTCATGGTATATTTTTTATCAGTATTATCTCAGCGACGAGGGCGAAAAAGATCCTGCAAACCCGTGTGAGACGCTGGTCCTTAGATCGTGTATTTTACGATCTTACGCACCACTGCGTCGAACCCGGAGCGAGAGCGAGTTTGTAGGACTTCTTTCGCCATGAGGAGCGTGCAAGAGAACAACCAGCCACAACTTTACACTTGCACGCCTCGGGTAGATATGATATAATCTGATAGAATTGCAATACTTGAACGAATATAGGAGGCGAGAGATATGAAGCACGTTAAGACTTTAACCAATAAGACCCTGAAGGAGTCCATGAAGAAGGGCGGATGTGGCGAGTGCCAGACTTCCTGCCAGTCTGCATGTAAGACTTCCTGCACCGTAGGCAACCAGGCTTGCGAGAACGCAAACAGATAAGACTGCCTGAAATTTCAGGTGTCACAACGCGATAAGGCGGATGAGAAAGACCCCTATTGATGTATGATGATAGGGGTCTTTTGCGTGCCGTCCAGAATAGTAAGGAGAATATAAGTGATTCATCAGTATAAAAATAATGGTTACAACATCGTGATGGATATTGCCAGCGGATCAGTTCATGTTGTGGACGATGTCGTTTATGACGCAATTGCCATGCTTGAGCCGGCAATCGGTGAGATCGAGTCCGCTATGCCGATCCCGGCAGAAGCCCGCGCAGAGGCAAAGCAGAAGCTGTCTGAGATATATCCGGAGGCAGATGTTGAGGAGGCTCTGAGCGATGTTCAGGAGCTGATTGACGCAGAGGAGCTGTATACAAAGGACATTTATCACAACTATGTGATGGATTTCAAGAAGAGAAAGACCGTCGTGAAGGCGCTGTGCCTGCATATCGCGCATGACTGTAATTTAGCATGCCGTTATTGCTTTGCGGAGGAGGGCGAGTACCACGGTCGTCGTGCCCTGATGAGCTTTGAGGTCGGCAAGAAGGCTTTGGATTTCCTGATTGCAAACTCCGGAAACCGAAGAAATCTGGAGGTCGATTTCTTCGGCGGAGAACCGCTCATGAACTGGAACGTTGTAAAACAGCTTGTTGAGTACGGTCGTTCCCAGGAGGAGCCACACAACAAGAAGTTCCGCTTTACTCTGACGACAAACGGTGTACTCTTAAATGATGAGATCATGGAGTTCTGTAACCGTGAGATGGCGAACGTTGTCCTAAGTCTGGACGGACGAAAGGAAGTCAACGATCGCATGCGTCCGACGAGAAACGGTCACGGAAGCAGTTACGACATCATTGTTCCGAAGTTCCAGAAATTTGCAAAGAGCCGTGAGGACAGAGATTACTATGTGCGCGGAACCTTTACCCGCAATAACCTCGATTTCAGCGAGGATGTAAAGCATTACGCAGATCTCGGATTTGAACAGCTTTCCATGGAGCCGGTTGTCGCAGCACCGGAAGAGCCGTACTCGATCCGCGAGGAAGATCTCCCGCAGATTCTTGAGGAGTACGATCGCCTTGCAGTAGAGTACTTAAAGCGCAGGAAAGAGGGAAAAGGATTTAACTTCTTCCACTTTATGATTGATTTGAGCCAGGGACCGTGTGTGGCAAAGCGCCTCTCCGGTTGTGGTTCAGGAACGGAGTACCTTGCAGTTACTCCGTGGGGAGATTTCTATCCGTGCCATCAGTTCGTCGGCAATGAGAAGTTCCTCATGGGAAATGTGGATACCGGAATCGTTCGCGAGGACATTCGCGATGAGTTTAAGCTCTGTAACGTATATGCAAAGGAAAAATGCCGGGATTGCTTCGCTCGCTTCTATTGCAGTGGTGGATGCGCAGCAAATTCCTACAATTTCCACGGAAAAATCACGGACACTTATGACATCGGATGCGAAATGCAGAAGAAGAGAATTGAGTGTGCGATTATGATTAAAGCTGCGCTTGCTGACGAGGACTAATCGTCAGCCGGTGCAGTCGCCGTGGAGAGGAGAATCCTTTGACGGCGGAAAGGAGACAACATGAAGAACAGCAAGACAAAGGGTCTGATTGGTCTGCTGATTCTGCTGGTGGCAGTTGTCGGTTTCGGATTTCTCGGTTATAAGACTGTTGGAGATGTGAAGCTCGGACTGGACCTTGCCGGCGGTGTCAGCATCACCTATCAGGCGGTGGAGGACAATCCTTCTTCCGAGGAGATGTCCGATACCATCTACAAACTTCAGCAGAGAGTGCAGAATTACAGCACAGAGGCTGAGGTTTACCAGGAGGGCAGTAATCGAATCAACATCGATATTCCGGGTGTGAGCGATGCGAATGCCATTCTGGAAGAACTCGGAAAGCCGGGTTCTCTGACGTTTACCGATGAGAGCGGAAATGTGCTCTTAACCGGAGATCAGGTGGCAACTGCAAAGGCAGGAATCATCGATCAGAAGAACGGTCAGAAGAGTTATGTCGTAAGCCTGACATTTACGGACGAGGGAACAAAGACGTTCGCAGATGCAACGACAGCAAATGTCGGAAAGAGAATCGCAATCATTTACGACGGACAGGTTTACTCCGCTCCGCTTGTCCGCGAGGCAATCACCGGAGGTCAGTGCCAGATCGATGGAATGGCTTCCTACGAGGAGGCTGAGAACCTGGCATCCACGATCCGTATCGGTTCCCTTTCTCTCGAACTTGAAGAACTGCGTTCCAACGTGGTAGGCGCAAAGCTGGGACAGGAAGCGATCTCGACAAGCCTCAAGGCAGGTGCAGTCGGATTTGCAATCCTTGTCGTATTTATGCTTGTCGTTTACCTGCTTCCGGGTCTGTCCGCTGTGATCGCCCTGACTCTGTATGTAGGACTTGTGGTTCTTCTGCTGGCAGCTTTTGAGGTGACATTGACTCTGCCGGGAATCGCAGGAATCATCCTGTCAGTCGGCATGGCAGTTGATGCAAATGTCATCATCTTTACCCGTATCAAGGAGGAGATCGGTCTTGGTCACTCCGTTCAGAATGCGATCAAGGCAGGATTTGCAAAAGCGCTCTCCGCAATCGTTGACGGAAACGTGACGACGCTGATTGCCGCTGTGGTTCTGTATTTCCGCGGTTCCGGTACGGTAAAGGGATTTGCAACGACTCTGGCAATCGGTATCGTTCTGTCGATGTTTACCGCCCTCGTTGTGACGAGAGGAGCTCTTTATGCATTCTATGCACTCGGACTTCAGAGCCCGAAGCTCTACGGCAGTAAGACGACGAAGAAGGTTTACAATGTCTTAAAGATCCGCAAGGCAGTTTTTGCGATCTCTGTTCTGATCCTTTTGGCAGGCGGAGCTGGCATGGGAATCAACAATTCCAAGACAGGTCATCTCTTCCATTACAGCATGGACTTCACCGGTGGTACTTCCACAAGTGTGACCTTCAATGAGGAGATGTCTCTTGAGGATATTTCTTCAAAGGTCGTTCCGGTTGTTGAAAAAGTGACCGGAGATGCCGATGTGCAGACCCAGAAGGTTGCAGGAACGAGTGAGGTTATCATCAAGACGAAGACGCTGAATGTCGATCAGAGACAGGCACTCGAGGAAGAGCTTGTAAACGAGTTTGGCGTGGACGGAAGCAAGATCACAGCTGAGAGCATTTCCGGCGCAGTCAGCACGGAGATGAAGCGTGATGCCGCAGTTGCACTCGCAATTGCAGGTGTTCTGATGCTTCTCTACATCTGGGCTCGTTTCCGCGACATCCGTCTGGCAGCAAGCTCCGTCATCGCACTGATGCACGATGTTCTCGTCGTTGTCTCCTGTTATGCACTGTTTGGATGGTCGGTTGGATCTACGTTTATCGCCTGTGTCCTGACGATTGTGGGATACTCGATCAACGCGACGATCGTAATTTTTGACCGTATCCGTGAAAATCTGGCAATTCAGGGCAAGAGAACGCTCGAGGAAGTTGTCAACACAAGTATCACTGAGACCCTGACCCGAAGCATCAACACTTCTCTGACCACATTTGTGATGGTTCTGGCTCTCTACATTATGGGAGTTTCCTCCATCCGTGAGTTTGCACTTCCGTTGATGGTTGGCGTTATGTGCGGTACCTATTCTTCTGTATGCCTGTCCGGTTCCCTCTGGTATGAGCTGACAGTTCGGAAGAACAAGAAGGTGGCTGAGGCGAAGGCACAAGCAAAGAAAGCAAAGGCAAAGAAATGAAATACAAACTGATTACTACGGATGGACGCGCAAAGCGTGCCGAGGTGGAGACTGTTCACGGAACCGTCCAGACGCCGTTGTTTATGAACGTAGGTACGGTGGCTGCAATCAAAGGCGCAGTTTCCACCGATGACCTGCGCCAGATCGGCACTCAGGTGGAGCTTTCCAACACCTACCATCTGCATGTGCGCACCGGTGACAAGCTGATCAAACAGTTTGGCGGTCTGCACAAGTTTATGAACTGGGATCGCCCGATCCTCACGGACTCCGGCGGATTTCAGGTTTTCTCCCTTGCAGGTTTAAGAAAGATCAAGGAGGAAGGCGTTTACTTCCAGTCTCATATCGATGGTCATAAGATCTTTATGGGACCGGAGGAGAGCATGCAGATTCAGTCGAATCTCGCTTCCACGATTGCGATGGCATTTGATGAGTGTCCGCCGAGCCATGCAGAGCGCTCTTACATTCAGAATTCGGTAGAACGGACGACGAGATGGCTTGAGCGCTGTAAGAAAGAGATGGCTCGCTTAAATTCTCTGCCGGATACGATCAACAAAGAACAGCTCCTGTTTGGTATCAATCAGGGTGGTGTTGTCGATGAGATCCGAATTGCTCATGCAAAGACGATCGCAGATATGGATCTCGATGGCTATGCAATCGGTGGACTTGCAGTCGGAGAGACGCATGAGGAGATGTATCACATCCTCGATGTGACCGTTCCTCACCTTCCGCAGAACAAGCCGACTTACCTCATGGGTGTCGGAACTCCTGCGAACATTCTGGAGGCAGTGGACAGGGGCGTAGACTTCTTTGACTGTGTATACCCGTCAAGAAATGGTCGTCACAGCCATGTATACACGAATCATGGAAAGCTGAATCTGCTGAACCAGAAATATGAACTGGACCCTCGTCCAATCGAGGAGGGATGCCAGTGTCCGGCATGCCGTTCTTACAGCAGAGCGTATATTCGTCATCTGTTCAAGGCGAAAGAAATGCTCGGAATGAGATTATGTGTCTTGCATAATCTGTACTTTTATAATACAATGATGACGGAGATTCGCGAAGCGATCGAACAGCACCGCTATGCAGCCTATAAAGCAGAAAAGCTGGCAGGAATGGAAGCGGGAGAATAAGGAGGAGTTTGTATCATGTTACAGGCAACAGGAATGTCTATGCCGCTTCTGGTGGGTTATATTATTTTCTTTTGTGCTCTGATGTATTTTACGGCAATTCGCCCACAGCAGAAAGAGAAGAAGAAACAGGAAGAGCTGATTGCTTCCGTAGCAGTAGGCGATACTGTTCTGACAAGCAGTGGTTTTTACGGTGTGATCATCGATATGACAGACGATACGGTAATCGTGGAGTTTGGAAATAACAAGAACTGCCGTATTCCGATGCAGAAGGCAGCGATCGTTCAGATCGAGAAGCCGGAGGCATAAGAATCGCAAAAGTAAGAAAGAAAAGTGGCTTGCGTAACCGTTTCAGTTGCGCAAGCCACTTTCTTTTTTGTATGATAGGAAATTCTTTTTGATAGAAATTTATTTCTCCCATCTTCCGGAAGCACCGCACGGAAGAACAAGTCCGGTTTCCTTTACCGGGAGACCGATTTCCTGAGAGTCCACATGACCGCCGTATTTGGAAACGACCTCAAGAGAGATCATGTAAGTCAGGACAGCCGGAGCGAGACCGGTTGTGTAGGAGTTGATCAGGAAAAACAGCGGATCGTCGGAGAGAAGCTGTGCACACAGCTTGACGAGTGGGTGGATGGCGTCTTCAATTTTCCAGATCTCACCCTTTGGTCCACGGCCGTAGGACGGCGGGTCCATGATGATCGCGTCGTAGTGATTGCCACGGCGGATCTCGCGCTCTACGAATTTCACACAGTCATCGACAAGCCAGCGGATCGGGGCATCTGAGAGACCGGAGGAAATCGCGTTCTCTTTTGCCCAGGCAACCATTCCCTTGGAAGCGTCGACGTGAGTGACGGAAGCTCCTGCTTTTGCAGCTGCGAGAGTCGCACCGCCTGTGTATGCAAAAAGATTTAAGACCTTGATCGGGCGATTTGCCTGACGGATCTTGTCACTGAACCAATCCCAGTTTGCTGCCTGCTCCGGAAAGAGTCCGGTGTGCTTGAAGCTGAACGGTTTTAAGTTGAAGGTGAGTCCACGGTATCCGATCGTCCACTGCTCCGGGAGATCGAAAAACTCCCACTCACCGCCACCCTTTGCGCTGCGGTGATAATGACCGTTCATGTGTCTCCATCCCTTGTGCTCGCGCGGAGTGTCCCAGATGACCTGCGGGTCCGGACGAACAAGGAGATAATTTCCCCAACGCTCCAGTTTTTCACCTCTGGAGCAGTCGATTACCTGGTAGTCTTTCCAGTTATCTGCTAACCACATAGTATATCCTGCCTTTCTTTGAGAACCGCGAATATCCTCTCGCGGTAAAATCATTCGTTTTCCATTCGCTTTTAAATCGGAGTATTCTGCCGGAAGTCGAAACATCACTTCTATATAATAAAACAATATAGTGCAATATAGTTAATATAATTATAGAAGAATCTGTTTGCTTACAAATTTGCGATTGTCTTATTATAGCATTGATTGATTGTTTTGGCTACATCACCTTTATACAATCTTGTTGATCGTTGTACGGGTGATTTTTGTAGATGGAATAGAACGCAGAATTGCAGGGATTCTGATTGAAAAATAACAGGTTTTCATTTACCGTAGAAAGCAGGACGTGTATAATAAGGATAAAATAACGTGAGAGGAAGAAGTATGAGAAAAGAAAAATATTTGACGGCGGTGATGCTTGCCACAGCATTATCGATCAGTTTTGGAGTACCTGCATGGGCTTCCGGGTGGACGCAGGAAAATGGAACCTGGGTATATTATGGAGTAAACGATACTCGTGTGACGAATGCATGGCGTCAGGGCGCGGACGGAGCGATGCGCTATCTCGACAGCAACGGACAGATGGCAGTCAGTTCCTGGGTCGATGATGACAACAGTTATGTGGATGAAAACGGAATCCGGATTTCCGATAAATGGCTTCAGGTTGAGAATTCTTCTAAGACATCCGGATATGATTACTATTATTTTAATCAGAGTGGCAAATGCGTAAAGAGCAAATGGGAGAAAATTGACGGCAAGTGGTATTACTTTGATGAGAAGGGCATCATGCAGACAGGCTGGATTGACGATAACCGATATTATTCCGATGAAAATGGTGTGATGCTCACAGGATGGCAGAAACTTGATCCGCCGGAAGATGAGAAGGATAGCTATAAACGTCCGGCACCGTGGGAAACGGATAACGGAAAGAAATGGTATTATTTTGGAAGTACAGGAAAGAAAGTTCTGCCGGATGAGAAGAAGGACAACATCAGTCAGAAGAAAATCGGTGGTTCCTATTATTGCCTTGATGAGTATGGAGCCATGCAGACAGGTTGGGTATGTGTGACCGGATCGGATTCGGATAATATTGCCGACTATCGCTATGTGGATGAGAATGGTCAGGTCAAAACGGGCTGGTACTCAATCAATCCGCCGGAAGATCTTCAGGGACAGTACGACCACGATGTCGAGTGGTTCTATTTCAACAGCAAGGGTGTGCCGAAGACGGGGCCGGAGCGTGGAGGTGCCAAGAAGAATGATTTTTCAAAAATCGGAGGAAATACCTATCTATTTGATGAGAGAGGAGTGCCGGTCTATGGGGTACAGAAAATCTACTCGGGAAGTGATGGGGATTCTTACACCGCCTACTATTTTGGAGACCGCAGTCAGAGCTGTCTCTTAAAAGGAAAGTTTACGCTCGATGAGGCTGGCGATCAGGTGAATTATTATTTCGCTCCAGGCGGAGAGGGTTACACCGGAGTGAAGGATAATTCTTTATATTATATGGGAAAACTCCAGAAAGCCGACAGTGGGGATCAGTATACAGTTTTCTCGATTCCACAGGGAAATTGCTACAACAATTATGTCGTCAATACATCCGGAAAGATTGTGAAGAATACAACTGTAAAAGACAAGACAGGAACGAAATATAAGACAAACAGCAGTGGAATCCTCGTGAAAGAAGATGACGAGGTTGTAAGCGGAGGCGATTACACCGAGCCGAGAGAGCCGGAGTGGAGCGCTTGGAGCGAGTAAAGCGAAGGGGAAGCATATTTATATTCAGTATATAATGGGGCGCGCCTCCGGCGAAATAAGGTGTGCAAACTCGTTCTCACACGGGTTTGCCCATCCTTTTTTGCCGGAGGCGCGCCAGACAATGTATCCATAAAAAAACATAAAAATAATTTAAAAACCGCTTGCAATTTCCAAAAAGACATGCTATTATAGGGGAGCTGTGACATGATAGCGATGAAACGAGAGGTTGCTACCTAGGATGAGGTAGGTTTTCCGCGGAGCGAATGTCAAGTTAGGAAACTGACGACAAGTCACTGTACAAATTGAACAGCTGTAATTAAGATCGAGATTAAGTATCGAGAGATAGAGTAATGCAGTAACGCAGTGTGGGGTCCAGGGCGACACACACGGAGAAGTGTACAGTCACCGCTTGTCGTACTTCGAATGAAAAGTGCGAAAAGGAGGCGACTTTTTTTATGGCAAGTCAAGTAATGAGAATCACGTTAAAGGCTTACGATCACCAGCTGGTTGATCAGTCTGCCGGAAAAATTATCGAGACCGTAAAGAAAACAGGAGCACAGGTGAGCGGACCGGTGCCGTTACCGACCAAGAAAGAGGTTGTAACAATTCTGAGAGCGGTACACAAGTACAAAGATTCCAGAGAGCAGTTCGAGCAGAGAACTCACAAGAGACTGATTGATATCACCACCCCGAGCCAGAAGACCGTAGATGCACTGTCTAAGCTGGAAATGCCGGCTGGTGTTTATATCGATATCAAAATGAAGCAGAAATAAGACTTTAGTATGATTGCCAAAAAAGGTAATCCGCTGTAAGGAGGAAATGAAATGAAGAAAGCTATCTTAGCTACCAAAGTCGGAATGACCCAGATCTTCAACGAAGACGGTGTACTGGTTCCGGTAACGGTTCTTCAGGCTGGTCCGTGCGTAGTAACGCAGGTTAAGACCATGGAGAACGATGGCTACAAGGCCGTACAGGTTGGTTTTGTTGACAAGAGAGAGAAACTGGTTAGCAAGCCGGTAAAGGGACACTTCGACAAGGCTGGTGTTTCTTATAAGAGATTTATCAGAGAGTTCCGTTTTGAGAACGCAGAAGATTACTCCGTAAAGGACGAGATCAAGGCTGACATCTTCGCTGCTGGCGATAAGATCGATGCAACTGCTGTTTCTAAGGGAAAAGGTTTCCAGGGCGCGATCAAGAGATTTGGTCAGCACAGAGGACCGATGGCTCATGGTTCTAAGTTCCATCGTCATCAGGGTTCCAACGGTGCATGTTCCGATCCGAGCAAGGTATTCAAGGGTAAGGGAATGCCGGGTCACATGGGAAGCAAGCAGGTAACCGTTCAGAATCTTCAGGTTGTCAGAGTTGACGCTGAGAATAATCTGATTCTGGTTAAGGGCGCTGTTCCAGGACCGAAGAAATCTTTAGTAACGCTGAAAGAAACAGTGAAGGCTAGCAAGTAAGCCTTGACGAGAAAGGAGGAACACACAGATGGCAAACGTATCTGTTTACAATATGGAAGGTAATGAAGTCGGCAAGATCGACTTAAACGATGCGGTGTTTGGTGTTGAAGTAAATGAGCACCTGGTACACCTTGCAGTAGTTGCTCAGCTTGCAAACAAGCGTCAGGGCACTCAGAAGGCAAAGACCCGCTCTGAGGTATCTGGAGGCGGAAGAAAGCCGTGGAGACAGAAGGGAACCGGTCATGCAAGACAGGGTTCAACCAGATCTCCGCAGTGGAAGGGCGGCGGTACCGTATTTGCTCCGGTTCCGAGAGACTACACCATCACCCTGAACAAGAAGGAGAAGAGAGCAGCTCTGAAGTCTGCACTGACCACCCGCGTTCAGGAGAACAAGTTCATCGTTGTTGATGAGCTGAAGCTTGACGAGATCAAGACCAAGAAGTTCCAGACCGTTCTGAACAACCTGAAGGTTTCCAAGGCTCTGGTTGTTATCGGCGAGGACAGCGAGAACGTAGTTAAGTCCGCTAAGAATATCCCGTCTGTAAAGACTGCTTATGTTAATACGATCAACGTATATGACATTCTGAAGTACAACACAGTAGTAGCTACCAAGACTGCTGTCGCAAACATCGAGGAGGTGTACGCATAATGGCAAACGTTCAGTATTTTGATGTCATTCTCAAGCCGGTTATCACCGAGAAGAGCATGAACGCAATGGCTACGAAGAAATATACTTTCCTGGTACACACCGATGCTAACAAGGCTATGATCAAGGATGCCGTTGAGAAGATGTTCCCGGGCACCAAGGTTAAGAGTGTAAATACCATGAACAACGAAGGCAAGAACAAGAGAAGAGGAATGACCTTCGGTAAGACCGCAGCAACCAAGAAGGCTATCGTTCAGCTGACTGAGGATAGCAAGGAGATCGAGGTATTCGCTGGTCTGTAAGGTATTGAAAATTCATCGCTCAGCCAATCGGCTTTGCGATGAACTTATGTAAAATATACGGCGTAGTGATGATTACGAGACTATACTGTGCCGTGATAAAGAAACACGCGAAGCTGTTGCGAAGCGTGTGAAAGTTTGAAAGGAGAACGTCATGGGAATTAAAACATACCGCCCATATACACCGTCCAGAAGACATATGACCGGTTCTGACTTCGCTGAGATCACGAAGACCACTCCGGAGAAGTCTCTGGTTACTTCTTTAAAGAAGAATGCAGGACGTAACAATCAGGGTAAGATCACTGTGAGACATCGTGGAGGTGGCTCCAGAAGAAAATATAGAATCATCGATTTTAAGAGAAACAGCAAAGACGGTATTCCGGCAACTGTAATCGGTATCGAGTACGATCCGAACAGAACCGCTAACATCGCACTGATCTGCTATGCAGATGGAACCAAGGCTTATATCCTTGCTCCGGCTGGTTTGACCGACGGAATGAAGGTTATGAGTGGCGTTGAGGCTGAGGCTAAAGTAGGTAACTGCTTACCGCTGGCTAACATTCCGGTTGGTACTCAGATCCACAACATCGAGCTGTACCCGGGTAAGGGTGGTCAGCTGGTTCGTTCCGCTGGTAACGCTGCACAGCTGATGGCTAAGGAAGGTAAGTACGCTACTCTGAGACTTCCGTCCGGCGAGATGAGAATGGTTCCGATCGCATGCCGCGCAACTATCGGTGTTGTAGGTAACGGCGAGCACAACCTGGTTAATATCGGTAAGGCTGGAAGAAAACGCCATATGGGAATTCGTCCTACCGTTCGCGGTTCCGTTATGAACCCGAATGACCATCCGCATGGTGGTGGTGAAGGTAAGACTGGTATCGGCCGTCCGGGTCCGTGCACTCCTTGGGGCAAGCCTGCTCTGGGACTGAAGACCCGCAAGAAGAACAAGCAGTCTAATAAGCTGATTGTAAGAAGACGTAACGGCAAGACCATTAAATAATTGAAGGAGGAAGACACCTATGGCACGTTCATTAAAAAAAGGACCATTTGCTGACGCGCACCTGCTGAAAAAGGTTGACGCGCAGAACGCATCGGGACAGAAGCAGGTTATCAAGACCTGGTCTCGTCGTTCTACTATCTTCCCGCAGATGGTTGGACATACAATTGCAGTTCATGACGGTAGAAAGCATGTTCCGGTATATGTTACCGAGGATATGGTAGGCCACAAGCTTGGTGAGTTCGTAGCTACCAGAACCTACAGAGGACATGGTAAAGACGAGAAGAAGACCAAACGTTAATCGGCATGAGCGAAAGGAGGTAATTTAGCAATGGCTAAAGGACATAGAAGTCAGATTAAGAGAGAAAGAAATGCCCAGAAGGATACCAGACCAAGCGCAAAGCTGTCTTACGCTCGTGTATCCGTTCAGAAGGCTTGCTTCGTATTAGATGCCATCAGAGGCAAAGATGTGCAGACCGCACTTGGTATTGTAACTTATAATCCCAGATATGCTTCTTCCCTGATTCGGAAGCTGCTTGAGTCTGCTGTTGCAAATGCAGTAAACAACAACAACATGGACCCGGCTAAGCTTTACGTAGAAGAATGCTATGCAAACAACGGCCCGATCATGAAGAGAGTACACCCGAGAGCACAGGGACGTGCTTACAGAATCGAGAAGAGAATGAGCCACATTACCGTTGTTCTGAATGAGAGATAAATAGGAGGCAATTATGGGACAGAAAGTTAATCCGCACGGCATCAGAGTCGGCGTTATTAAAGACTGGGATTCCAAGTGGTATGCAGAAGGCAACTTCGCAGACAACCTGGTAGAAGATTACAACATCCGTACCTTCCTCAAGAAGAAGCTGTACAGCGCTGGTATCTCCAAGATCGAGATCGAGCGTGCTTCTGACAGAGTTAAGATCATCGTTTTCACCGCAAAGCCGGGCGTAGTTATCGGTAAGGGTGGTTCTGAGATCGAGAAGCTGAAAGCTGAAGTTCAGAAGATGACCGACAAGAAGGTATTCATCGATATCAAAGAGATCAAGAGACCGGATCGTGACGCTCAGCTCGTTGCTGAGAACATCGCACAGCAGCTGGAGAACCGTGTGTCCTTCCGTCGTGCAATGAAGTCTACCATGGGTCGTTCCATGAAGACCGGTATCAAGGGAATCAAGACCGCTGTTGGCGGACGTCTTGGCGGTGCGGATATCGCACGTACCGAGTTCTACAGCGAGGGAACTATTCCGCTGCAGACCCTGAGAGCAGATATTGACTATGGTTTCGCTGAGGCAGATACCACCTACGGCAAGCTTGGCGTTAAGGTTTGGATCTACAAAGGCGAGGTACTTCCGACTAGAGGAAAAAAGGAAGGGAGCGATAAATAATGTTAATGCCGAAGAGAGTAAAGCGCCGCAAACAGTTCCGTGGAACTATGGCTGGTAAGGCTTTAAGAGGAAATAAGATTAACTATGGTGAGTTCGGTCTGGTAGCAACTGAGCCGTGCTGGATCAAGTCCAATCAGATCGAGGCAGCTCGTGTAGCTATGACCCGTTACATCAAGCGTGGTGGTAAAGTCTGGATCAAGATTTTCCCGGATAAGCCAGTAACCGCAAAGCCGGCTGAGACCCGAATGGGTTCCGGTAAGGGCGCAGTAGAGTACTGGGTAGCAGTTGTTAAGCCAGGTCGCGTACTGTTCGAGATCTCTGGCGTTTCTGAGGAGACTGCTCGTGAGGCTCTGCGTCTTGCCATGCACAAGTTACCCTGCAAATGTAAGATTGCTTCCAAAGCAGAGTTAGAAGGCGGTGATAACAGTGAAAACTAATAAGTTCGTAGAAAGTTTACAGGCTAAGTCTGCTGCTGAGCTGAACGAGGAGTTAGTAGCAGCAAAGAAGGAACTCTTTAACCTGAGATTCCAGAATGCAACCAATCAGTTGGACAATACCAGCCGGATCAAAGAGGTTCGCAAGAACATTGCCCGGATTCAGACTGTTATTACTGAGAAGTCCAAGCTGGCATAAGGAGGAAAAATGACCGTGGAAAGAAATTTAAGAAAAACCCGCGTTGGTAAGGTCGTAAGCGATAAGATGGATAAGACCATCGTAGTTGCTATTGAGGACCACGTTAAGCATCCCTTATACGGCAAGATCGTGAAGAAGACCGTTAAGCTGAAAGCTCATGACGAGAACAACGAGTGCGGTAAGGGCGATACCGTTAAAGTTATGGAAACCAGACCGCTGTCTAAGGACAAGAGATGGAGACTGGTTGAGATTATCGAGAAGGCGAAGTAAAGCAGGAAGGAGTATCAGGCATGGTTCAGCAGGAAACAAGACTGAAGGTTGCTGATAACACCGGAGCAAAAGAGTTACTGTGCATTCGTGTTATGGGCGGATCTACCAGAAGATATGCTAATATTGGCGATGTCATCGTCGCTTCCGTTAAAGATGCAACACCAGGTGGCGTTGTAAAGAAGGGCGATGTTGTTAAGGCCGTTGTTGTACGTACCGTTAAGGGCGCACGTCGTAAAGACGGTTCCTATATCAAGTTCGATGAGAACGCAGCAGTAATTATTAAGGATGACAAGACCCCAAGAGGAACCCGTATTTTTGGGCCGGTTGCAAGAGAACTTCGTGAGAAGCAGTTCATGAAGATCGTTTCTCTGGCTCCGGAAGTACTGTAAGGAGGTGTCCACTGTGCAGAAGATCAAGAAAGACGACCTGGTAAAGGTTATCACGGGAAAAGATAAAGACAAGACCGGTAAAGTTCTTCAGGTTAAGGACGGTAAGGTTGTTGTTGAAGGATGTAATATGGTTACCAAGCACACGAAGCCGAATGCAGGAAATCCGCAGGGCGGCATCGTAAAGCACGAGGCTGCAATCGACGCTTCCAACGTAATGCTGGTAGTTGATGGCAAGGCAACCAGAGTTGGTTTTGAGATCAAGGACGGCAAGAAAGTCCGCGTCGCAAAGGCAACCGGTAAAGTAATCGACTAATTGCAGAGAGGAGGAACGAGAGTTGGCAAGATTAAAAGAACAGTATCAGAACGAGATCGTTGACGCTCTGATCAAAAAATTTGGATACAAGAACATCATGGAAGTCCCGAAGCTTGATAAGATCGTTATCAACATGGGCGTTGGTGAAGCAAAAGAGAATGCCAAGGTTCTGGATTCTGCAGTAAGAGACTTAGAGCTGATTACTGGCCAGAAGGCAGTTACCACCAAGGCAAAGAAGTCTGTCGCAAACTTCAAGATCAGAGAGGGTATGCCGATCGGATGTAAGGTTACCCTGCGTGGCGAGAAGATGTATGAGTTCGCTGATCGTCTGATCAACCTGGCTCTGCCGCGTGTACGTGACTTCCGCGGTGTGAACCCGAACGCTTTCGATGGCAGAGGAAACTACGCTCTGGGCATCAAAGAGCAGCTGATCTTCCCTGAGATTGAATACGATAAAGTTGACAAGGTAAGAGGTATGGATATCATCTTCGTTACCACTGCCAAGACCGATGAGGAAGCTCGTGAACTTTTGACATTATTCAATATGCCGTTTGCAAAATAATAGGAGGAAAGATCCATGGCTAAGACTTCAATGAAGATCAAGCAGCAGCGTCCTGCAAAGTTCTCCACCAGAGAGTACAATCGTTGCAGAATCTGCGGACGTCCGCATGCTTATTTAAGAAAATATGGCATCTGCCGTATCTGCTTTAGAGAACTGGCATACAAGGGCCAGATCCCGGGCGTAAAGAAGGCAAGCTGGTAGGCCGAAAGCCAATCGCGAAACTTAGTGAATCCGAGCTGTAAGGCGAAGGATGAACTTAGTAGAGCGATCGCTGAAAGCCCATCCCGAAACTTAGCGAATCCGAGCCATTATGGCGACGGATGAGCTTGGTTGATTGGGGTGTAGGTCCAGACAAGGAAACCAATCAGTATATACAAGGAGGAATTATCTACCATGACTATGAGCGATCCGATTGCAGATATGCTTACCAGAATCCGTAACGCAAACACTGCAAAACATGATACCGTAGATGTTCCCTCTTCCAAGATGAAGCTCGCTATCGCTGACATCCTGGTTAACGAGGGTTATATTCAGAAGTACGACATCGTAGAGGACGGCGCATTCAAGACCATCCACATCACGCTGAAGTACGGCGCTGACAAGAATCAGAAGATCATCACCGGAATTAAGAGAATCTCTAAGCCGGGTCTGCGTGTTTACGCAAACAAAGAGGATCTGCCGAGAGTTCTCGGTGGACTTGGTACCGCAATCATTTCTACAAACCAGGGCGTAGTTACCGACAAGGAAGCTCGTCGTTTAGGTGTAGGTGGCGAGGTTCTGGCATTCGTTTGGTAATTTCAGCTTAAAACTGAGATCTCCGCGAAGACCGCTGGTATTTCGCATCCGTTTTCTGAGTGAGGAAGCGGATATATGATGTAACTGAAAACAGAAGACGCAGGAAAGCGTTTTCCGAAAATTTAAGTAGGAGGTAAGTGGCATGTCACGTATCGGAAGAATGCCTATCGCAATCCCGGCAGGTGTAACTGTTACGATTGCTGAGAATAATAAAGTGACTGTAAAAGGTCCGAAGGGAACTCTTGAGAGAGAGCTTCCAGTAGAGATGGACATCAAAGAAGAGGATGGACATATCGTAGTAACCAGACCGAACGATCTGAAGAAGATGAAGTCTCTTCATGGTCTGACCAGAACCCTGATCAACAACATGGTAGTTGGTGTTACTGCTGGTTATGAGAAGGTTCTTGAGGTTAACGGTGTAGGTTACAGAGCATCCAAGCAGGGTAAGAAATTAACTCTGAACCTTGGTTATTCTCATCCGGTAGAGATGGAGGACCCGGAGGGTCTGGAGACTGTTCTCGACGGACAGAATAAGATCACGGTTAAGGGTATCGATAAAGAGAAAGTTGGCCAGTACGCTGCAGAGATCCGTTCCAAGAGAGCTCCGGAGCCGTACAAGGGCAAGGGCATCAAGTATGCGGATGAGACGATCAGACGCAAAGTTGGTAAGACTGGTAAGAAATAATTAAGGAGAGTACGAAGATGGTTAGTAAGAAATCAAGAAGCGAAATCCGCGTTAAAAAGCATACCAGATTACGTAATCGCTTTGCAGGCACTGCAGAGAGACCGCGTCTGGCTGTGTTCAGAAGTAACAACCACATGTATGCTCAGATTATTGACGACTCAGTCGGCAATACTCTGGTTGCAGCATCCACCGCAGAGAAGGCAGCAAAAGCTGAGCTGGAGCACACCAATGATGTGGCTGCAGCATCCTATGTTGGAACTCTGATCGCTAAGAGAGCACTGGAGAAGGGAATCGAGGAAGTTGTATTCGACAGAGGCGGTTTCATTTACCAGGGTAAGATTCAGGCACTTGCAGATGCAGCTCGTGAAGCTGGTCTGAAATTCTAGTAGAGAGGAGAACGGCATGAAGCGTACAATTATTGACCCGAATCAGTTCGAGTTAAATGACAATGTAGTAGCAATCAAGCGTGTATCTAAGACCGTTAAGGGCGGACGTACCATGAGATTCTCTGCTCTGGTAGTAGTAGGAGATGGCAATGGCCACGTAGGCGCAGGTCTGGGTAAGGCTGGCGAGGTTCCGGAAGCAATCCGTAAGGGTAAAGAGGCAGCTATGAAGAACCTGGTTGAGATCCCGGTTGATGAGAACAAGAGCATTCCTCATGATCATCTGGCAAAATTCGGTAGCTCCAGCGTACTGCTGAAGAAGGCTCCGGAAGGTACCGGTATCATCGCTGGTGGTCCGGCTCGTTCCGTACTGGAGCTGGCTGGTATCAAGAACATCCGTGCAAAGTCTCTGGGTTCTAACAACAAGACCAACGTTGTTCTGGCAGTAATCAACGGCCTGACTCAGCTTAAGACTCCGGAGGAGTATGCAAAGCTTCGCGGCAAATCCGTAGAAGAGATTTTAGGCTAAGGAGGACAGTAAAATGGCAGATAAGTTAAAAGTTACGTTAGTCAAGTCCCCGATCGGTGCAATCCCGAAGCAGAAAGCTACCGTTGAGGCTCTTGGCCTGAAGAAGCTGAACAAGACTGTTGAGCTTCCGAACAATGACGCTGTTAGAGGTATGATCTGGCACGTTAAGCATTTAGTTAAAGTAGAAGAGATCTAATTACTGAAGTAAGGAGGTGTACTGCAATGGATTTATCCAATTTACAGCCTGCTGTAGGTTCCAAGCACAGCGATAATTTCAGAAGAGGACGCGGTCACGGTTCAGGCAACGGTAAGACTGCTGGTAAGGGCCATAAGGGTCAGAAGGCACGTTCTGGAGCACCGAGAATCGGTTTCGAGGGTGGTCAGATGCCGCTGTACAGACGTCTTCCGAAGAGAGGATTTAAGAACCGCAACACGAAGACCATCGTTGGCATCAACGTAAGCGCTCTGGAGTGCTTCGAGAACGATGCAGTGGTTACCGTTGAGTCTTTACTGGAGACCGGAATCGTTAAGAATCCGAGAGATGGCGTTAAGATCCTTGGTAACGGTGAGTTAACCAAGAAGCTCAACGTTAAGGTTGATGCATTCAGTGAGAGTGCAAAGGCTAAGATCGAGGCATTAGGCGGAACCTGCGAGGTGATCTAATATGTTGAAAACGCTCCAAAATGCATGGAGAGTTGTGGAGATCAGAAAAAAACTGATCTTCACCTTCTTGATGCTGGTAGTGATCCGATTCGGTTCCGAACTGCCAATTCCAGGAGTGAGAACGGATTTTTTCGCGAATTTCTTCGCGAATCAGTCCAATGATGCTTTTGGTTTCTTCAACACGATGACAGGTGGTTCTTTTACCTCCATGTCTATTTTTGCGTTAAGCATTACTCCCTACATCACATCATCCATCATTGTTCAGCTTCTGACGATTGCGATTCCGAAGCTGGAGGAGATGCAGCGTGAGGGAGAGGACGGAAGAAAAAAGATCGCAGAGTACACCCGTTACCTGACTGTCGGTCTGGCTCTGGTTGAGTCCATTGCCATGGCTGTCGGCTTCGGCGGACAGGGTCTGCTGATTAAGTTCGATGTCTGGAGCGTGATCATTGCGGTTGTCACGATGACTGCGGGTAGTGCGTTCCTGATGTGGATCGGTGAGCGAATCACGGATAAGGGCGTTGGCAACGGTATATCCATCGTTCTGCTTTTCAACATCGTTTCCTCTCTTCCAGAGGATGTGAATACTATTTACACCAAGTTCCTCAGAGGAAAAAACATTGGTGTCCTTGTGACGACTCTTGTCATTATCTTGGCAGTTGTCATTGCAATGGTGGTATTTGTTGTTATTCTGCAGGATGGCGAGCGCAGAATTCCGGTTCAGTATTCCAAGAAAATGGTAGGAAGAAAGATGGTTGGAGGTCAGGCTTCCAACATTCCGCTGAAGGTTAACACCGCAGGCGTTATGCCGGTAATCTTTGCTTCTTCCATCATGTCGTTCCCGGTTGTGATTGCTCAGTTCTTCAAACCGGATTACACGACTATTCCGGGCAAGATTCTGATGGTTCTGAATTCCTCTTACTGGTTCAGACCGGAGATGCCCAAATATTCCATCGGTCTGGTGATCTATCTGGTACTGATTGTGCTCTTCGCATATTTCTATACCTCCATCACCTTCAATCCGCTGGAAGTGGCAAACAATATGAAAAAATCCGGTGGATTTATTCCGGGAGTTCGTCCGGGTAAGCCGACTTCCGACTACCTGAACAAGATCCTGAATTATATTATCCTGGTCGGAGCTGCTGGTCTGATTGTGATCAGTGTGATTCCGATTATGATTTCCGGGCTGTTCTCTGTGAACAGAATGTCCTTCATGGGAACATCTCTGATCATCATTGTCAGCGTTATTCTGGAAACCATCAAGGCGGTTGAGTCACAGTTGATTGTACGGAATTACAAGGGCTTTTTGAATGATTAAGCGTTCGTGAGAAGAGCTGCTGCGGATAGGCAGCAGCTCTTTTGTTATTTTAAAGGGATGCCTGCTACGCCTCAAATAACCATCCTCACTACGAAAGAATAATAAATACCTCAGAGTAAATCTCTTTGGTGAAGCGGGCATTGTCAACTGCCCGGTGATGTAGGCAGAATTAGGGAGATATTTTACGATATCGTTACTACCTATGCTTCTCTGACTTACAAGCTCCCGCTTTTACAAGCAGGAGTAGTTGACGAGCATGTATGGGGAGTATTACCTCTGAGGGAAGATTCCCTCAGCATCACAAAATGGAGGATAAACCGAAATGAAGATTATCATGCTGGGAGCTCCGGGTGCAGGAAAAGGCACTCAGGCAAAGAAGATTGCAGAGAAGTATCACATTCCCCACATTTCCACAGGGGATATTTTCCGTGCCAACATTAAGAATGGTACAGAGCTTGGAATGAAAGCAAAATCCTATATGGATCAGGGACAGCTCGTTCCGGACGATGTGACGATCGGAATGTTGCTCGACCGCATCAGCCAGGAAGACTGTGCAGAGGGTTATGTTCTTGACGGATTCCCGCGCACGATCCCGCAGGCTGAGAGTCTGACGAAGGCACTTGAGGAGCGCGGTGAGAGCATTGACTATGCGATCAACGTCGATGTACCGGATCAGGCAATCGTGACCCGTATGGCAGGACGCCGTGCATGTCTCGCATGTGGAGCAACCTACCACATTGTATACAACGCACCGAAGAAAGAGAATGTCTGCGATGTATGTGGAGAGGGACTCGTTCTGCGTGACGATGATAAGCCGGAGACTGTTCAGAAGCGACTGACGGTTTACCATGATCAGACGAAACCGCTGATCGATTACTACGGCAAGGCAGGAATCCTCGTTACGGTTGACGGAACGCAGGATCTGAACAAAGTATTTGAGGACATCGTGAGTGTCCTGGGAGCGTAAATTATGCCGGTGACCATAAAATCTGCGAGAGAAATTGAGCGAATGCGCGTGGCTGGAAAGATTCTGGCAAGTGTGCATGAGGAACTTGGAAAAGCGCTGAAGCCGGGAATGTCCACTCTGGATATCGACCGTCTGGGCGAGGAGCTGATCCGCAGTCATGGCTGTGTTCCTTCTTTTAAGAATTACAATGGTTATCCTGCTTCTATCTGTGTGTCGGTCAACGATGAGATCGTTCACGGAATCCCGAATAGCCACCGAATCCTTCATGAGGGCGACATCGTCAGCCTCGATGCAGGTGTGATCTATGAGGGCTATCACTCTGACGCGGCGAGAACGCATGCGGTCGGAGTGATTGATCCGAAGGCACAGAAACTGATTGATGTGACCCGGGAATCTTTCTTTGAGGGCATCCGCCATGCAAAGGCAGGCAATTATCTGAATGATATTTCGTCTGCGATTCAGGCGTATGCGGAGAGCTTCGGATACGGAGTGGTGCGAGATCTGGTAGGTCACGGAATTGGAAGTCATCTTCACGAAGATCCGGAAGTACCGAACTTTGCACGCAAAAAGAAAGGCATCCGCCTTCAGGCGGGAATGACACTGGCGGTAGAACCCATGATCAATGCCGGAACCTGGCAGGTATCATGGATGAGTGACGGGTGGACGGTTGTGACGAAAGATCACTCCCTGTCCGCACATTATGAAAACACGATTTTGATCACGGACGGCGAGCCGGAGATTCTTTCCCTGTAAGATCTCTCATCACTCCCATCAGGTGAATGAAGAAGGGTTTCTTCGTCAGGGGGAGAGGCTGCCGAAGAGGCTTCGCTGGGAAGAACCCATGCGAAAGCGGTCAGAACTGTGAAAATAGAAACAGAACAATCATGAAATTATGAAATAAAAAAGGAGGCAGAGCACATGTCTAAAGCAGATGTTATTGAGATTGAGGGTACGGTTGTTGAGAAACTGCCGAATGCCATGTTTCAGGTAGAACTGGAGAATGGTCATCAGGTATTGGCGCACATCAGCGGTAAGCTGAGAATGAACTACATTCGTATTCTTCCGGGCGATAAGGTAACGCTCGAGATGTCCCCGTATGATCTGAGCAAGGGTCGTATCATTTGGAGAGACAAATAAATTGAAATTTTTTAAAAAAAGTTTCTAAAAACCACTTGCATAAAGTGCGCCATGATGTTATAATGTCATGGCGACTTTGTTGAGATGCCGGGACAAGTGCGTCCGTGAGGGAACACTTTCCGGGGCTTATTCAGTAGAAAGGAGATTTGCCATGAAGGTGAGATCGTCGGTAAAACCGATTTGCGAAAAGTGCAAAATCATCAAGCGCAAAGGCAGTATCAGAGTAATCTGTGAGAATCCTAAGCACAAGCAGAGACAAGGTTAATAGACAATAATTGTAATAGGAGGTGTACGACGCAAATGGCTCGTATTTCAGGTGTTGACTTACCAAGAGAAAAACGTGTGGAAATCGGCTTGACTTACATCTACGGAATCGGCAGAACCAGTTCTAACCGTATTCTTGCAGCTGCAGGTGTTAATCCGGACACTCGTGTTAAAGATCTGACTGATGACGAAGTAAAGAAGCTCGCAGCAGTTATCGCTGAGACTCAGACTGTAGAGGGTGACCTTCGCAGAGAGATCGCTATGAACATCAAGAGACTCCAGGAGATCGGATGCTATCGTGGAATCCGTCACAGAAAGGGTCTGCCGGTTCGTGGTCAGAAGACAAAGACCAACGCAAGAACTCGTAAGGGTCCGCGTAAGACCGTTGCAAACAAGAAGAAATAATTAGTTTCAAGAAACAAGTAGTAGAATCAGGTTGCATGTTTTAAAAACAGGAAACAGGATTCGAGATGAAAGGAAAGTAGGTTAGTTTAAAATGGCTAAAAAAGTGTCCACTACTAAAAAAGTGACAAAAAAGCGTGTAAAGAAAAACGTTGAACGCGGACAGGCACATATCCAGAGCTCTTTTAACAATACAATCGTTACCTTAACCGATGCACAGGGTAATGCATTGTCTTGGGCAAGTGCCGGTGGTCTGGGATTTAGAGGTTCAAGGAAATCTACTCCATATGCAGCTCAGATGGCTGCAGAGACTGCTGCCAAAGCAGCTATCGTACATGGTTTAAAGTCTGTTGACGTTATGGTTAAAGGACCTGGTTCAGGCCGTGAAGCAGCAATCCGCGCACTTTCTGCATGCGGTATTGAAGTAACTAGCATTAAGGACGTAACCCCGGTTCCGCATAACGGTTGCCGTCCGCCAAAGCGTAGAAGAGTTTAATCTTAGGAGGTACGAAAAGTGGCAGTAGATAGAGTTCCTGTTCTTAAAAGATGTAGATCTCTTGGTCTGGATCCGATTTATTTAGGAATTGATAAAAAGTCAAACAGAGAGTTAAAGAGAGCCAACAGAAAAGTTAGCGAGTATGGCTTACAGCTGCGCGAGAAGCAGAAGGCAAAGTTCATCTATGGTGTTCTTGAGAAGCCGTTCCGTAACTACTACACCAGAGCTGAGAAGATGGAAGGTCAGACCGGTGAGAACATGATGATCCTTCTGGAGAGAAGACTGGACAACGTTGTATTCCGTATGGGATTCGGCCGCACCAGACGTGAGACCAGACAGATCGTTGATCACAAGCATGTACTTGTTAATGGCAAGTGCGTAAACATTCCGTCCTACCTGGTAAAGGCTGGCGACGTAATCGAGATCAAAGAGAAGGCTAAGTCCTCTCAGAGATACAAAGACATCCTGGAAGTAACTGCAGGACGTCTGGTTCCGGCCTGGATCGAGGTTGACCAGGAGAACCTGCGCGGTACCGTTAAGGAACTGCCGAACAGAGAAGAGATTGATGTTCCGGTAAACGAGATGCTTATCGTCGAGCTGTACTCCAAGTAAGATGTAAGCGCGTGAGCCTGAATACAGGGCAAAGCCAGGCCGAGAGGTTCTGGCTGTGCTTTGTCTAAAGGGCTTTCTTTTCCAACACGGAAAAAGCGATTTTACGGAATACAGAAATCCCTCGAATCATATACCCAGAAGGAGGGGCTATAATCGTGTTCGATTTTGAAAAACCAAACATTGAGATTGTTGAAATTTCAGATGACAAGAAATATGGCAAGTTTGTAGTTGAACCGCTTGAGAGAGGCTATGGCACCACATTGGGCAACTCCCTGAGAAGGATTATGCTTTCTTCCTTACCGGGCGCAGCTGTCAGTCAGGTGAAAATCGACGGAGTTTTGCATGAGTTCAGTTCTATTCCTGGAGTAAAGGAAGATGTAACTGAGATCATCATGAACATCAAGAGCTTATCTATTAAGAATAACAGCGACAGCAACGAAGTCAAGACCGCATACATTGAGCATGAGGGCGAGGGCGTGATCACTGCTGCTGATATTCAGGCTGACCCGGACATCGAGATCATGAACCCGGATCAGGTCATCGCAACACTGAGTGGCGGTGCGGATAGTCGCTTCTACATGGAGCTGACGATCACCAAGGGCCGTGGCTATGTGAGCGCTGACAAGAATAAGGGCGAGGATCTTCCGATCGGCGTGATCGCGGTAGATTCCATCTACACCCCGGTTGAGCGTGTCAATATGTCCATCGAGAACACCCGTGTGGGACAGGTTACCGATTACGATAAGCTGACTCTGGATGTTTACACCAATGGAACGCTTGCTCCGGATGAGGCTGTCAGCCTTGCGGCTAAGGTGCTCAGCGAGCATCTGAACCTCTTCATCGACCTTTCCGAGAATGCCAAGACCGCTGAGATCATGGTAGAGAAGGAAGATGACGAGAAGGAAAAAGTTCTGGAAATGAACATTGACGAACTGGAGCTTTCCGTTCGTTCCTACAACTGCTTAAAGCGTGCCGGCATCAACACCGTGGAGGAGCTGTGCAACAGAACTCCGGAGGATATGATGAAGGTTCGTAACTTGGGAAGAAAGTCCCTTGAGGAAGTTCTTGCCAAGTTGAAAGAGCTGGGACTTCAGCTGAATCCTAGCGAGGAATAACTTAGAAGTTATATAAATTAAAATGATGTGCCATACCCCGTAAGTCCATAGGGCAGGGGTGGGTACGAAAAATATCTTGGATGCTGCGGCCCGGTAAGTCCGATGTGCATGAGGCTGCACTCCACATTATATGGAGGAAAATAAAATGGCAGGTTACAGAAAGCTTGGAAGAACTTCCAATCAGAGAAAGGCACTGATCCGTAGCCAGGTTACAGCTCTGCTGTATCATGGAAAGATCGTTACCACCGAGGCAAGAGCAAAGGAGATCCGCAAGGTTGCTGAGGGTCTGATCGCTCTGGCTGTTAAGGAGAAGGACAACTTCGAGACTGTTACCGTTACCGCTAAGGTTGCTCGCAAGGACGAGAACGGCAAGCGCGTAAAGGAAGTTGTAAACGGCAAGAAAGTTACCGTTTATGATGAGGTTCAGAAGGAGATCAAGAAGGATAAGCCGTCCAGACTTCACGCTCGTCGTCAGATGCTGAAGGTTCTGTACGATGTAACTGAGGTTCCGACCGCAGCAGCAGGCAAGAAGAAGAACACCAAGAGTGTTGATCTTCCGGCAAAGCTGTTCGATGAGATCGCTCCGAAGTACGTTTCCCGTAACGGTGGTTACACCCGTCTGGTAAAGATCGGTCTTCGTCACGGTGACGGCGCTATGGAGGTTCTGCTTGAGCTGGTTTAATAGACCGCTTGCATGAGAATCCGAGTGTAGATTTTCGCATAAAGCCCTGTCAGTCTGACTGACAGGGGATGCAAAGAAAGCCTGCGTGAGAGAGTCATTCTTTCAGACAGGCTTTTTTGTATGGTAGGAAATCTGCCAAAATCCTCTTTATTAGGGGGAAAAACCCTGTATTTTCTTCCCAAATAGAATAAAAAAGGAAAATAGTATTGGATTTTGTCGAGAAAAGTGATAGACTAATATTAACTTTGCCTTGTTCTTTTTGCATTGCAGATCGAGGGTGCATCATTATCCAGGTCGCTAATGTGTGCAGAAATAATAGAGATACAGGGGATGAAAACCGGCATTTACGGAAGGAAGTATCATGGATTGGTTAAAGAAAAACAGAGAGGCATTGAGAAACGCGCTGATCGGAATCTGCATGGTGGGAATTACCGTATTTGTCTGGTATAGCGTTGGACTGTATCGGCAGAGGCGGGCAACTGAGGAGATGATTGCGACGAATCGTGCCAATCAGACTGAGATGAATCAACAGCAGGGCAGTGATGGAAATTCTGCTTCCGGTTCCCCGGATTCATCGAGTGATGGAAACACGGGAAATCAGGAAAATGGAGCAAACTCATCGACAGACGCTTCGGGAACTCCGGGTTCTGATCCTGGTTCTGCGAATTTTGAGGAGGCAGAGATGGGAGACTATCTCGTTGATCTCAGTCAGGACATGGTGACCTGGAATGGAAAGACATACCGCAGAAATACCTACATTCACACAATTCTCTGTCTCGGTATCGATCGTACCGACGATATGGTTGGAACGCGAGAGCCGGGAGAAGCAGGACAGAGTGATGGTATTTATCTGATTGCTCAGGATACGGTTCGCAACCAGATCAAGATTCTGATGATTCCGCGAGACACGATGACAAGGATTGTGATCACGGACAAGAATAATCAGGAGCTTGGAACACGAGTGGATCATTTGAACATTGCATATGGATACGGCGATGGCGAGAAACTCAGCTGTGATCTTGCAAAGCGTGCTGTGACGAATCTTCTTCAGGGGATTCCGATTGACCGCTATATGGCGGTGGATATCGTTGTACTTTCCAAGCTGAATGATGCAGTTGGCGGTGTTACCGTCACGATTCCGACAGATGGCATGGAGAAACGCGATCCGGCATTTGTCAAGGGAACTCAGGTCACTCTTCACGGAGATCAGGCAGAAGCCTTTATCCGTTACCGTGATATCGAGCGCGACAACTCCGCACTGTTTCGTATGAACCAGCACAAGGAATATATGGAGCAGTTCTTCAAGGCAGTCAAGCAGAAATCAAAAGAGGACAGTCAGATTGTGACAAATATGTTTGACATGATTCAGGATTATATGCAGACGGATATGCCGAAGAATGAGTACATGAAGATTGCGATCGATGTGCTTGGAAGTGGAAATCTTGGAGATGACAATTTCCGAATGATTCCGGGTGTCGGCACAGCAACGGATACTTACGATGAATTCCATGCAAACATTCAGCAGATGATTCCGATTCTTTTGCAGATGTTTTACAGGGAAGTATAACCAAAATAGATAAACTAGATAAACCAGACAAGCAATAATCAGTTCGCGTGAGGGCTGTTATTGAAAATAAATATCCCATTTATGGGAAGGAAGGTGGAGACAATGAAAAAGAGAGGTCTGAAATTAGCAGCAGTTGTGATGGCGCTGGCAATGGTACCGGCAGTTGCATTTGCAGCAGGTTCTAAAGTCACTGACAGAGATAACAGCAACACAACTTCTAGTACGGATAATACGTTTTCCGGCGGTACCAGCAGTACTGGTACTGTAACTCAGGGTAATGGTCAGGTAGTAGGAACTATGACCACAACCACGACCACAACCGCTAGCACGGTATCTCAGGGTTCTAACGTTATCACAGCTGGAAATGGAGAGACTGTAAGTGCTACTGCAACAAGCACCCAGACAACTGCAACAGGAGAGAGCGTAACCACAGGTTCTGTTTCTGATGTAACGACTGAGAACGGTTCCAAGATTACCTATGCAGGAAATGCAACTGTAACCATAGCAGATACAACTGGTGTTGCAACAAACGTTAAGGTTCTGAGCGGTTCTGAGATCAACACTGCAGATGTTAGTGCTGAGCTGAGCACCCTGCGTCAGGCAGTAACAGCTGGTACTTCTACCGATGCTGCAACTGCTTCTGTAAAGGCACAGGGATTCCAGTCCACTGGTATTACCGAGAGCGTATTCCTGACCGATGCTACCAGCAATGTAGAGGTTCAGAGAAATACCGAGTACGGATATGTATGTGCTGGTCTGAGAGCTGATGCTCAGGTAAGCGTTGTATTCGTAAACAACAACGGTACTACTCAGGTTCTGAGCGTACGTCGTGTTGGTGATATCCTGTACTTCGTACTGCCGGCATCTGGCCAGATCACCATTTACACCAAATAAGAAATCCCTAGGGATATTCTGATCCGAAAGGAAGAAGTTCGATGAGAGCTTCTTCCTTTTTTTGTTTTATGACAGGTTCTCGTCGGAAAAGGGTAAGGATATCGTAAGTTGACTATACAATTTTCTTCCACTATAATAAAAGTACAATCAAAAGCGTTACTGTTCACGCGTTGCGCAAACAGCAACAGATTTTGCCGATGCTTCGCATTCCAAATCGGCAAAATCTGCTACCACCACTGTACCATACGGCATTTTCAGTTCAGAAAATGCCTACCCGTGAACAGTAATTCAAAAGCCTCTTATGAAAGAAAAATAGGGGATTAGGAGATTGCGAAAAGATTTTAAGAATTTCGAGAATTTCATAAAAATTTGTGAGAGAAATGAGTGAGTTTCATTTTTATAACAGGAAAGTGGGGGTTGACAATGAGAAAGAGCAATTTACGGGCACTGTGCATGAGTGCCATGATCGGTGTGGCGGGGATCACCGGAACCGTTGGAGCTGTGGCGAATGTCGGAATGACGGTTGCGTATGCGTCGGATAAGGCAGTGACGAAGGTGACTTTGAGAGTGGATTCCAAGCTGAAGCCGGGAGATACTTTGCCATCCATTTCTTACAACAATTCGGGAGAGAGCACGAGTGTAGGAGACGGAGAGATTGTAGTCAGCAATACATCGGATACCTACTCGATCGTGGATGCTGAGTGGACGACATCGACGAGCAAGGTGATGGAAGTTGGACAACAGCCTCAGATGAAGTTGACGTTGAGACCCAATTCTGTTGGTGGGGATCAGTACCAATTTAAGGGAACCTACCGTTCTAGCAATGTCAGCATCCGCAAAGCAGATTTTGTGAGTGCGAGCAAGAGCGGAGGCGATCTGATTGTCAAGGTTAAGGTTCGTGCAGTGGAGGGAACGTTCTCCGCACCGGACAATGCCTACTGGAAGGACAACAGCAAAGGAACTGCGCGCTGGGATGAGCCGGAGGATGGAGGCACCGGACGCTATGAGGTGGAGCTTCGCAGAGGTTCCTCTAAGGTGTATTCGACGGAGACGAACAATCGCTCCTTCAACTTCTATCCATATATGACAAAGAAGGGAACCTACACCTTCCGTGTTCGCACGATTGCGAAGACGACAAAGGAAAAGGATTATGGCGACAAGAGTGACTGGGTAGAGTCCGATGAGATTTATCTCGCAGAGGAGGATGTATCGGATGGAAGCGGTCAGGAGAGCGGTTCCACGATCACGGCTGGTGGTCCGGGAACTTCGAATACTCCGGGTGGCAATATAAATGTCGGCTGGAGACAGTCTGGAGGAAACTGGTATTTCTACTATCCGGACGGAAGCTACCAGAAGAACGGCTGGAGTATGATTGGCGGAAGCTGGTATCTGTTCAATAGCAGTGGTCAGATGCTGACGGGATGGCAGACGATCAATGGCCAGACCTACTATCTGTCGGACAGCGGAGCAATGCTGACGGGATGGATTCAGTGGGGCGGACGCTGGTATTACCTGAACACGACACCGGATCAGTACCAGGGCGCTCTGGTGAAGGGACGCTGGTGGACCGTGAATGGTAAGGCTTGCTACCTCGGTGCAGACGGTGCGAGAGCGACCGGATGGACACAGGTGGATGGAAACTGGTACTACTTCTATCCGGACAGCGGTGCGAGAGCAGAGAACACCTATGTGGATAGCTTTTATGTAGATCAGAATGGTGTCTGGGTACACTAGATATTAGATTGACCAAGGCAGAATCAGAGAATAGGATCGTTGACTGAATGACTGAATGACCGGGAGGGGCTTGTTGAGCTTCCTCCCGGTTACTTTTTTCTGAGATTTCCTGATGGGACACCGGGTGGATTCACAGGATTTTCAAATTTCTCTGTTATATTAAATATATTGGATAAGTCATGGAAGGTGTTTATGATTTAAACGCGAAAGATCCATTTGATCAGAAAGGAAACGGAATGAAGCGAAGAGCGAACAGTCAGGGAGAGAACAGTCAGAAACAGGGAAAAAATCATTTAGGTGCATGGATGGCAGTGAGACGAACGCTCGTGAGAGTGTGCCTGTGCGGAATCGTGCTTGCGGGGACAGCGGGGGCGAGTATTCTGCCGGTTATGCATGCATATGCGTCGGATAAGGCGGTTGAGACTGTTTATCTCTCCACATCCAGGCATGCGTGGTGGGAGACTGATACTGTCGGAAGATGGAATTCTGTGAGCAAGGCGCATGAGTATCAGGTCAAGCTCTATATTGCGGATGATTTTGATCTGGATACGGATGATGAGGATAACGGAGTGATTACGCTGACTGATGCAAAGCTCAATGAGCTGACTCAGGATGCAGAGTGCGTGATGATGAAGCGAACGACGGAGACCAGTTATGATTTCTCTCCGTATATGAAGGATCTTCACACCTATATTTTCGTTGTCCGGGCAGTTCCGAAACTCAGTGAACAGCAGTATGTGAAATCCGGAGACTGGGTTGCCTCTCCGACCGCAGATTTTAAGGAAAATCAGGTTCAGGGAATCACCGGTGGAAAGTGGCGCAACTATCTTGAGGGAACAAAGTATGAGACCGAGGATGGAGAGTTTCTCACCGGAGGTTGGCAGAGAATTCAGGGAGTCTGGTATCTGTTCGATGAAAATGGATATCGCCTGGGTGGCTGGCAGACCGTAGATGGAGTTCACTACTATCTCGATGAAGACAATGGAATGCTTGCGACAGGATGGTTTGTCTGGGACGATAACTGGTATTATGCAGATAAGACAGGTGCGGTGCAGACAGGATGGATCATGGATCAGCCGGGAAAGTATTATTACCTGAATGAGGACGGCACGATGGCGCATGACACGGTTGTAGACGGATATACACTTAACAGCAAGGGGCTTCGCCAGTAACAGAAAGAAAAGAGAATTATTGGGTATGTGCGCGTGAACAGGAAGAAAAGCGACAGTCCGACGGGAAAAAGTTCGTCGGGCTGTCGCTTTCTTGTATGATAGGAAATGTTATCAGTTATCCTGTAAAATGAAAAAATATTTTGTAAGGGCGCAAAGTAACTAACTATATAATCGATACCTAGAGATTGCAATACCGTGGAGAAACATACCGGATCGCATTACGGTACGAGTTTTGCAAGCTCCGGGAAGAGTCCAAGACTGCGCTTTAAGATTCCTTTCATAAATGCAATCGTGATGCCATAATTCGTAAACGGAATTCCGGCATCGAGCGCTGATTTCTGTCGGTAGAGAACCTCACGCTCGTTGAGCATACATCCACCGCAGTGAATCACCAGCTTAAATTTTGACAGGTCTTCCGGGAAGCCGAGACCGGAACTTGTCTCAATCTCAAGCGATTTTCCGGTGCATTTATGGAGCCAGCCGGGAATCTTGACGGTTCCGATATCTCCGCATTGGCGGTGATGGGTACAGCCCTCGGAGATCAAAATTCGATCGCCGTCTTTCAGCGTGGAGATTGCAGAGACACCGCGAACCGCTGTCTCTAAAAATCCTTTGTAGCGCGCCATCAGAATCGAGTAGGAGGTTAGCGGAAGCTCGTCGGGGACGAGACGGCTCACGAGACCGAACGCCTGACTGTCGGTGATAACCATAGCGGGCTGGATTCCACCTGCCTGAAAACGGGCAAGCGTCTCTTCAAGCTCGGTTTCCCGGCAGACAATGGAGATTGCGCCAGATTCTAAGACCTCGCGGATCATCATTTGCTGGGGCAGAATCAGTCGTCCCTTCGGCGCGGACTCATCGATCGGGATGACCTGAATCACGAGATCGCCGGGATGCAATAGATCGCGGATAAGGTTGCGGGTGGGCTTTCCGGTGTGAACCAGGGAGGCAATGCGCTCTTTTAACTCCTGAATGCCGATGTTTTTTTGTGCACTGACACTGAGAATATTAGCGGGTAAGATGTTGGTGCCCTCAATATTGGCATTTGGAATCTCAGCGCCTGAAATTCCAGTGCCTGAAATTTCAGTGTCTGTTGCGGGTAAATCGTGCTTCTTTGAATTTTGAAATGCAGAAAGGTCGCATTTGTTAAAAACGATGAGAAATGGAAGATCTTTTTCTTTAAAGAGATCAAGAAGTTCCTGATCGGAAGCACCGATTCCTTCCGTGCCGTCCACGACGAGAACCGCACAGTCGGCGCGGTTTAAGATCTGTCGGGCACGTTTGATGCGCTGTTTTCCGAGACTTCCCTCATCGTCGAATCCGGGCGTATCAATGATCACAACCGGACCAAGTGGGAGAAGTTCCATAGATTTTGTTACCGGGTCTGTCGTCGTTCCCTTTGTATCAGAGACGACAGACATTTGCTGACCGGTGATTGCGTTGACGATACTGGATTTTCCGGCATTTCGTCGCCCGAAAAATCCGATATGAATCCGCTCAGCGGATGGAGTTGCATTCAATCCCATAATAGATCCTCTCATAAATCGAAATGATAAAGTAACGAAATTAGAAGCGGAAATCGCGGATTCCCTCTTCGATTTTCTTTAAGTGGTCAGCGCAGATTTCGCGAACCTTTTCTTTCGGAATATTTGAGAGTTCTGCCTGAATCAGTGCCTCACCGATCTTTTTCGTATCCTCGGATGCGTAGTCCATCAGATACTCTTTCAGCGTCATCAACGCGTTCGGATGACAGCAGTTTTGGATCTGTCCGCTCTTGCAAAGACTCATGAAGCGGTCGCCGGTGCGTCCCTCACGGTAGCAGGCAGTACAGAACGACGGAATATACCCAAGCTCCATCAGCCATTTCACAACCTCATCGAGCGTTCTCTGATCGGATACATCGAACTGTTCGGTATCTGTTGGGCGAACTTCCTCCTGATAACCGCCGACGGAGGTGCGGGAACCACCACTGATCTGGGAGACACCGAGACGAATGACTTTCTCGCGGACTTTCTGGCTCTCTCTCGTGGAGATGATCATGCCGGTGTAAGGAACGGCAACGCGGATCAGAGCGCAGAGTTTGGCAAAGATTTCATCGCTGATTCCATTGTCGAAGGTGTTTGGATCAATGTCGTCAGCGCGCTTGATTCGCGGAACGCTGATCGTGTGCGGGCCGACTCCGTGAACGGCTTCAAGATGTTCAGCGTGCATCAGAAGACCGGCAAACTCATACTTGTACAGCTCCAGACCAAAGAGAACACCGAGACCGACATCATCGATGCCACCCTCCATCGCGCGGTCCATCGCTTCGGTGTGGTAGCAGTAGTCGTGCTTCGGACCGGTCGGGTGAAGGGTCTCATAGCTCTCTTTGTGATAGGTCTCCTGGAACAGAATGTAGGTTCCGATTCCGGCTTCCTTGAGCTTTCGGTAATTCTCCACAGTCGTGGCTGCAATGTTGACATTGACTCTGCGGATTGCTCCGTTCTTGTGCTTGATGGAGTAGATCGTATTGATACACTCGAGAATGTACTCGATCGGGTTGTGGAGCGGATCTTCGCCGGCCTCGATGGCAAGACGCTTATGTCCCATATCCTGAAGAGCAGTGACCTCAGTGGCGACCTCCTGCTGTGTCAGCTTCTTGCGCGCGATATGGCGGTTCTTGCTGTGGTAAGGGCAGTAAACACAGCCGTTGACGCAGTAGTTGGAGAGGTAGAGCGGGGCAAACATGACAATGCGGTTGCCATAGAATTTCTTTTTCAGCTCTTCTGCGAGCGTGTAGAGTTCCTCAATTTTCTCCTGATTTTCGCAGGCGAGAAGAACGGAGGCCTCACGGTGAGTTAGACCCTTGCAGAGCTTTGCCTTCTCAATGATCTGATCAATCAGCTCGAGATTGTCCTTGTTGGCCTCCGCGTATGCGAGTGTGTCAAGAATTTCCTGATGGTTGATGAATTCCTCCGCTTTCAGAGATTTTGGATTGTATGCGTACATAATATTTTCCTTTCTTGCAGGTCAGCGGGATTTCTACTTTCCCTTGATCGAACACGATATGTTCAGCATTTTTTCGGGACTAAAAATTTTCAAAGTCAAAAATCCGGCTTTCCTGTCAGAGCGTTTTTATAATTTTATTTTTTTGATAGGAATCTTTTACTCGATTCCGATCAGACTGTCTCCGCGTGAGGACACAATGTGAAATCCGGCGCTTGTGACACGGCGCTCGAGACAGCCACGACATTCGGCAGCCTCCTCACCGGTGCAGATCTTGTTGTCGTAGAGCGCATATTTTTTGCGAACTCCGACGGGTGAGAGATTCGGCATGATGACGTTTGCACCGGAGCGAAGTCCCTCCTCGCGTCCATCGGACTGTGCGGTTCCGAGAGCAGTCGTTGCTGGCAGGAGTACTTTCGGGAGCAGAAGGCGGATCACGGACAGAAGAAACAGCGTCAACTCGACGCTTCCGGCAGGCATCTCTCCAAATGGCGTATCTTTCTGCGGAAGAAACGGACCGATGCCAACCATGTGAGGCTGAAATATTTTGAGAAAACGCAGATCCTTCACGAGATCCGCAGTTGTCTGATACGGAGAACCAACCATGAAGCCACAGCCTGTCTGATAACCGATTCGGCGCAGTGTCTCGAGACATTTCATGCGATTGTCAAAACTCATCTGCTCGGGATGAAGTTTCTCGTAGTGAGATTTTGAGGCGGTCTCATGGCGAAGCAGGTAGCGGTCAGCGCCGGCATCAAACAGTCGCTGATAGCTCTCCTCGCTTCGCTCACCGAGAGACAATGTGATCGCACAATCCGGGTATTCGGCACGGATTGCGGAGACGATTTTCTCCATCCGCTCGTCCGTGAAATAGAGATCTTCTCCTCCCTGAAGCACAAAGGTGCGGAAACCGAGATCATATCCCTGGCGACAGCAGGAGAGAATCTCGTCGAAACTCAGGCGGTAGCGGTCTGCATGTGGATTGCTACGGCGAATTCCGCAGTAGAAGCAGTCATTTTTGCAGTAGTTGGTAAACTCAATCAGTCCGCGCAGAAAGACTTCCTCATGGTAGTAACGGGCACAGCACTCAGATGCTTTCTTCTTTAAAAATGCGCGGATGCGCCCATCATCCTCGTTTCGTCCGTCAATCAGGAGACGGAGATCCTCATCGGGAAGATCGTGTTCGCGAACCAGAGTCTTGGCGATTGCCATTAAGTCTAAATTCGTCATGTTCGTTATGTTTTTCAAGTCATTCATGATTTCACTCCCGAATAGGCCGCCTTGGAACTAACTCCGGGCAGTTTTCCGATCTTTCCTGACAGTGCGGAGATCACCGGTTGGGGGGCATCGATCGCGATACTGATGATGCTCAACTGCTTTTGACGATAGGGAATTCCCATGCGTCCGATGATGAAAGTGCGATACTCATGCAGAATGTCGTTGAGCGCTTCAACGGAATCTGAATTTTCCACAACGATTCCAATGACGGCGATCCGTGTTTCCTCAGCAGGAGACGGAGCATGTTCTGTGTGCAGTTTTGATTCTGGTGTTTTCATGTGCGACAGAGTCCTCCTGGCATATAAAGATGTTTTTAGGCTACTGTTCATGTTCATAGTGCTAGACACGTGTGGGTGAACAGAAACAATTTTAGAATCCAGGACGCAAAAAAGACTGTAACGATTTGTGGATTGGTAGTGTGAATCCAGATTCGCAGAATTCAAGTCAAAGTTATTTGCTGATATTCGTTTAATGGAAGCACAAAAATATCAAATATCATAGTTACAGAATGTGAATTTTGAATAGAAAATAAAATAGGTGAACCTTTCTCCTCAAAATAGTTTCATAGTTTTTTGGCGTCAGGATACAAGAACATCGTATCATAGTGAGAAAAAGTTTGCAATAGGGAGTGCGTGAAAGTGGGGGTAGAGCGATAGGATGTGTGCAGAGATGTTTATTGCTTTTGGGCTTTGATGTTCTTTGATGTTTTCTCTAATGATTTTTTTGGTGCTTTTTCGGCTCCTCCAGCGAGAAAAGTCCCGCAAACACGCCGTCGGAGCCTGTCTCCTCTTTTGTGTTGTAAATGTCTTAATGTTTGTTCTCAGTTTGCAAGAGAGAAAAGCCTGTGATAAAATAAGACTCAGACATAAGGAAGGACAAGAGGATGAAATGATAGAAAAAATTGATGAAATTCAGGAACAGCTTGCGGGGGCAGAAAAAGTGTTAGTCGGACTTGGCGAGGAGTGGAAGTGGAATCGTCAGGGCGAGGATGCAAAAGAACGCCGGGAAGAGCTGGTGAGAGCATATGAGAAACTGTATCAGATGCTTCAGAATAAAGATTATTTTATTGTGACGCTTGCAACGGATGCGCTGATCTATGAGACTTCGCTTGGAAGCAAGGCAGAGAACGTGATTTCAACGGATAAAGAGGAAGATGCAGTTTCCTGTCCGTCGGAGAATGCAGAGACACTTGCGGTGATGGAACGTCTGTTTCCATCCAAGAAGCGTCCGGAAGATACCAGATGGCAGAGGATTGTAGCTCCTTGTGGAAATGAGACGTGGAGACAGTGTTCCGCCGCTTGTACGAAGGACATCTGGGAGCCGGGCGAGGTCCCGAATGATATCTGTCCACACTGCGGAGCACCGCTGACTGGAAATACAGTCGAGGCAAATCCTTATATTGAGGAGGGATACCTGCCACAGTGGAATCGTTATACGCAGTGGCTGACGCGCACTTTGAACCGCGAGACTTTGATTTTGGAATTGGGAGCGGGATTTGGCAATCCGGGAGTCATTCGTTTCCCATTTGAGAAGACAGCATTTTTTAACCGCAAATCGCATCTCTGCCGTGTACATGCCCAATTCCCACAGATCACGCAGGAACTGGCAGATCGCGCAGTTGGAATTAAGGAGAATTCGGTTGAGTGGGTGAATCAGATTAAAAATCAGATATGATTGAAATATAATCATACGAAAATGTAAGATACCTAGCTAAGGCGAAAGACGGCGGGAAAATACGCGCAAACACGCTCGCGCTGGATGAGCCGTAAAATAAAAGTGTGCTGTAAAACAAAAATCACAAACCCCACCTTAAATGTACAAACGAAGAAACAAAAGTTGTGAAAATAACTGGTGTGTGTTAAACTCCCGTCTTTGACAGTGATATTTGGAAAAACATCGCAGAAAGGCTTATTCTATATAGCTTTTCCGGCGGTGCTTTTT
>JAJEPU010000021.1 GCA_020686985.1 Brotaphodocola catenula
CTGCAAGGTCACTGGATTATCGAAATGTCGGAAATGATGGCAACCGCCAACGCCAAGAGCATTGAGGAAATCAAGTCATTTTTAAGCCGGCAGAAAGAAGTTTACAAGATACCCTATGAAACCCACCCGGCAGACCGCCCCCGTCAGTGCGTGTTTGGCGGCACTTCCAATGCCCTTGACTTCCTGCCCCTTGACCGTTCCGGCAACCGCCGCTTTATCCCCGTCATGGTGTACCCGGAGCAAGCCGAGGTTCACATTTTGGAGGACGAAGCTGCTTCCAGAGCCTATATCGAGCAGATGTGGGCGGAAGCGATGGAGATTTACCGAAGCGGCAGGTTCAAGCTGGCTTTCAGCCCCGCCATGCAGCGGTATCTCAAAGAACACCAGCGGGATTTTATGCCGGAGGACACCAAAGCCGGGATGATACAGGCGTATCTTGATAAGTACACCGGGAGTATGGTCTGTTCCAAGCAACTCTACAAGGAAGCCTTGAACCATGCCTTTGACGAGCCGAAGCAATGGGAAATCCGGGAAATCAACGAGATTATGAACCAGTGCATTTCCGGCTGGCGGTACTTCCCGAACCCAAGAATGTTTTCCGAATATGGCAGACAAAAGGGCTGGGAGCGTGAAAACCCGGCAACGGACTCCGGCAACCCGTCTGAAAAAACGATGGACGGTTTTGTGGAGGTCACAGAACAGATGGAGCTTCCATTCTGAAAATGACAGCCCGTTGCCCCCCCTGTTGCTATCCCGTTGCCGAGCCGGTTGCCGGGGAAAACCCCTTATTTCCGGGCTTTTCTCCCTTATAACAACCAAAACAACAGAAAAATAAAAGAAAAGTATAAATAGTAATCATCGCCAGATTGAGATTGTTTGCAAGGTCTTTTGAAGCCCGTTGCCGGACTTCGTTGCCGACACCTTCTGTCTGGCTATTTTCATGTATGGAGGATAACTGCCTATGGCAAAAAACAAAACAGAGATTCATGTTACAACGGTATTTGACGGGGAACTGGACGCAACCGATGTGTTCGTCAGCCTGATTTCCCAGAAATACGGTAAGACAAATACGAAAGAATATCTTGCTAAAAGGAAAGATATGAGCTATAATGAAGATGAGGTTCAAAAGAGCCAGATACCGTCTGGATTGTGTGGGTAAATGGCTATGATGAACGAAATGGAATACAGAACAATCGGAAAGGCACTTGCCGGGGGCTATCGTGCAGCGGTCTATTGCAGGCTGTCAAAGGACGATGACCTGCAAGGCGAAAGTGCCAGTATCGCAAACCAGCGTGATATGCTGGAAAAATACTGCGAAAAGCAGGGATGGGAGGTTGTGGCAGTCTATCAGGACGATGGCTTCACAGGTCTTAATATGGAGCGTCCTGATTTACAGAGAATGTTGAGAGCCATTGAGCGCAGGCAAATCAACCTTGTTATCACGAAAGACCTTAGCCGTCTGGGGCGTAATTATCTGCAAACCGGGCATTTGATTGAGGACTTTTTCCCAAGAAACGGTGTCCGCTATATCGCCATGAATGACGGTATCGACACCCTGCGGGATAACAACGATATTGCCCCGTTCAAGAATATCCTGAACGAGATGTACAGCAAGGATATTTCCAAGAAAGTCCATTCCTCTTATCTTCTGAAAGCGCAGAAAGGACAGTTTACCGGGTGTCTTGCCCCGTTTGGGTATCGAAAAGACCCGGAGGACAAAAACCATCTGCTCATTGACGAGGAAACCGCCCCGATTGTGCGGCTGATTTTCGGATATGCCCTAAACGGTCATGGTCCGAACTATATCCGCAGACGGCTGGAGGAAGAAAAAATCCCCTGCCCCACATGGTGGAACCGGGAACGGGGGCTTCGCAATACCCGAACCAAATGGGAAAAGAAAGACCCGGAAAACGGACGGTATATGTGGGACTTCTCCGTTATCAAAGACCTTTTGATGAATCCCGTTTACACCGGGGCGATTGCTTCCCAGAAAAAAGACTACCGTTTCAAAATCGGCACGATTGGGGAAAAGAAGCCGGAGGACTGGATTGTAGTGGAGGGACAGCATGAACCGCTGATTGACCGCATGAGCTTTGACATTGTGCAGAACAAGCTGAAATCCCGCCAGCGTCCGGGGCAGACCAATGAAATCAGCCTGTTTGCCGGACTGATAAAATGCGGCGAGTGTGGAAAGTCGCTGACGATACGCTATACAAACGCAAAACATCCCCAGCAGATTTATTCCTGCAAGACCTACAATGCCTTTGGAAAGAACCACTGCACCCAGCACCGGATTGACTATGACACCCTTTACAGCCATGTGCTGCGAAAAATCCGGGAATGTGCCAGAGCTGCCCTGATGGACGGGAAAGCGGTTGCCGACCGCCTGACTAATACCTGTGAAGCCGAGCAGCGGGAACAGCGGGAAGCAATGGAACGCTCCCTTACAAGGGACGAGGAACGGATTGAGGTTCTGGATAAAATGGTCATGCGGCTTTATGAGGATATGATTGCAGGGCGTATCAGTGAGCAGAATTTCAACACCATGCTGGAAAAGACACAGACCGAGCAGACGGAGCTTAAAGCAAAAGTGTCCGAGGGCAGGAAGCGGCTGTCCGATGAAGCCCAGCTTGCCAATGACGCAAAACAATGGGTGGAAGCCATTCAGGAATATGCCAACATCACAGAGCTGGACGCAGCCACCCTTAACCGCTTAATCAAAGAAATCGTCGTGCATGAGCGCATTGACGAAGATAAAACAAGACACATTTCTATCGAAATTCATTTTAATCTCAAACCCATCCCAGAGGTGGAACAGGTCACTGCCTGACCTGTCCTACCGGGACGATTCTCTTAAAAACACCATATAGATTTTTTGTACGCCGCCGCCCGCCATCGAGCAGAGTTTTACACCTAATTGGGGATAAAACAGCTCATGGCTGGCGGCGGTGTTGCCCTCATCGGCACCACCCTTGTACCTCTGCTCTCCGGACTGTTCGGTTAATCACAAAACAAGGAGGTAATCGCCTTTGGACAGCATACTCCAACAGATCACAGACTGGCTGAAAGAAATGCTCGTTTCAGCTATTATGGGAAATCTGTCGGGGATGTTTGAGTCCGTCAACAACCAGGTTGGCGAGATAGCAACCTCCGTTGGCATGACCCCGGCGAATTTTTCGCCGGGTGTCTTTGCCATGGTACGAAACATCTCCGAGTCAGTGATTATCCCAATCGCAGGCTTGATTCTGACCTTCATTGCCTGTTATGAGCTAATTCAGATGATTATTGACCACAACAATCTGGCAAATTTTGAAACCTGGATCTTCTTCAAATGGGTGTTCAAGACTTTTGTTGCGGTCATGTTAATCACAAACACATTCAATATCACGATGGCTGTGTTTGATGTGACACAGCACGTTATAAACGCAAGCGCCGGTATCATATCCGGAAATACTGCCATAGATGCTTCGGCATTGGAAACAATGGAAGAAACGCTGATGGCAATGGATTTGGGTCCTTTGCTCGGCTTGTTCCTGCAATCCTTTATCGTGCAGGTCACGATGTCCGCTTTGGCAATCATCATCTTTGTGATCGTCTACGGTCGAATGATTGAAATTTATCTGATGGTCAGCCTTGCCCCGATTCCGCTTTCCACTTTTGGAAACAGAGAACAGAGCAATATCGGACAGAATTATCTGCGTTCGCTGTTTGCAATCGGATTCCAGGGATTCCTGATTATGATCTGCGTGGGCATTTATGCGGTGCTGATTCAGTCTATCGCATTCAGTGATGACATCATCGGTTCTATCTGGGGTGTTATGGGCTACACCGTCCTTTTGTGCTTCACCCTGTTTAAGACTGGTTCGCTTGCGAAGGGTGTATTCAGCGCTCACTAAGGGAAGGAGGAAATTGTTTGGCAGCGTATATTCCCGTACCTCGTGACCTGACGAGGGTAAAAACAAAAGTGTTCTTCAATCTGACGAAACGGCAGTTACTTTGCTTTGGTGCGGCGGCGCTCATCGGAGTGCCGATTTTCTTTCTGGTCAAAGCAACCGGAAATGTGAGCCTTGCAGCACTGTCCATGATGATCGTCATGTTACCGTTGTTCTTTCTGGCAATGTATGAAAAGGATAGTCAGCCGTTGGAAGTGGTTGTAGAACACTTCATTCAGACCAAATTCGTTCGTCCCAAGGTTCGCCCTTATCAGACGGACAACTATTATGACGCTTTGATGCGTCAGTACAAACTGGAAAAGGAGGTTGAACGAATTGTTTTTCAAAAAGAAGCCACAGGCAAGAAACATCAAAATGCCTGCAAATCTGAATCGGAAGCAGCAGCGAGAAATTAAAGCTGTTGTGGAACGGGCAAAGAAGGACAACGGTATTCCGCAGACTGCACAGCAGTCCATTCCCTTTCAGAGAATGTTCCCGGATGGCATCTGCCGTGTCACTGACAGTTATTACACCAAGACCATTCAGTTTCAGGACATCAACTATCAGCTGGCACAGCAGGAAGATAAGACTGCCATCTTCGATGAGTGGTGCAGTTTCCTGAATTTCTTTGACAGCTCCATTCACTTTGAGCTTTCCTTTATGAACCTGAGTACCGATGCTGAAAGCTTTGAAAAGAGTATCCGTATCCCGTTCAAGAAGGACAGCTTCAATCCCGTCCGTGCCGAGTATAGCCAGATGCTGAAAAAGCAGTTGGCGCAGGGCAACAACGGCTTGACCAAAACCAAGTACCTGACATTCGGCATTGAAGCCGAATCCATGCGGCAGGCAAAGCCGAGACTCAACCATATCGAAAACGATCTGCTCAATAACTTTCGGCGTTTGGGTGTCATTGCCACTACCATGAACGGCAAAGAGCGGCTGCATCTGATGCACTCTATGTTCCACATGGGTGATAATGATAAGTTCTTCTTCGATTGGAAGTATCTTGTGGAATCCGGGCTGTCCGTAAAGGACTTCATTGCTCCGACGGCGTTTGCCTTTAAGACCAACCGCACCTTCCAGATGGGCAGTATCTTCGGTTCGATGTCTTATCTGGCAATTACGGCATCAGACCTGTCTGATCGTATGCTGGCGGATTTTCTGGATATGGAATCCACGCAGATCGTGACCATGCACATCCAGTCGGTTGACCAGACTGCGGCGATTAAGACCATCAAGAGAATCATCACCGAGCTTGACCGTTCCAAAATCGAGGAACAGAAAAAGGCTGTGCGTTCTGGCTATGACATGGACATTATCCCATCTGACCTTGCTACCTATGGTAAAGATGCGAAGTCACTTCTGAAAGAATTGCAGAGCCAGAATGAGCGAATGTTCATGGTGACATTTCTGGTGCTGAACACCGGGCGCACCGAGCAGGAACTGGAGAACAATGTGTTCCAGGCACAGAGCATCGCCCAGAAGCATAACTGCAATCTGCGTCGTTTGGATTTTCAGCAGGAATCCGGACTGATGAGCAGCCTGCCTTTGGCACAAAACCTGATTGAGATTCGTCGTGGCCTGACTACCAGTTCCACGGCTATTTTTGTGCCTTTCACCACGCAGGAGCTGTTCCAGAATGGTGGAGAAACGCTCTATTACGGGCTGAATGCTCTGTCGAACAACCTTATCATGGTGGACAGAAAGAAGCTCAAGAACCCCAACGGACTGATTCTGGGTACTCCCGGTTCCGGTAAATCCTTTTCCGCAAAGCGTGAAATCACCAATGCGTTCCTGGTTACGGATGACGATATTATCATCTGCGACCCCGAAGCGGAATATGCGGCTCTGGTTCACAAGTTCAATGGTCAGGTGGTAAAAATCAGCTCCTCCAGTACCAACTATATCAACCCTATGGACATCAACCTGAACTACTCTGAGGATGACAACCCGGTAGCACTGAAAGCTGATTTTATCCTGTCCCTCTGTGAGTTGATTATGGGCAGTAAGGATGGCTTGCAGCCTATCGAAAAGACGGTTATCGACCGTTGTGTGCATCAGATTTACCAGAGATATTTCGACAATCCTGCCCCTGAGAATATGCCGATCCTTGAGGATTTGTATGATGCCCTTCTGAAACAGGACGAAAAGGAAGCCCACCATGTAGCGACCGCCTTGGAAATCTATGTTAAGGGTTCTCTGAAACTGTTTAACAACAGAACCAATGTGGATATTCAGAATCGTCTGGTGTGCTTCGACATTAAGGAGCTGGGCAATCAGCTGAAAAAAATCGGTATGCTGATCGTTCAGGATCAGGTCTGGGGGCGTGTAACTGCCAACCGTTCTGCCGGTAAATCGACCAGATATTATATTGACGAGTTCCATCTGCTTCTGAAGGAAGAACAGACGGCAACCTATTCCGTAGAAATCTGGAAGCGATTCCGTAAATGGGGCGGCTTGCCGACCGGTATTACTCAGAATGTCAAAGACCTGCTTCGTTCCCCGGAGATTGCCAACATCCTCGAAAACTCTGATTTCATCTATATGCTGAATCAGGCAAGCGATGACCGAAGTATTCTGGCACAGCGGTTGAACATTTCGCCGCATCAGCTGTCCTATGTAACCAACTCCGGTGAGGGCGAAGGACTTCTGTTCTATGGCAATGTGATTCTGCCGTTCATTGACCGATTCCCGACAGATCTGGAACTGTATCGCATTATGACCACGAAGTTAAACGAGGTGGCACAGGAAAAGGAGGCGTAATGTATGGCGAAAAGACCTACACGACTCCGTTTTACCGAAGATGACCTTGCAGATTCTCATGTGAAGAAAGCTGCCGACCGTGCAGATAAGGCGGTTGATAGGGCTGAAAAAGCGGCAGACAAATTGGCTTCTAAAAAGGCAAAGCCGAAGCTAAAGCTGGAAACAGATGCAGCCGGTTCCCGTAAAGCAAAGCTCCGTTTTGAAAAAGCGGAGTTTACGGAAATCGAGCGCCCATCTGTGGCAAAGCACATGGCAAGCCGTGGTGCCGCAGTCACGCTCACATCCAAAGCACATCGGGCGGTGTCAGAATATGAGGATGATAATATCGGCGTTCAGGCTGTGCAGGAAACGACCAAGGCTGTTGAATCCACTGTCTATACCGTCGATCATGCCGTTTACAGTCACAAGCTGAAAGCCTACGACAAGGCGGAAAAGCTGGTTGAGAAGTCAGATAAAGCAAATGTAAATGCCCTGTATGAGAAGTTCAAAAAGGACAACCCCGATGCCGGTTCCAATCCCTTTTCCCGTTGGCAACAGAAAAGGGCAATCAAGAAAGAATATGCTGCCGCCAAAGCCGGTAAGAATACCGCTTCGACAACGGCTTCTGCATCTAAGGGTGCAGGCAAGGCAACGGGCAAAGCAGCTCAGGGAGCCAAGAACATCACAGAAAGAGTAACGGAGTTCTGCACCACACACTCTAAAACGATTCTGTTTGTTTTGATTGCCGGACTGCTTTTTATGATACTCTCAGGGATGTTCTCGTCTTGTTCGGCTATGTTCCAAGGCGGCACACAGATCATTCTGGGAACTTCTTTTACTGCAAAAGAGGAAGATATTATTGGTGCGGACAATGATTACAAGGCTTTGGAAGCTGCGCTCCGCAATAAAATCAATAATATCGAGCGTACTCATAGCGGATATGACGAGTACCGGTATGACCTTGATGAAATCAACCACAATCCTTATGAGCTGGCGGCGTATTTGACGGTGAAGTTTGAGGATTACACCAGAGATGAGGTGCAGGCTACCCTGCAATGGCTATTTGAGCAACAATATGAGCTGACCCTGACGGAAGTAGTAGAGATTCGTACACGAACAACATCTTCTACTGATCCCGAAACGGGAGAGACAACAACAGAGGAAGAAGATTACGAATATTATATTCTGAATGTGAAGCTCAGAAATAAGGGCTTGAACAGTGTGATTTCAAATTCCGGCTTGTCGGAAGATGATATGGAGCGATATAGAATTTTGCTTCAGACAAGGGGCAACAGACCGGATATTTTCGGAAATGACATTTACGCCACCCCTGGCGGCGAGTACACCGATTATGATATTCCGGGCGAAGCGCTGACAGACACAAGATTTGCCAATATGATTCGGGAAGCTGAAAAATATCTGGGATACCCGTATGTGTGGGGCGGCAGCAGCCCGTCTACCTCCTTTGACTGCTCCGGATTTGTTTCCTATGTAATCAATCACTGCGGAAACGGTTGGAGTGTTGGTCGTTTGACCGCAAACGGTTTGATGGGCGTATGCGACATTATCCCGAAAAGCTCTGCCAAACCGGGAGATTTGATTTTCTTCCAAGGCACTTATGATACCTCCGGTGCATCACACGTTGGTATCTATGTTGGCAATGGTATGATGATCCACTGCGGAAACCCCATTTCCTACGCTTCTATCGAATCGAATTACTGGCAACAGCATTTTTACTGCTTCGGCAGAATCAGAAACTAAAGGAGGGATGGCGATTGAGTGCCAAGTTAGACAGAATAGGTGCAGACCTTGAAAAAGCCCGTAAGAAACGGGCAGAATGGGATGCTAAGGTGAAAGACCTGGAACGCAGATACCGTGAGGAGGAAAATTCCGAAATCCATGAGATGGTTCATGCTGCGAACCTGAATCCCGAACAGCTTTCCGAGCTGCTCCGTATGTTTGCTGCGGATATGGCTCCGAAGCCTGATACGATCAATACTATGAATGAGGAGGAAACGCAGAATGAGATTTAAGAAAATTGGAGCCGCATTGCTGGCGTGTGCAATGTGTTTTGGCGTGTTTTCTACAACGGCATTTGCCTATGTAGATGAAAGCGTAGCGACTGAAGAACCTGCGGTCGAAGAAAAAGTTCCCGAAACAGAGCCGGAGGAGCCGATGCTACCGCTTACTCCCGACGGCAATCTGACTTTGGTTGATGACGCTGGCTCGCCTACGAAAAGCGGAAAGCAGTTCATTACCGCTGTAACCAAAAACGGAAACTACTTCTATATCATCATTGACCGTGATGATAAGGGCGAGGAAACCGTGCATTTTCTGAATCAGGTGGATGAAGCCGACCTGCTCAAGCTGATGGACGAGGAAGAAGTTGCAGAGTTCACCAAGCCGGTTGAGGAAACAAAGCCGGAAGTAGTTGAAACAGTTCCTGAAATTACAGAACCGACACCGGAGGAAAAGCCGAAATCCACAAATATGCTCCCGGCGATTCTTACTCTGATTGTGCTTGCCTGTGGTGGTGGATTCTTCGTATTTAAGAAAGTCCAGGAAAAGAAGAAGGCACAGGAAGCGGCAAAGCCTGACCCAGATGCTGATTATGTGGACGATGACGAGGACTATGGGTACGATCCGGAGTTTGAGGACGACGATGAAGATAGCTCCGTCGATGAAGATGATAATGAACCTGTGTAAACAGGATAGGCTTGATGCCTGGGGCAGCCTTCGGGTTGCCTTTACATAGTTTCCGCTTTCAAAAAATAAAAAAATTTGCGTTTTTGAAAGTGACATCTTGCATATACTATTAGCAGACAGTATAATAAGTACAGCGAAGCGGTTTCGAGAAATGAAAAAACTTCAATTTTTGAAAGCGGGTGACTATATGAAAACAATCACGAGAGCAAAATATCTCGATAGAATCATTGAACTGAATGGTACTCCTGACATCAAGATCATCACGGGCATTCGTCGATCTGGTAAGTCCAAATTGATGCAGGCGTATATTGCGTATCTGAAAAGCAATTTTGAAAACATCAATATTATCTTCATCGACTTCATGGATTTGGCGTATGAAGAAATCAAGGAATACCATGCCTTACACGCCTATGTGGAAGAACATTATCAGGAAGGAAAAACGAACTACCTGTTTGTAGACGAGGTTCAGATGTGTCCCAAGTTTGAGTTGGCAATCAATAGCCTGTACTCTAAGGGAAAATACGACATCTATGTAACAGGCTCTAATGCTTTCCTGTTGAGTGCAGATCTGGCAACTCTGTTTACCGGACGCTATATTGAAATTCATGTGTTTCCTTTCAGCTTCCAGGAATATTGCCAGTATTATGATGATATTAGTGACAAAGATAAGCTCTTTGATGAGTACGCTATCAAGGGCGGTTTAGCAGGTTCCTATGCTTATAGAACCGAAAAAGACAGAACAAACTATATCAAAGAGGTCTACGAAACGATTGTTACAAGGGATTTGGTACAGAAATATACTCTCCCGGACACTTTGGTTTTACAACGTCTGAGCGAGTTCCTTATGGATAATATCAGCAACCTGACTTCTCCGAATAAGGTCAGTCAGCTACTGACAGCAAATGAGACTCCAACCAATCATGTAACCGTCGGCAAGTACATTAAGTATTTGTGCAATGCTTTTGTATTTTATGATATTAAGAGATATGACATCCGAGGTAAGAAATACCTTGAAAGCTCTGAAAAGTTCTATTTGTGTGACAGCGGTATTCGATATGCAATACTGGGAAGCAGAAATATAGACTATGGCAGAGTATATGAAAACGTTGTTTGTATCGAGCTTCTTCGCCGTGGATATGATGTCTATGTCGGCAAGCTCTATCAAAAGGAAATCGACTTTGTTGCTCAGAGAGGTAGCGAAAAGATTTATATTCAGGTCAGCGACAACATTTCCGGGCAGGAAACATTTGAGAGAGAATGCTCTCCTCTGCTTCAGATTCGAGACGCTTATCCGAAAATGATTATTGCCAGAACCAAACATCCCCAATATAGCTATGAAGGAATCGAAATTCACGATATAGCCGATTGGTTGCTACAAGAATAAGCAAGGTGAAATATCTCCGTCATTCTCTTTTGAAATGATGGAGATATTTTTATTATGACGGAGATTGTAGAACAGAAAATTGTATCAGGTTGCAAAAATCCTTTCCGAACTTTTTACATAGCAGTCATGCACTACGGTGTGTGGCTGCTTATTTTTTTGTGAAAGGAGCAGATGCAAATGAAATTAGTTTTGGCTGAAAAGCCTTCGGTTGCACAGAGTATTGCCAAAGTGTTAGGTGCTGCCAAGCGTGAGGATGGCTACTTAGAGGGAAACGGATATGTGGTCAGCTGGTGTGTAGGGCATTTGGTGGAGCTGGCACAGCCGGAAGTCTATGATGCGAAGTACAGCAAATGGGCTTATGCAGACCTTCCTATCTTCCCGATGGACTGGCAGTATGAGGTTTCTGCCGGTACGAAAAAACAGTTTGGGATTCTGAAAAAGCTCATGGCCAGAGAAGATGTTGCGAGTCTTGTGTGTGCAACAGATGCCGGTCGTGAGGGCGAGCTGATCTTTCGGTTGGTGTACCACAAAGCCGGGTGCAGAAAGCCGTTTGAGCGGCTTTGGATTTCCTCGATGGAAGATGTAGCAATCAAGGAGGGCTTTGAAAATCTCAGGTCTGGAACGGAATATGATGCTTTGTATGAAGCAGCACTGTGTCGAGAACGAGCCGACTGGATTGTTGGTATTAACGCTACTCGACTTTTTTCGACCCTTTACGGGCAGACCCTGAATGTTGGTCGTGTTATGACCCCTACCCTTGCTATGGCTGTTATGCGAGAAGCTGCCATTTCCGCATTCAAGCCTGAACTGTTCTACACAGTTCAGATTGGATTGGATGGTTTTACGGCTGCAAGCGAACGCTTCAAAACCAAGGCAGCAGCCGAAGCTGTCAAACAAAGCTGTTCGGTGGCAATCGTTCAGAAAGCTGAATGTAAGGAGAAAACAGAAAAGCCGCCTGCGCTCTATGACCTGACCAGTTTACAGAGAGAAGCCAACCGTGTGCTTGGCTACACGGCACAGCAGACCTTGGACTACACGCAGAACCTCTATGAAAAGAAACTGGTCACTTATCCCCGTACCGACAGCAGGTTTCTGACGGAAGATATGGCACATAGCCTGACCGACCTCGTAAAGCTGGCTTTCCACACATTCCCCGTGGAGGATGTGGATAACATACCAGTTCATGCAGAGCAGGTTGTGAATAACAAAAAGGTCACAGATCACCATGCCATCATTCCGACCAGAGAATTGCAGAAATGCAATCTGAGCGAACTTCCCAAGGGTGAACTTGCAATTTTGCAACTGATCTCGAATCGGTTGTGCGTAGCTGTTGGCGATCCGCACCGATACGCAGAGACAGTTATTGAGCTGGACTGTGGCGGTACCGTGTTTTCCACCAAAGGCAAAACTGTTGTGCAGGATGGATGGAAAGCTCTGGTTCAGAAAAATGATTCGACAAAATCCGACGAAAACGTGCAGACACTCCCTTCTGTTTCCGTTGGTGACGAAATGACCGTCAGCGGCACGGAAATCAAGGAAGGGAAAACATCTCCCCCTAAACACTTTACCGAGGATACTCTGCTTTCTGCTATGGAAACTGCCGGTGCGGACGAAATGCCTGATGAGGTGGAGCGCAAAGGTTTGGGAACGCCTGCGACCCGTGCCGGTATCATTGAGAAGCTGGTTCGCATCGGTTTTCTGGAGCGTAAGGGTGATAAGAAAACCAAACACCTGATTCCGACCCACAAGGGTACGGCTCTGGTAACAGTCATGCCGGAACAGATTCAGTCCCCATCCATGACGGCGGATTGGGAAGAAAAATTGTTGCTCATTGAGAAAGGCGAATATGCCAGCGAGGACTTTATGGACGAGATCAAAGATGTGATTGCCGGTCTGATTCAGAACTATGAAGTAATCCGTGATTCCGAGGTTATGATGTCGAAAGAAGCCAATTCTATCGGCAAATGCCCGCTCTGCGGCAGTGCTGTAGAGGACAAAGGCAAGGCATTTTTCTGTTCCAACAGAGCTTGCAAATTTGCCCTCTGGAAAAACAATCGCTACTTTGCGAGCATCGGCAAGAGCATGACTTCTGCCACGGCGCAGAAATTGCTTGGTTCCGGCAAGGTAAAGCTCAAGAATTGCAAGTCCGAAAGAACGGGCAACACCTTTGATGCCACCGTCTTTATGGAGGTATCAGATGATGGCAAAACGAAGTTCAGTATGGAATTTGAAAATGGAGGAAAGCGCAAATGACAAATGAGTACAACCCGGATGGTAAGGAAATCCGATTTATCGACAGCCATTATAAGGATTTGTTTCATATCCCCGATGGCAGCTGTGTGCAGATTCACTACCCGGATGAAATGGTTGTGAAGCCCTGCACCTTCATTGACGAGTATCATACGCAGATCGGATACAATGTGTTTCATATCTGCCAGTTTGCAGAAATTATGGAGCGCAACGGCGCAAGCTATATGCCGGAGCCTGAGATTATGGGCGATGAAGCCGCATGGAAGGTCGGAAAGGATAGAATCCTTGCGGTGCAGACCTGCGAAGATGGTTACGACTACACCCTGTTGGATGAAAACTACAACGAGATTGATGGCGGTCAGGTTGATAACCCTGAACTGTCCATGCTCGAAGTCCGCCGGGATATTCTGGAATCCTTCGGGCTGGAGCGCCGGGAACTGCGGGCAATGTTCTATGAGGATGTCATGGAGCAGGCTTTTGAAGTCGGCAGACAGGCGGTGGTGGTCAATGACCCTATCGCTGAGCTTGCTTTTAAGCTCGACCGTTTTGCAGAGAACTTCGACCCCTATGAATATATGGATCAGGTCGATGATGTGCAGGCGCATATCCAAGAAATCAAGGCAGATCTTGCCGCTGGTAATACGGCTCCGTATCGTGAGTTCCTGAATACAGCCATTGAAGAAGCCCGTGAGGAAACTGCGGTTGAGGTTGCCAAAGTGCTGAAAAGTCAGCTGGATAAGCTCGACTCTCCGAAGCGTGAGTCGGTCATGGAAAAACTGGCACAGGCCGCAGAAAAAGCTGCGCCTGCCAGTCCCTCTCCCAAACGCAAAGAGCCTGAACGATAAGGAGGACACGGATATGAAAAACGAAAAATGGGATGATGTTCACGGAAATACCACCCCGGATGACAGAATGGTTGCTTTTCTGGAAAGCCCCACGGATTCCTATGCGATTCTTCAGCTGCGGGAAGATGTAGACGATAATATCCCGCTCATGTTTGCAAATTACAGCTACCTTCAGAAGAAAGAAATGGAGCCTGAGATTGACCGTTACGAGGTGGTCTATCATGGCTCCATTTCTATGTCCGAGGATGTGAATCGGCAGCTGGAAGATTTGTATGTAAAGTTCAATATTGACCACCCGGATGATTTCCGTGGTCACAGTATGTCGGTCAGCGACATCGTAGCCTTAAAGGTAGTCGGTGAGGTATCCTTTCACTATGTAGATTCTGTTGGGTTTCAGAAGCTGGAAAACTTTATGAAGTCCGAAAACTACCTGAAAAACGCAGAGATGGCAATGGAAGATGATTATGGGATGATTGACGGTATCATCAATAACGGAAAAGCGTCCGGATTAGAGGAACGTCCTTCGGTGTTGGAGCAGTTAAAGGAAAAGCCCGTGCCGGATGTTTCCCATAAGCCGCCCAAGAGCCACCCGGAAAGGGAGATTGAATGATGGATTTCACACAGGATGAGCGGAACATGATGATGCTTTACAGCCCTGGCACAAGGTCAGGGCTGTGTGAAGCACTGACACTGATGAAGGAACAGCTTTCGGAGGACGAGTCAGAGCTTTTTGCTTTGGCAGACTCGGTTCTCCGTAAAGTTTCAGCCATGGACGATGCCGCCTTTGAGAAGCTGAACCTTTATCCGGATTGATAGGATTGGAGGGATACAATGAACGCAAAAGAGCGATTTTATTCCGGATTAGCAAAAGAAACGATTGGGAAAATCACCTCGAACACAGATAACTGGACTTCGTTTTTGAGAACGATGTCCCGCAACTATGAGTTCACCTATCCGGAACAGGTGATGATTTATGCTCAGCGCCCCAATGCGACCTTTTGCAAGCCCTATGAGGACTGGAACGCTGAAAATTACCGCAGATATGTAAAGCGTGGCTCTACCGGCATTGCTCTGTTTGTGATGAACAGGGATAAACCGTATCTGCGCTATGTGTTTGATGTGGCGGATACCGGCGTTCGCCGTTCTTCCCCGGAACTGAAACCGTGGGAGGTGACGCCTGAAAACCGCTCCTATGTCATGGAAGCGATGGAGCGTACCTTCGGTGTTGCCGCTGACGGGGTACTGGAAGCACAGCTTGAAGATATTGCATCCGCACTGGCGGCTGAGTATTGGGACGATTACAAAAAGCAGTTCCTCGACATCGTTGCCAACAGCTTCCTTGAGGAGTATGATGAACTCAACATCGAAGTAGCTTTCAAAAATGCGGTGGCAAACAGCGTATCCTATACGATGTATTGCCGGTTCGTGGAAAGTCCCGACAACTACTTCGAGCATGAGGATTTCCAGAAGGTGTTTGATTTTAACACCAGACAGACGGTAAATGCCCTTGGTACTGCGGTGAATGCCATCAGCACAAGGATGTTTCAGGAAATCGAAAAAGCGATTGGAGAACATGAGCAGATTAAAGCTACCGAAAGGAGTACAGATTATGAGCGAGATGACTTACAGACAGGCCGGAGATTATCAGATTCCGAACCTTCAGTTGGAGAACGAGGGAGAGAAACCTCTGGGCAAGTACGGCAGGATGCGTCGAGCATTTTTGGAACAGAACAATCCGATGCTCCTGAACGACATGATTCTGACGGAGAGCCTGTTCCCGCACCTGTGGGAGATCGAGGAAACAGCGAAAGCCAGAGTGGAGTTTCTGATGGAGCAGTACCTGAAGGACAGCCCCGCACCGGACAAGGAAACGCAGCAGATGGCGTGGGTGCAGCACATGAACAGCCTGAAAGCACAGGCGGAGGAAGTCGTGATGACGGAGCTTATCAACAGCTGAGTCTGAACCTTTTCCTCTCCGAAAATGAACAAATCAGTTTTATCGACCGAGCAGAGAGCTTTACGCCCTCTGCTTTTTCTTTTGCCCAGGAAGAAATCGACCACTTCCTTCTGCTTGGTAGCAATACCGATGAAGCCCGAAAAGTCGTAGCGCTGGAATATATGAAGCAGAAGCCGTTGGAAGAAATCGTTCAGACCTTAAAGCAGGTCTATCACGGCGGCTATGGTCTGAAAGAAGATAGCGGGAATATCTGTGCGTGGTATGCCGAGGACGGTATCCACCTTGCCAAAGGTTCCTCTGCCATTGACAGCCCCAGAGCGCAGATCGTTTCTTGGGAAACGGTTGCCGAGCGCATTGGAGAACTGCTTGAAAATGGTCGGTTCGCAACTAATGTGGAACTGGTAGAAGCATCCGGATATGAGCGTCAGAAGTTGGCAGAATCCCTGTGGCATCTTTATCACGATTTGAGTGAAGAAGCCCGTTCCAGCAACTATCTGGCAATTCTTCATCAGGAACCGTTTCGTGGTTTCCCTGACGAAACCGCAGACTTGGCTGAAAAGTTGGATGACCCTCGTTTCCACGCAACCTTGGTACAGCAGTATTCGGAATTTAGAAAAACCCTTGCGGAAAATCCCGATCTGCTTCGTTTTCACTATCACAAGCTGAATCTCATTCAGAAACAGCTGTATGAGTTGAATATGCCTTTGCGTGAGTATCAGACCGATATGATGCAGATGCCCCTTGTCCGCCAGTTCATTACGGATGATGAAGTCAATGCAGACTTGACCCGTGGAAGCGGCTTTTCCGGTGGTAAAGCCCGTATTTATAACTACTGGCAGGAGAATCATTCTGCCAAGGAAAAGATGGACTTCCTGAAGCATGAATACGGAACCGGTGGTCATTCCCATGCCTGCTCTGGTGCAACGCACAGCGGTCAGGATCACGATGCCAAGGGTGTTGCTTACACCAAGAGCGGTTGCGATAAATTGCAGATGTCCTGGGCGCAGGTGGTGCAGAGAATCGACGGTCTGATACGAAAGGGACGCTACCTCAGCCCGGAGGAAGAAGCGGAACGACAGGCTATCGAAGAAGCTAAAACTGATCCGTTGGAAGATGTTTATGACCGTTTCGCAGTGATTGATACCGAGGATGGCGAGTATGCGATCTGGGATAATCAGACCGATGACTACTATGTAGACCCGGAAGGCGTTACGGAATACTTCACGGACGAATGGCTTGCCAATGACTATTTGGAGGAAGTTCGTCAGTCCGTAGCTGCGATGGAGTCGGTTCAGCCAGAAGCGCCTGTGGCAGAGCCTGCCGAAGTTGTGGAAGCATCTGCTTCCGAGGAACCGAAATGGAATTATCAGGTCGGTGACACGGTATATCTGGACGATACAGCTTTCCGTGTGGAGCAGATCACGGACAGAGAAGTTCAGCTGCGTGACCCTACGCTTGCTTATCCCATCTTCCGTGCCGAGAATCGTGAGAATTTCGAGCGTATGCTCTCTCAGGACGAAAGAAACCATGCGGTAAGGGTTGATGCCCAAACCGAAGAAAAGCCCGTTACAGAGGATTTTCTGGGCAAAACCGAACCGAGGGACTACACCCCTGAGTATCAGCTGTTAGACCGTCTGCGTATGGACTGCGAATACTTCCTTGGTGCAGGACAGCACAGCGAAAAGCATCTGTGGGCAGGCAACCGCCATGCACAGATTGCCAAGATGCGTGAGCTGTATGAAATGATTCCCGACAAACCAGAATGGCTGACACCTGAGATGATTAACAGCTACGAGGAGCGCATGGCTCCCCGCTATCTGGTTGCCGCCTACCATCACTTTGAAAACGGCTTCGATGATAAACTGGACTACTACACTCTGGAAGAAGCGGAAAAAGCTGCCCAGGGCTATGTGGACGGAACCATGGAGGATGACGGATTCAAGTACGATGGTGCTGCCGTTTACGATCAGCAGGAGCATAAGTGCATCCGTATCTATGGGGACTACCCTGACGAAAAGGCACACGCACAGGTCAGAGCCAGTGCGGAACCCGAACAGCAGGAACCGGAACACTTCATCGATCATTTTTATGTTGCCGAGGACATTCAGAAGCGGGGTGCGCTGGACATCAAGGAATACAGTTCCTTTGATGATGCCCTGCGAGCCTACTATGCACTTCCTGACACGCAGAGAAAAGCCCTGGGTGCAATGAATACCAGAGATCTGCCGGGTAGTCTGGACTTCGTACAGTGCGTAGATGGAAAGGACACCATCATTCAGGATTATGCCCAGGTGGACGGATGGCAGAATGCCGAAGTCATGGACATTATCGCTCAGCTTGAGCAGTCCATCACCACCAGAGAAATCCCACCTGTTCCTGCGGTGAACTTCCACATCACGGATGACAACATCGGTGAAGGTGGACCGAAGCAGAAATTCGCAAGAAACATCGCAGCCATTGAAACTCTGTTCAAACTGGAAAGCGAGAACAGGAACGCCACTACCGAAGAACAGGAGATTTTGTCGAATTATGTCGGTTGGGGCGGTCTGGCAGATGCCTTTGACCCGGACAAGGGAAATTGGGCGAAGGAGTATCAGACACTGAAAAACCTGCTTTCCGAAGATGAATATGCTGCGGCAAGAGCTTCCACCCTGAACGCACATTACACCAGCCCTACGGTCATTCGCTCCATCTACGATGCGGTCGGACAGATGGGCTTTGAAACAGGAAATATTCTGGAGCCTGCTATGGGTATCGGCAACTTCTTTGGTATGCTCCCTCCTGAAATGCAGAGCAGCCGTTTGTATGGTGTGGAACTGGATTCCATCACCGGCAGAATTGCTCAGAAGCTCTATCCCAACGCAGAAATCAAAGTAGCCGGTTTTGAAACGACAGACCGCCGAGACTTTTACGATCTGGCTGTGGGTAATGTCCCTTTCGGCAACTACAAAGTGTCCGACAAGCCGTATGACAAGCTGGGATTCTCCATTCACAACTATTTCTTTGCCAAGGCTTTGGATCAGGTTCGTCCCGGTGGTGTGGTCGCTTTTGTGACAAGCCGTTACACCATGGATTCCAAGAACTCTGACGCAAGGCGATATATGGCGCAGAGGGCGGAACTGCTTGGTGCAATCCGTCTGCCAAACGATGCCTTTAAGAAAAACGCAGGCACGGAAGTCGTGTCCGACATCCTGTTCCTGCAAAAGCGTGACCATCCGATTGACATTGTACCGGAATGGGTAAACCTTGACCGCACCGAAGAAGGACACACCATGAACAGCTACTTTGTCGCTCATCCTGAAATGGTTCTGGGCGATACGGTGGAAGAAAGTACCGCCTACGGCATGGACATTACAGTGCGTCCCATTGAGGGCATGGAACTGTCCGAACTTCTGAAAGAAGCAGTTTCCCACATCCAAGGAACCTATCAGGCTGTGGAGCTTCCCGAAGCTGACAAGGGTAAGGAAATCGAAACCATTCCTGCAACCCCGGATGTAAAGAATTTCTCTTATACCGTGGTGGATGGCAATGTGTACTTCCGTGAAAACTCCCTGATGCGCCGTGTAGACCTGAATGAGAAAGCAAAAGACCGTGTGATGGGCATGGTGGAACTTCGTGGTATCGTCAACGAGCTGATCGAATATCAGCTTGAGGATTACCCGGATGAAATGATTACTCAGAAACAGGCAGAACTGAATGATGCCTACGATGCGTTTGCCGCAAAGAACGGGCTTATCAATAATCGAGCCAATGGTCAGGCATTTGCTGACGATTCCTCCTACTATCTCCTGTGTTCTCTGGAAAATGTGGATGAGGACGGCAATCTGAAAAGCAAGGCGGATATGTTCACCAAGCGAACCATCAAGCCGGAACGCAGAGTGACGAGCGTGGATACGCCGTCCGAAGCTCTGGCAATCTCTATCGGTGAGCGTGGCAAGGTGGATTTGCCGTTTATGGCACAGCTGCTTGGAACACCTGGAGAATACGATGCGATTCAGGCAGAGCTTCGAGGGGTGATCTTCAAAGACCCGATGGCTCCCGATGCTGTGGAAGTTGGATGGCAGACTGCCGATGATTACCTTTCCGGTGATGTAAGAAGCAAGCTGCGTGTCGCACAGATGGCGGCAGACAGGGATTCTTCCTTCCACATCAATGTGGAAGCCTTGCAGAAAGCACAGCCGAAGGACTTGGATGCGTCCGAGATTGATGTGCGTTTGGGTGCAACATGGATTGATGCCGATTATATTCAGCAGTTCATGGAGGAAACCTTTGAAACGCCGTATTACTTGCGCCGTTCCATTGAGGTCAAGTTCTCCGAGCTGACCGCAGAGTGGCGCATCAACGGTAAGAGTTCTCCCAACTACAACGATGTGGCGGCGTATGTCACCTACGGTACAGAGCGAGCCAACGCATATCGGATTCTGGAGGAAACGCTGAATCTGAAGGATATTCGTATCTATGATACGATTGAAGATGCAGATGGTAAGCAGAAGCGTGTCCTCAATAAAAAAGAAACTACCCTGGCACAGCAGAAACAGCAGGCAATCAAGGATGCGTTCCGAGATTGGATTTGGAGAGATCCGCACAGACGAGAAACCCTTTCCACCAAGTACAACGAACTTTTTAACTCCACCAGACCTCGTGAGTATGATGGCTCTCATATCCGTTTCGGCGGCATGAACCCGGATATTACCCTCCGTGAACACCAGAGAAATGCTATCGCTCATGTGCTATATGGTGGAAATACGCTGCTTGCACACGAAGTTGGTGCGGGCAAGACCTTCGAGATGGCTGCATCGGCTATGGAGAGTAAACGGCTTGGATTGAGCCAGAAATCCCTGTTCGTTGTGCCGAATCACTTGACCTTACAGTGGGCAAACGAGTTCCTGCACCTCTATCCGAGTGCCAAGCTCCTTGTTGCCACCAAGAAGGATTTTGAAACAGCAAACCGTAAGAAGTTCTGCGCTCGTATCGCAACGGGTGACTATGATGCAGTCATCATCGGTCACAGCCAGTTTGAAAAAATCCCGCTTTCTGCCGAACGACAGGAACGGCAGCTGCGGGAGCAGATTGATGAGATCGAGGGTGCGATTGCGGAGCTGAAATGGCAGCGTGGCGAAAACTTCACGATCAAGCAGATGGAGAAAACACGAAAATCATTGGAAGCCAGACTGGACAAGCTCCTTGCCGCTGACAAGAAAGATGATGTCATTACCTTTGAGCAGTTGGGTGTAGACCGGCTGTTTGTGGACGAAAGCCATGCGTTCAAGAATTTGTTCCTCTACACAAAAATGCGAAATGTGGCAGGTCTGTCCACCTCCGAAGCCCAGAAATCTTCGGATATGTTTATGAAGTGCCGCTATATGGATGAGCTGACCGGCGGGCGTGGTGTGATCTTTGCAACCGGTACTCCAGTAAGTAACTCGATGACCGAGCTTTATACGGTCATGCGCTATCTCCAGTACAGTACGCTCCAGCAAAAGAACCTGACCCATTTTGATTCCTGGGCATCGACCTTCGGAGAAACAACAACTGCGATTGAGCTTGCACCGGAGGGAACCGGCTATCGTGCCAGAACCCGATTTGCGAAGTTCTTCAACCTGCCTGAACTGATGAATATGTTCAAGGAGGTTGCCGACATCAAGACCTCTGACCAGTTGCATCTCCCTGTTCCCGAAGCAAAGTTTGAAACGGTTGTGGTTCAGCCCTCTGAGTACCAGAAGGATATGGTGGCTTCCCTTTCAGAGAGAGCAGCAGATGTTCATGCCGGTATTGTAGACCCGTCCGTCGATAATATGCTCAAGATTACCAGCGACGGACGAAAATTGGGACTGGATCAGCGGCTAATGAACACCCTGTTACCCGATGACCCTGACAGCAAGCTCAATGCCTGCGTGGGAAATATCCTGCGTATCTGGCAGGACGGTCAGGCTGACAAATTGACCCAGTTGGTGTTCTGCGACCTTAGCACACCGAAAAATGATGGAACCTTCAATGTCTATGATGATGTCAAAACCAAGCTGATTGCAAACGGTGTGCCTGCGGAAGAAGTTGCCTTTATCCATGATGCAGATACCGAGGCAAAGAAAAAAGACCTCTTTGCCAAGGTTCGTACCGGGCAGGTGCGAGTGCTTCTTGGCAGTACGCAAAAGATGGGTGCAGGAACCAACGTCCAGGACAAATTGGTGGCAGTTCACCACTTGGATGTGGGTTGGCGTCCGTCTGATATGACCCAGAGAAACGGTCGTATCATCCGTCAGGGCAACCGGAACAAAGAGGTTCAGGTGTATCAGTATGTGACCGAGGGAACCTTCGATGCCTACCTGTATCAGACCTTGGAAAACAAGCAGAAGTTTATTTCTCAGATTATGACCTCCAAATCACCGGTTCGCTCCTGTGACGATGTGGATGAGCAGGCGCTGTCCTATGCGGAGATCAAGGCGCTGTGTGCCGGCAATCCGCTTATCAAGGAAAAGATGGACTTGGACATTGATGTGGCAAGGCTGAAGGTGCTGAAAGCTGACCACCAGAGCCAGCAGTACCGTATGGAAGATAAGCTTCTGAAATACTTCCCGGCTGAGATTGAAAAGCAGACAGGCTATATTCATGGCTTTGAAGCTGATATTAAAACCGTGGAAGCACACCCGCAGATTGCCGATGGCTTTTGCGGCATGGAAATCATGGGCAAAGCCTACACCGAAAAGGCAGATGCCGGTGAAATCCTCCTTGCGGCTTGTAAGGACACGAAAAGTGCCGATCCGGTTCCTCTTGGCAGTTACCGTGGCTTTCAGATGGAGCTTTCGTTTGACAGTTTCCGGAACGAGTTCGATGTGACCCTGAAGGGCGCTGTGAGCCACAGAGTAGCCCTTGGAACGGACGCACGAGGAAATATCACCCGACTGGACAATGCCCTTGCAGGCATCCTTGAGCGCTTAGAACGAGCCAATGAGCAGTTGAATAATCTCTACAATCAGCAGGAAGCAGCCAAGGCGGAGGTTGGAAAACCGTTCCCGCAGGAAGCAGAGCTGACAGCCAAAAGTCAGCGACTGGCAGAACTGGATGCAGCCCTGAATATGGAGGACTCTGTGGAAAATCGTGACGAAAGAAGCGAGTCAGAGCGTCCTTCTGTGTTGGCTGATCTGAAATCCAAAGCGGAGCATATCCCGCCTGCAAAATACTCTGAAACCCGTGAGGAGGTGTTGTAATGGCAAAGCGAGATCAGGATGTTCATTTCCTTGCATCCAAGGAGGAGGTCGAGCGAATCCATGAGAAGATGGACGAGCTTGGCATCCGCAGCATGGGAGCCTATCTGCGGAAAATGGCTCTGGATGGTTACTGTATCAGACTGGATTTGCAGGATGTGAAAGCCCTGGTTTCGCTCCTGCGAATCTGCTCCAACAACCTGAACCAGTACGCAAAGCGAGCGAACGAAACAGGCAGCATCTATCGTGCTGACATTGAGGATTTGCAAAAACGGCTGGAGGAGATCTGGACGGACATGAGAGAAGTTCTTGTTCGCCTGTCCTCAATCCAGTAATCCGACAACTTGTTGGGAAGTCGCAGTTTCGGCTGCGGCTTTTACATAAGGGTTGACATCATTGCGTTATGGCAGATACCCTTGTACAATATAATTAAAAGAAAGGGGTTGAGCCTATGAAGCTGGTATTGAAGATATTGGCACTGCCGGTGCTGTTCGTTGTAAAAGTGATTTGCATTCTTGGAAATCTGCTTACAAATGTTGTGTCCTATGTAATTGGTTTATTGCTCTTGGTCATTGGCGGATCTGCGATTTACTGCATTGTAAAGGCTTTGTGGCAGTCCCTGCTTATTCTTGTGGTTCTTGGAATTGCGACAATAGCAGCGGTGTTCTTGCTCGTCTGGGCTGTTATGAAAGTCGAGAATATTGGAGAAAGTCTGGGAGCATTTATCAGGTCATAAGATAATATCAGAGAAAAGTCACCGACCGGTGGCTTTTTCTTTTTGGGAAGGAAGTGATGGGAATGGCAGCGACAAGATTGATTGCACTCCATGTGAATAAGGGAAAGACGGTCGCTCAATGTTTGGCAGACAGAACCGACTACTCACAAAATGCCGCAAAAACCAATGATGGCGAATTTATCAGTTCCTATGAGTGTGATCCAAAGACAGCAGATGAGGAATTTCTGCTTTCCAAACGGCAGTATCAGCATATTACCGGCAGACAGCAGAAGAACAATATCATCGCATACCAGATACGCCAGTCCTTTAAGCCGGGAGAAATCACCCCGGAAGAAGCGAACCAAGTCGGCTATGAAACAGCGATGCGATGGACAAAGGGAAAACACGCTTTCATCGTTGCGACCCACATCGACAAATCCCACATTCACAATCATATCATTTATAATTCGACCTCGCTGGATGCCACACGGAAATTCAAAAACTTCTTTCTTTCCGGTCTGGCGGTGCAAAGACTCAGTGATATGGTTTGCCTGGAACACGGGCTGTCCATTATTACACCGAAGCCGTATCGGGAGCGCCAGAAAAGAACTGTTTATCCCAAGAAGCGTACCCAGCGTGACGAATTATGTGATGCGATTGATGCGGTGCTGAAGCAGAAACCAAAGAGCTTTGATGGCTTTGTTCAGGCTCTGGCTGACATGGGATTTGAGTTCAAGGATGGAAAGCAGCCTGCGTTCAAGGGCGAGAATCAGAAGCGTTTCATTCGGCTGCGTTCCCTGGGCGAAGGATATAGCAAAGAGGAAATTCAAGCGGTTATCTCCGGCAAGAACCTGCACAAATCAAAAGGCGGCTCTGCCAAGGCTCCTGCCCCGAAGCAGTTCCAGATGCTGATTGATATTCAGGCAAAGATGGCCGAGGGCAAGACGGTCGGTTATGAAAAGTGGGCGAAGAAGTTCAACCGAAAAGAAGCTGCCCGAACGGTAATCCTACTGAAAGAAAAAGGCTTGGGCAACTACGACGATCTGACTGCTCATATTGAAAATCTGTCTGCCCGGTTCGATGCGCTTTCTGATTCTATCAAGGTCGCAGAGAAACGTATGGTTGAGGTTCAGGCGTTGCAGCAGCACATCAAAAATTATCGCAACACAAGGCAAATTTATATCGAGTACCGCAAGTCTGGATATAGCAAAAAATTCTTTGAAGAACACCGTCAGGAAATCACAATTCATAAAGCGGCGAAGCAAGCCTTTGATGAATTGCAGATTACAAAGCTCCCGTCCATGCAATCATTGTATGAGGAGTTTCATCAGCTGGCAGTCCAGAAAAAGCAGGACTACGCTGAGTACCGTCAGATCAGAAAAGAGAAAGAAGAACTGCTGATTGCCAAACGGACGGTTGAAACGATTTTGAATATCGACAGGCAGAAAGAGCAGGAAAAAGAGAAAGAGAAAGAGGAAAAGAAGAACTTCCGTTAAAGCAAAAAGCCACGGTCTGCACTCCCCAAAGGGTGCGGATCGTGGCTGCTTTTTTGCTTTTCGATTTCGGTGCTTTCAACCATGGGCAAATTTTTATTCTACTGTTCTTTGAGAAACGATTGAAAATCGTGTAGCCATCATCGGCAGATGATGTTCAAAGGGGATTGGGGATGCTTCCCCAACAAGCAAATTTGCGAAGATTGCACCGAAGGGAAAATCGAGAAAATGAGTGAACCTGTACAGGTTTACACTGCTTGCCAATTTGTGAGATTATGAATTTAGTATCGAGAATAGGGTACACCTAAATTTTGCAATGCTGCAACCCTATCATCGTTGCATGGATGAGTTGAGTATATTGCACTGAGAAAACCATCATGCGGAACATCTGAGATATGTTGGTCTAATACCGTCGCTAATTCAAGACCAAAACCAATTTTATAAGCAAATTCATCAGCCAGATACTCATTTTGTCTCATAGACCACATCAGAAAAAGCATACAGAACTTTACCCATAACCAAGAAAGTGCTGTTGATATTCCTGCGAAAACTGCGGTAATTATACCCATTACACCACTACGAGAGCATATTGCGAACAGCCCCATGATTGCAGAAAAAATCCAGTAGGATATTTTGATTAACAGGAGGCACCCGGATATAAATATATTGCCCCCGCCAATCAATAATTGGATAACAGTATGTCCGTATGAGAGATGTCCGATCTCATGGGCGAGAATTCCAAGTATCATATCATCGGAGAGTAAAAGCAATCCGTCAGTTATGCATAGTGTTTGCCTACCTAGAGCAAATGCATTTGGAGCAGGATCATGGATAATCTTCACTTTCACTTTTTTAGGACAGTATGATGTGTTCTCTTTTGCTTTATCTAAAACATATTGAACCAGCGGGACAACTCGAAGTTTTATATCTACTCTTTTTATATCGCTTGCTCCTGCGAAGGCAGCCAGGCACATTTCGCCTAATGGGGATAAGCTGATAGCTACTGTGAAAAAGTAAATACAAATCAGTTCAACAATGCTTCCTGACGAACCGAACACAGCAACAATCAGCAGAATATTAAGAGTAAAGAACAGAAGAGTTCCTAAGTTTGAGAAGCGAACAATTCTGCCTACACGATGCCAAATATCCATAATGCACCCCCCTTTTATCGTGTTGTTGGTTTGAGCTTGCATTGTTTAATTACTCAAATGTAAAGAAATCTTTGTTTCGCTCTTTGAACAGAGCAAAGACAGTCTCTAACACAAATTCGTTTTCAACACCAACATATTCTTCTGTTTCATCGTCAATTTCTTTCAGCTGCAAAATAACAACTTGCCCATCCGAATCTCCAATAGGAAGCAGGACAACATATTCGTTCTGGCGATACGGTATTAAGTCAAGAAATTCAAATTCAACTTCGTTCCCATTCTCATCATTCAAAGTTATAATGTTGTCTTCATCCATGTCGTCGTTCCTTTTCTTAATATAAATAATTATCGTTGATAATGATGCCTAATAGTTCAAAGAGATTATCCTTTTTGGAAAGAATGCATTTTTTCATGGCTTGTTTAATTTGTTCCGTTGAAATGCTATCAGGCAACATTTCCCTTGGGACACCATGACCGAATTGCCGAAAATACTGTTCTTCGATTTCATAATACTCATTATCAATTTTCGGTTCAGGTGTATTAAGGAAGCTATTCATAAAATCTGCAACGCTCTTGTTTTTGTCCATTGTATGCACCTACCTTTCTCTGCTCAAGACCCTAACATGATTATCTGGTCTAATAGAATCAATCATTGAAGAAAAAATACCAAACGCTGTAGGAAAGAAATTTGCTAATAGCTCTAATTTGCCTTGGTCTCCCATAGACGCTTCAAAAAAGTGGGCAAAGGCTTCTGCTTGTAGATTGCCCGGTCTCGTCCAATAGTTCCTTGAGTGACCATAATTTCCGTGCAATTGACCATTTGTTGTCGCATCAATTAAGTCCGAGAAGGAGTGAGCTGAATCCTGCCTAATACGGGTCAGAAAAGCAGTTTGCTTTTCCACTGGAAGATTGTTATATAAGCTCAGGATTCTTTGTCCGTCCTCAACCAGTGCCTCAGCAAATTCTGGAGTATTGGATAGATTGCTCCGATAGTTGCACGAAGCATGGTCGATCATGTGAGCAAGCTCGTGGAAATAAGTTGTTCCTGCACCTCTTGGATTTGTCATATCAGAAGCTGCATTGTAGTAGACTCCTCGTGAATGCCCTATATAATTTCCCGGTGAGTAATGTGCTGTCTGATCCGGTGGATATTCAGAATCTTGTATCATCAGTTTACCAGCGAAATGGTCAAACACTTCTCTGACATTCTGCTCTGCATTTTCATGGCGTTGTGATATAACAGCGATATATCCGTCTGGTGTGCTACCTTGGGTTAGCACGCCAAGGCAATACTGATAAGACGAATTACCAACATTAGGTGTTTGCAGACCCTGGAGGAAAGAATTTCGTGCAGAAGGAGTGTCCAAATTAACATTATCATATTCTTGTACACTTTTGGCAAGTGAAGCAACGTATTTTTCGGCCTGAAGCATAATCTGTAAAATATCATTCAGGGCTTTGTTGCAATCTTTTACGATAGTTCCCAGCTCATCGTACTTCTTGTCATTCCATCCAATTCTCAATTGCTGATATTTCATCTTCACAGAACTTCTTGTAGTTTCGATAGAAGAAATGGAGGTCCGCATATTTTTCAGTATTGTCAGTAATTGAGTTGCATCAGCATTTACGTTGCTCAAACACTCACCTCCTCATTTGTTAATCATTTCGAGTGTAGCTACCTGTTACTAAAACCGGGATATATGTATCAAGCGATTGAGCTGCAAGTGTTCGATGTCGCCCATCACTCTGAAATACATAATAAGAACCTACCTGCGCAACCTGGACAGGATTATTGTAATAGCTACGAATGGTATCATCTAACACTGGGTTTTGTGAAAGCTCATCCAAAGACATTCCTGACTCAGTATTTTGACGAACATCTTGGATGTGCGAAGCTCGCCTTAGAATGTTTTCTCTCGACCATCCCTCTCGACCATTCCGTGTCCAAAATCCTTCCGGGTTCCCAAGTTCTCGGTCACTGAGATAAACTCCTTCAATATCCCTTGCTCTAACGTATACGAGTTCTGGATTTTCATTTCGAGAAAAGGTATAGTTCCCGTTCTCCCAATAATCTCGATATTCTTCATAGTGATTTCCACGGGAAAAATATCGTTCAGCTGATAGTCTGTCTTGAACAAATGCAAGATTAGAACCAAAGGTATTTGACTCAAAGGTGGTTGTATCTGCACTTGATGGTGTAACAGCAAAACTACTGGTCTGAGGTGTGCTTGCAGATATTCCATTTGTAGATCCTAGTTGAACACTTTCGTATTCACTAAGGCTCTTGGCGAGTAAAGCCACATATTTTTCTGCTTGAAGCATAATTACCAATATGTCATTGAGAGCCTTGTTGCAGTCTCTTACAACCACGCCCAACTCGTTGTATTTTTTATCTTGCCATCCAGCACCTAACTGTTCATATTTCATCTTTACAGATTTTTTGGTAGTTTCGATGGAGGAAATGGAATCCTGCATTTTTTTCAGCATTGCGAATAGCTGAACGGAGTCAGCATTTACCATACTCATTTCATCACCTCCTGGCAGCGGATTTTGTGAAGTGCAAAGCGGCGATGTGTCAGGAAAGTCTGACACATCACTGCTTCGGCAAGATTTAATTTAGAGAGGAAAGAAATTGTTCCAACTCAGCAGCGGTCGGTGCAATGTACGGTTTCATCTGGTAAGTATCCTTAACACCGTCTGTGAAGTATACGCTCCTTTCTTTTTTCGTTTTGTTGGTTCATTTTCGCCAGTGTGTTCGTGTCGTTTGCTGTGACGAGAACGCAACATAGACACAAAGAAAACACAAGGGCGAGCTTGCTCGTTTATATACCCTTGTGTTTTCGACTGGATATGTTAAGGTAACAAACAGTAAATGACACGTTACAGACTGCAAAATGTACCAACTGAAAAAAGAAAGAATACCGTTGTGTGCTTTATTTCTCGATCAGCTTTTCAAACATGAGGAAAGGTTTTTATAAAAAAAGAGTAGTTACCGTTTTTTGGTAACTACTCTTTTCCTTTTTTAAGGTTTAAAGTCCTGGAAGTTTAGGTGTTTTGGGTATTGGTGGTGTAGGTAGCTGCAAGCTTTCCAATTTTTGTTGAATTGCTTTAAATTCAGGGGTTTCTTGGTGTTGATTTTGAACCATTTTTTGCTCTATTCTCTCCAAAGTCGGTTGAATTTCTTTCCCTGATACTTTACGATTTAATTCTCTTTCTAAGGTCTCTTTCGGACTAATGGAAGGCGTTTCTAAACTTGAATAGAAGTTTCACTCCTTCTCTATTATAAAGCCTTATATCGCTAAATAAGCCCGTTTTATGAAGGGTTTCTAAGCTGAAATGAACGGGTTTACACCCGGCCTTGACCTCCGCCCGCTGTCCCGCTGAATGGGTGGACAAGGCGGCCAATCCCTCAAAGTGCTTGGACGCTCTCTTTCTGATTTTGGAGCGTTTCTTTTCTAAAAATTGAAATGGGCGGGAAGCCATTTTAGGGCTTTCCCGCCTTGATTACTTTTTAGCAAAGACGGGCGTGACTGTCAACGGCGGCGCATGAAATGCGCCGTTCATCTTGACCGTTGACTGGCTCGGCTGGCTTTGCTATCTTCCTGACAAATGGGAATGTCTAAGATAGTAAAGACGTCCCACATGCAACTCTTTCTTTTATTGCGGAAACCGTATCTTTAATTGTGAATGTAGTTGTGTCTATGACATTTGATTCATATATCCCCAAACCGGAAAATTGCTCCCACATTGTTTCCACTAATTCAATATTTGTTTTTCTATCTAATTTTGAGCGTTCCACAGCTCGCTTCATAGTTTCTTTTTTACTCGCTCTTAATACAATATAGTGTACCTCGTAATCTTCTTGGGCAAGAGCTTTCCATGGCTCCAAAAACCATGGCCCGACAATCCCATCTACAATTACATCATATCCGCCACGAGCATATCGCTTTGCAGCTTCTAAAAAGGCTTCAATGACAACCAGATTTTGCTTGTTGGATTCTGGCAAATGTGGTGGTATTGCGCCTTTGCTTAAGTAATGAAAAAAGTCATCGGTGTGCATATGCACTGATTTATCCATATCTGATTCCTTTGCGACAATTGACGCAGTTGTTGTTTTTCCTGTCCCCGGTGAGCCTGTAATCACAATAATTCTTCCTTGATTCATCTGTATTTTCCCTCACAATTTGAATTTATCACTTTGTTCCTGCCTGCTCAATCATCTTCTTCGCAAACTGGTTTTCCCTGACCCTGATTGCCCACCAAGTAAAAAAGCGGTTGGCGATTCAACCGCTTTTTTACTTGAACCAATTCTTCTAAATTATCATTTAAGCGATTCTCAAACTGTTTGTCAGTAAAATTGACTATATTTGCCATATTAAGCCACTTTCTCTTTATTCAAAACTTGTTTTGAGTAACGATTCATTGACCGCCAATACTCATGAACGGCTTGTAATTCTTCTAAAGAATAATCAAAAAGATTTACACGTTTTGCAAGCTTTAATTGGTTTAATAAATTGACTTCCAATAATTGAGAGTCATTTTTATTTAATTCATGGTTCAAAACATAGTTTAATTATTTCCTCCCGTTAAATAATAGATAACTATTAAAAATAGACAATACTTGCTCATAAGTAACGGTACTTAAATTGTTTACTTTGGCGTGTTTCATTGCTTGATGAAACTGATTTTTAGTAAACAGTTGACGATATTCTCGATTGACCCATTTTGAAACAAAGTACGTATATAGCTTCCAATATTTATCTGGAACATCTGTGGTATGGCGGGTAAGTTTTATTAAGACACTGTTTACTTTTGGTTTAGGATGAAAGCATTCCGCTGGCAGCTTAAGCAATTGCTGAATCGAGACTTGAGTGTGCAAGAGCAACCCTAGTGTTCGGTGAATATCCAAGGTACGCTTGTAGAATCCTTCTTCAACAATCAGATAGATGTCAGACGCATGGCTTTCAAAAACCACTTTTTTAATAATTTGTGTGCTTAAATGGTAAGGAATACTCCCAACAATTTTATACCTCTGTTTGTTAGGGAATTGAAACTGTAGAATATCTTGGTGAATTAAAGTGACACGAGTATTCAGTTTTAATTTTTCTGACGATAAGTTGAATAGATGACTGTCTAATTCAATAGACGTTACCTGTTTACTTATTTTAGCCAGTTTCGTCGTTAAATGCCCTTTACCTGTTCCAATTTCGTAAACGGTATCGGTTTCTTTTAAATTCAATTGTTTTATTATTTGGTTGAGTACTTTTTCACTCGTTAAAAAGTTTTGAGAATATTTTATATTTTTGTTCATGTAATACCCCTTTTTATTTGCTGTGAATATTCGCTCATTTTTCTTCCTCAATAAAAACTCTACCAGCTAACCAACATTCGTCTAATTCATTTGGGAATAATTCAAGCTGGCGAATCATATAATGTGTACTTGGAATGTAATCAAAATAAAACAATAGTGCTAGATATAAACTCCATGGAATTGGGCGTGTCCGATTTTCGTAGGCACTATAAGTTTGTCGTGAAATACCAACAGCCGAAGCAATTTCTTCTTGTGATGCACCAACTTTTCCTCTGAGTGCGGGTAACTCAATCGCCAATTGAGTGGCCAAGTTCTCTTTCTCATCTTTACTAAAATTCCAAAACTGCTTATAAGCATCTCGCCCTACAAATTGAATCAATAAATCTCCTCCTGGGTATACTCTTTCGTAGAGTACATTACTCCACGAAAAAACACCGCCAAACACTGAAAACTCAGCATTATTTGACGGTGTTGACAATTTATTTGACGGCTAATAAATCAGAAAGCCGTTGCATATTTTCTCTTTTTAAATCCATGGATGGGTGTACATAGCGATTCATTGTAATATTCACGCTGGCATGACCCAATATTTCGCTGAGACTTTTTACATCGAATCCAAGCTCTATGCACCTTGTAGCAAATGTATGACGTAACGAGTGATAATTTGCGGAGGTGATTCCGCTGTTTTTCAATACCTTCTTAAAATGATTTTGCATGGTTCTTGGTTCTAATGGATTCTGATCGCTATTGGTTAGGATGTAGCCAGTAGAAGAAGCTTTGTGTGCTGTAAGAATAGTCATTAAGCCATGGGGTACTGGAATAGTACGGATGGAGCAAGCACTTTTTGGTGTGGTAACAACAATCCTTGTCTTGTATTCACTGTTGGTTCTATCTTGGATTCTCTGGAGCGTTTGATGCACGTGGATTGTGTAATCTGAGAATGAAACATCTTCCCATCGTAACGCACAAATTTCACCTACTCTGAGACCAGTGAATAAACATACTAATATACCAATATTGCAGGAATCAAGATTAGAATACAAGTATTGGCATAATTTTTCCTGTTCAGCACGACTCAAAACTCTCATTTCCTTCGTTTGACGTTTTATCTGTATAGATCGTGCGTCACAAGAAATGGCTTTCCCGTTTCGGGTGGCAAATTGTAAGACATTTCGAATTAGAGATAAAATATCTGAAACAGTTTTAGAGGAAAGTCCATTCTCCTTTAATCCACCAGAAACAAGGAAAAAATTACACTGCGTTTCAATAAACTCGTGTGTTATATCACGCAATTGTTTGCTTCCGAACACAGGAAGTATATACGAGCTGAGAAGATTCCTATATTTGTTGCTTGTAGATTCCTTCACTTTAGGACATATAGCTTGAAACCATTCCATAGCAACCTGTTCAAATTGATCTGAGCTAATTTCTGGATCGACAGTGACAGAATTACTCGTGCACGAACTTTGACTGATAAGTTTTGCCTTGACTTCTCGATATGACTTTGCATAAACATAACCGTAATTGGCTTTGCCTGTAGAAGATCGGGACTTAATGTATCTTCCTTCCCATCTGCCGTCTTTCCTTTTGTAAATATTTTCTCCTTTTCGTGCCATAAGGTACACCTCCTTCAATATGACTATAATTCTGACGGCAAATTGTGACTTTGGAACTTTCTAAGATGGATTTTTGTGCAAAACCTCGTGTTTTATGTCCCTAACATATTGACAAACAGTGCGACAATTTGTAAAATAAAGATATAAACTAAAAAAAACAGAGAAGAATGCGATTCGTGGAGTAATGTACTCTACGAATTTTTTATTTTAAAGAACCTCAAGATAGCTCATATTGTCGTCTTGGGGTTCTTTTCATTCTATCATTTAATGCAATCTGCCTATAAAATTTTATCATATTGCATTTATAAATGCAACTTGCACCCGATGTTGGTTGTTGAGATTTTTGGTACATTTTATAATGTATAGCAGAATCATACACAGCATGGAGGTGATTGAAACGCAACCGGAAATTGATTACGTTAAGATTGGTCAGCGCATTAGAGCTGCCCGACTGGAAAAGGGTTATAGTCAGGCTGATTTGGGTGCGTTGGTTGGTTGCTCGAACAATCATATGAGCCATGTTGAAGTTGGACAGACGAAAGTTTCTTTGGCAATGCTTCTAAAACTGGCATTCGTCTTGGAAAAGAACTTTGACTATTTTTTACTGGATACCCCATATGCAAAATGCGACAGCATCATTGATAATGAGATTGCTGCAAAACTGAAAAAGTGTAATGTAACAACATTGATAACCGTAGGAAAGTTGATTGATGTCTTGATTGACCAGCAAGAGATGATAAAAAAAGCGGAGCTTGATTGATATAATGAAAAAGAAGCCCATTGACGGTACAGAGTGAACTGCTATGGGGTTCTTTTTTGCAGCACAATATACTGATTCTTTAAGAAGCAAAAAGTCCACCAGTCATGATGCACTACGCATCGTACTGGTGGACTTTTTCTGTAAAGATATAAAAATAGATATTCATATATCGCCATAACCAATGTCGTTATCGTAGGCATGAAGATCTTCTTTCAGGAAATCTGCTTTACGAATATACATCGAATTTACCAGCTCTCCTTTTTCGTGGAGCAGGCTGAATTTGTAGTCTAATAATGCTGCCGGTACATAGAGCATTTTAGCCGTTTCAAAAAATGTGTGTTCCGAAAGGCATTCCAGGACTTTCCCATCTTCTAACAGAAGCTCCGCCGCAAAGAAGTTTGCTTCATTTTCTTCGATTGATCTATCATCAAAAACTTCCATTTCTTGAAAGCCGTGCATCATAGCGATTTTTGTATGCAGGACAGCGTGTCCTAATTCATGTGCGACTAATATACGCTCCAGGATACCGTTCACATTGTGATCTATCACGATATTCTTTTGTCTGGACTGGTAATAGAAGAAGCCCTTCAATTTCTTCTGTAAATCGTAATAGTGGATTTTGATACCTAACAGCTGACATAGCTCGTAAGGGTCTCTGGTGTGATATTTTCGCACAAGCTTATCGACAGTTTCAATGATATGCTCTGCCGTTTTCATTTGCTTCACCTCCGAATCGCACACAGAAAACATATTCTGTGCTTGAGGATTTTACTCTTTATCTTTATGCTTTCTGTATTTCTTCGGAGTGTACTTTTCCCGTGCTGTTTTCTTAGAGTCCATATAAACTGACATAATCGCCTGGAAGAATACATCTTTTGCGTCCTCGTCCAATTCTCCACCGGCAAACAGAGAATTTACACGACCCAACACTTCCTGAGCTTCTTTTGCTCCTTTTGAACCGAAGTTTTCCTTTGCCTCTAAAATAAACATATCCTGATCTATATGGCTCTGGCTATCCGTTTCAGATTCGTCCAAAAGATAGGACACAGAGATATGCAGTGCTTCAGCAAGTTTTCTGATGTTGCTTTTTCTGGGGAGTGTTCCGAGCTGCTCATAGGTGTAAAGGGATCTTTCGGAAATGCCGGTCATCTGGGCAAGCTCCGTTTGAGATAGGTTCATAGCCAAACGAGCTTCTTTAATTTTTTCTCCAAATGTCATGGTAGTATCCTTCCTTTCAAAAAATATTTATTCGTAACTTCCGATTATTTGTTGACAAACTTCTGGAAAATGCTATAATAAGAATCATAACAGAAGTTTTAATTCCACTTAATTATATATCGGAACTTTTATAAAGTCAAGAACTTCCGATTTCACTTCTGTTATTTTAATCAAATATCGGAAGTTATAGTCATTCTTGTCCCATGGTATTTGTTTCCCTTTAGCCAAGTGACAGGAGTTAGAAAGGAATTCTTATTTTATGGATTAGGCTGAAAGGAGATTCTGAATGAGCAGATATAATACACAGGTATTAAGCAGTATTCGAATGCTTTGCCGGATGCAGAACATTGACGAGAAGGTTCTGTATGAAAGAGCAAAGCTGATTTTATCCATATATCGAGAGGTGTGCTGGTCTACCATTGATCGTGCGAATGATGTATGTGATACCCTTATTTGTACTTACGGTGACAGCTTAGATGGTGCATTGATTTATCTGGAGAACTTTGCTCCGGATGAAGCGAGAGAACGATTTGAAGAACGCATTCGCAGCTTATTTGAGACAAAGTGGATCATTGAACTGGTAGATATGGCTATGTTGAAAATCAGAGAATATCCAGATAAAGGCGCTCTGTACTGTGAGATTATCTCAAAGGCATATCTCAACCGCTTCAAGTACAGGGAATCAGAAATGCTGGAGGTTTTGAATATGGAACGCAGCACCTACTATGACCGAAAGAAAGAAGCGATACTGTTATTTGGTCTGTCACTTTGGGGAACAGCCATTCCTAAATTGAAAGATTTCCTGGAAAGTGCCCGGGAGGAAGAAGCATTGTGTTATTGTGAATGCTAAGACAGGATTTTAGTCCGACTAAAATCCGATGAAAATACGACGGTTCCCCTACTGAAAGTCCGACTTGTCCAGTGTTAAAATGGCTATGCTGGGAGATAGCGGCATAAAATTGAATAGAGAGAGTTACGCCTCGTGCCTGTAATGGGTACGGGGCTTTTTTTATACCTGCCTATTTTCCCCCATAATTAACACAAAGGCATGAACGAGAGCTTGGAGTAATTTACTCCGGCTCTTTTTTTATGCCTGCAAGGAGGACAGGCAGATGGCAAAGGGTATTGAGAATCGGGCACGATCTCCTCCCGCTGTTTTTGATTTTGCAACTTCACAAATTCAAAAACACGGAGGAACGAAAATGTATTACGACTTGGTTGAAAGCGGAAAAAGAATTAAAGCCTTGAGAAAGGAACATGGGCTTACACAGGAACAGCTTGCGGAGCAGTTAGGTGTTGCCGCAAACACCATTGCACGAATTGAAACCGGCAACAGAGGTATCTCTATTGATTTGGCAATCGAACTGGTTGTGCGCTTTGAGACAACCCTTGATTACATATTTTTAGGTCGTGAATAACCTCAAAACTATACCTACGAGGCAATAAAAACTTGCATGAGGAACAGGTACAATTTAGATACAGCCAAAGAAAATCGGCTGCTTGATCCTTGAAAACTGAATACACAGTCATCGAATACGTTCCTGTTGCCGGTGCGAGAGCATCAGCCACATCAGCGGTACGCCGAGACGTATCGGATAGAGAAACAGAACGACTTTCTTCTATAAATTAAGCGCTTGTCTCTCTCCCGATGCCAGCGATCAATACTGGCTTGTAAATATTGGGTTGCTCCCAATACGGCCATGAAAGCAACAGGATTAAAGATACTTCTCTACGGAGCTGGCGGAGAACCCGGCAGAGGTTAGATTCCTATGGAACTGATTCGCAATCAGTCGTTCGGTGATTCCCTGAGGGCGTAAGCCCTCTTTCCCAGGGGTGCGTGGCAAATATGGGACACATAGACTTTTGGACTGACTGCCTGATTCCTTTCTGGCAGTCAGTTATTACATAGCCAACGAAAGGAGGTCATGGCACATGATGAAAGAAAATTGGGTATATTGCCGTGGTGATATTTATTGCGCCAAGCTGGACCCGGTAGTTGGGTCGGAACAAGGCGGCATCCGTCCGGTTATCGTCATTCAGAACGATACCGGTAATAAACACGCTCCCACATTGATTGTGGCAACGGTCACCACCAGAATCCATAAGAAAGCGAATATGCCGACGCACTTTGTTATTTACGACAATCCTGCATTCAAAGAAGCGTCCGTTGTTCAGCTGGAACAGATTCGTACCATTGATAAAAGCAGGATTGATAATTACTTAGGTAAGGTAACGCCCCGTGAAATGGTAGCGATTGAGAAAGCCTTATCTGTCAGCCTGGCAATGGAACAGCTGAAAAAGCGTTCCCCAAAACATAAAGCAAAGAGAGCGAAGGAGTGAACATAAATGTTTGAAGAAAGAATCGCTGCCATGAATCAGCGCACCGAAGAAGCGATGGCTGCTAACGCAGTTCAGTTTGATAAGAGAACCTATACGGTTGATGAGATTCAGGATATTCTGGGCATCAGCAGAACCAGCGCATACAACCTTGTGAAAAAGAAAGTTTTCCATAGCGTCCGCATCGGTGGCAGTATCAGAATCTCCAAAAAGAGTTTTGATGAGTGGTTGGATCATCAAATGTAAGATTTGTCAAGGGCGTCGTACAACCCGGCGACAAACTTCAAAACATATTGAGAGTTCGATAAAATGTAGCCATGACAAGAAACACATGGCTACATTTTTTACATAGGAGGTTGTACGATGGCGGAAATGAGAAAACGCACGAGTATGTCTGTTCTGGAAATGGGCAGGATGCTCGGTCTTGGTAAAACGGAGTCATACTGGCTCATTAAGAAGAATTACTTCAAAACCATTCTTGTCGGCAACACCATGAGGGTGATGATCGACAGCTTTGAAGAATGGTATGCCAATCAGTTCAAATACCAGAAGGTCGATGGAACCCCTCCCGGCGAGGAATTGAAGAAAACTACATATTCAATGGAGGAGCTTGGACAGCGCCTTGGGCTGAAAGAAGCGACTGCTTACGAACTGGTTGCCAAAGGGCATTTTGATGTGGTCGATGTCCTGGGCAAGCGCAGAGTGACAAAGGAGAGCTTTGAAAGATGGTATGCTTCTCAAACCGATTACCGCACGGTAGAGGATCAGGAACTGGATGCAGATATTATGGCATCCACCTACGGTCTGCCGGAAATGGCAAGAATGCTTGGGGTACATCGTCAGACCATTTACTATATCGTTGCCAATGAAGATTTTGAGCTTATCAAGGTTGGCAGGTATAAGCGAGCTACCAAAGAGAGCTTTGAAAAATGGTATCACAATCAGACCCGCTACCAGTTAGCGGAAGATAGACAGGAAAGGAGCTGATTACATGGCATCTATCGTTAAGAGAAAAAAGAAGTATTCTGTGGTTTATACATACACCGATGAGAACGGCAACAAGCGTCAGAAGTGGGAAACCTTTGAAACGAATGCCGAAGCAAAGAAAAGGAAGTTGCAGGTTGAATATGAGCAGGAGTCCGGAACCTTTATTCCCCCTTCTGCTAAAACCGTCAATGATCTTTTGGATGAGTATATGTCAATCTATGGTGTGAACACCTGGGCGATGTCTACCTATGAAAGCAGAAAGAGCCTGATTGCAAACTATATTCGTCCCCTCATCGGTGATATGAAGCTGGAGGATGTCACGCCGAGAATCATGGACAAGTATTACCGAGATTTGCTTTCTGTCAAAGCGGTTTCTTCTAAGTATGTAAAAGCCCGTACAGAATATCTGACTCCGCATACTGTCCGAGAGGTTCACAAGACATTGCGAAATGCTTTCAATCAAGCGGTCAAGTGGGAATTGATGACCAGAAACCCTGTGGAGCACGCTACGCTGCCGAAAGAAGAACACAAGACCAGGGATATCTGGACAGCAGAAGTGCTCCAGAAGGCTCTGGAAGCCTGTGACGATGATATTCTTCGTCTGGCTATTAACCTTGCCTTCTCCTGTTCCCTGCGAATGGGCGAGCTTCTGGGGCTTACCTGGGACTGTATTGACATTTCCCCCACCAGTATTGAACTTGGTCAGGCAAGCATCTTCGTTGAAAAGGAGTTGCAGAGAGTAAATCGTGAAGCGATGGCAGATCTGGACGGTAAGGACATCATGTTCAAGTTCCCACCGACCTTCGCCAGTACGCATACCGCATTGGTTCTCAAAACTCCTAAGACCAAAACAAGTGTCCGCAAGGTGTTCTTACCGAAAACCGTAGCGGAAATGTTGGTACAGCGAAAGGCTGACATCGAAGAACTGAAAGACCTTTTCGGTGACGAGTTCGTAGACTTCAATCTGGTTTTCTGTTCTTCCAATGGCAAGCCGATTGAGGGGCAGGTTATCAACCGTGCTTTCAATAAGCTGATTGAGGAGAAGGGACTGCCGAAAGTGGTTTTCCATAGTCTCCGACATTCCAGTATCACTTACAAGCTGAAGCTGAACGGCGGCGATATGAAATCCGTTCAAGGCGATTCCGGTCATGCACAGGTCAAGATGGTAGCGGATGTTTACTCCCATATCATCGACGATGACCGCAGACTGAACGCTGAAAGAATGGAAGCTGCGTTCTACTCAGGCAGACAGGCAACGCCTGAGCCGGTTCAACCAGCCGCAACGGAAAGCTCCGCTGATGATAAAGAACTTCTTCTGAAGCTTCTGCAAAATCCGGAAATGGCAGCACTCCTGAAGTCGCTGGCAAAAACATTATAGTAACTGCAAGGGCAGATCCTTTTACATAGCTACAATAGCTGTAAAAGGGTCTGCCCTTATTTTTTTGTTATGGAGGTCAACGAGTATGGATAGAATCTTTATGGACGAGTATTACGAGCATCTGAGAGCTGACAATATCGAGGCATTTTCCAAGGAAAGGAACGACGAATATGTTGGCAGAGCTGAGGAATACAAAGCAGCAAAGTCGGCATTGCTTGAAGGATTGGGACTTGAGCATTTGTTTGACCATAGCCATGAACTGACTCCGAAAGAGAAAGAAATATGGATGCTGTTCGATAGGGTTGATGTAGCAGAGCTTCTTGCAAGGGATGCTTTTGCCAAGGGTGCTTATATGCTCGGCGCTGAGGATAGAGAGATTATGCTGAAATAAAAAAAGACCTGCTTCGGCGGGTCTAAATTACATAGAATCATTGAGTCTGAAAAACCTTTGAAATTCTTAATAATTCTGGTTGAAAAATTCATTTTGAAATGATATATAAAACAGACTGAAATCTGTGTCTAAGGACACCCGCACCCTCACACGAGAATGAATAGGATTTCCTATCATTTCGCATCACGAGAAGTTACATAGTGACATTTACTTGCACTTGCAACGTCCACCAAAAATCGAAAGACTTGCTAATTTCGAGCCAATCGGACGGTGTAAAATCCCTCTGAATTAGCTATCACAGCGTAGTATCAGATGGGATTTGAAATGCTGAAAAACCTTGTATTTCCAAGCATTTTTAAGCATTAGATGCCACTTCCCGATGTCGTATCGGGTCTACTCCTAAGGGGAAGGTCGGGGGTTCGAATCCCTTTTGGCGCGCCAGATAATAACGCCGAAAGCCTTTGTTTTCAAGGGTTTTCGGCTTTTTTATTGAGCAGTAAAAGAAAAAATAATCAAGCTTCGCTTGGAGAGGTTTTTCTCTTTTATTGCTACAAGGGAATCATGGTTCGGGTGTTTCGTATCGCTTAATTTATACAGTAAATTCAGTGGTTTTGTACAGTAGCTAAATATTTAGGTGATTAGCGGCGTTAAATACGGTTGGTGTCGGATGACCTTTATTTGCCCGAATTATTCTTTTCGTACATGGCGATGGCAAACTCAAGCATCTGTTTTCCGGCTGAATCAGAAGCCACTTCCTCAAGTTTTTTTGCAAAATCTTCATCTTTCAGAGAGATTGTCACTTTGGATTCAGAATCCGATTTGCCAGAGCGACTAAGGAATTTTCCAATCGCTTTTGCTGTGTCAATTCTTACGCTGTCCTCCGGCGTTTCGTAATAGTCCTGTATCGTACTCAACTGACGATGGGCGGTATCCTTAGCCAAGCTCACATAGTCATGCCTGTTATAATCAAGTTTTTTTGTGATTGAGAAATGCCTTAGGCTATACAGGTCTACTTTTGGAAGTCCTAAAGGCTCATAGAGTGAACGGAACATATCATCGGCGTATTGTGAACTGATATGCGTACCATCCTCGTGAGCAAATATCAAATCATCATCAATGTAGCTGTCTCCTGCAAGCTGCTTATGCTGATTCTGAACAAGCCTGTAATCACGGAGCATGAAAATGACTTCCGGCGCTATATAGATTCTGTCCGTCTTTGCTTCGATTTCCTTTTCCGTCTTGGTAACATGGAAAACTGCTCGTCTCTTTGCATCCGGTCGGGTGCTGCGAACTTGGTCGAATACTTTGAGAATCCCCCGACCATTTGTTTCTTTAATAAATTTCTCAGTGCGGTAAGTCAACTCCTTGTAGTTACGAATATAAGACGGTTCATGCTTGTCCTCGTTATCGTATAAATCAGACCATGTTAAGGCAAGACATTCTCCAATACGGCTGCTCAGTGCCACCATAAGGCTGATTAGAAGCTTGAGCTGTGGATCGGAACAGTTATCATACGCAAAATTAAACTGTTCTTCTGTCCACACCTCACGCCTGCTTGACTTCGGTTGCTTTACAGTCACACCCAACATGGGGTTTTCTGTGATAAGCTCCAATTCGTCCGTAGCGTACTTAAATGCTCGGCTGATGATTTTCTTGCAATCATAAACAGTACGCTGTGATACCCTTGCCCCATTTGCCTTATGATTCCCGTTGGCTTGCGGTAATTGAAGCATATCCTTGAAGCCCTGTCTCATATCGACACGGGTTATTTTCCATATAGGGAATGAACCAAACACGGGAACAATGTAATTACGAATCTTACCGATATTCGCTCTGTAAGTGCCCTCGTCCCATCCATATCTGTCTCCGATGGTATGCAGATACTTAGTATGCTCGGCATAGGCATACAAGAGCTGTTCAACGGTCTCTATCTCCGTTTTATCAACTTTGGAAGCCACCGTTGTGCCCTTGGCAGCCTTATGTTCCTTTTCACGGAGCAGAAGATAGGATACGAACTGGTTTTTCGCACGTTCGTTATTCACTGTTTCGGTGGTCTGGTGTTCCTTACCCTCGGAATCAAGATACCCGTAGCGGATGCGCCAGTTGTCATTGGTAGCGTTAATTTTGGTTGGCTCGCTATGCCACAAATATTCAGCTATGTCTTTCTTCTTAGGTTTTCTGCCCATACCAGACGTTAGAACTCGTTTGGATGATTGTTATACCAATCTTCAAAACTGTTCTTGTCGATACGAAGATATTTTCCCACCATGAATACACGAAAATCATTGTTTTTCTGATGCTTTTTGATAAAGTTGCGGACACTTTCCTCTCCGACACCATAGATGTTCATAATGTCCTGCACAGAGTAGTTGCGACACTCCATGATAGACGGGGTTACTCCTGCCATAGTATTCATCTCCTTTATATTATCACTGGTTAGACACGGTTATGTGGCATTATTCTTTTTTATGCCACAACGGAATTATAGCACAGTAGCTTTACCGACGTCAAGCGTTTTGACACGATTATGTGGCTTGCGGTTTTTTGACGTGGCAATTTTTGTATGATTACCCCGTTTGCGATAGATTACCATTGCTTTCTTCCTAAAAGGATGTTATTATTTGAAGTGTTATGGTGTATCGCTACACCATAACAGTTTGGAGGGAAATAAATGAGTTTATTGGATAAATTCTTGAACAATATAAAGATAGAAAAACGAATCGAAACGGGACAGAAAATCAAGAGAATCCGTTTGCGTAATAAGACTGCCGTTTCAGAATTGGCAGAAGCCGCAGGGGTAAATGAAGCTGCAATAAGAAATTATGAGGTTGGATATCGCCAAATTTCCAGAGATAGATTGGAATTGATTGCTCAAAGGCTCGGCGTTCCTGTGGAAACGCTTGTTGACCGCCAGATCGACAGCTATAATGATGCCATGCACATTCTCTTTGAACTGTCGGATAAATACGACCTTGTTCCTATCGAACTTCCGCAAGAGCCTAAATACGCTATCCAGACAAAGGATGAGACAATTCTTCAAGCGTTACAAGCATGGTACAACGAAAGGCGCAAATGGGAGAACGGGGATATCACACAAGCCGAACTGCAAGAGTGGATGGATGCGTTCCCTTTGCAGTGTGAAGAAAACGAATCCCCGGCAGAAAAAGTTGAATCCCGTTATACAGACTTTGAACGCATTTTGGGGTTGAAATCCTCGTTAGAGCAACTTGATATGATTGTGAATGACAATGTAGAACTGATTGAGGATTGCATTGCTCATAAGGATTATAAAGCGGCTCGTGAGCATTTGAGAACGCTTAAAGCCACTGTTCATACGCTGTCACAGGTGGATATTAAACGATACGGTAAATAAAGAAATCACAGGCGATTCCTACTGCATTACGCAAAGGAGATGCCTGTGATTTTTTGTTACTTGGGCTCAATGGAGCAGCGGTCTAATGAAAATTCCAATAGTATACCAATCAGTTCATTTCGGCTACGCCCTGTCTGAGCCGATATTTCATCAATGCGCTGCACAACGTCCTCTCTGATACGAACAGAAAAGGTCTTATATCCGTCATCCCCCTTGGGACGTTTCGGATGTATTATCAATTTTTCTTCTTTCATGCTAAATCACCTCTATGTTAGATTTTATGTTTCCATAGATGTGATTTATATGTTATAATTTATGTTATAAATTATATTGGAGGGATTGAAATGAACTCGGACGAATTATATACGCTGAAAAGTATGGTGCTTGATAACTACGAGCAGTACCATGACGGTCTTACAATACTCTTAGAAAGCGATAAGGGGCTTTACAAGGCGTTTGGACAGTCTCCCCGGACAAAGTATCTAAAGACAGAGAACTTCTATCTAACGTCAAAAGAACGGCTTACATACATGATGGGATTCATTGATGCCTTGGCTTGGCTGACAAGGCAAGGAAAGTTAGTGCCGGATACATTCCCGACAGATATCGCAGGATTCACAGACCCAGAGGAAACACCGGAAGAACGTGCAGAATATTTCGAGAAGCGATATAAGGGCTTATCGCCGGAGCAGCGTGCCGAACTGGAAGCGTTTGATAAAGAAAACGAAGAAATGTGGCTTGAACAAGTCGAAGAAAGCATTAAAGAGAATAAAGTAATCAATAATCTGATTCTGCGTATTATTACTGGGGAAGATTTTTGATTTACAAAAAGCGTCTGTCGCATTATACGGCAGACGCTTAAATTTATATGTTGCTCTTGCGACGGTTGCAGTCAGCACAAAGCATTTGACAGTTCTCGGGGATTGTCTTACCGCCTTTACTCCACGGGGTAATATGGTCGGCTTGCATATCTTCAATTTCAAAATGTTTACCACATTTCGGGCAAATTCCCTTTTGCCTTTCATAAGCAGTCCTTGCCATTTTGGGGCTGAATGCACGAATGCTTAAATGCTTCTCGTTTCCGTCAAGCAGATATTCGTAGATGCCTTTCTGATTGCTTACGTCCTCATCGTCAAGCAGTTCAACGATACGCTTTTCATAGGCTTTCGGGTCGTGGGTAGCTGTGCCATATTTATTGTAATAGATACCCCATTCCAGTCCAGACATCAACTTTTTGCGGAAGGTCGGGAATGTAGCTTTTACCCAACTTATGACACTCTGGAAGTACAGCCATAATTCATTGCAATTTGTATCATGTTGGTGCTTAGACATATAGTCCTCGATTTCGATACCATCACGGGCAGCAATCCATTTGATAGCGGTTTCAAGGTAGTTCTGACGTATTGCACTGCCGCTCAAATAATCACCCGCAATCTGATAGGCAGGGCATTGTGATTTGCTGAAATATTTCTTTGCTTCGGTCAGCCATTCACCCGTATAGATGGCATTTCGCAATTCCTGTGCAGTCAACTGTTCACCTGCAATATTGATAATTTTGAACCAGTCCAGTTTTTCCTTGTCTGTACCCTCGCAAATATAGATCATCAGCTTATAGTCAAGAATCTGTTCACGCTCGGTGTCCGTCAGATTGTGAAAAGCCAAATGGTCAAGGGAAAAATCGCCGTTGACATATTGGCAAATGCTGATTGTTCTTTGCTGTCCGTCAAGCAGTTCGTAGTTGCCATTATCGTCCTTAACCCAATACATCACATTCAGAGGGAACTGTTTTGTAATGGTTCGGATAACTTCATCACGCTGTTTGTCCTTGTAAATAAATTCACGCTGAAAGGCAGGTCGAATGTTCAGCTTGCCTCCATAACCCACAATACCGTTCTCTGCGCTGTCCACATATCCGGCAACAACGTCCCGGACAGGGATTTCATGCAGTTCAATTTTCATTTGTGTTCACCTGCTTTCTGCGAATTAAGATTCGTGCATACTTGGGCTTTCCATTTATAGCAACTCTACCACCAACTAAAAATTCTTTAGGTACTGTGTAGCGGTCAAGCCCTATTATTTCAAACTGTTCTGGGCTAAATTTATCCATAAAGCTAATTGGAACACCCATAATACCTTCATAATCACAAGGAATGTCGGCAGTTTTGCTAACTTCTATTGCATCATAATTATCGTATTTCGGATATTCTTCTGGAGTATAGCGTTTATAAAGAATTAAATCTTCATGGCGTTCTTTATAATCTATATTCGTAAACCATCGTACCCCTTTGACATTGATATACTTGTTTCCATGCTCATCCGTCCTAAACTCGTATGCTTGCAGAGGATAATCGTCAGGCACTCTAAAATCACGTCCATGACTATGAATACTTGCACCATACCACATCTTACCATCACGGATTAGGGGAAAAATTTCTTTGTAAGTGATTGAATTTTGATTTCCAATTATGATGAAATCTTTTTTGTATTCAATCAACTGAGCAACATAATCACGGAACAGAGAAAATGGAGGGTTTGTAACAATTACATCCGCTTGTTGCATGAGTTCAATGCATTCAGGACTGCGAAAATCGCCGTCACCATCAAGCAGAGTTAGCATATTCTTCTTATTTTTCAGCAAATATTCAACATCTGCAAGGTCTATTCGCCCATCTCCATTTTCGTCTGTAACTTCTGTAATTTCAATACGGTAAGGGTGACGTTCCTCCTGCGCCTGTATCGGAGCGACATTTTCAGACGGAACAAAGGAAAGCTGTCCATCATCATCGACATAGTATTCTAGTTCTGTACCGGAAACTGGCGATGTTGCATAACAAGTCGCAATCAGCTTTTTCAATCCTAGTGGGTTAAAATTCATTGCAAAGTATTTGAAAAAATTACTTTCAAAAGGATCATCGCAATTACAGAAAACAATTTTACCCATAAAATAATCCCGATAATAGCGCATTTCCTTTTCTATATCTGTAAGCTGTGTGTAAAATTCATCCTTTTTGGCTTTTGCTGCATTATTAAATCCTTTATTATCATTTGCCATTATTCAGCACCGCCTTTCTGTATTTCCACAATATCATCAAGCCCGCAATTCAAGGCGGTTGCAATCTTTGCAAGGCTTTCCATTGCAACAGGTTCGCCCTTTCCCATTTTGGCAAGTATGTTCGTGCTGACACCTGCCAGTAAACGCATTTCTGTTTTTGTCATGCCTTTATCAATCAACAGTTTCCAAAGCCTGTTATAGTTGTAAATCATAAAAACTCCTCCCATGCTATCTAACAGTATAACATGGGAGGATGGCAGAAACAATATAATATCACATTTGTGTGATGAAATATTTTTGCATATTATTATTCATTTTCAGAGGAAAATGTGTCTGAATCATCCTTTGGCATCAGCTCCAGAATCTTTTTATACCAGTGTTTTTCCTCTCCGTTTTCTCGCAACGCAAACTGGCAAAACAGTGTCATTAACTCAAAATATTTTGTTTGGAGTTCTCCCCAATCCTTATTAGAAGAAAATCGAACAACATTTGTGTTATAAGCAATTTGATTGACGTTATTTCCAATGCGGTTCACCTCGTAAATCAACTGCTTTGCCTGGTCTCTATCCATGTGCCACTGCTTACCCGACAACGATTCTGCAAGAATCAGTTTTCTTAAATAATCCGCTTTCGATAAGCCATACTCAAAAGCATTTTTTGTGAGCATAGCATTTTCCTCTGGAAGCAAAGTAAAACGGAATTGCTCTGTGCGAACTCTATCTTTTTCAGCCATTTATTATTTCTCCTTTCAAAACTTCCTCACCGTGAGGAAATTACAAAATTGTTCGTCAGTGATTTTAGTTTTGTTGTGCCGTCTGTGGGACAATCATTTTGCCGTTTTGCAAAATAGTACGGGTGGGGGTATTAGGGGGCGTTGCCCCAGTGCAACGGCTAACAAGTGGGAAAATGACACGAGTGGGTACATTTCCCCTATGCTTGCTATTGCAAGTATAGGGAGAATAATGGACAGCGAGTGGGTACAATTTCCCCATGCTTGCTAATAATGTTTTGCTATGGATTTTTAGGGTCGAGTATTGTGTCAAGCTGCGATTTCCATACCATAATATTTTCGATTTCTTTTTCAAAAATATAGGATTCCTTTTGGCGGTTTCGCTCCAAAAATTTGCCCCAATAATAATCAATTTCTTTCTGCAACTCATTGATATACTCTTGCAGTTCGTCCCGTTCCTCAGCGGAATATTCTTCGGTGTCAGCGGTCATTTCCGCCATTTCTTTTTTATTGCTTTCAAGTTCATCCATCAAATCAATATAATCGTCCAAATCCCCCCACAGCAGCAAAAATTTCAGAAATGTATCATCTGAAAACATGGCGAACCAACAACGCTGATACCACTGTTCCGCATACATCCGTTCATCACTTCCGTTGGAATATGTTCCGTCTACTAAATCCCCGATGAAGTTCTCTAACAGTTCTGAAATCGTCAGCCCACCCTCGCCGGATTTTTCAGCAAGGCGTTTCACATCTGCATCGGAAAGATTCACTGTTATGGTTCTTGGTTTTATGGTTTCAATCTCATTTTTTTGTGAACTGTAATCTCTCATTTCGTCTCCTTTGCTTGTAAAATTGATTGATTTAAACCGAGGGCAACGGCAGCAACGGGTACACCGTTGTTTTCGTTAGGATAAGCGGCAGAATTTTGCCGTTGTCCTCGGAAACCCGACTACGGGTAAATTTTCTTCATCATCCTATGAAAAACAACGGTGTTGGCGTAGTACCCGTAGTTATTTGACTTCGATATAGTCAAGAGTTATCCATTTTTTCTTGTTATGGAATGCGCTCACATAAGAGACCCCATAGATCTCTCTCAGCGAATCTTGCGCTGCTTTCAAGCTCTTTGAGAACACAGCCGCACTGTAACTAACAAGAATCGGCTCTCGTGCCTGCAAGATTGTCAGCAGCTCTGTTGCTGTCCCCTCCCAATGGTGCGCTTCTTCTGCCTTGATGAAATTAACGATAGCGTGTAAAAACCGTTCTTTCTCATTGACAACCGATTCGTCACGGGTGAGCTTGTTCCAACGGCAGGATTCTTTGTCAAATTCAAGGGCAAATTCAAAGGCTTCGGTATCACGGTTGGAAATAGTGAGGTTGGCTCTGGTGTCGGTGCGCTTGCTCTTTGTCAGCACCCAGTTCCCGTCCGTTCCTCCTGCCATGCCCTCACTGCCGGAAATCTTGCTGATATCATCATCGTGCTTGCCCTTGTTGGTGTGGGTGAGGGCAAGGATGGTGAGGTCAAACTCCATGCTTATCTGGCGCAGGATGTTGGTAAACTCCACGTCCCCGGCATAGATGTTTTTTACAAACTCATTCCCTCTGATATGTTGGAGCGTATCAATGACCACCAGTTTGATGTTGGGATGTAGCGTTAAGTAATCACGGATATCTTCCTCAACGCCGGAAGTGATGCTGTTTGCCTTTAAGACGAAGTGGATGTTCTCCATCCCCTCATAGGCTTCAAGCATCTCAAAACGGCTCTGTAAGCGTGTTACGGTATCTTCCAGACCGAGATACAAGACCTCGGACTGTATGGCTTGATAGCCCCAGATTTGCCCACCACTGGCAACAGCGTAGGATATCTGCTCGGCAAGCCACGATTTACCAACTTTAGCACCTCCGGCGAGGATAAAGAAACCGTGCGGTAAAATGGTGCTGATGGTGTAATGAAGCGGTGGCAAGTCCATTTCCATCAAGTCTTTTCCGTTGATGGATTCAAAGCGGCTCTCCTTTATTTTTTCTTTTATCGCTTCTTCGGTTTTCATGTTTGCAGTCAATTCGTTCATTGCGAATACTCCTTTGCGTACTATTGTATTTTGAGATTCGCCATGCTATAATGTGATATATCTTAGTTCATAGCATGGTCTGAGCTTCTGTGTATTTGCCCATACAGAAGCTTTTTTCATGTAAAAAGAAAACCACAACTTCGATAAACGAAATTGTGGTTTAGTGAGTGATATTTTGTAGAGACATCAAGCTATTTGTACAGTTGCGTTTTTAAGTACAAGCCGTGGTAACCAGTTTTAATCGGCTTGATGTCTCTATAATCGTCACGGAGAAAATACGGAAACCGGGTATAAACGCCACGAATACGTTACAAAACAGATAACCCGGAAGCCTTCATTTGCCTCCTAAGCGTCAGATATGGGTTCGATTCCCGTCGGGAACGTTAAATGGAATAAAAAAGTGAAAGTAAAGAGCAAGTTGCGATCCGGCAGTCATGTATGTGGCTGTCGGATTTTTTTGTATGGGCGCGAGAATGTGCCAAGGCATGTTCTTTTTTATTTTAGGTGAAAAAAACATCTATATATCTGTGGCGATGATAATAAGCGTTTCAGAAAGCTAACTTTACGGAGTTTGGCTAAGTACTTTTCTTCGATGGACGATTACAATAAATATAAGCATAGGAGAGAAAGTGAGGAAAAGTTATGGCAGATACATGGATGGAGATTACGAATCCGATTAGAAATCCGGGAGAGAGACATCTTGCAGTTGCCATTGTGGTGGATACTTCTACCTCAATGAAGGGAAAGGCAATTGAGAAGTTGAATCATACTCTCAAGGAAATTGGTCAGATATTAGATGAGGATTGTGTTGCTTCAGGAAGAATTGATCTTACAGTTATTTCTTTTAACAGCACTGTGAAGACGGAAATGAAATTTAAGTCTGCGATAGAATATCAGTCACCGGAATTTGTAGCTGACGGTCGAACCGTTCTTAATAAAGCAATTGGCACTGCACTTGATGCTCTTGAAAAAAGAAAGAGAGAGTTTCGGGAATTTGGTGTTTTTTATTACAGACCGTGTTTGATTGTCTTTTCTGATTGGAAGGCATCTGATTTGGATCAGGAATGTGTCGTCAGAAATCGGCTACAAAATGAAATTCGGAGAAAAAGAGTAATCTTTATGCCGGTTGGAATAGGTGATGATATTGATGTGAAAAAGGCGATGGAATATTATCCGGAAGAAAAAACATGTTGTCCGTTGTTTCGATGTGACCAGGTCAGGGAGGTATTTGGCTGGACAGGAAGAATATATGGGCATATGAAAGACTATGGAGAAATCTTGTAAGTGGGAATTGGTTCCGGTTAAAATTCATGAGCCAATCTGAGAAAAATTCGTAACTTTGGTCATTTTACAACCAACTTTTCCAGTTTCCTTTCTTTAGTAATAGACCACTTTATGGGATAATGAGTTTACAGAAAGGAAGGTGATACAAATGAGTGAGAGATGCATACAGAGACAGGAATTTAAAGCTCAGTTTCGTAACTATGAAAAACTGAACAGCAACCTCAGGCAATATCTGCTCCGAAGTGGTTTTCAGATAATGGATGGCAAGAAACACTGGAAGATCCTGTATCTTCCGACAAACCAATTATTTGTAATCAGCAAAACACCTTCCGATTTCAGGACAGGAAGAAACTTTGCGAGTATTGTATTGAATACGATTGCAAATTAATTGGTGGGAGTACAGGATAAGGGGAAAGGGAGGAAAATGTTATGTCAGGTACACTTGTAGCACCAATCCATCCAGGAGAGAAGCATCTTGCAGCTGTTTTGTTAGTGGACACGTCTATGTCCATGATGGAGAAACCGATTGAAGAATTAAATCATGGCCTTGAAGAATTTGGACATGCCTTGCAACAGGATGCGCTTGCTTTGGGAAGAGTGGAGATTATGATTATTTCTTTTAACAGCACGGTGCAGACGGAGATGCCATTTAAACCGGCAATGGAATATCAGGCGCCGAAATTAGTGGCGGAGGGTCTTACGGCTCTGAATGAAGCAATTGACACCGCACTTGATGTTCTTGAAGAGAGAAAAGATTTATACAAACAGAATGGAATTAATTACTATCGTCCCTGGCTTTTTGTTCTTACTGATGGAGAAGCCACGGATGAGGAGAGGGAGTCTGCCACAAAGGCCAGACTCAGAGGTTATATTGATCGTAAAAAGGTAGTGTTTATGCCTATGGCAATCGGAGAGAGTGCGAATAAGGAAAAATTGCGGGAGTACTATCCGGAAGATGCACCTTCAAAAGTGGTTCTGTCTGCGGATTCAAAACATTTTAAAGAGGCCTTTGTATGGCTGAGTGAAAGCCTTACTGTTATCGCAAAGTCCGATCCCACGGTATCTGAGGAGGTCAATCTTCCACCCACACCGAGCATTATTACGGTGGGGATTAATGAGTAATGAGGGGTTACTGTACATGGATAGGAATTTTCTGAACTGAAAATTCCGTATGATACCGTGGTGGGAGCTGATTTTGCCGATTTGGAATGCGAAGCATCGGCAAAATCCATTGCAGTTTGTGCAACGCATGAACTGCAATCAGAGATACTTTAGACTGAAATGGCATGTACTTTTAGGTAGTGGGTTGATAAAATAAACATAACTTAAAAAGATATTCCCCGCCCTCACAGGTGGGGAGTATCACAAGATTTCTCAGGAGGATCGCAATGGAAGAAATCAAAAAAGAAAATGACACGATGGAAACGGCTTCTCCTAAAGTAACGGATACAGAGAGCGAGGGGATTACGGCGGATATTACCGAGGACACCGAGAACCATGAGAAGGGTCATGAGGAAGAAGAAAAAGACCACAAAGAGAAAAATAGCGAAGCAGACCACGAAAAAGATAGCAAAGAAAATGGCGAAACGAATCACACAATAAATAGCAAAAAAGATAACAAAGAAGATATTGAAAAGGATCACGAAAAAAACAGCACAACAGATAGCAAACAAGACGGCGAAACAAGTTACGAAGAAAATGACGAGACGGAAGAAAGACTTCCGGAGATTCATCTTCCAGATCCGACTTCGGGATATGAAAATGACATCAGTGTATTCTGCATTTCCCAGCAGGGGGAATCTCATATCAAGAACAACCTGCCCTGTCAGGATAGGAGTGGATTTCGCTGGGTGAACAAACAGATTGTCATTGCATCGATTGCGGATGGGGTTGGCAGTTGTCAGCTGTCGGATTACGGTGCGGAGACAGCCGTGAAATCCAGTCTGGATTTTCTGGAGGAGTTTCTTAAAGTGGAGATGAATCAGCCCGGTTTTGTTTTTGACACTCCAAGTCGAATGAAGATGGGACTCTCGGATGCAATGCAGTATGCATTTGATTCCGTTGAGAAGCGGGCTGAGGAACTTGAAGTATTATCCTACTCGCTGCAGTCCACGCTCACGTTGGCGGTGTACGATGGAACGACACTTTATTTTGCGCATGCCGGAGACGACGGCATCGTCGCACTGGATAAAGATGGAATTTATGCGATGGTTACCGCCCGTATTAAGGGAGAAGAGGCGAGCAGTGTATTTCCGCTTCAGAGCAAACAGTGGACCTACGGAAAAGTAAATAACACCGTGGGATTTGTTATGGCGACGGATGGTGTTCTTGATGCATTTGTGAGACCGGAGTCAGAGAACAATCGGGTCTATTATCGTTTTATAGAACCGGTGTTTTACACATCTCAGACGGATGCGGAAAGCGCAAAATCCAACTGCAACGACTGGGATGAGTACTTAAAGACGGAAGCATACAGAAATGCTGTGACGGATGATATTACCTTTGTCGGTGTTGTGAATCAGAAAGCGATTCAGAAGTCTCAGAAGCCTGTATTTGACGATGAGGCGTGGAATAAGCAGACAGCAGAGTACGAGAAGAAAAGACGGAATGCCTTATATCCTTCGCAGAGCAAAAAGAGTCCAAGTAAAAAGAACCCAATGGACAAGAAGACGGAAAAGAGAAAAGAAGGTGAGCCGAGACGAAGCTCAAATTATAACGGGCATCGGGAAATGAGTGAGCCGAAGAGTGATCCGGGGAATCATCCAAAGCAGAGTTCAAATTATAATACAAATTATCATGCAAATTACAATGAGAGAAGATCCAATTACAATGAAAAAAGATTCAATTACAACGAGAATCGGGAGATGATTGTAAATGGGGTAAAACAGACATTTGCAGGGGTTGTTGATATCTCTGTTGGATTAAAAGGAGCAGTGACAGAAATGAGTGGAGAAATTCTTTCCACGGTGGAAGTCTTGTCTGAACAGACTGCCGAGAGAATCCGGCAGAGTCGAATGCAGAAGAATCAGCAGAAATTAAATACAGACAAGTTAGACACAAATAAGTCAAACACAAATAAATGAAATACAAATAAAAAAGACAGAGATTCGTCAACAGGTACTAATCAGTGATTGGCGACAGGAGAGATTCTATGAGCAATAAAAATCATGCTCCAAATGAAAAGAAACAGGCGCTTGAGGGAGAGATCAGTTTTGAGGAAACCAGAGAATACCTCAGTCAGTTATTAAAAAGAGTGTACAGTGACCATGATGTTGCGACCGACGATGCGATTGCCTTGGCATCGTTGGCGACATCATTAGACAAGTTTCTGGCGAGTTCTGAGACCGAAAGACAATCCGCACTCACGTTAAAAAATGAGCTTTCTCAAATCGCATGCAACAGTAACCGCAGTAACAGGGAAAAAATAAAAAGTAATTCACAGAATAGAACCGAAAGTATCACCGAGAAAACATTTTATACAAACGATGGCAGAGTGGTATATCTCGGCACCATGCTTGGAAGCGGTGGAGAAGGTGCTGTATACAAAGTTCCGAATATGCCTGGAAAGGTTGTGAAGGTATTTAAGTCGACAACGGATTTTGCATATATGGAAAGAAAAATAGAGGCACTTATCAACAACCAGATTCCGTCAAAGTTAGACCACGTGTTGATTAACACAATTCCAGAATCCTTACTCTACGATGAGGACGATCACTTTGTTGGATATATCATGCCAGGTATCACAACCAGATTCAAATTGTATGATGTGTCGAGGGATTCCGCAGACAGAAAAAAATACTTTCCGGAGTTGGATTACAAAGGTTTGATTATCATTGCATATAACCTGGCGGAAGCGGTTTCCTATATCCATGAGCACGAAGTTGTAATTGGAGATTTAAACCCGAATAACATTGTGGTCAATCCGGATGGCACGGTTTGTCTGATAGACACAGATTCCTATGATATCGTGGATAAAACGACAAACGAGCATTTTCCGTGTGCGGTCGGTCTGCCGGAAATGCTGGCACCTGAACTTCAAAACGCAGGATACCTGAAAAATACGTGTTTCACGAGAGAGACAGATTTGTTTTCTCTGGCGATTTTAATTTTCAGATTGCTGATGAATAACGCAAATCCATTTGGCGGTGTCCGATCAGATCTGGTATCAAGAGCAGTTAGTGATGCCTATACGAATGTAGAAATCATGAACGGGGAGTCTCCATACATAAAAAAGATAGGGGGACTGACGGTTCCTGATTGGGCGCCTCCTTTTAGTATCTTACCCGAATATATTCAAGATTTATTTGTCAGAGTTTTTGATTATAATCAGGAAACCTATTTAGAAAAAATAAAAGAACGCCCCACCACGAAAGAGTGGATGGATGCTCTGATGAGATTCTATAACGAACCATTGAAACAGTGCGAAAAGAATCATTTCCACTGGTACCGAAAAGAACTCGATCAATGTCCTCTTTGTGCAAAAGAGAACCCGCCTAAAAGTGCAAAGAAAAAAGGAATTTTTGAAAATCTGAGCGAAATTATTACCATAGGAATTTAAGTGGAATCGTGGAAGGATAAAGATGGAAACAAAACCCAAGATAGAATCCAAAACAGAACTCAAGACAAAATTCAAAAAAACTGAAAAAATGATCGCTTCCCGTTTCTTAAAAATTGTGTTGGCAGTTGCAGTTGCCGTAACCGGATCATTGCCGTTTTTGTTGTTGCCCGAGATCATAAAAAAACTTGCCGTAGCCGGTTATATAGGACTGTTTGCGGCGTGTTTTCTGACAAATGCCACCGTCTTTTTGCCGGCAAGTGGGATTGCCTTTACGATCAGTGCCTCAACGGTATTAAATCCCCTGTTTAGCACGATAATCGGTGGAGTTGGAACTGCGTGCGGGGAACTCATCAGCTACTGCTGTGGTCGAGCCGGAAAAAATGTTGTGGAAGATACACCCTTTCTTTTTCGGATTCAAACGTATGTGCAGAAATATGGCGTTTTTACGGTATGGTTGTTTGCCTTTTTGCCACTTCCATTGTTTGATCTGGTTGGAGTCACGGCAGGCGCCGGAAAGATGCCACTGCCGAAATATATCATTCCCTGTATGATAGGGAAAGTGATGAAAATGATGGTTTATGTATTCTTGGTTCAGTGGTATTTGAAGATCTGAAAAGCTGAAGATTTAGGGATTTAGATTATGTATTCAGGTTAGGAATTTAGGAGATGGATGGAGGTGAAGGATGATGCAGATGAAGGCCCTGCTTTATTACAGAAGTAAGCTGGATGCACATGATCAGTCTGTGTATGACTCGCTGGTCAGCCAGTGGATGCATTTTGAGTCCCACATTCATTTACCCGTTTCTCACTGTAACCTTTCAGAGATTGCGCAGGCGATTCATTTTGATTATCCGCTTTTATTTTATGTAAATTATTACCAGATTGCGTATTCGAAAAGTATATTTGGGATGAATATCCGTGGGGATTATCTATATACCAAATCGGAGGCGGAGACGCTTCTTCAAAAATGCGAAGACTGGGGAAAATATATTTATTCTCATACGCCATCTAATCTTGGGATTGCAGAGAAGGCATTGTGGTTGCACGATGTAATTTTAAATAATGTCAGATATGGAGATGCGAATGGAATTCGGGCACACAATCTGGTTGGTGTTGTGCAGGATGGAATTGCGGTGTGTGAGGGAATTTCAATGGCTTATAAATTCCTCTGCGATTACTCGAATATTCCATGTATCTACGTCAGCGGAACGCTGAACGGATCGCCTCATGGATGGAATCTGGTGTGGATCAATCAGGAGGCCTCGTTTGTAGATGTGACAAATGATATCAGTTCCTTTTCGGGAAAATTTGGGCGACACAATTTTCTTAAAAAATCGAGCGAAATGGCAGGGTATTCCTGGGATTTGGAAGCCATTCCGGAATGTCGGTTGACAAAAAAGAAAAATCTGGATTTAACTGCGTATTTCAAGAAAGGGTGGTTTGGGTGAAACATATTTTTGACATGAAAGTAAGCCCTTATACGAGGACTGCGGATCTCTGGTTAGATGGTCAAAGATTGTCCTCCCAGAGCCAGCTTCAGGTGTGTGAAATTGATCCGCTCTCGAACTGGTATCAGGATTTGCCGGAACTGCTTTACTCTGAGGTGAATGATGACTATGCATTGAGAGTCCAGTGCCTTGAGATCGAATATCTGATGCTTACAGCGGTATTTGCAAACCGCAGGGAATGTACGGATTTATCTCATACGGCTCTCGTACGAAAGTATGACACAAAAACCCGATGTCAATGGATGAATGAAGCATCGAATAAGATGGGAATTGTTTTGCCGGATATTCCCGGATTTTCACTCACATCTACAGTGGATGCAGGTATATATAAGACTTCGATTTTAAACGGGCTTGATCCGTTTTTTAAGGGTAAATGTAAATGCACAGCAGATCGGAAAGAGGCGGTAAATGTTGTTTTGACGACGTTAAACAGCTACTCAGAGGGCAGGCAGATAGGCTTATCCGAGGATGACCTTATTGTTGTCATCGATGAAAGCAGCAGGGAGCTTTCAGTGGAATTAGGACAATGTCTGGCGATCCGAGCAAATGAGAAAAAAGCCCTGTCCTTGATTCAGGAATGGATCGACATCACGATTCTTTATCCATATATGATGTTTTGCTATTCGAAACTTTGCAATGCAGGCAAGAGTGCCTCTTTTTATGTGAGATCAAGGCTTCAAATGCTTACCCGGGAGGAACCGGTTGTCGAGTGCAGAATGCCAGCGCAATTAGAATGTGGTCTCTCAGCAAACATTCTTATCGATGAGTTTCCACCATCCAATTTAACCGCAAAGAGCAGCAATCCGTCGGTGATTGCGATCCAGAATGGAGCGGCGAAGGCATTGCAGGCAGGTTCCGCGCAATTGGAGATTTTTTCCGAGACAGGAAAAGTACTCTGTAAACATCCGATGTGGGTGTATGTTGTTCCGAGAGTGACATCAATAGATTTGGCGATTGTATCGTCAATTGCGAGTGGAAATTCGGTGCTTCAAGGCGCACAGTTTTGTGTGAGTGCAAACTATATGCCGTCAAATGCCACCAACATCGCAAATGCCAGATGGTCGGTCTCACCGGCAAACTCCCTGAAAATGCTCGGACCGGGCAGATTCGAGGCATTAAATCCGGGAAGGTGTACGATCATGGTTCAGGTGGATAAGGTCATGCAGTCCATTGCCGTTCAGGTCATTCCGTTGCCGAAACAAATCAGGATGGTTCCCGAAATCAGGATGAAATTAAATTCTTCACCGGTGCCATTTCATGCAACCTTAGAACCGGTTGGCTCCGGGTGCAAGAGCATAAGTGTGAGAGTGCTTGATTCATCAATTGCCAGATGGGATTCAAACAGCAAAACCGTGACTGCAATAGATGAGGGGGACACGACGCTTGAAGTCTCGGCATTTGATGCGAATGGAACAATCATTTTGCGCCAGACCTGCAAGGTGATTGTTTTGCCGGAAAACGATATCATCACACCGCCAACCTATCCGACGATCATTATTGTCTGTGCGATTCTTACAATTCTCACAGCGACAACGATTCTGTCTTTGCTAGCCACGATCTGTGGGGGAATTATTTCCGGGCTTGTGATCACCCAGAATATAGGTCCGGTCTCAAAAAAGAATGGCACGAAGCAGAATCAAATCGAACTTGGAATAGGTGTCGCCGGCGTTTTAGGCTGTATCTTATCACTTGTTTTTTATATAAGTTTGGGATAATAAAACGAGATAATAACGCAATTATAAAACGGAAAAGGGGGATGGGCGATGATGTCACGGATTTCAGGTACGGGCTTACAGCAGTTGGGGAGTTCTGTCTCTGCGGTGAAAGATTTTCTTTCCAAGTCCTACATGCAGTCTTTTGTGAGTCCGGGCTGTCAGGTCCTGGGGATCTCCGATCCTGTCAGGGTGAAACGGGGAATTCGGTTGTTGAGAATCCAGCAGATCGCAATCAGTGACGAGGAAGTCACCTCTCGCCTCACAACCGTGTATCAGACGATGAATGCCTTAGTCAACAGTTGCTTTATGATGATACAGGGAACTGTGGATGGAATTTCCCTTTATATTGGTTTTCAGTCAGATGCTCCGGGTACCGCAGAGAAAGCGTTGATTCAGACTTTAACCGGCAATTTCCCGGGAATGGTTATGGAGTCTTTGAATGCCACAAAAATTGATGAGATCATGGGCCGAATGAGCTCCAATCCGAATCATGAGTTGAAAACGGTGGGCGCAGTGTCGGTTGTTCCATCCTCAAGGGAAGAACGATTTTCGGGAGCAGATGTTCAGGGAATGGAGAAATTCATGGATACGATGCAGGGAAAAGAGTTTACCGCCCTGATTATTGCGACTCCGTACTCAAAAGATGTGATCGACCGCAGAATCTTGTCGCTTGAGGCAATCTCGACGGCTCTCTCCCCGCTCGAACAGATTTCGGTTCATGATACCCAGAGCCAGAGCACGGCATTAACCGATACAACGGCTCAGACCTTGTCGCAGACAATCAGTAACAGCATCAGTGAAGCGTATTCCGTGACGAACAGCAATGGCGTATTCTCTTCAAGTGGAAATGGAAATGCGTTTACGATCACGCCGTTGGGTCTGGGTATTTCTTTTCAAAAACAGCAGGCGAATGGAATGCAGGCGGGGAGATCGGTTGGCATAAGTTATGGACGGCAGAGCGGGAGTGCAATCGGAAAAGCAGATATGACGAGTACAGCGCTTCAGAAATCCACGGGATCTTCGAGAACGATTGTCCGGACAGAGACAAACAAGGAGATTCAGGATTTGAGAGTCAAACTGGACAAACAGATCAGCCGGCTTCGGGAAAGTGAGAGTCAGGGACTCTGGGATTGCTGTGGATACTTCATCTCAAATGCCAATGACACGACGATTGTCGCGACAAACTCCTTCAGAAGCATTGTCACAGGAGACAATACGGATGTGGAACAGTCGGTGATCGATCTGTGGCAACCGACACGGCCGGGCGATTTGAATTCCAACCATCAGAATATTCAAAATCTTACGGATACGTTGTCTATGGGAGTTGCCCCAGTCTTTTATGTGGGAAATGCGCCTCAGAGAATGGAGAGCATTGTCACCGGAAAGGAACTCTCAAGAATGATGAATCTGCCACGAAAATCGGCAGGTATGGTCTCGGTGATGCACATGGCAACCTTTGGAAGAAACATTCATCTGATTGGAGGAAAAGACAGAAAAGTATTTGAACAGTCCAGTTTTCCGGTCGGCAATGTGATGCATATGGGGCGAATCGATGGAAATACGAGAACCCGTCTCGAATTGCAGAAACTGAATGCGCATACACTCGCTGTCGGGGCGACCGGAGTGGGAAAGACGACAACGATCGGAGATATTTTGTACCAACTGCATGGAAACAACATTCCATTCACCGTGATTGAGCCAGCTAAGGGAGAGTATGGAGAGTTGTGGGGAAAACTGCCCGGAATTGATATCTACTCAACGACTCCATTTCGGTATCGGATGCTGAAGGTAAACCCGTTTGCATTTGAGAAGAATGTCCATATCTTAAATCATATGGAGAGGTTGATCAGTGTATTCTCAACCGCGTGGCCGTTGTACGCGGCTCAGCCGGCAGTATTGAGAGACTGCGTGAGAATGGCGTACATTCATTGCGGGTGGGATCTGACAAATTCGATCTGTCTCAAAGGGAAACGGGTATTTCCGACCTTTGTGGATGTGCTTGCCGAACTGCCGAAAGCGATCGAGAAGAGCAGGTTTGTCGGTGAGGCAAAGGGGACGTATGAGGGGGCTTTGCAGACGAGATTGTCGATGCTGACCGAGGGGATTTTTAAGGAGATTTTTTGCAGTGGATATGATATTCCGGACTGTGATTTGTTTGACAAAAATGTGATCATTGATCTGAGCCGATTGGGTTCTCAGGAGACGCTTTCCTTGATCATGGGAGTCTTGTTGATTCGCCTCTATGAACACAGAATTAATGAGGGAAAGAAGAACAGGCTTTGCCATGTTACTGTTTTGGAGGAGGCTCATAACATCTTGAAGAAATCGTCTTCTGTGCCACAGGGGGAGGATAGCCCTTCGATTGGCAGTAAATCGGTGGAGGTTCTGACAAAATGTATCACGGAATTGAGATTTACCGGAGAGGGATTCATCATTGCCGATCAGTCACCGGGAGAGCTTGATCCGACTGCGATGAAAAACACTTCTACGAAGATCGTCATGAGACTTCAGGATGCGACGGATCAGACCGCAGTGGAATCTGCGCTGTCGTTAGACAGGGAGCAGGTCTTGGAACTTTCAAAATTGGATAATGGAGTCGGCGTTGTCTTTCAGGAGGGCTGGATTGAGCCGGTATTGACGAAGTTCGATTTTTATAAAAATCCATATGCGGTGGCTCCGACAGATCTGAGTTTTCAGCCAGAAGTGGAGTATGCAGATCTGTGTAAAGTTCGGGGATTTTTGCTGGGAGAGATTGTCGGGCAGTTTAACAGGAACGTCTACGACAAAAGCGAACTCATTAGAAAACTTCATTGTATCCGTGATTTCAGCAAATGGAAAATCGAGGACTATATTGCCTTGTTTGAGAGGAGTCAGATTGAGTATGAGAGCATCCGATTATTCTGGGATTCCAACCGTGTGAAGTATCCCTATTACGGAAAGATCATTCGGGAACTGATCAATGGCGTCAATTTCTTTGAAGTCATTCCATTACCAAAAGTTGACCCAAAGACGATGCAAAAGCCGTACTCTAAGGACAGGCAGTATAGGGCGAAATGCGAGCGCTGGAAAGACGATGCAATGATCGCAATGGATCAGTATGCTTATCCTCTTACAGACGCAGAAAAAGAAACGATTCTTCGACTGCTCTTACTGGCAGATGGGGAGAAGAAATCAGATCAGATTACCGTGTGTGCAAGTTGTTTCATGAAATGATTTATAAGATACACCACTTTACAATTTTTTCATAAAAAAATATCGTACAGGACTTTCTGATGTATAATGAGTTTGACAAAAACATTAC
>JAJEPU010000022.1 GCA_020686985.1 Brotaphodocola catenula
TGTATTATTTTGTTTAGTAGCATAAACTGATTATACCACAAACGCCGGGCTTTTCGAAGCTCGGCGTTTTGTGGTTGATACAGAAAAGGAGCTACCGCACGTTAGTGCGACAGCCCCTCATTCCCTAATTGGGACCGCCCTGCATTTGCATAAATATGAACATTCTGCTCTCATCACTCAAATACTAACGCTTTACAGCCCCAGACTTTTACGGGTATTTATCAAATTTTAAACTTCTTCGTAACTGTTCAGTACCTTCACAGTCACACTTTTTCTTACAGACAGCTTGCGTATGCAGCCTTTGCGCCCTCGGTGCGGATCATCTTCAGGTCTGCAACAACCTTCTCCTCAAGACCTGCGATCTTGGTCAGATCCTGATCCCACATCTGCTCGTTGGTCAGAACAGCGTGTACCAGCTCCTCTGCGGAGTCATCCTTGTGTGCATAGTAGAACTCCAGAGCCCATCTGTCATCGCTTACGGTGTACTCGTTGCCAGCCGGACGCTTGCAAACCAGACCTGCATCGGTCAGAGCCTGGATGTCATTGCTGTAGAATGCAATGTAAGCAGCCAGAGACATGGTCAGGCACTCCGGAAGCTGTCCCTTCTCCTCGATGTAGCCCAGGAAGGACGGCATGTTTCTTGCTTTCCACTTGGAGGTGGAGTTCAGGGAAATGCTCATCAGCTCGTGATTTACGAACGGGTTGTTGAAACGATCCTCAACTGCTGCTGCGAACTTCTTCAGATCATCCTTGTCCAGCGGAAGGGTCGGGATAACCTCATCGTACAGCATCTTGTTCATGAAGCCCTTGATCGTCTCGTCATGCATGCAGTCACGAACGATGTTCTCGCCTGCCAGATAAGCACCCAGAACGAATCCGGTGTGTGCGCCGTTTAAGATACGAACTTTTCTCTTCTTGTACGGGCTCATATCCGGGGTAACGAATACCTTGTCCAGAAGACCAGCCTTCTTGAACGGAAGGACATCGTTGAGCTTCTCATCACCCTCGATTACCCAAACACCGAATACCTCACCAACGTCGGTCAGCGGATCTTCGTAGCCGTTCTTCTCATCCAGTGCTTTTACTTCCTCCTGGTCACGAATACGACCCGGAACAATACGATCTACCAGAGAACCACAGAAGGTGCAATCCTCGTTTACATACTTCTTGAATCCATCCTCAAGGCCCCACTGCTCAATGTACTGGTTTACGCACTTTAACAGCTCTTTACCATTGTTGTCGATCAGCTCGCATGCCAGCATGATAATGCCCGGCTTGCCTGCCTGATAACGATGATACAGAACCTGAGTCAGCTTTGCCGGGAAGCTGGACGGCGGGCAGTCATCCTTCTGGCAGGACGGATCATACTGGATACCAGCCTCGGTGGTGTTGGAAACGATGATCTCAAGATCGTCGCTTGCTGCAACCTCCATCATTTTCTCGTAGTCAGCCTTCTCATACGGATTCAGGCAGTTTGCAACGCTGGAAATCACGCGCTTGTCATCTACCTTCTTGCCATTCTCGCTTCCGCGCAGATACAGGGTGTAGAGACCTTCCTGCTCGTTGATCATCTTTGCCAGTCCCGGAGCAATCGGCTGTACCAGACAACACTTTCCGTTCCATCCAGCCTTCTCATTTGCAAGATCGAACCAGTAATCTACGAATGCACGAAGGAAGTTTCCCTCACCAAACTGCATAACCTTTACCGGAGCGTCCTCCAGAATGTAGCCATCATAACCGGATTTCTTTAAAACATCATAATTCAGAAGTGCCATCGCTATTTTTCTCCTTTCTATTGACCGCGTCTCTTTGTTACTGTATCATTCAGAATTTTCCGTTCAGAAAATTCTTACCTGTGAACTGTAACCTCCCATCCGCTGACGTCTGTGTACGTTTTTCATTTCTGAGCCCTATTCTACCACACTTTTTTTAATTTGGGAATACTAAATTGTAAATACTTTCATAAAAATTTTTCCTTTGTTTTTAGGGGATATGATTGTCTGATTTGTATCAAAATTGTAAGCGTTTTCATCTATATGGGAATCTCAATAATTTTGCTAGCTCCTTCCGCTTTTTCGTAGTATAATGAATTCAGAAATACCAATCAAACCTTTATTTTTCTCCCATTTGAGCGACAAAACTTCAAATCTGCGCTCCATATTAAGTCAAATGCAAACTATCTTATCAGGAGGACAAACCTATGATTCGCCATATCTTATTTTGGAAATTTACTGATCAGGTAAAAGCAGAACACCGTGAGGCAGAGGCTCTCGCCTTTCTCCAGAACTCCGTCGCGACAATGGACGGGCACATTGACGGACTTCTGCGCGCAGAGATCGGCACAAATACCGTCGGCGGAGACTATGATCTCGTCTTCTACTCTGAGCTTGCAGACGAGTCCGCCTTAAAAGCATTCCAGAACCACCCGCTCCACATCGCCCACAGAGAACGTTGCAAAGACCTTGTGACTGATCGACTCTGCGGAGATTTAGATTGCTAATCGCCCCACCTCATATCAAAAAGCCAACGAAAATCTATTTCTGAATAAATTTCAAATAGACTTTCATCGGCTTTTTATTATCTTATATCTTATGGATCAACTCTTAAATATAATCTTCTTCATATTAAATAAAACAACCCACCAAGTTTTATTTCATCAACCACTTACAAGATCTCAATCAATGCCTTCACATCTTCCATCTTCGTTGCCCAGCTTGTCGCAAAGCGCACAACCGTGTGACTTTCGTCCATTTTTTCCCAGAAGCTGAATGCCACTCTCTTTTCCAGACGCTCTTTCTGATGATCTTCCAGAATTACAAAAATCTGGTTTGTCGGAGAATCCACATAAAACTGATAGCCCCGCTCCTTCAATGCCTGTTTGAGCACCTCCGCAGTCTGGATCGCATTCTCACTGATCTTTAAATAGAGATCGTTGGTAAACAACGTGTCAAACTGGATTCCGAGAAGACGCCCCTTGGCAAGCAAGGCACCCTGCTGTTTCACCATCGTGATAAAATGTTTCGGCGCGCCATTCGGGAAGACAACAGCCTCTCCGCAGAATGCTCCGACCTTTGTTCCTCCTATATAAAAGACATCCACGAGATGTGCAATATCCGCAAGCGTGAGGTCTGTTCCCTTGCTCACAAGTCCATATCCGAGTCTTGCGCCATCCAAAAACAGCGGAATCTCAAAAGATTTGCAGACTTCAGAAATCGCTTTCAGCTCCGCCTTTGTATACAAAGTGCCGTACTCCGTCGGATGAGAAATATAGACCATTCCCGGAAATACCATGTGATCGTGGTTTCCATCCTGATAAAACGTCTCTAAGTACTGTCTGAGCACTTGTGCGTCAATCTTTCCATCTTTCTCCGGAATCTCAAGCACCTTGTGTCCGGTGTACTCGATCGCTCCCGCTTCATGAACACTCACATGACCCGTCTTCGCAGAGACAACACCCTCATATCTGTTGAGCATGGATCCGATCACGACTGCATTCGTCTGCGTTCCCCCGACAAGAAACGTGACATCCGCATTCGGACACTCACACGCCCTGCGAATCTTCTCTTTTGCTGACTCACAGTACGAATCCATGCCGTATCCATCGAGCTTTTCCATATTTGTCTCTACCAGACGTTTTAAAATCTCCTCGTGAGCACCCTCACAGTAGTCATTTACAAAGTATAACATATCTATCCGTTTTCCCTTCTATTATTTATCGGTGTTTTGATCTTAGATATTACATAGGGATCATCCTGCTTCATCGCATATAGATTGTCACCCAAACCGTTTTTCCACCCAGACATTGCACAGGCGCAGGGGCGGAGAAGTACAGGCAAACCCGTGTGAGACGTCAGTGCTTAGATCGCGTATTCTGCGATCTTACGCACTGCTACGTCGAACCCGGAGCGAGAGCGCGTTTGCATGACTTACTCCGCGCTCTGCGCCGTATCCTCTCTGCGCCGTATCCCCCGGCAATCACCTTACCCATTCTTCACATACTTCGCCAGCACCGTAATCAGCTTCTCAACCTCAAGCGGTTTTGCGATATGCTCATCCATCCCGGCTTCCCGGCACCGCACAATATCCTCAACAAATGCATTTGCCGTCATCGCAATGATCGGCGTATGAATTCCCGCCTTCCTCTCGAGCTTCCTAATCTCTCTCGACGCCTCATACCCGTTCATCACCGGCATCATTACATCCATTAGAATCGCATCATACTTTCCACTCTTTTCCCTGCGCCATTTTTCCAATTCTGCTCTCCCAAGACTCTCCCGAACAATCTCAACTGCTTCCGCTCCATTCCAGACGCTGTCAACCTCAGCCCCCGCCTCAGTCAGCATAAATCTCGCGATCTCCTGATTGAGTTCATTGTCTTCTACAAGCAAGAGCTTCCTTCCGCGAATTCCAGCATTCGCCTGTTCTCCCGCCTCTTTCTGTTCTTCTCCTCCATTCGGATCAATCACAAACGGAATTCTGACATCAAATACACTTCCCATATGCTTACGACTGTGCACCTCAATCGTACCGCCCATCTTTTCCGTGAGCTTCTTCACAATCGCCATTCCCAGCCCCGTTCCTGCATGAGTCCGCTCTCCACTCGCATCATTCTCCTGTGTGAACGGCTCAAACATCTTCTGCTGGAATTCCTCGCTCATCCCGATCCCGGTATCCTCAATCAGAAATCTGACCCAAATCTTCTTACTCTTCTTATTTTCCCCGCTCTCTGCATTTCCAAACGCTTTGCGCTTCTCACTATTTGCAGACTCAGCTCGTGCAAGTTTCTCTCGCTTTTCTTGCTCTCCACATTCCGGACTGTCCACAGATTTGCTCCCTGTGAATTCACATTTCGCGAACTCAACCCGCGCAAGCTCCTCCATCGCGATAAAAATCTGACCGCCGATGCGATTGTATTTCACTGAATTTGAGAGAATATTTGTCAGAATTCGATTCACATACGTTGCACTTCCGATGACATCCGCATTTCTGAGACCCTCCGGCGTGCGGTTCACAATCTTCACCTCGCGCTTGTATGCCTGCATCTCAATCAGCTCAAGGCAATGCTTCATCTGCTCATTGAGATTGAACGGCTCCTCAATCAGCTCAACCTCCCCGCTCTCAAGTTTGCTCATATCGAGCACATCATTGACGAGCATCAGCAGTTGTTTGACCGCTCCTCTCTCCTTCTCCCGGTTCTCCTTGAGTTTCTCGACATCATTCGGATAGCGGTCCGACATCTCAATCAGACCGAGAATTCCATTGATCGGCGTCCGAATATCATGGCTCATCCGCGCAAGAAAATCCGACTTCGCCGAATTTGCAAGGTTCGCCTCCTGGTATGCCTGTTCAAGCTCCTTCTTCTGGTACTCAAGTCTGCTGTTCGCCATCTGCATTTCCTTATGATAATTCTCAACCTCACGGATCTGCTTGCTGATATCTCGCCCGACAATGATCGCACAGATGTGACCATTCTCCTCCCGCGCCGACATCAAGACAGTCGCGCGGACATATTTATTCTGACGAATATCCCAATAATCGTACTCACACTTTCGGATTCCCATCTGATAGCACTGGAGCAGGTTCGCCGTCGTCGCATCTTCAAGTGCCCGTCCATCCGTGTACACCGACTTTAAAACCGTTTTCGCCCGCTCAAGATAATCATCAAAGCGCACGGGCAGACGCAAGCCGAGAAGCCAAATCGGATTCTCCCCGTTTTTCATCTCAAAGGAATCCTCTAAATATCCACTCGTCAGATCAACCGAAAAGCTGTACTCACAATCATGAGTGATCGCATCGCGATACTGCCTGCGCTCCTGACGGTACATCATGTTCATCTGCTCCGAATCGTTGATATCCATAATCAGGCTCTGAATCACCGGATTTCCATCCCTATCCTTTCCCCGCTTTCCAGAGTCAAATACCCACTTCACACTTCCATCCTTACAGATAACCCGATACTTCATCGAGTAGCTGTCCTTGCGTTTGAGCTGATGTGTCAGCGCAAAAAGCACCTCCGACCGATCCGACGGATAGACATTTCCAAGCGCACTTCCCATACAGGAATCGAGAAACTCCTCTACCGTATAGCCCTGATTTCTCGCAACATTCTAGCTGACATAGGCGATTGAAAACTGCTTGTCCTCCCGGCTGATCATATATCCGCCGTTGATTCCGTTTGCAAACGTATCAAGCTGTGCACGGATCTGCTTATTTGCATCCTCAAGTTTCTGGTTCGCCTCCACAATCTCACACTCCGCCTCAAAGAGCTCCTGCATGTTGCAGATCGAAATCAGCCAGAGTGCTCTCCCGTCATAGCTGGTGTGCTCATGCTTGACACTACGCACCCAGAAACGCTCCCCTCTCGCCGTGTACATGTGCATCTCCATCATTCCCGACCATTTTTCAAATTTCTCCTCCGAGAATGTCTCATTGGACCTCGGACAGATGATCCGCATCAGCATTTTCCCGGTATGCTCCTCAAACTCCTCAATCGACTGATACCCGAGCATCTTAAGACTCAGCTCACTCACCATACAGATCGGAAGACCCTCTTCATAATATCCGCCAATAATTCCCACCCCATGATTTTCCATCAACAGGACCTGAAATTCCTTTTCAAGATGTTCTGAAAATATCTGATACTGCTCATTTAAGAACAGACCCTCTCCGTAGTATATTCTCCGCACAGCCGTATGTCCCCTTTCTGGAATTCTGAAAGTCTGAAGTCACTTAGAAAAAGTATATCACATTCTCTTTCATTTGGGATATAAAACTTAAATACTTAAACAGGACGCAATTTCCTATCATACAAAAAAGACGATGTCCTCGGAACTCTCCGAAAACATCGCCTTTTCTAATTTTCATGAAGTTTTATTAACTCTTATTTCATTTAGGCTTTTACCCAAATTAGATTCACATTTCCTTCATTTGCATTCGCTTAATCCAGGCATTTGCCCCAATTTGCGTCCGCCTACAGGATTGCCTGTACCGGGCACTTCTTTGCGCACTTACCGCAGTTCTTACACTTCGTGTAATCGATAACTGCCACGTTATTATCCATATGGATTGCATCAAACGGGCACTCCTTTGTACACAGCGTACATCCGATACATCCTGCGGTACATACCTTCTTGACTGCCGGTCCACGATCGTGGGAAGCACACTGTACGAGGTGCTTTGCCTTGTACGGAACCAGAGTGATCAGGTTGCGCGGGCAGGCAGCAACACACTTGCCACATGCCATACACTTTTCTTTGTCTACCACTGCAATGCCGTTTACCACATGAATCGCATCAAACTCACATGCCTTCACGCAGGAACCGAAGCCCTCACAGCCGTAAGAACAAGCCTTCGGACCACCACCCGGAACAACGGATGCCTCACGGCAGTCATGAATTCCAGAGTACTCATACAGAGTCTGTGCCTTGTCGCAGGTTCCCTTACATTTTACAAATGCTACGTTCTTGTCGCCCTCTTCTACGGTTACACCGAGAATCTCAGCAATCTTCTCGCCGACTGCCGCACCGCCTACCGGACAGGTATTCGGAGCTGCCTCGCCATTTGCGATTGCCTTTGCCAGAGCGTCACAGCCTGCAAATCCACAGCCACCACAGTTGTTTCCCGGAAGCTCTGCACGGATTGCCAGCTCTTTTTCATCCACTTCAACTTTAAATTTCTCACCGAACAGCCCCAGACCGATACCAACTACGATACCAGCTGCCGCAACTACTGCTGCCGCGATGACTACTGCCATTATATCCATCCTCGTCTCTCCCTCCTACAATAATCCGGAAAATCCGAAAAATGCGATCGCCATCAGTCCTGCAGTTACAAGAACAATCGGAGATCCCTGGAAACTGTAAGGAATATCATTTCCCTCAATTCTCTCACGGATGCCGGCAAGCAGAACAATCGCAATCGTGTAACCGATTGCAGTTGCCACGCCGTTTACTACGCTCTGTACGAAGCCGTAACCATTCTGTACGTTGGTCAGCGCTACACCGAGAACGGCACAGTTCGTCGTAATCAGCGGAAGGAATACGCCCAGTGCGTTGTAGAGGGACTCCATGCACTTATGCAGGAACATCTCTACGATCTGTACCAGAGCTGCGATTACAAGGATGAAGACGATTGTCTTCATGTAATCAAGTCCCAGAGGACTTAAAATATAGTTGTAAATCAAACTAGCCACGATGGAAGCGATCGTAATAACGAAGATTACCGCACCGCCCATACCTGCTGCAGTCTCTACCTTACGGGATACACCGACGAAGGAACAGATGCCCAGGAACTGGCTCAGTACAACGTTGCTGACCAGCGCAGAGCTGATCGCAATAACCAGTAATTCTTTCATTTATTTGCCCTCCCCTTCGGTCTTATGCTCGGCGCAGGTCATGCAGTTGCCAGTGCAACCGAAGTTTTCTTTCTCTTCCTTATCTGCGGAACCATTCGTTGCGCACGGTGCTTTCAGCTTGTTCTGAAGAGCAGTCAGCATGGACAGAACGAAGAATGCGCCCGGTGCAAGAATAAAGATAGAGATCGGCTGGAAGGAAGATGGAGTTACCTGAATGCCGAATACAGTTCCGGCACCAAGAACCTCACGGCATGCTCCGATCAGTCCAAGTGCGATTGTGAATCCAAGACCCATTCCAAGTCCATCAAATGCGGACAGGATCGGGGTATTCTTCATTGCGAAGGACTCGGCACGACCAAGGATGATACAGTTTACAACGATCAGCGGGATGTAAATACCAAGAGCGCTGTACAGGGACGGAAGGAAACCTTCCATCAACATATCTACGATCGTTACGAGTGATGCTACGACTACGATCTCGCCAGGAAGACGAACGCGGTCCGGAATCAGGTGGCGCAGTGCAGAAATCAGAAGGTTTGCACACACAAGCACCGCCGTGGAAGAAAGTCCCATGCCGACACCGTTGATTGCGGAGGTTGTTACCGCCAGAGTCGGGCAAAGACCAAGCATCTGTACGAAAATCGGGTTTTCTTTCCAGATACCATTGTATAAACGTTCTACATATTTGTTCATGATTGCCCCTCCTACTGTGTGATGCAGTTCTCTACGAAGTAGACTGCCGCATTGACTGCACCGGTCGTTGCTTTCGATGTGAAGGTCGCACCACTGATGGCCTGAATCTCCGCATCAGAAGCAGGAGCCGTCTTTGTTACTGAGAATGTTGCTACCGGTTTTCCGTTGAACTGATCCTTGAACTCCGGCTCTTTTGCCTTCATACCAAGACCCGGGGTCTCGCTGATGGACAGGAAACCGATTCCGGTCAGGGTGTTCTCTTTCGTCACACCGACGGAAATCTGAACAGTTCCATTGTAACCGTCGTTAGAGGTAGAGGTAATCAGATAACCGATCACGTTTCCGCTTGCATCGAGTGCCTCCTGTGCACCGTCAACGGATACATTTCCGAAGTCCTGACCAGAAAGGTCGCAAGCCTCTACGGCACTCTTCAGATCATCGGTCTCCTCAAAGCTTGCTGCATCCGGATAAACCTCTTTATATGTAGCAGTTGCTGCTGCGAGCTGTGCTGCTGCAATCGGAGCCTTGGTTACCTCATGTACAGCACCTAAGCATACGCCGGCAATCAGGGTAATCGCAAATAAGATGGACGCGTCTTTCATAATTCCTTTCATGACTACTTGCCCTCCTTTTTCGCAAACATTTTTGCCCAACCGCTCTCGCTCTCTCTGCCGAATGCTGCCGGAAGGGTCGCCTTCTCAATAACCGGAACAAGCAGGTTGCTCAGGATGATTGCGTAGGAAACGCCCTCTGCGGAAGCCCCCCACAGACGGAAGATACCGGTCAGAAGACCAAGAACAACACCGAACACGTACTGACCAGCCGGGGTTACCGGGCTTGTCACATAATCGGTTGCCATGAAGAATGCACCGAAGATCAGACCACCTCCGCATACTTCACAGGCTACATAATACGGATCATGATTGCCGAAGATGAAGATGAAGACTGCGGTTGTGATGATGTAGGTCAGCGGGATGCGCAGGGAAATTACCTTGCGAACTACCAGGTAAGCTGCACCGATCAGAAGAGCGATGACAGAAACCTCACCGATGGTTCCCGGAATCTTACCGATGAACATGGATGCTAAATCCATCGTCTCACCATTTCTCATAGCTGCCAGAGGAGTTGCACCACTCCATCCATCCAGAGTAAAGCTGGACATCTTTCCTGCGAAGGAGATCAGCAGGAAGCATCTTGCTGCCAGTGCCGGGTTCATGAAGTTCTGACCCAGACCACCGTAAAGCTGTTTTACAACGATAATTGCAAATACACCGCCAAGTGCCGGAATCCACAGCGGAATCGTTGCCGGCATATTCAGCGCAAGAATCATACCGGTTACGACTGCACTGAAATCAGAGATCGTGATCGGCTTCTTCATTCCTTTTTCATAGACATACTCACTCAGCACGCAGGCTAAAATCGTTACAATCAGAACCAGCAGGGCATGAAGACCAAACTGGAACACGCCGTATGCCGTTGCAGGTAACATAGCAATCGCTACATCCATCATGATGCTACGGGTTGTCTCACTGCTACGCACATGCGGGGACGAAGACACATTAAATAATTTACTCATTTCTTATTCGCCTCCTGCGCTTTCTTTCTGCGGTTAGCCGCAACCGTCTTTCTCATTTCCTTAAATGCCTGAGTAAGCGGTCTCTTGGCAGGACAAATGAAAGTACAGCTTCCGCACTCCATACACTCCATACCATTTATTTTCTCGAATCGGTCACAGTCACCCTTGAGTGCTGCGTCCATCATCATAACCGGAACAATATGGCTCGGGCATACGCTGATGCACTTACCGCAACGGATACACGGAGTCTCCTGATTTGCCTTGACCTCATCCTTTGTAAAGCAGGTCAGAGCAGAGTTCGTCTTGATGACCGGAACGTCCAGAGTAAACATTGCCATACCCATCATAGGACCACCGGAAATCACCTTCTCCGGCTCGGTCTTGAATCCGCCAGCTGCCTCAACGATCTCCTGCATGTTCGTACCAATCTTGACACGGAAGTTCTGCGGGTTTGCCACAGCATCACCAGTCACGGTAAATGTACGCTCCATCAGCGGAGTGGTCTTGCAGACTGCCTGATAAATTGCGCGCATCGTATCTACGTTGTCCACGATACAGCCTGCATCTGCCGGGAGCATGGAGGAATTTACCTTGCGTCCTGTGATTGCATAAATCAGGGAACGCTCACCACCCTGCGGATACTTGGTCTTTAACGGACATACGGAAATACGAGGCTCGTCCTTCACAAGCTCAGTCATCTTTTTGATGGCCTCCGGCTTGTTGTCCTCGATACCGATCACACCTTTTGCCTTCTCAAACAGCTGAAGAACGACTTTCAGTCCTCCGATTACCTGCTCAGGAGCCTCCATCATCAGACGATAGTCGGAAGTCAGATACGGCTCACACTCTGCACCGTTAAGCAAAATGTAATCGATCGCATTCTCATCCTTCGGAGAAAGTTTTACGTTGGTCGGGAAGCCTGCACCGCCCAGACCTACAATTCCCGCTTCCTTTACGATGGTGCGAATATCCTGCTTGGAAAGTGTGGACGGATCACGGTCTGCTCCCAGACCCTCTACCGTGTTGTACTCTCCGTCATTGGTTACCACGATGGAATTCACCATCGCACCACTGGCAACTCTGCGCATCTCCACTGCCTTTACTGTTCCGGAAACTGAACAGATTACATTTGCAGAGATAAATCCACTGGCTTCGCCGATTTTCTGACCCACCAGAACCTGATCGCCTTTTTTTACAAGTGGCGTTGCCGGAGCACCGATGTGCTGGGACATCGGATATACCATATCGCCCTTCGGCATCAGGACCTGAACCGGCTTGCTCTCAGACAGTTCTTTTCCCTCGAAAGGATGAACGCCGCCTCTAAATGTAGCCAATCCCATTACCTTTACCCTCTTTCTATACATTTTCGACTTCTATTGACAAATAATCTCGTTTGTCATCTGTATCAGTATAGCACATTTGCGTAAATTAGACAATTTCATCTTTAACATTGTATACAAAAACCAGCACCAATTTTCCTTGTAAATTCAACGTTTTGGGCAGTTTTTCCTCCCAATTTTCGTTAAATTTCAAACAGGTTTTTTCCCATTTCACCCGCACGATTTTTCTGAACCACAGATTTTTTTTCTTCTTTTTTGGCTTTTTCCGTTAAATTCCCGTTAATAAATGATAAAAAAATATCATTATTCTTTATCGTGCTAAAGTTCTATTAATTTTACTTATAGATCTATTGAATTATTGCAGTTTTTTTATCAGTAAGCGGTTTTCAAAATTTCTTTTTATTTTTTTTGATTTTGTGCAATAAAAATGCTCCGTCCTGCATTAACCTAATGAACGGATGAAAAGAGCTTTTGTTTTTGGCTGAGGCGAGGCAGTAACCATTTAGGTATTTTAATTTATTTTTTTACGAAATTCCTTAATGCATTACACCCCATCACACACACGCCTTTCCACGGTCGAAGACAAGACTGTTTTCAATCAGAGGAAGCGTCTCTGGCGCTTCCCTGATATACATAATAAAAAAAGAAAACAAAAAAGAAGCGCAACTTCCGGAACTTATGATTCCGAGAGTTACGCTTCTTTTTTTATTGTCTTTTTATTTTATCAGGGTGTCTCATCCGCACACCCACTGATTCAAACAGCTCTTGCATTGATTCTATAATCTTGCATCTTGCAATCAGTCTTTGTCTTTTCTGCCAAAGAGACCCTTCTTGTGCTTCTCCTTCGGCGGTTCTTCTCCACGCATCAGCGCATCGTAAGTGCGAAGTGCTTCTTTCTGAGCCTCCGTCATGCGATCCGGCACCTGAACAACGAGGGTGACATAGTGATCTCCGCGCAGATTGCGATTGCGCAGGGACGGAACACCCTTTCCTTTCAGACGGACTTTCGTATCGGTCTGTGTTCCCGGCTTCACCTCAAACTCAACCTCGCCGTCGACCGTCTTGATGCGGATCGGTCCGCCGAGTGCTGCCGTTGCAAAGGAGATCGGAACGGTTGAGAACAGGCTTGTATCCTGACGCTTGAAGATCGGATGCTGGGAAACCACGATCTCAACGAGCAGATCGCCTCTCTCTCCACCATTCGTTCCCGGCTCACCACCGCCTGCACAGCGCACGCACTGACCATTGTCGACACCGGCAGGAATTGTAACCTTGAACGTCTTCTTCTTCGTGATGTATCCGGTACCATAGCAATCCGGGCACTTCTCCTTGATGACCTTACCCTTACCACCGCACTCCGGACAGGTCTGCACATTCTGCACCTGACCAAAGATCGACTGCTGGGTGTAGAGAATTCTTCCCTTACCACCACATTTCGGACAGGTCTCCGGGGATGTTCCAGCCTTCGCTCCGCTTCCGTGACAGGTTGCGCACTCCTCTTTGAAATTGATCTCCACTTCCTTCTCGCATCCAAAAACAGCTTCCTCGAAGGTAATACGGACTGCGGTGCGCACATTTGCTCCACGCGCCGGACCATTGTAGGAGCTTCCTCCACGGCTTCTGCCACCGCCGAAGAAATCTCCAAAGATGTCCCCGAAAATATCGCCCATGTCGCCGTAATCGAATCCACCGAAACCGCCTGCTCCACCGCCTGCGCCTCCGTCAAATGCGGCATGACCGAACTGGTCATACTGTTTTCTCTTCTGCGGATCACTGAGAACACTGTATGCCTCAGATGCTTCCTTAAATTTCTGTTCAGCCTCTTTATCCCCCGGATTGGCATCCGGATGATACTTCTTGGCAAGCGTACGATACGCTTTTTTCAGAGTGGCCTCGTCTGCATCTCTTGAAACACCCAAGACCTCATAATAATCTCTCTTATTCTCTGCCATAACCAGGTTCCCTTTCTTCTTCGCGCTGACTGCTCATTCCTGTCCTAAGTTTTGATCATTGCCCAGCCCAGACGGTCTACCGGCGCATACCTGCGGAGCATTGAGACAATGCAACGAAATGGCTGTCGCATACCCCAAAGAGTTCCTCTCGGCACCCTCCGGAAATACGCGCCAGCCTATTTTCTATCTTACTTTTTTAATTCAAGTCGACGCTCGCGCTACCGGCTCATAATTAGATTCGTATGTTTTTATTATACTTCCTTGAAGTCGCCGTCAATGACATCATCGCCGTTGTTTCCTGCATCACCTGCATTTGCACCGGTTGCACCGCTCATATCCGGACCTGCACCCTGAGCGCCTGCACCTGCCTGGCTTGCCTCGTAAACCTTAGCAAACAGAGCCTGTGCACTCTTCATCAGCTTCTCCTTGCCAGCCTTGATGTCCTCTACCTGAGCATCAGTCATCTGATCGATCGGTGCGCGGTTGATTGCATCCTTCAGGGCATTCAGATCAGCCTCAACGCTTGCCTTGTCGTTTGCAGAGATCTTGTCGCCAACCTCCTCCAGTGCCTTCTCGGTCTGGAATACCATTGCGTCTGCATCGTTTCTTGCATCGATGCCTTCCTTCTTTTTCTTATCCTGAGCCTCAAACTCAGCAGCTTCCTTGACTGCCTTGTCGATATCGGACTCGGACATGTTAGAACCGGAAGTGATCGTGATGTGCTGTTCCTTGCCAGTTCCCAGATCCTTTGCGGATACGTTTACAATACCGTTTGCATCGATATCAAAGGTAACCTCGATCTGCGGAACACCTCTTCTTGCCGGCGGGATACCATCCAGACGGAACTGACCGAGGGTCTTGTTGTCGCGGGCAAATTCACGCTCACCCTGTACAACGTGAATGTCTACTGCAGTCTGGTTATCAGCAGCAGTGGAGAAGATCTGGCTCTTTCTGGTCGGGATCGTGGTGTTACGCTCGATCAGCTTGGTTGCGATGCCTCCCATGGTCTCGATGGACAGAGACAGCGGAGTAACATCCAGCAGAAGCACATCACCTGCGCCTGCATCGCCAGCGAGCTTACCACCCTGAATTGCTGCACCGATTGCAACGCACTCATCCGGGTTTAAGGACTTGCTCGGCTCACTGCCGGTCATCTGCTTTACCTTATCCTGTGCAGCGATCATTCTGGTGGAACCACCTACCAGAAGTACCTTGCCCAGATCAGAAGTGGTCATGCCTGCATCTCTCAGAGCGTTCTGTACCGGAACTGCGGTGCGCTCGATCAGGTCATGAGTCAGCTCGTCAAATTTTGCTCTGGTCAGGTTCATATCCAGATGCTTCGGTCCCTCTGCGGTTGCAGTGATGAACGGAAGGTTGATGTTGGTCGTGGTAGCTGTGGACAGCTCCTTCTTTGCCTTCTCAGCTGCTTCCTTCAGTCTCTGCATTGCCATCTTATCGCCGGAGAGGTCTACGCCCTCTGCCTTCTTGAACTCATCAACCAGCCACTGAGTAATACGGTTATCGAAGTCATCACCACCCAGATGAGTATCACCGTTGGTTGCCAGAACCTCGATGACGCCATCACCAATCTCGATCAGGGATACATCGAAGGTACCACCACCAAGGTCGTATACCATGATCTTCTGCTCGTTCTCGTTGTCCAGACCATAAGCCAGTGCTGCTGCGGTCGGCTCGTTGATGATACGCTTTACTTCCAGACCTGCAATCTTACCTGCATCCTTGGTTGCCTGACGCTGTGCGTCGTTGAAGTATGCCGGAACCGTGATAACTGCCTCGCTTACCTTCTCGCCCAGATAAGCCTCTGCATCTGCCTTCAGCTTCTGAAGGATCATTGCGGAGATCTCCTGCGGAGTGTAGCTCTTGCCATCGATGGTTACCTTATAATCAGTACCCATATGTCTCTTAATAGAAGCGATCGTGCGGTCTGCGTTTGTTACAGCCTGACGCTTTGCCGGCTCACCTACCAGACGCTCACCAGTTTTTGTAAATGCAACAACAGACGGAGTTGTACGGGAACCTTCCTGGTTCGGGATAACAACCGGCTTTCCGCCTTCCATAACAGCTACACAGCTGTTTGTTGTACCAAGGTCGATACCAATAATCTTGCTCATAAATTTTTCCTCCTGTTTCATTCAGAGTCTATGTCCTGCCTGATAAAACCAATTCAAACCGATTTCCTTTTAACCGGAATCGCATCAAATCAATTTTTCAGGTACGCATTGCCATTAGTTTGCTACCTGTACCATGCTGTGACGAACAACGGTACCGCGGTATTTGTAACCTTTCTGGAGTTCCTGGGAGATCTCATTCTCTCCGAACTGATCGTCCTCCACATGCATCACGGCGTTGTGAAGATTCGGATCAAACTGCTGACCCTTCGCCTCGATCGCCTCGACGCCTGCGTCCTCCAGAGTCTTTACAAACTGCTTGTAAATCTTTTCTATGCCTTCGGCAAAGGATGAGCCCTTCTCGTCCTCCGGCACAGCTGCCAAACCTCTCTCGAAGTTGTCGAGCACCGGGAGAATCTTTTCAATGATGTCTCTCGCTCCAACCTCATACATCGCAGATTTTTCTTTTTCCGTGCGCTTACGGAAGTTATCAAACTCTGCCATCTGTCTTCTGAGACGGTCCTGAAGCTCTTCTATCTTGGCATCCTTCGGATCTTTCTTTCCGGATGCTTTCTCAGCCTCCGTCTCCTGTGCAGTCTGCTCAGCTTCTGCATTTGCCTCTGCCTGAGCGTTCTCAACTGCCTCGTCCTTCACAGCTTCTGCTGTCTCGGACTCAGGAGCGCAGGTCTTGTTCTCATTCTTGCTGTCCTGACTCATGGTTTCTCACCTTTCTTCATTCTTAAAAGTTGCATCCAACTGTTTCATCAGGTTCTTTAAGGTTCCAAGAACTCTCTCATAGTCCATGCGCTTCGGACCGATGATTCCGATCGTTCCTCGAATTCCCTCACCCAACTCGTAATTGGCGGTCACCACACTGCAATCTTTCATTGTCTGCAACGGGGTTTCATTGCCAATGTACACCTGAATGCCGTTCTCCCGATTCTCGTCTGACTCGTTCACGTCATCGATCAGCTCTCTGAGCTTATCTTTCTGCTCTAAGGTACTGATCAGCTGACTTGCTTTCTCTCCGTCGCTGAGCTCCGGGTATTTAAAAATATTGGTCGCACCGCTCGTATAAATCTGAAGATCATCTTCATCCGCCCGGATCGCTATCGCTACCTGCGTCAGCACCTGATCCACAATCTGACTGTACGAGCCAGCCCGTTCTTTCAGACGTGTGATCACATCCAGGTTGATCTCCTCGAGGGAGAGACCGTTCAGTGCGCTGTTCAAGAGAATGTTCAGATTTAGCAGTTCTTCCTGACTGATCGCGCTCGGCACATCCAACATTGTGTTCTTGACCAGATTGCCCTCGACAACCACAACGACGAGAAGTTTATGCTCATCCATCTGGGAGAGCTGAATAAACTTGAGTTTGTTGCGATGGTACTGAGGTCCGCTGATCATCGCAGCGTAGTTTGTGTTCGCCGCCAGCATCTGTGCAAGACGTTTCAGAACGAGTTCCACTCGGTCCACACGCTGAATCATCAATTCCTTGACTTCGGTTACTTCCTGTTGTTTCTCCTGCATGATCTGATCCACATAGAAGCGGTACCCCTTATCCGAGGGAATCCGTCCCGCAGAGGTGTGAGGTTGCAGGATATATCCCATCTCCTCCAGATCAGACATCTCATTGCGGATCGTCGCGGAGCTGAGCTTCAGATCCGTGAACTTGGAAATCGTTCTGGAACCAACCGGCTCTCCTGTCTCCAGGTAAGTCTTGATGATCGCTTTCAGAATTGTAATCTTTCTGTCATCCAGTTCCATTTGACTTCCTCCTTCCGCGTTATTAGCACTCATTATTGAGGAGTGCTAACATTCTGTGATTAATATACTTTAATGGCACTCGTTTGTCAAGGGGTTTTCTAAAATTTTTTGAGTTTTTCTTCCTATATATTTTAATATTTTACGCTTTATTGCTTACCCGATGCTTTCCTAAATAAGTTTCTTCATTACGCTTCTTCTGCCTGCTTATCTACGTGCTCCTCACACTGCATCCAATTCCTGAAAACCCGCTTGCGCTTCTACCTTTACAATCCTCCCCTAATATCACTATAAGATAAAAAAGCAAACATTAAATCTCTGCTTTACCAAACTCTGTTAAATCCCTCTTCCACATTTTCCCTTGACAAATTCTCAAAAACATGTAAAATAAGTACTCATGGCGCATATATTACAAAATTGTTACATATATTTAAAATGTGTGAATTGTTTGTTTGCATTTTATTATGTAATTATTCAGCAATAATTACATGCAATCAGTAGGTCTGTATCCTACCAGATTTGACAAACAAAACGTAACAATTTTGTCAACGAAGAAAGGAATGATGAGTTTGAAACGAGTATCCATATGTGCACTGCTTACCTTGATGATTACCCTTTTTGCTGGAACTGCTTTACAGGCATGGGCAAGTGAAAAGGCTGGATATTTTGATGAGATGGACGGAAGCGTGATCGTCGGATGGGGCTGGGATTCTTCCTCGCCAAACACGGCTGTGCCTGTTCACATCACTGTTACAAGAAAAGAAGATGGCGAAACCGTTGGAAATTATACACCGACCGCCGGTGTCTATCGCGAAGATCTGGAAGCGGATGGAATCGGAAATGGTCGCCACGGTTTCCGAATCTCAATGGACTGGAACACCCTTCCAGATGGAACTTATGAGATTCGTGGTTGGTCCGGCGACGAAGAATTCGCAAACACACAGACTTACATAAAAGGTGAGAAAGAGGAAGAGACCGCAGAATCAGGCGAGTCCTCTGCTGATATTCAGGCATCCTCTGCAACACCGGGAATGAAATCTCTCGGATATTTCCGCACAACCGGTTACTGTCCTTGCCGTCAGTGTTCTGAAGGCTGGGGACGCCGTACAAGCACCGGAACGATCGCAACCTCTGGTCGCACCATCGCTGTTGACCCACGCATTATCCCATACGGAAGTAAAGTTATGATTGGCGGAGTCATTTACACAGCTGAAGATCGTGGAGGCGGAGTTCGCGGAAAGCATATCGATATCTTCTACGACAGCCATTCCCAGTCCAAGGCTCATGGTGTCAAACAGCAGGAAGTTTTCCTCTTATATTAATCCTATAAAAAATATTTTTTCACACAAAAAAGCTCTGAGTTTCCAGACCATTTAAAACAAATCTGAAAACTTAGAGCTTTTTATAATACCTGTTTGTCTAAAACTCAAATCTTCTTAAATTATATAAATAAGCTATGCAATAACTTTTATCAAGATTTAATCGTGCTGTGGCGACGAAAGGCGCGGAAAGTACGTGCAAACTCGTTCGCACGACTTTAACCGCCATCGGAGCCACCCCAAAAACCTGCTAAAATTCCCTTAGAATCTTAATTTCTTAGGATCTAACATGCTTGCAGTTAAATAATCTGCCTGTATTCTGCATGTATCTGGAAATAAAAATGCAAATTATCAGAAATTTTGATCTTACTTCTCAGCCAGTTCTTTCTCATAAATCTCAATCACCTGCTTCATCGCATCTGGTCCTGGAGCACCGATCGTCACGCGCTTCTGTACACAGGTCTTCATGCTGATTGCCTCATAGACATCCTCCTCGAATACCGGGCTGATGCTCTTGAACTCCTCAAGGCTCAGATCATCAAGTGCACAGTTCTTCTCGATACACATCAGAACCAGCTGACCAACGATTCCATGCGCATCACGGAACGGAACACCATGATTTACAAGGTAATCTGCTGCATCCGTCGCATTCGTGAAACCGTTCTTTGCGCTGTCTTCCATGCGGTTCTTGTTGAATGTCATCGTGGAAATCATTCCGGTGAACAGAGCCAGACTTCCCTTTACGGTATCAATCGCATCAAAGGTCAGCTCCTTATCCTCCTGCATATCCTTATCGTAAGCTAACGGAATTCCCTTCATCACCGTCAGAATCGACATCAGCGCGCCGTATACACGACCAGCCTTTCCGCGAACCAGCTCTGCGATATCCGGATTCTTCTTCTGTGGCATGATACTGCTTCCGGTGCTGTACGCATCGTCGATCTCAACAAAACGATACTCATTGCTGTTCCAAATGATGATCTCCTCGCAGAAACGGCTCAGATGCATCGCAATCGTAGAGAGTGCGGACAGAAGCTCAATCACATAGTCACGGTCAGAAACAGAATCCATGCTGTTTAAGGTCGGACCATCAAAGCCGAGAAGCTGTGCGGTGTACTCACGATCCAGCGGATACGTCGTTCCTGCCAGTGCTCCGGAACCGAGCGGGCAGTAATTCATACGCTTGCGAATATCATGCAGACGACCGCGGTCACGGCGGAACATCTCAAAATATGCTCCCATATGATGAGCAAGCGTTACCGGCTGTGCCTTCTGAAGATGGGTAAATCCCGGCATCCAGGTCTCCAGATTCTCCTTCATAATCTTTAAAAGCTCCTCGAGAAGCGTCTTTACCAGACCATCGATCTCATCGATCTCATCACGACAGTAGAGCTTCATGTCCAGTGCAACCTGGTCATTACGGCTACGTCCGGTATGCAGACGCTTTCCTGCCTCACCAATACGCTCCGTCAGATTTGCCTCAACGAAAGAGTGAATGTCCTCATGCTCCTTCGTAAATACCAGCTTTCCAGACTCAAGATCTGCAAGAATTCCTTTGAGTCCCTCAATGATCGCCTTCTTGTCGTCCTCAGAAACAACCCCCTGCTTTGCCAGCATCGTCACATGGGCAATGCTTCCCTCGATATCCTGATGATAAAACTTCTGGTCAAATGACAGAGACTCGTTAAAGTTGTGTACCAGCTGATTTTCCTCTTTTGTGAAACGTCCGCCCCATAATTTCATAGTGCTGTTCTCCTTTTCTTCTGTTTTTCTTTTCTTTGATTTTGTTTTCTTTTCCTCTGTTTTTTGTTTTATATCTTTACTACTTTATATCATTTTCATGATCTTCTTCCCCATCACTCTGATTCTGTTGGTTCTGTCCATGCTTTTGCTCATACAGACGGGCATTTCGGAATAAACGCACCGTTCCGAAAATCATCAGCAAAATCACAATGCTTCCGACTGTAATCCATGTGCCAGGCATCAGACCTTCCGGGAAATATTTCATGGAAATCGTGTGTTCACCCGGAGTCAAATCAACTCCGATGAAGGCATCCAGCACTTTTTCTGCTGTCTGCTCCTCTCCATCCACAAAAATCTTCCATCCCTTGTCATAGGGAATTGTCGTCATCATCACACCTGAAGCCTTGCAGGTGATCGTTCCCTCAAGCGTACTGTCTGTCCAGCTTGTCAGAGTCCACGGCTGTTCAGACAACCGGTCGTATACCGATCTGAGTCCCGGCTCCGAGAAGCGATAGACACTCGCATCGAGCGGTTCGCTTGTCTCCTCCGCTGTCAGGACAACCTCCTCGCCGGAAACGCACCATCCCAGCTCCAGAAGATACCCGCGATCTGTGTTTGTAAATGTCCGGCTTCCATTCCAGGTGTCTGCGGAAACTTTTTCCACCTTTTTATTTCTGACATAGGCATAATACAATCCACTCTGTTCCGGGGTGAAACTCATCGAAGCTCCGTCATCCGCGACATCCATCATCATCTCGAGCACCTGATCGGCTCCGATCGCATCTGCAAGACTGTTCTGGACATCGGCAGGCTTGCTGTTATCGAGTTCCCAGCGCAAGAAGAAATCGCGATCCACAAGGAATCCCAGTGGAAGCGTATACTTGTTTTCATACAGCCAGGTCTCATTTTCCTGTGCAAGAAACGTCTGAAGTCCCGAATCCGGCTGTTCCTGCGGATAAAGCCCATATTTCACAGAAAACAGAGAGTCGATTAACGGAGTACTTCCCGTGATGCTGTATGCATTTGTTGAACTCTCACAGCCGAGTTTCTTGAACAACTTAGACAGATCTGCACTCGCTGTTGAGGAGAAAAGCGATACGGACGGGAAATGCATCCACGCACCGTCATTTTTCGTCTTTCCCTTATCCTTCTTTATGCGGAAAAACGTCTCATTCGGCTGAACGGTTGAGACAAGATTTTCCACTGCCGAGTTATCCCTCGTGTACTCAGTCCGGCTCGTCGTCGTCACACTTGTGACTGCCGTATTGACAGATGCCTCGATCGTCACAACCGCAAGCGTATAAAACAGGATGATACAGCGCCATCTCGGTTTTTTCTTATACCACGCAATTCCCGCAAGGTAAAGCGCCAGAAACAGAATAGCGACGTAGAAAACCACAAAGTGAAACTGCTCATTGTTCTCAAGCAGTTTTTGAGCCATCAGCACAAACGCAACCGCATATCCAAATGCTCGCACAACCTGTTTCCACGGTGTCTGCGCCAGATGAATATAAGCCTCATAACAGATCAGAAGCACAAGCCAGATATAGATGTAAGACTGGCGACACGGTAGACTGTTCGGATAGTGAAATCCATGCCAGATATAGTTCAGCACATTGATCGAGAAGCTCGCAAGGAAAAAAAGCAAAAGTACACAGGATACCACTTTTTCCTTCGGGCGGATCTGCCGACATCCCAGATAAAGGAAAAACAGCATGATCACAGCGACTCCGCAATAAATGTTTGGCCAGTGATCCAGCCCGATCTCCGTCTCGACATTTCCAATATGGCGCGCAAGCATATCAAAGATCGAAAAATACTGCGTGAAGGTCTGTGGAAACGTCGAACTTCCCGATGCCGTTGACTGCAAGGCAAAAATCTCCGGCAAAAGCACAACTGCCGACAGACCTCCCGCCAAAAGCGAATAACCCGCAAACTGAAACAGGCGTCCGACAAATTTTTCAAGTGTCATCTCCTGCTCCAGAATCAAAAGCGCAATCATATAGAAGACGAGGAACATGCAGGTCATGATCGAGATATAATAATTGGAAAGGATCGAAAATCCAAGAAGAAGGCAGTATGCCATTCCCTTTCCCTCTTTGACCAGATGCTCAAGCGCCAGCATAATCAATGGGAAGATCACGATACAGTCGAGCCACATGATATTCCAGCTGTACGCCGCCATATATCCTGACAATGCATAAAAAATGCCGAAAAATACGATTCCAAAATCCTGCGTCTTGCAGTGATGTCTCAGATAATAGGCCATGCTCCAACCGCAGAGTCCGATTTTTACGACAATCGAGATCGTCATAAATTCAATCACATACTTTGCCGGACAGAGAAGAATCAGCCAGTTTAGCGGACTTGCCAGATAGTAGGCAAAAAGTGCCGCAAAATTGACTCCCATTCCGACATCCCAGCTGTACAGCAGACTTCCACCGTGCGTCAGCTTATAGCGAAATTCCGAGAAGAACGGGGCATATTGGTGATACATATCCGTCCTGAGAAATGATTCTTCTCCAAACGGAAAAATTCCTCTCTGGATAAAAATCAGCACCATGACAATCACCGGAATGAGAAAAGACATCAACAGCGCATATTGGGGGCTGACCATTTTCAGATTCGGAAATACTTCTGATTCATATTCATATCCCTCATATTCATCCTGTAACTGTCCTTGTGGCGATCTTTGAAATATCGGATTGCATCTTCGATTGTAATCCTCTCGATCCTGTTCCTCAAGATCATTCTCAAGATCCTCAATCAGCGCCCGTTCTCCCTTCTTTGTCTCCTCTTCCTGACGGCGTGCGCGAATTCTCGCAGTTAAACTGCTCTCACTCATCTCCCAACCGTCCCGCCAGACCGGATGACGGTCTTTTTTTGTCTCATTTTGCATAAATCAATCCCCTGATGTATTCGCAGTTGTGTTATTCCCTTTTTAATTATTTCTTATTAAATATGAAGAGTTTGCTCAGCACATAATTTAAAACCAGAGAAATCACCGACACTGCAATCTTACAAATAAAATCCTGTGAAATCTTCAAACCACTGACCATGACGATCATCGCGACCAGCGTGAACAAGCCGGTTGCCATTCGACAGATCACAAAAGAAGAAAATTCTTTCCACACCTGTCTCGGGTGAAGATCCCAGCTGTTAAACACAAACAACTTATTTGTGATAAAGGCAAACAGCACTGCCATCGCCCAGGAACCGACTGTCGCCAACCGGTAATCCACCCCTGCCCGTCTCATAATCCAGTAACTGATCCAGTCCGTCAGGGTTGTCAGCACGCCGAAGATCAGATAGGAAACCGTCTCCCGGTTCACAAACTTCTTCCATAAACGTTCTGCCATTCTTTTTCTCCCTGCTCCACGTTTTTATTCATTCATTTGTTTGCTTGACTTATCAACGTTATTTTCTCAAATCTCTGATGATAGGTCGATATGTCCATATACCTGCCTGCGAGGTTCATTTTTCCGCGGGCGCGCATATAGAGTCATTATAGGACAGGGAGCAAAAAATGTAAAGGTATGATGAATAGTTACCTGTTTTCTTATAATAAAGAGGAGCCCTCACAGAACAATGCGATTTCTCTTCTGTTCTATGGGGGCTTCTCTTCTGTCACTGTCTTATTTCCGTAACCTTTTTTCTTTTATACTTCTTTTTATGCTTCTGCCTTGCTCTCTGCCGGAGCTACTGTCTTTTCAACCGTCTCCTTGTCTGCAAGCAATTTGTCAATGCTGACAATCTTTACACAGAGTGCAAACAGCTCCATAGCCAGGATCAGATCTCCCAGCGGTGGGTAGGACGGAGCGATACGGATGTTGCAGTCATGCGGATCCTTTCCATATGGATAGGTCGCACCGGCACCGGTCATCACAAGACCTGCCTTCTTACACTTTGCAACAACGTCCTTTGCACAACCATCAAGCGTATCGAAGGAGATGAAATATCCGCCCTTCGGGGTCGTCCAGCTTCCGATTCCAAGACCGCTCAGCTCTCTGTCGAGAATGCTCGTAACTGCCTCGAACTTCGGGCGCAGAATGTCAGCATGGCGACGCATATGCTCTACCATTCCGTGAATATCCTTGAAGAAACGTACATGACGAAGCTGGTTTACCTTGTCATGACCGATCGTCTGATACTTTAACTGCTTCAGAATGTCCTCCAGGTTGTTGCGGGAGGTTGCGATTGCTGCAATACCGGAACCCGGGAAGCTGATCTTTGAGGTGGACGAGAACTTGTATACCAGATCCGGATTTCCGGCGCGCTTACACTCTGCCAGAATCTCAATCAGATGATCCTGATCGTGGTCATACAGATGATGGATGCCGTATGCATTATCCCAGTAAATACGGAAATCCGGAGCTGCCGGTTTCAGGCGGGCAAAACGGCGAACTGTCTCATCAGAGTAGCTGTTTCCGGTCGGGTTGGAGTACTTCGGCACACACCAGATTCCCTTGATGCTGTCATCGGTGGACACAAGTTTCTCAACCATATCCATATCCGGACCATCCTCGTTCATCGGAACGTTGATCATCTCAATTCCGAAATACTCAGTGATTCCGAAATGGCGATCATAACCCGGAACCGGGCAAAGGAATTTTACTTTGTCGAGCTTGCACCACGGAGTACAGCCCATTACGCCGTGTGTCATCGAACGGGATACGGTATCAAACATGACATTCAGGCTGGAGTTTCCATAGATAATGATATTGTCCGGAGATACCTCCATCATATCACCAATCAGTTCCTTTACCTCCTTGATGCCGGTAAGAACGCCGTAGTTACGGCAGTCGGTTCCATCCTCACAGGTCAGATCTGAATCGCTGTTAAGCACATTCATCATCTCCATAGAAAGGTCAAGCTGTTCTGCGCTTGGCTTACCGCGGGACATGTCAAGCTTTAAGTCTTTTCCCTGGAATTCCTTGTACTGGGCAGAAAGTTTTTTTCTGAGTGCCTGTAATTCTTCCTTGCTCATCTCTGCGTATGACTGCATCTTCTCGTCCTCCTCATCTGACGGGCCGGGATGCCAGATGAGATCCGGCACCCTCGCCTCTATTGCTTTCTATTTCATTTTACATGAAACTCTAATGACTGACAATCTCGCATTTGTACAAAATTTAACGAAATTTTCACCTTTTCTTTTGACGTTATGCGTTTTTATCATCGGATCATCCATTTTGCACATTCCGTTTTTGTCTTCCACACTCTGCTACTATGCTACTCTTACTCTACCTGCTCATCAGCTCACGCACAAGTGCATTGACAACAGCAGGATCTGCCTTGCCCTTCATCGCACGCATCGTCTGACCGACGATGAAGCCCATTGCCTTCTCTTTTCCTGCCTTGAAATCTGCGACAGACTGCGGATTCTTCTCAAGGAGTTCCTCGATCGTCTTTTTCAGAGCGCCCTCATCGTTTATAACCTTGAGTCCGTGTTCCTCGACATAAACTTCCGGATCGACATCCTCGTTAAAGACTGCCTCAAAGACATTTCTTGCAACTGTGCGGTTTACGACATTCTTGTCCACAAGCTCAATCAGTTTTGCGAGATGTGCCGGAGAGAATTTCATCTGCTCGGCATCCTTCTCCTGCTCCTTTAACAGACGCATTGCCTCCGTCATCAGCCAGTTTGAGACTTCCTTCGGCTTTCCGGAAAGTTTCACGGTCTCTTCAAAGACATCTGCCATATGCTTGGAAGCCGTCAGGATCTCGGCATCGTACTGCGGAATACAAAATTCTTCCTGATAGCGCGCAAGTTTCTCGGTGCGAAGCTCCGGCTGGGCGTTGCGCACACGCTCAAGCCACTCGTCGCTGATGATAACCGGTGTCAGATCCGGGTCCGGGAAGTAACGGTAATCCTGTGCATCCTCCTTGGAACGCATCGCACGGGAGGATTCCTTGTTGTCGTCCCAACGACGGGTCTCCTGAACAACTTTTCCGCCATCCTCAAGAATCTCGATCTGGCGCTCCCGCTCTCCCTCAATCGCATGAGCGATCGCCTTGAAGGAGTTCAAGTTCTTCATCTCGGTTCTCGTTCCGAATTCCGGTGCTCCGACCTCGCGGACAGAGAGGTTGACATCGGCACGCATGGAACCCTCCTGAAGTTTGCAATCGGATGCTCCGAGATACTGAATGATCAGGCGAAGTTTCTCGAGGTACGCAATGACCTCGTCCGCACTTCTCATATCCGGCTCAGAAACGATCTCGATCAGCGGGACTCCGCTTCTGTTATAATCGACGAGAGAGCAATCCTCCCACTCATCATGGATCAGCTTTCCGGCATCCTCCTCCATGTGGATCTCATGAATGCCGATTTTCTTCTTTCCGCCAGCCGTCTCGATCTCGACCCAGCCATCGTGACAGATCGGAAGATAGAGCTGGGAAATCTGATAGTTCTGCGGATTATCCGGGTAGAAATAGTTCTTTCGGTCAAACTTGCAATACTGGTTGATTCCACAGTTCGTCGCAAGACCAACTGCAAGTGCATACTCAACAACCTGCTTGTTTAAGACCGGCAGGGAACCCGGCATACCGGTGCAGACCGGACAGGTGTGGGTATTCGGCGCACCGCCAAACGCCGTGGAACAACCGCAGAAAATTTTGGTTTTGGTCGCCAGCTCTACATGAACCTCAAGACCGATGACCGTCTCATACTGTTTGCTCATCTTATCTCTCCTCCCGTTCTGCCAGTTCTGGCGCCTCATAGCCACCGCGACTGCACTCAAATGCATAACCTGCGCGGATGATATTTTTCTCCTTGAAGCAATCACCGATCAGCTGAAGTCCGATCGGAAGTCCCTTGGAATCTTTTCCGCACGGAACGGTCATTCCCGGGAGACCTGCAAGGTTTACAGAGATCGTGTAGATATCTCCGAGGTACATCTGAAGCGGATCACTCAGAGACTCTCCGAGCTTCGGTGCCGTCGTCGGAGCTGCCGGTCCGAGGATCACATCGTACTTCTCAAACGCCTTGTCAAATGCCTGCTTGATCAGTGCCTTTGTGCGCAGTGCCTTCAGATAATATGCATCGTAATAACCGCTTGAGAGAACGAACGAACCGAGCATGATACGACGCTTCACTTCTGCTCCAAATCCTTCCGAACGGGTCTTTTTGTACATATTATGAAGACCTTCGTACTCTTTCGTGCGGTAACCGTACTTCACACCGTCAAAACGGGAGAGGTTTGAGCTTGCCTCCGCAGATGCAATGACATAATATGCCGGGATTGCATACTCGACAAGACTTAAATCAAACTCCTCCACGATTGCTCCCTTTGCCTCAAGAACTTTTGCGGAATTCAGAATCGCTTCCTTGACTTCCGGGTCAAGACCCTCTCCGAGGTAATCTTTCGGAATTCCGATTCTCATTCCCTTCACATCATCGACGAGGGCGGAAGTGAAATCGCAATCCTCACGTTTTACAGATGTGCTGTCTTTCGGATCGTGGGAAGCAATCACTTCAAGGATTGTCGCACAGTCAGTCACATCTTTTGCGACCGGTCCGATCTGGTCGAGAGAGGAACCGTAGGCAATCAGACCGTAACGGGAAACGGTTCCGTAAGTCGGCTTGATTCCGGTCACTCCACAGAATGAACTCGGCTGACGAATCGAACCGCCGGTATCTGAGCCAAGTGCGAAAAAGCACTCATTTGCGGAAACTGCTGCACAGGAACCGCCGGAAGAACCTCCCGGAACGTGCTCGGTGTTCCACGGGTTTTTCGTCTCACCGTATGCGGAAGTCTCAGTTGTGCTTCCCATTGCAAACTCATCCATGTTCGTCTTTCCAAGGATGATTGCGCCCGCCTTCTGTAAGTTCAAAACTGCCTCAGCAGAGTAGGTCGGAACAAAGTTTCCAAGAATCCTGGAACTGCAAGTGGTCAGCAGATCCTTCGTGCACATATTGTCCTTGATTGCAACCGGCACACCTGCAAGCGGTCCGGTCAGCGTTCCATCTTCAATCTTTTTCTGCACTTCCTCTGCCTGCTTGAGTGCGCCCTCCTCATCGACCGTCACATAACAATTTAAGGACGGCTCCAATGCCTTGATCTGCTCAAGAACAGCCTTCGTGGCATCCACAGCGGTTACCTCGCCCGCTTTAATCTTTTTGCCGAGCTCAACGGCAGTTAAATCCAATATACTCACCGCGTTTTCCTCCTGTCCTTTTCTTCTTATTCTACGGTCTTCGGCACCTTGAATGCGCCGTCCTTCTTCTCCGGTGCATTCTTCAGGATCGCCTCGTGATCATCACCGTTTGTCACAACGTCCTCACGGAACACGTTGTTGACCGGAAATACATGGGACATCGGCTCCACTCCGCTTGTATCCAACTCGTTCAGCTTATCAATGTAGTCGAGCATTCTTCCCATATCTTTCTTTGCTTCCTCTTTTTCGGTCTCAGAAAGCTCTAATTTTGCCAGAATACCAACGTACTCAATCGTCTCGTCACTGATGATATTTGCCATCGTTCTCTCTCCTTTCACGTTCCAATTTCCGTTTTCACGTTCACGTTCTTTGCATCTATGCTTCTTGCACTTGTGCTCTTCGTTCTTCGTATTTACATTCTTTGTATTTACACTTTTTACATTTCTGTTTTTCAGATGCTTACGGCTCCAGTCTCGTCACATCACGCGGGAAGAGAGAAGTCTCGCGGACGTTCTGCTCGTCTAACAGACGCATCGTCAGACGCTCAAGACCGATTCCTAAACCACCGTGCGGTGGCATTCCATACTTGAAGATCATCAGGTAATCCTTGATGTCCTCCGGGTCCATTCCACGCTTTGCCATCTTCTCAAGAATCATGTTGTAGTCATGGATTCTCTGGCCGCCGGTCGTAATCTCAAGTCCTTTGTACAGAAGGTCAAAACTCAGGGTGAAACGCGGATCTGCCGGATCATCCATCGCATAGAACGGACGCTTCTTGCTCGGATAGTGGGTGACAAAGACGAAATCGCTGTTGTACTCCTCCTTAAAGTAACGACCGATCAGAACCTCTTCCTCCGGCTCAAGATCAAATGGGTTGCGGATCTTTCTGTTGTACTTCTCAGCGACAAGCTCTTTTGCCTTATCGAAACGAACCTGCGGGATCTTTTCGATATTTTCGAGCTGAATTCCGAGCATATCGAGTTCTTTCTTGTACTCCCTGTTCAGAAGCTCCATCGTGTACTTGAGGAAACCGGTTTCCATCGCCATCACGTCCTCGAAGCTGTCGATGTATCCCATCTCAAAGTCAAGTCCGATGTACTCATTCAAATGACGGGTAGTGTTGTGCTTCTCGGCACGAAATACCGGAGCAACCTCAAAGACGCGGTCAAATACACCAACCATCATCTGTTTGTAGAACTGCGGGCTCTGTCCAAGCTCTGCTTTCTTGTTGAAGTAGTTCAGTTTGAAGACGTTTGCTCCACCCTCTGCTCCGCGGGAAACGATCTTCGGAGTGTGCACCTCGGTGAATCCCTGAGAGGAGAGGAACTCGCGGAAACCACGGACAATTCCTTCCTGAACTTTGAATTTTGCACGCTCTCTGACGTTTCTCAAAGAAATCGGGCGAAGACCCAACTTCGTCTCAAGGGAAGTGTTCATCTTCCACTTGTTGATTGCGATCGGCATTCCCTCTGCCGGCTCGGAGAGCACGCGGATTGTCTGCAAACGAATCTCAAAACCGTGCGGAGCACGCTCCTCAAGAGCAACTACGCCGGTGACCTCAACCGCTGACTCCTCTTTGAGTTCTTTTAAATTGAACTCGGTCTTTCCCTCTTCAAATACGCACTGAACGAGCCCCTCTGCCTTTCGCAGAATCACGAAAGCGACCTCTCCCATATCCCGGACATTGTGAACGGCTCCGTTCATGCAAACGGTCTTTCCCACATAATCCTGATCCAGAATCTCCTGGATGCCCACAACCTCTTTTTCTTTTACTCCTGTTAAAAATTCCATGTCTCTTTTCTCCTTACCTGTATGCGTTTTGGGATTCTAAATCGCGATCTCCGGAACCGGGTCAGACATAGGTTTTTTAATATTGGATAACAAAAAACCCGCCCCGGAATATCGCTGCATATTCCGGGACGGGACATTATTCTCATGTTCCGCGGTACCACCCGCATTGAGGCCGATCCAGTGCAAAAACCGGCGCTCCTCTCTCGACATGTAACGTATGTCTGACGGATACCCCTACGCAATTCCCAAAATAGGATCAGAATGATCAATATCCATCTGAACTATCTGGAAATTCTTTCAGAATACCAGCTCCGGAGTGTTCCCTTTCGCCAAGTCCAACATGACCGCGCTCTCAGTCGGTGACGCCGTCTTCCTGTCGAAGTCCTTCTGGCAAGAGTCTCCTTCTCAGCCGTTTTGGTGCTTTGCCGCACTAAATTGGTATTATATTAGCACATGCTTTTTTCGTTTGCAATACCTAATTTTCACAAACATCCTGCTTTTCAGGAGCACGGTTTCTGTTGATATTGACTTGAATTGGGATGATTTTCTGCACATACGACAATCTGGAATCATATTCTGAATACAGAAAAACAACTGAGAAAACCTGATTTTTCTGAAGATTTCCGCATAAAAAATAAGGACAAAAAAGTAATACAAAATAATTATCATAAATAGCGTAGATAAAACAGTTGGACTTGGAGGTCACTCATGCATATTTTGGAATTGTTTTTCATCGCCGTCGGACTTTTGATGGACACGGGGGATGATGATTTATGAATCGTTTCTTCCTACCGCAATTGATACCATACACTCTGAGCTATATCTTATTGTCGTTCATCAAACATACAAATAATAACTATATTTCCACTTCCCGGAACCCTTCCGGTCTGAGCACTGTAATTCGATCAAATCCACACTCCACTGCAAGTTTCAGTGCCTGGTCAAATGCAAAGCCAATCGTATCTGCATGATGGCTGTCCGAGCTGATCATAATTCGCCCGCCCATGCTTTTCAGTTCCCTGAGCAAAAAAGCAGACGGGTAGGGTTCTGTGCGATAACCACGCGAAATTGCTCCGGTGTTGATCTCAAACGGAATCTCTGCCTCATTGAGTCGGCGCAGTGCGACAAGTGCCGGTTCTCGATACTCATCTCTTGTCACATCAAAATGGCGATTATTTTCATTGAACTTTGTCAACAAATCAAAATGTCCGATCCAGTCGCAATCCATTCTGTCAATAATCGTTGCTTCCAGCTCAAAATAATCCCGGACAAATGCATACCAGTCGCCATTCCAAAGTGTTCTTACCGCATCGACGAGCTTCTCTTCCGTGTCATCCACAGACACATAAACTCCGTTTTTGCAGACACAATGCGTAGAACCAATCGCATACTCCGCTTTCTGCACAGGGCCAAGGCAGTCAAGCTCTATCCCCGCATAAATCCGTATCCGATCTGCATATTCCTCTCGAAGTTTCCGAATCTCATTCAGATAAGCATTCAGTTTCTCCTCCGACATTCCAAACCCAGGTTCTGCAAACGAAAAATCTGCATGACCTGAAAATCCGAGATCCGTAAATCCCATCCGACACGCCGACTCAATCATCTCTCTCGGCGTGCTCTTTCCGTCACAATAAGTTGTATGTGTATGATAATCAGACAGAAGTTTCATTTTCTTTCCCCCACATATTTCGTGTAATTCTCTGTTGTTTTTAATTTTTGATACCGCAAAGGGTGTCTTCATTCGCAGACACCCTTTACAATAAAACTTATTTTTTAATTTTGCAAACTTTTTATTCGTTGAACAGAATCAGCTTCTGTGCCTGGTTCTGCGCATCGCTCCAGATCAGCACACGGCTTCCGTCCACCACATCAATCAGCTTCACGATCTGTCTCGTCAGATAAGGCTGAATCGGACAATCCGCTGCAATCTGGTACGTCGTTCCTGCATCGCTCACAAGTGTCCAGCTCTCATCCTTGTTCTCTTCCATGGACTTTACCTTCACATACTCCGGTGCCTTTGCATCAGCAGAAACCTTGCAGACAATAAATTCTGCATTTGTCTGCGGTGGCAGGCTCATCGTCATAGCCGGTCCGATATAGGCATAAATCGTATCGCCCACCTTGATCTCAGACATGTCCACCGGAAGTCCCTGCTCTCCGTCCACAATCGTAGTCGTATCTGAGCTGACCGTCAAAACAACCTCTCCCGCATAAGAATTTCCTGACTGATTGTCCATCGTGATCTGTCCGTTCTCCACACTCAGAACCGGACCGGAAATGCAGAAATTCTCCTCAGAAACATCACCCTCTGACTCAGAAGTTCCAGAAACCCCGGAAGGTGCCATTGCAGTTGTTCCCGATGCGTGCTCCGGCTTCACAGCTTCATTTACAGTCACTTCACTCGTCTTTGATTCCGTCTCAACTACCGCGGTTTCCTTTGTTGAAGACTGTTTGGAACATCCCGTTACTGCCACTGCAAACGTCAATGCACACCCAATTGCCATTAATTTCATCTTATTTTTTTTCATAGAATTCCTCCGTCTATTCTCACTTTCAACTGCAACTTTAATTTGTATGTTTCAAGTTCTAAATTGCTCTTTTATTTTTTGACACCTTTCATACATTGTACAGCTCACATTTTTTATAAACATTATTTTCTATGCTCTGTACTCGCAGTATATCAAAAAGCCCGAAGAAATACTATTGAAAAAACAAAACATTTCTCTTACAAATTTATGTAGAAGATGATTTATAATTTTAGTCGGCTCTGCTGACATATTCCAGTCAGAATCATTGCTCTTCTGAGTTACACCAGCGGGCGACGCAGACGAAAAAGTCAATGCAAACCTACTCCATATATCCACCCTTCATCGGTGACACGGCATGCTGGGAATACAGCTTCAAAATTCCGTTCTGATAACGCGGTGCTTTCGGCTTCCACGCCTTCTTTCTCTCCTCAAGAATTGCCGTAATCTCCTCCGGCGGAAGCTCTTTTCCATTCACTCCGACAATCTCAAGGACACGCGCCGGAACATCAATATGAATCAAATCATTCTCCTCCACAAGCGCAATCGGTCCGCCACTTGCCGCCTCCGGGCTTACATGCCCGATAACCGGACCTCTCGATGCACCCGAGAAACGCCCATCCGTAATCAGTGCCACGCTCGATGCAAGCTCCGGATCCGAGCAGATCGCCTCTCCGGTATAAAACATCTCCGGCATTCCGCTTCCCTTCGGTCCTTCATATCGAATAAAGATTGCATCTCCCGGCTCTACCTGCTTTTTGAGAACGGCATCAATGCACGCCTCCTCACTGTCAAACGGTCGCGCGCGCAAAACTGCCTGAAACATCTCTTTCGGGCAGGCCGTATGTTTGATCACACATCCCTCCGGTGCAAGATTTCCGCGCAGAATCGCAATGCTTCCATCGGTTCCCTTTGCATCATCGAAATTGTGGATGATCTCGGTTCGGGAAATCTCACGCCCAAGTTCCTTGCTCTTCTCTCTCAGAATTTCCTCACAGTGCTCATAGAATCCGTTCTTTTTCAAATCGTCCAGATTTTCTCCGAGCGTCTTTCCAGTTACTGTCATCACATCGAGATGAAGCATTCCGCGAATCTCCTCCATCACGCGCGGAACACCTCCCGCATAGTAAAAATACTGTGCCGGCCAGTCTCCGGACGGACGGATATTTAAGAGATAATGCGCTCCTCGGTGCATCCGGTCAAACGTATCCGCATCGATCTCAATACCAAATTCGTGTGCGATTGCCGGAATGTGCATCGTCGCATTCGTGGAACCGGAAATCGCTGCGTGAACCATGATCGCATTCTCAAAGCTCTCCTTCGTCACAATGTCTTTCGCACGAATTCCCTGGCGGACAAGATTCATCAGCTGTTTTCCCGCATCATAAGATGCCTGGCGCAGTTCCGGAGCTGTTGCCGGCATCAGAGCCGTTCCCGGAAGCATCAGACCAAGAGCCTCCGCCATAACCTGCATCGTCGATGCCGTTCCCATAAAGGAGCAGGCACCACAGCTCGGGCAGGCATTCTCCTTGTAGTAATCAAGCTGTTCGACCGGAATCTCCCCGCGCTTTTCCTGCGCATCAAACTTTCCGATCTGCTCAAGCGTCAAGAGTTCATTGATTGCGCAAGCCGGATCATTCTCGACATATTTAGGAGTAATTTTGTGTGCCTCCATCACGCCTCCGGTCACAACAATCGCACTCATCTCCTTGAGTTTTCCGATTCCCATCAGCATTGCCGGCATCGACTTATCACAGCTTGCAATAAACACTCCTCCGTCAAATCCGATCGAATTTCCATGAATCTCAACCATGTTCGCAATCATATCACGGCTTGCCAGAGAATAATTGATTCCGTCATGTCCCTGAGAAATTCCATCACAGATATCTGTTGCGTAATAGCGCGCTGCCTTTCCGTCTGCATCCTTCACACCACTGACTGCCTGCTCTACAAACTGGTTGAGATGGGCACTTCCCGGATGGCTGTCTCCAAACGTGCTCTCCACAAGAATCTGCGGTTTCGAGAGATCCTCCCTCGTCCATCCCATTCCAATTTTCAACGGGTCATTTTCCGGTGCCAGTTTCCGAATTGTCTGACTATACAGTTCCATATGATCCTCCTCCATACATTTGCATCGCTGTTATTGATGATTTTCTTAATAATTCATCAGATGTTTTGATGCTTTTATCGTATCATACTGGAATCTTTTTTCAATACGTCAGATGTATTTTTCTGTCATTTTATCATTTTTTTGACCACAATTTCTGCACTCTCACTCCGATTTATCTCCCTGTGAACGACTCAGTTATTGAATAGCCGAGGATTCTCGCTTAGATGCCCTAACTCATCAGTCTCTGTCAGTCATTAGACGACTGCTCTTTCTGCATGCTCTTCTGGATCATTCTCCGGTTAAATGTCATATGCATCACCATCGCACTCCTCGCCCCGACCGGATCATGCAGTGCAATCGCATCCACAACCGCCTGATGCGTCAAAATCGTCTCCTCCTTCAACTGCTGGTGCGTCACATCCACAAACATCAGCACCGCCGAATCGATGATCGGAACGAGCTGGCGAATCACGCGGTTTCCGGAACACTCTGCGACACAGCGGTGAAATGCAATATCCTCCTCGATATAATCCTCCCCCGCACGGATTTTCTTTTCCACACTCTCACAGATTTTTTGAAGTGCCTCAATCTGCTCTTTCGTTGCATGGATGGCGGCCTGCTCCGCAATTCCGGGTTCTAAAATCAAGCGCGCCTCCGCCAGATCAAGCGCCAGCGCCATCTTGTCCTTCTCTCCGCCGAGTCCAAGCGGGTCCTGATCTGCCGGTGTCGTGCTCGTCACATAGGTTCCCGATCCCTGACGCACCGAGAGAATCCCTCTTGAGATCAGCAATTTTACCGCCTCGCGCACCGTACTTCTCCCGACCCCAAATTTTTCTGCCAGCTCAAACTCATTCGGAATTTTCTCCCCGATCGCAAACGGTTTTTCCAAAATATATTCATAAATCTGTTGCTGAACCTGCTCTGCTAAATGGCTGTTCTTCAACTTTGATTTTACTGGTTTTGATGCCCTTGATTTCGCATTTTCCGTATTTGATTCTATTTTCTCTGATTTCATAAATAAATCCTTTCAAATCCTTTCGTTTCATCATTCCTCATATGGCTGTAATATAAATTTTTCACTTCAGAAAATTCCTACCACCTAGACTGTAATCACTATATCATTATTTATCCGAAAAATCCACGAAAACGCTTGACCTAAAGTATACTTTAAGTGCTATACTTTTACAGATAAAATCTGTCAATTATGAGACTTTTTCAAGTCAGAGTCAAGAAGAAAAGAAAGAGGACTATTCACATGGCAAAATCAAAAGTTTATTTCACAGACTTCCACACCATCGCATTTGGAGACGGTCTTCCGACCAAATTAAAGAAACTGATCAAAAAAGCCGGCATCGGTGACATCGATATGAACGGCAAATTTGTTGCAATCAAAATGCATTTCGGTGAGCTCGGAAATATCAGCTATCTGCGTCCGAACTACGCAAAGGCAGTTGCTGACGTCGTAAAGGAATTCGGCGGAAAGCCATTCTTAACCGACTGTAACACGATGTATCCGGGTAGCCGTAAGAATGCACTTGAGCATCTCGAGTGCGCCTGGGAGAACGGCTTTACCCCGCTCACAGTCGGATGTCCGGTTATCATCGGTGATGGCTTAAAGGGAACCGATGACATTGATGTTCCGGTTGTCGGCGGTGAGTATGTAAAATCTGCAAAGATCGGACGCGCTGTCATGGATGCCGATGTCTTCATCAGCCTGACCCACTTCAAAGGTCATGAGATGACCGGTTTCGGCGGAGCAATCAAGAACATCGGTATGGGCTGTGGCTCCCGCGCCGGAAAGACCGAACAGCATTGCAGTGGCAAACCGCACATCGACGAAGCACTCTGCCGTGGATGTAGCCGTTGTCAGAGAGAATGTGCAAACGGTGGTCTCGTATTTGACAAAGAAACCCGCAAGATGCACGTCAACCAGGACAACTGCGTCGGCTGTGGTCGCTGTCTCGGAGCATGTAACTTCGATGCAATCAGCTTTGACAACAACAATGCAAATGAGCTCTTAAACTGCCGTATGGCAGAGTACACCAAGGCAGTTGTCGACGGTCGCCCAAACTTCCACATTTCCCTGATCGTAGATGTTTCTCCGAACTGCGACTGTCACGGTGAGAACGATGTTCCGATTCTGCCGAATATCGGTATGTTCGCTTCATTCGATCCGCTTTCCCTCGATCAGGCTTGCGTGGATGCCTGCATGAAAGCATCTCCGATGCCAGGAAGCCAGCTCGACCGCCATATGTCCGAGCCTCATTTCCATGATCATCACGATCCGTTCCGCAACTCCACGCCGGAGTCCGAGTGGCGTTCCTGCCTTGAGCATGCAGAGAAGATCGGTCTTGGAAGCCGTGATTACGAGCTGATCGATTGCCGTCAGGGACACTAAATAAAAACCAATCAAAAAACGAAATAGCCGTAAAAAACGGTTATATACAAAAACAGCTGTGATTCAGCAGGGGAGTCATCTCCCCACTGTCTCACAGCTGTTTGTATATCCGTTATAGTAAATCACACGATGACTCTTTACGAACATTAATTGAATACCGTATGGTACAACGTATCGCATATAAAAATTTAATCTTCCTCGTCTTTTTCTTTCTTCGGAAGAATCTCGATCTTCACCCTCTCTACGCGTCTGCGATCCATCTCAAGCACCGTCACCTTCAAATCCTCGCCAGTGACCACATCTCCCTCTTTTGGAATCTCTCCTGACAGATCCATCACCCATCCGCTGACGGTCTGGGCATCACTGTCCGTCTCGCGTCCGATCAGATCCATGAACTTGTCAAGATTTACATCACCGCGGACAATGTATTCATGATCGGAAATCTTCTCGATCTCCTGAATGACTTCATCATGCTCATCCCAGATCTCTCCGACAAGCTCCTCGAGAATATCCTCAAGCGTCACAATTCCCGCCGTTCCACCAAACTCATCGGCAATCACAGCGATGTGCATTTTCTGTTGCTGAAGCTCTTTTAACAGAGAACCAATCTTCTTGCTCTCTGAAACAAAGAGCGCCGGACGGATGATATCTGCGAGTTTTCCTCCCTTGTGATAAACCTTTGAATAGAAATCTTTCTGGTAAATAATTCCGACAATGCAGTCAATATTTTCCCGGTAAACCGGAAGGCGGGAGAACATCGTCTCCGCAAACACCTGATCAATCTCCGTCAGCTCTGCATCCTCCGGCACACCGATCACATCGACACGCGGAGTTCCGATATCCATGACATCGCGCTCTGTAAACTCGACTGCATTTCGAATCAGGCGTCCCTCCTGCTCGTCAATTCCTCCGTCCTCCTTCGCTTCCTCGACGAACGTCAGCAGTTCTTCCTCTGTGATTCCATGATCGTTCTCCATCTGGAATAACTTTGCAAGCAGTTTTTTCCACTGTGCAAACAGAAAGTTTAACGGGGTTAGAATCTTTGTCAGCATGTTCATAAACGGCGCAGAAAACATTGCAAACTGTTCCGGCACTTCCTTTGCAACGCTCTTCGGCGTTACCTCACCAAATACCAGAACCACGATTGTCATAATCACCGTGGAAACGCTTGCGCCGTTCTCCTCACCGAGAATCCGCACACACATCAACGTCGCCAGTGACGTTCCCAAAATATTTACAATGTTGTTTCCGATCAGCATCGAGGACAGCATATTGTCAAAATTATCCTCGAGCTTCATCACCAGCTCCGCTCTCTTGTTTCCTTTATCTGCCATATTTTTGATCCGAATTCGGTTCAACGAAGAAAATGCTGTCTCCGTTGCCGAAAAATAGGCAGACATCACCAGGCAGACAAGAATCACTGCCAACTGTACACTGTTACTACTCATCATATTCTCTCCTTTAGTTCCATCTCTGTTTCCTTTTTTTCTACTCGATACCTTTTTACATCTTTTGTGTCGTCTGACACGCACAAAAGGCACAGCCTGCCCTCCCCTTAGAGAACAGACCATGCCTCTTCTATCTCACAACGCATCATAAACATATGGTTTTCATCACTGTCACTCTGGTTGTCGCTATCGTCCATCTGATAAAAAATCCTTTCTTGTACACGAATATCCATGAAACAGATCTCATTATAAAAAAAATCTCATTTTCTGTCAATAGTCTCATCACAGATCATTTTCCCTTGGCCGCTCTTGCCACGACAACAACTCTCCCGTTTTTTGCGTGGTAACTGCAAGTAGAAAGCATCAAAATCTGGTCTCCGTACTCGGGCACGATCCCCGTGTCATAACAGGCATATTCACGAACCTCCCGAATCAAATTTTGAAACTGCTCCTGATTCAGATTTCCCGCATAGCGATAATAGGGGAAATTCTCCCCCTGACCACCTGCGTTCGCATCTGCATCTGCTCCCGTCGCTGTTTCCTGTTCAAAAACCGTTTCAGGCTCTGAAACCGTTGTCCGAAACACGGCAAAGGCTTCATACGAGCACAAATTCTCCGGCATATAAAAATGAATCCAGCGATGAGTTTCCCAGTACTCTTTTTTTTCATAACACTTAAGCGAACCAAACATCGTTCCATTTCTCATATTATGCCCGTAGATCAACAGACAGTCACTCTCCGTCCCGCACCCTTCTGCAACAAACAGACTTCCGCCTGCCGAAGATTTTCCAAAAAAATCTTTTCGCAGATATTTTTGAGGGTCTCCCGGATCATTCATAACCGGAAGATCAACCATCGTTCCCGGAATCCAGAGCCATCCTGCAAAATCCGAATTCAGTCTGCTCAGTTTTGCGTAATCGCGGGTTTCATGATCCTTTTCCTGTTCAGGAAAATTTTCTTCCTGCAAATTTTGATCTGGCATTTTCCGCTCGGAACTTCCCTTTTCTTGTCCTTCCTCAAAATCATCCTGTGGCGAAGGCCAGGACTGCGTAACCGATCCTGTATCCTGCCGTGTCAATTCGGCAAGCTGTGCAATCGTGTCTGCCTCTCTGACTGCCTGCATCCGGGTTCGCCCCCACTCAACAGAAGAAATCAGAAATACGACTGCACAGATCAAAATCCCAATTTGTCCTCCCGCATGTTCCCGTTCTTTCATTTTTTTCATGTTTTTCATGTTATTTCATTTCTGTTCTCTCATCAATCGCTCTCGTCAATCCCGTTTTCTCTGATTTTCTCTCATTTTTATGTCTTCTCATCGTCATCCACGTTCATGCCAGACGGCTTCCATTTTCCTCTGCCTTCCGTCTCTTCTTTCCGACAAAAGTTCCGATTACAAGTCCCGTTCCAACCACTCCGGAAGCTCCTGCAAGCAATGCCCAGAACCATTCATGGGTGAGATCTCCCGTCTTCGGCAAAGTAAACGGCTGAGGAAGAACTGCTTCCTGCTCTGGAAACAGAATACCCGGAAAAGTCTCCGTCGGCTCGCCCGTCGTTGTCTCCGACGTACTCGTCGAACCTGAACTTCCTGATGACGAAGATCCACCTCCGGATGAGGAACCACCTCCAGAATGACCACCGCCCCCTGACGACCGTGAATAGCGATTTGCAAACAGAATACTCTCCGCCTTCGCCCCAGGTTCCGTCTGCCCGTCCCCTGCACGCTTCTCAACGGAAAGTCCACTCTCCAATTTGCCATCCGCTCCATTTAAGATATGCACAGTCACCAGATAAGCACTTCTGTCCAGGGTAAAATTGGATCGATCCTGTGTTGTCTGCGTAACCTGATACACATAATCCCCCGGCACTGAATACGCAATCCGCTCAAAGGTTACATTTTCCCCGACATTTGCCGTCAGTACAAATTGATCGACATCCCCCGCACTCTCCGGCATCGGCGCATCTGACTGTTTCCTTGCAAGCTCAATCTGGTATGTCATTCCTGACGGCGCATTTCCTGATGTCTGCACCTGTACGGGAATGGATACCCAGATAAGGTCAGACGATGCAAATGCCATTGCCGGAAGTGCCACAATCCCGACCACCACTGCCAGAAACACAGCAATTCCCGTCATCACGACAGACTGTATCGACAACCATTTTCTTTTTATCTGATCCATATTTCCCGCTCCTCCTTCCGTTTTATTCCAACTTTCCAAACAGCACGACGCGTCCATCCGTCTGTGCGTCCACACAGGTTGACATTCCCACAATCTTATCTGAATCACTCACACCGATCTCCCGGTAAACGGATGCACGATCCCGAAGTTCCTCAAGCAGATTTTCATTCTGATATTCCGGTCCCGGATGATAGACAAGAGGATCATAGGCATTCGTCTCAAGACAGGCAAAGAGGACAACGCGAAACCTCTTCTCCGGCAAAACCAACTCTCCCTCCGGATGTTCATCAAAATACTCCGAGTCAAGAAATTCCATCACATCTCCAAACATTCCTCCATTGTCCATGTGATGACCATAAATCAAGTTATAGGGGTCTGAGAAATCCGGGCTGTTCATACACGACAGAAAAATCGATCCCGTCAGGGCAAATTCCCCAAACACGTTCTTATTGATGTACGTCATATCATCCTCCCCCTGCACAACCGGATAGTCGATATGTGTTCCCTCAATCGTCAGCCACCCCCGCGTATCCGGATTCAGCTTTGCCAGTTCGTCCAGACTGTACGTCCCTCCACTTCCATCCGTACCCGGCTTATACTGCAAAATCCGTCCTTTTGAAAATACTTCCTGACTGAGCTGGAAGTTCTCCCAGAGCGACCAGCCACCGAAAAAAAGCATCATCAGAATCAAAATGCCCGCCAGAATCCGAAAAAATCTGTTTCCCGTCCGCGCCACATGACCTGCCAGTTCCACTCTGGGATTCCTCCTTTCTCACCCAAAATTTTACAAGTTATGGGGTTACAAAATTCACCTTACACACACATTACCAGCGACGTAAGGCGAGAAAGATCCTGCAAACCCGTGTGAAGCGTCAGTGCTTAGACCGTGTATTTTACGGTCTTATGCACTGCTACGCTGAACCCGGAGCGAGAGCGCGTTTGCAGGACTTTCTCTCGCCGTCGGAGCTTTTTATTTACTCCTCTCTCTTCTTGCGGAAGAACACACCACCGAGTGCTCCCGCCGCTCCGAGCATCAACGCATACGGTCCAAACTCCATCGCAATACCGGTCGGCGAAGTGATCGTCTTGTCATTCGTGTAAACAACCGTGTCATCCCCGGTATCTGCCTTACCGGTTGCAGTCAGATCATCTGAAGAATCTGCACCCGCGATCGTTGTCTGATATCCATCGGATGCATAACTTGCCTCGACGATCGTGTAGACATCATTTGCGGAAAGTCCATAGACCTCTATCGACTCGCCATGCTTGAGGGATACCGTCACGGCATCTGCTCCACTTGTGAGCACGAGTGTGCTTCCATCCGCAAGCGTGTAGTTTGTCGCATACTTCTCATTCTCCTGTCCGTTCACCTGAATTGTGAACTCAAACTCCTTGTCGCGATTGCCCTGATTACCGGTTACCTCCTTCATCAGCGTCAGCTTATGTACACCATCGTAATCATTTCGGAACATCAGATCATCCGACTTCGTCTCTCCATTATCCTTCGTCGCCTTCACAGCAGACACGATATAGCCGGTGTAGTCGGAATTATTCTCCACATAGACATAGACATCATAAACACTGTCATCATAGGTGATTCCCTCATACCGGTCTGCCACAGCTTCCGGAATAACCTCTTTCACCTGATAATGATAAATGCCCGGAGTCGTAAACTTCGTCGCATCCACCAAAATCGCTCCGGTCTTACTGTACTCCGCGAGCACACCCTCATTTCCCGGTGTGAAATCAAAGGAATTATTCGGGTCTAACGTCAAACCTCCGCTGATACCGGCATAGACTGCCTCATCCTTGAATGTTCCTGCATCTCCCTCGGTAAGTTCAAACGAGAATGAGGTCGCCGGTGAGTACGTCTTTCCATCCGTCGGAACCTTCTTGATCAGATTCACGGACTCAATCGGTGCCACCTCTGCAAACGCCGGAAGCGCTCCAATAGAAGACAGCGCCACTGCCGTCATCGTTACCACCACTGCCTTCTTTCCCATTCTTCTTCGTCTCATAGATAATCCTCTCTTTCCAACACATTTTTTATATCTCAAAATCCGGTTCTTCTAAGCAAAATCAACACCTTTCCGAGAATTTCGCTCTTTTCCACCGGACCAAAATACCGGCTGTCCTCTGCACCGATTCGGAAATCTCCAAGCACAAAATACTGACCGTCTCCAAGTATTACGGGGTAATCGAGATGGTCTCCATCTCGGAGCGTATCGTAAAAAATATCCGTCTCCACAATCAGATTTCCATTTACCTTGAGACATGCGTCCTCCGTTACCTCCACCTGATCTCCACTCTTTGCCACAACTCTTCCTACATAACGTTTTCCATCCTTTCTGAGCACCACCACATCCTGAGTTCGCAGCTGTTTTTCCAGACGATAGTAGAACAACAGATCTCCGGCGCTGATCCGCGGTGACATCGCATTATCGTGCACGCGGTAAACCCCAAATACCACACCGAACATCACAATCAATGTAAGCGCCATAACTGCCAGATTCCGAAAAAACATCACAATTTCTTCTCTCTGCCAATTTCTCTCCTCCCGGTCTCTCTTCTCTGTCGTTTTCCTCATTTTCACTTCCCCATTTTCATTTTCCTCTGAACTTTTCACGCTTTCCTTAAACTTCTCACGCCTTTTTTGCACTTTTCCCACGTTTTCCCAAATAAACTTTTTACGTTGCACTTTCACAACTCTATTTTCTTCTCTTTCCTGTTGAAAAACATCCCTCACACCAGATCCAGACAGAGCCAAACAAGAATCCCATCATCGCGAGCAGACCAGAAAGTTTCTGTCCCGGAATTCCTGTCGGAGACGTGATCTCCCGGTTATTTGTGAATGTTACCCGGATATCTCCCGCTCCACTTCCAATCACAAACCGGATCGTCTTTCCGGAATCCAGAATCTGCGTATCCGAAACATTTCCACTCACCGTCGGCGTCGTCTCATATCCGCTCGCACCTCCCGTCTCTGTGATCGTCACAACATCACCCTCGCGAAGTTCTGTGAGCACACGGGATCTTGTCTCATCTGAAGAAGCGTGATCCTTATCCTGAAGCGGAAATTCCAGCTGTCTGATCGGGCTTCCCGCTCTTGACACCTCCGCACGGAAAAAGAACTGTTCTCTCTTTCCGCCCATGTTTCCGGTCACCTGCTTTTCCACCGTGACCTGTGTCGAATAGATCACATAGGTATTCGCAAATTCTGCAATCGTCTCACTCTGGTCATGAACCTCAACAGTTGTACTTGTTCCGTTTTCTCCATTGACCGTACTCGTCGGACCCTGATATTTTTCCGAGAGCAGCTCTTTTACCGTCTCCGACACATTTTCAGATATCCCATATGTTCCGGTACCTACATTCTGAAACGTTCTCGTCGCTGAATAACTTCCGTCTCCATTTGCGATAAATCCGGAAAGCTCCGCTGTCAGAGTCTCCTTACTGCCCTCCTTCTTTGCCGTCACAGTCACCCGATAATTCTGCGCATCCTCTGCGTCAAGACCGAACACAGTCTTTTTAAGTGTCAAATGTCCGCGATCCGGTTTTGCCGGCGGAAGCTCCGTGCTGAACCACACGTTGTCGATCAGATTTCCCTGCGTCGCTCCACCCACGGCATTGACTGCAACAAAGAAAAATCGCGTCAGATACTGACCTGCCGGAACCTGATACTCGCCGGAATACGTTTTCCAGTCCGCCGGTCCATCTGTGATATCCGCACTCGTGAGTCCATCTGCAATCTGGAAATATTCCGGGTGCTCCGCCCAAAGTGTCTCCATTGCGCTCTGACTCGTGATATTAGAAGCGATCGCCTCCGGCGCCGACATGATCACGACGCGCATCGTATCAGCTCCCTCTTTACCGACAGGGGGAAATTCTCTGCCGACATGGGAAAGTTGCCAGTGAAGCTCCGATCCCGGAACCGTCAGGACATCCTGATATAGAGAACCATATGCCTCACAGTTGAGCTCGGCAGCCCTCTCGCCCTCTATATATTGCTCAAAATGATAGGCTCCACTCGGATTGTCCCCCGTGATCTCGATTTTTCCATCTGATCCCGTCGTCCTCCACACAAGTCCGCTCGTTCCATTTGGAAGCTGCACAAAAGAAGATTTCTTATATTGAATCCACCTTGTCACAGAAGGGTTCTCAAATCCACCGTTTTGAAGCTGCATATAATACGGTTCCGTGTAGGAGGAGGAAACCTTTTTATTGTTTTCGTCCCCCTCAAGCCACGCCTCTACTCGGTATGTATACTGCTTGTTCCGGTAATCCGAGTCTTCCGTCCGTCTCGTATAAATATCCAGGGCAACATTAAGTCTTCCGTCATCTGAAACGTTGTAGGAATCTCCGCTGACCTTAACGCGCTCTATTGCCTCCCAGTCTCCGTCAGAAGTCTGACGGTACCACTGAAGAAAAAGTCTTCCCGATCCCCCCTGGGTCAGCTCTGAGCCATTGATCAGCGGAATCAGAGTTCCGCTATTTGTAATGTCATCTCGAATCGAAATCGATCGAATCGATGAGAGCTCCGTCCGGAATGTCACCGTGTAGGTCGAAAAACTGTCTGTCTTAAACTCAAGCGGTTCACCCTCCACATTCATCCGGCGCACCTTTATCTCCTCGCCGTTTTCAAGCATATGCTGAACCGCAAGCGACTCGGGATCTGCATCCTCCGGAAGTGCCCCGTCCTTGAGTTCAATATGTACCTCCACAACTCCGTCCGGCTCAATCTCCTCCCCCTGTTCATCAAGAAATCCTATGTCAAATGCCATCATCCCGTCATATGCAATCTCCTGCTGATCAAGAGCTTCTTTCGCTCTCTGGTATTCCTGATATTCTTCGCCATCCTGTCCTTCATCCCCGCTTATCTGCGTGACTTCAAGACTCGCATGATCCGGCAAGCTTCCCTGCTCTGCCCACGCACGCACAACCGCAATTTCTGTCTCCGACTCATAAAAGTCTGCATCGGAATCGGAGGCAAGATCTTTTAACTGCTCAAGCTCAAGATCCTCTGCCGTTGTCACAAATCCTCTTCCTGCCCTGCGGTCTGCCAAAACCATCTCCAGCCACTGACCCTTCAAGGTCTGGCGCTCGATATTTGAGGACGTCGCAACTACACCGGAACGTGTACTGGAAGTACCATCCGCATTTGAGGTTGTCCCAGATTCCACTTCCATCCCCTCTGTTGCCATCGTCTCAAACTCATCGGAATCGGAGTTTGTCGCACTGCCAAATGCATCTGATCCGGTCGACCATTCCTCATCCACCCCTCTCTTCACCCAGCTCTTCGGACCAATCGAGGCAATTCCAGTCGAATATCTTCCAAGATTTAAGCTGACGCGCTGTGTCACATCCGTCTGATTCGTGAAAAGAAACATCAGAGTCTCATCCCCCTGAAACTCATAGAGCTCCTGCTGAATTTTCACAGAATGAATATTCAAATTTTCTCGAAGATCTTTTCTTGAATCCCCGCTTAAATTGCGATCATTTTCCAAATCATCCTCTAAATCATTCTCAAGATTGATTCGATCATCCAGCCGGACAAACACATGAAGCCCGACCTTCTCTTTCCTGTTTTTCTTTGTGAAGTCCTCCGGAAGCGCAACCTCATACAGGTTCGCTCCCTCTCCATCCTCCCCGCAGAGAATGTTCTGGTACTCTCCGGCATATGCCCCTCTCCACTTCCGATCATCTGGATTCAGGGACTTCTGAGACTTCACGGTCTGCTGAATGCATGCGTAAAGCTGCTTTGGGTCAAGTTCGAGTTCCGTCACACCGCCATTTCCCGATGATGCCACCACTGCCAAGTGAAACAGTCCACTTCCCATCGCAAGCGTCACACACAAAAGTACCGCACAGAATCTTTTTCCGCGCATTTTCAGAACATGAACGATCCTGGATACCTCTTGCTTGAAATGTGTATCCATTGCCTTCCCCCCTTTCTTGAATCCCTTCCCGGGACACGCTCTAATGGAAAGATATGAAAAGGGGCAAAAAAATATGAAAAAAAGAATACCGTTTTCGGAACAATCCGTAAACAGTATTCTTTCTTTTTCGACGTTTCTTCGATTTTTATTCGGTTTTTTGATCTTCTTTTTCTTTTTTTGACGCTTTCCCTGTCGCCTTATCCGCCTTGCTCAGGTTCTCAGATTTCTCAACCTTTTCAGCCTTCTCGGCTTTCTCAGCGGATTCCATCTTCATATCCTTGATCCGACGGAAATAAGAGCTCATCTCGTCTGCCATTCCCGCGAGACGATTGAGCAGGGTCGAGAAATCCGTCAGCATCTCATCATCCTGAAAATACGGATAGACAATGTCGTGGTCGATCTCGCTCCAACCTTCCTCAAAAAGCGTTCTTCCCTGAATCTCCACATAATATCCCTTATATTTAATGATATAGTGCAGAGACCGGTAAATGCCGTCCGACTTGATGTCGATCAGGCGCTTGTCATAGATTCTGGTATCACCCGTTCTGCGGTAAACCTTCGGGCGCTCCGCGATGTAACAGTGATCGGGATTCTCATCAAAATCCATCAGACGGTCTTCTATATAACATTCCGGATTATTCTCAAACACGGAAGTGATGTAGTTGTGAAAGCGAATCCAATCTTCCCGGTAAAGGAAGAAGACACGGATTCCAATCAAGTCCGTCATGTATTTCCAGTAATTTGTCCGATCGATATACTGATACGGATCGGGGGTCATCTGCTTCTTGCGAATGATCTTCTCAATCAGGTGACCGGGCTGTTTCGTTCGGTAACGGTAGGAGTGAATGCCTGCACGCTCAATGTCATACAGGTAATCATTCACAAAATCCTTTCCGATCCGTTTCAACTGTCCCTCAAGCTGACAATAGTGATCATAGATCGCATTCAGCTCATCCCACTTCATGCCGGTTCGTTTCAGCTCTTCTTTTTCGATGTGATACTCTTTTAAAAATTTTTTCTTTTTAATCATCTTAATCTGGTTTCCAGAGAGGGATTACAGAGTAACCTTCATAAAGTTCTTCTTACCGCGCTTTACAACCATTCCGTCTCCGCCGAAATCATCCTTCGTGAAGGATGCCTTGATATCCTTTACCTGAGTTCCGTTGACAGATACACCGCCCTGTTCAACGTTTCTGCGAGCCTCGGAACGTGAGGAAGCAAGACCAGATTTCTGAAGAACAGCGAGAAGGTCGATTGCTCCGTCCGTGAAATCCTCCTCTTTCAGCTGGTAGGATGGCATATTCTCAAGGCTTCCCTGACCGGAGAACAGAGCCTTTGCAGCGGTCTGAGCCTTGACTGCCTCTTCCTCACCGTGAACGAGTTTCGTCAACTCAAATGCAAGAATCTCTTTTGCGGTATTTAACTGACTGCCTTCCCACTTATCCATCTCATCGATCTGCTCAAGCGGAAGGAAGGTCAGCATACGCAGACACTTCAATACGTCTGCATCGTCGACATTTCTCCAGTACTGGTAGAAATCGAACGGGGAGGTCTTATTCGGATCAAGCCATACAGCGCCGGACTGGGTCTTACCCATCTTCTTGCCCTCAGAGTTTAAGAGCAGGGTGATTGTCATCGCATGAGCATCCTTACCCAGCTTACGACGAATCAGCTCGGTACCGCCGAGCATGTTGCTCCACTGGTCATCTCCGCCAAACTGCATGTTACAGCCGTAACGCTGGAACAGCTCATAGAAGTCGTAGCTCTGCATGATCATGTAGTTGAACTCAAGGAAGCTCAGTCCCTTCTCCATACGCTGTTTGTAGCACTCTGCGCGAAGCATGTTGTTTACGGAGAAGCAAGCACCTACATCGCGAAGCAGTTCAACGTAGTTCAGCTTTAACAGCCAGTCTGCATTGTTTACCATCATTGCCTTGCCCTCACCGAAATCGATGAAACGGCTCATCTGCTTCTTGAAGCACTCACAGTTGTGCTGGATCGTCTCAACCGTCATCATCTGACGCATATCGGTACGTCCGGACGGATCACCTACCATTGCGGTACCGCCTCCGATCAGAGCGATCGGCTTGTTTCCTGCCATCTGAAGACGCTTCATCAGGCACAGTGCCATAAAGTGTCCAACATGAAGGCTGTCTGCGGTCGGGTCAAATCCAATGTAGAACGTTGCCTTTCCCTCATTGACCATCTTACGGATCTCTTCCTCATTTGTCACCTGCGCGATCAGACCGCGGGCAACCAGCTCTTCGTAACAATTCATCGCTGTAATCTCCTTTTTCTCTTTTTCGTTCTTTTTTCTTCGTTGCTTCTGTCTTTCTTTTTTATTTCTTGTCTGTGTTTCTTATTTGTTTTTTGATTTCGCTCTTTTTGGGGGAAATCTTTATTTTCTGCGCTTGCGTGCATCTGAAAATACGATTCAAACACACGTCTATTCGTGAGAACCGAGAAGTCCGGGCGTTATCAAGTTCCTATGAAAGAAAAAGCCCCGCCCTCTCAATGGTTCTGCCATCAAAAGGACGAGGCGCATGCTCGTGTTACCACCTTCTGTTCACAGACAGCTTGCACTGCCTGCCTCACTGAGCGTCATATTCTATCCCATCTGTGATTGTTCTGCATGGTTTCTATAACGTTCCGACATGATAACGGTCGCCGACTCCGTCACAGCCTACTGATGTCCCGCTCTTTGAAACAAAACAAAAATCGGATCGATTCTTTGCTCTTTTTCTGTTCACGACCACGTTCAGTGTGAAGCTCAAGGATGTATTCCCATGCCGTCTCTCCGCGCGCCTCTCATCTTCCGGCTACTTTCTGTGCGGGTATTCCCGATGGTACTTCTTCCTCTCATTGCCTGACTGATTTTCACTTTTCTGATCTCTGATCACAAATTCTGTCGGATTCCTATCCAGTTTGATTTCTATCCAATTTGGATTCTACTCGATCTGATTCCTATCCGATCTGATTGCTGTCGCATTCCCATGCGCCGAAAATTTTGCGATCACGCTTGCATTATAGCCTTTTCCCAGGATGTTTGTCAAGCCCCTTGCCGAATGCGATTTAAATGAGATCAATCTCAATCTTCTCATGCTTCGTATCAAAATCTGTTCCCACGAGAAGCCCCTGATCCTCGTATTCCGCTTCGCCCATCTGATTGTCATATGGGTCCTGTCTCAGATACTTTTTCGGGAAATAAAAATCACTCTGATACTCGCAGGTTGTCGGAATCCGGTATGGGTCGAGATTTCCGAAATAAAACTCCCAGCGCTCGAGATCTCCCGCTCTCCACGCAGCTCCTCCAAACGAGGCATCTGCATACAGCCAGCCATACGACTCTATGTAGAACTGTGCCCAGTCGTGACAGCCGATATTCTTCGGACATGCATAGAGACCGGACTGCCATCTCGCCGGCACACCGACGATTCGGCAGAGCGTGATAAAGAGCAGTGCCTGAAGTCCGCAATCGCCTTTTAAGTTTGTCGCCGTAAACGTCGCCTGCTGTTCGATCGTAAAGTAGGAGCGCACATAGGAATACATCACATGAGTCGTGATATAATCATAGATTTTCTTTGCCTTTCTCACCGGATTTGTCTCATCCCCGACAATCTCCTGCGCAAGTGCTCTCAGATATGGAGTAAAACGGATATGCGGGAGTTGTTCCCCCAGATACTTTTTCGCCTCTTCCCGCTCTCCATTCGGTTCATTCGATTCTTCCTCTTCCCGGCTCAAATCCAACTTTTCGGCGGCTTCTTTCCAGTCCCAGTATTTCATCTCATTCTCAAGTTCATATTCCACCTCAAAGGTCTGCCCACTCTGATATTCTGTCTCAAAGCAGATCGTTCTCTGAAGCGCAGACGTCGGAGCCACCTGTCCACACTCCGGACTGCAACCGAGATATGCAAATTTCTTCACCTGAGCATACTCGATCGGAAGCGGAAGCTGTACCTGAATCTTTGTGCCCTCTCTTCTCGCAGACGGACGCAGAGATGCTGTACTCTTGATATGAATCTTGCTTCTCAGACTTCCCTTTTCCTTCATCTTGTGCATCACATCATCGAGCATATTGAGCTGTGCTCGGCGATCCCAGATCGTCTCCTCATTGAGCAGACAATAGCTAAGATCTTTCCGGGTCTTGATCAGGTTGTCAATGAAATTGTCCTTGAGTTTGATCTCCCCGTTGATGCAGATCCACTCAAACGCTCCCTCCACCAGAAGATCATCGAGTTCCTCATTTTCAAAATCTGCAAATGTCTCCTTCATCATATTGATCGCACTCTGCCAACTGTGCGGATACTGCTCTGGAAGACGCGCAATAATCTCCCGCTCAAGAAGAAGACGCTCTCTCAACGCCTCCGGAAGGTCCTTTTCAAGACGCTTCTCAATTACCCGCTTCGCGAGTTTTAAATGTCCCATTGCCTTAAGTCTTGCAATATCCTCCGGGAGTTCCACGGTCAGCGCATCAAGGCTCTTCACGCTCCCTCCTGCCTCGAGATAAATTCTGTTTTCGTTCTTATTGTTTGGATTCTCCTGTCTCTCCTTTGAGTATTCTCTCTTATCTTCTGCTTCACTCATCGTCGCTCCTGTCCCTTCTTTGTCGTATTTTTGCTTTTCTTGCTTCTTTTTTGTTTCTTGTTTTGGTCTCTTTTTTGTCTTGTCTTTATCTGTATTCTTTATTTACTCTTTATTTATTCTTTCATTTATTCTTTATTTTAGCTCTCTCTTTATTTCTTTTCTATCCTTTCTTTTCTATCGCTTTTTCCAGGCGACAGAGCACCCCGGCTCCGATGATACCGGCATCATTTCCGAGTTTTGCCGTCACAAGACGCGTATTTTTCTCGGAACCCCGCGAATAAATCATCGGCGCAACTCTCTGCCTCAACGGAGCAAGCAATTCCTCTCCCGCTCCACTGATCCCGCCTCCAATACAGAGTACTTCCGGCTGAATGATATTGATGATATTTGCAATTCCATCCGCCAGATCATCAAGATATTGATCGAACACCCCCTTTGCTGTCAGATCCCCTGCCCGAACCGCCTCAAAAATTGTTTTTCCATCAATCGCACTTCGGTCGCCTGCGCACAATTGATTCAGGAGAGAATCTGGATTCTTCTTTGCCTCCCGTTTCGCCGACCGGACGAGCGCGGATGCCGACGCATACGCCTCAAAGCATCCCCTTCGCCCACAGGTACATTTGCGCCCATTTTTTCGGATCACCATGTGTCCGAATTCCCCGGCAGAAGCATTGACTCCGCTCACAATCTTTCCATCTAGAATCAAGCCACCACCGACTCCGGTCCCGAGCGTCACTGCCACCATCGACTTACTTCCCTGACCGCTTCCCGCTAAATACTCCGCCCAGGATGCCGATTTTGCATCATTTTCCGCATAGACCGGACATGGAAATCGATCCCGCAACATTCTCACAAACGGAACGTTGTCGAAGCCAAAATTATTTGCATACTCCACGCTCTCTTTTTCCTGATTGACCGTTCCCGGAATTCCAATTCCCACACTTTCGATCTCTGCAAAGCTCCGTTTTTGAGAATCCAACAGTCGGACTGCCAGCCGAAAAATTTCATCCGCCAGATCCTCCGGCTCTCTCGGCAGACCCGTCGGAGCCTGGATCTTTGTCTCAATCTCAAACTTATTTTCCGCCGGCTCTCTGACGATTCCAACTGCAATCTTTGTTCCCCCAAGATCAATCCCCACATATCTCTGTCCCATAAGCTGTCCATCTCCTCACCTGTCGCGGTCTTTATCTATTGTTTTTAACTATGTCTTTATCCATTGCCTTTGTTCATTGCCTTTATCCATTTATCCCAGTCCAATTAATCATACCATTTTTTATCAGACTTGTCATAAGATTCTTGTCAAACAACCATGTCTCCGATATACACAGAAAATGGCGGTAGATCCATTTTTTATCTGGACCTACCGCCATTGTTTTTTATTTATTTCAAACACTCCCCGTTTGTTTCGATCACATGCCGATACCATCCGAACGACTTTTTCGGAGTACGCTTTAAGGTTCCGTTTCCGGCGTTATCCCGATCCACATAGACCATACCATAACGCTTTTTCATCTCTCCGGTGGAAGCACTCACCAAATCGATACAGCCCCAGGCACAATAACCAATCAAATCCACACCGTCCTCTTCCACAGCCTTCATCATCTCCTTCAGATGAGCCTCCAGATAGGCGATACGGTAGTCATCCTGAATGCTTCCATCCTCCTCAATCCGATCTGCCGCACCCAGACCATTCTCCACAATAAACAGTGGCTTCTGATAGCGGTCATAGAGATCGTTCATCGTGATGCGCAGTCCCAGTGGGTCAATCTGCCATCCCCACTCACTTACCTTCAGATGTGGATTTCTCAGGGATTTCATTACATTACCGGAAATGGAATTTTTCGCAATTACATCCGGATCAGCGCTGGTGAGACGGGAAGTATAATAACTGAATGCGATGTAATCCACCGTATTCTCCCGAAGGATCTTTTCATCTTCCGGCTCCATCGTGATATGGATATTCTCCTGCTCAAACTGTTTCATTACATAAGCCGGATATCCACCGCGCGCCTGTACATCCACGAAGAAATAATTTCCACGATCCCGCTTCTTCGCCGCCCAGACATCCTCTGGATTACAGGTATTCGGGTAAAAACTCCCTGCTGCCAGCATACAGCCAATCTTATTTTCCGGGTCGATCTCGTGGGCAATTTTTGTTGCCATCGCAGAAGCCACCAGTTCGTGATGCGCTGCCTGATACTTCACCTGCTTCTGGTTTTCTCCCTCCCGGAAACGAATTCCTGCTCCCATAAACGGAAGATGCATCAGCATATTGATTTCGTTGAACGTCATCCAGTAGTGAACTCTCCCCTTAAAATGTTCAAACAGGACTCTGCTGTATTTTACATAGGCATCAATCAGCTTTCTACTTCTCCATGATCCGTAGGTTTCCTCAAGATGCAGTGGCACATCGAAATGACAAATCGTAACCACCGGCTCAATCCGATTTGCCAGTAATTCATTAATCAGATCATCATAAAACTTCAGTCCTTCCTGATTTGGCTCTGCCTCTTCTCCTGTTGGGAAAATGCGGGACCAGGCAATCGAAAAGCGATAGCACTTAAATCCCATCTCTGCCATATACTGGATGTCCTCTTTCCAGTGATGGTACATATCGGTAGCACCGTGGGACGGATAAAAGGAATCCTCCGGCAAGCTATGATAATCCATGATGCCCTCCATCACTGCCCGTCTGTTTTCTCCCCAGGGAATCACATCTACCGTTCCTAATCCCTTTCCGCATTCCAGATAACCGCCTTCACACTGGTTTGCTGCTGTCGCACCGCCCCACAAAAATTCTTTTGGTAATCCATGCATCGTCATTTCTCCTATTCCTGTCCACCAGTCGATTATTCTTACTTTCTTGCTTTCTTACGTTTTACGTTTTTACTTTTGTACCTGAATAACCGGCTCTCCTGCTTTTACGTGTTTTCCTGTTTCGCCCGTCACACTGCGATAAACTGCTGTGTTGCTTACCAGCACCGGGGTTACAGTGTCATACCCGGCTTCTTTCACCTTGTCAAATTCTACCTGAATCAGCGGAGTGCCAACCGATACACGATCTCCGGTCTTTGCCAGAGCCTTAAAATACTTTCCACCCAGCTTTACCGTATCAAGACCAATGTGGATCAGCACTTCTTCTCCGCTGTCTGCCAGAAGACCGACCGCATGAAGCGTATCAAAAATAGATACGATTGTTCCATTCACCGGAGATACAATCACATCTTCATCCGGAATCACGGCAACACCATTTCCAAGGATTCCCTGAGAAAATACCTCATCTTTCACCTCACTCAGAGGAATCACGTTACCTGAAACCGGAGAACAAACCATATCACAGTCAGAAGCCGGCTGTGCACAATCTTCTTTTGAAACAAAGGTTTCTGTCTTTTCTGTCTCCACCGTGCTCTTGTTCTCTGCGGAAACACTGTCCTTTTCTTTTCCATCCCCCTCTAAAGCTTCCTTCGGGTCTTTGTAAAGAATAAAACAAATTACGAAAGCAACCACAAAAGCAATTCCCGCACCAATGCTGGCAAACAGCAGATCTCTGAGGCTATCTCCGCCAATATAGCTCGGCAGAGTCAGAAGTCCCGGTGATCCGCCAGAGTAGTTCTTTACATGCATCAGTCCGACGAACAGACCACCCACAGCACCACCTGCCATCGCAGAGTAGAGCGGTGTCCGGTAAGGTACATTAATACCATACAGCGCCGGCTCTGTAATTCCGCAGACTGCCGTGATACCGGCAGACATCGCAAGCTGTTTTATTTCAGATACTTTTGATTTAAACGCCACTGCAAGGGTTGCACCACCCTGAGCCACGTTGGATGCCAGGTTATTCGGATAAACCATACTGTCATAACCCATAGTCATACGATTGTTGATGCCTACCGGGACGATCGCATAATGTGTTCCAGTCATAACAAGGAGCGGGAACACCGCACCAAGAATCATAGAAACCAGCCATCCATAGCTCTCCATTGCCCGCAGGAATGTCGCAATATAGTTACTGATGACGTAACCGATCGGTCCCAGCACAGAGAGCGTTACAACACCACTCACCAGAATCGTAATCAACGGCTTGGAGAAAAATTTGATTGCCTTTGGAGAAATCCGGTCTGCAATTGGTTCCACCACGGACATAAACCATACTGCTAAAATGATCGGAATTACCGAGGAAGAATAACTGGCATTGTAGATCGGAATCATAAACAGGCGAATCGCCTCTCCCGATTCTTTGGATGCAGATACCATATTGACAAAATTCGGATGCAGGAGAATACCTCCCAACATCATAGCAAGATACGGGTTGCATTTAAACTTCTTTGCCGCCGAGCTTGCCAAAAGGATCGGCAGAAAATAGAAGGTTGCATCTCCCATAAAGTTCAGAATCTGATAACTCTGGTCACTCGAAGCAACCAGTTTAAACGCTACAAGCAGTGACAGTACCGCTTTCAACATACCTGCGGCTGTCAATGCTGGCAAAATCGGTGTGAAAATCCCAGATAAGGTATCGATCGCCGTTGCCACTTTCGATTTTTTCTCTTTCTGTTCCTCCCCTACACGGCTTTCCTTTAAATCACACAATTCATTCAGTGGTGCAAACACATTTGCCACATCACTTCCAATGATGACCTGATACTGACCGCCACTCTTTGCTACCCCAACTACACCCTTTGTCTTTTTCAGAGCATCCGTCTGCGCCTTACTTTCATCTTTCAGGTTAAAACGAAGCCTGGTCGCGCAATGTACAAGACCAGAAACATTTTCTTTTCCGCCTACAAGCTCTAAGATCTGTTCTGCAAGTCTTTTGTAATCCATGTGTAATCTCCTCCTTATCGTTCTCTCTGGTTCTTTCTGTCTGCAACTTTACCATTGATTCAATAAAATGTCAGCATCCGAAAAAGCAAAAGGACCATCGGTTCAAAATTGCCGTTCCAGCCGGTCAAAATTTTGAACCAATGGTCCAATTCCTTATCAGTCCTGATTAGTCCTGATTGTTTCTAATTGTCTCTGATTGTTTTTCTCTTTCAGGACTTTTTCTCTTTATTGTAAATCAGATTCCAATAGTCCACCGTAGTCCGCAGAGATTCCCGGTTTACCATTTTCAAAGCTGCTTCCACATGATTTCCGTAATTTTGAGAAAGACACATGCCAAACAGCACATCCAGCACATAAGTAACCGCCGTATAAGAAGTCATGACTTTCAGACTCAAAAGTGAGTCCCTGGAGGGAATCTCTATGATTTCATCACAGTATTCCCGAATATCCGCATTGTGTCTCCCCACAATACCTGTCACAAACGTCTTTGTTGTTTTTTTCAGATACCGGGCAACATCAATCATAGAACGATTTGCCCCTGTAAAGCTCATTACAAAAGCGATCCGCTTCTGATCCTGTCGTTCCGTCAGGTAATGGGCATTCACGCTCTCTCTGGCATGACATTCCATACCAAGCGTGGAAAATTTGAACGCCGCTGACTGTGCCAGCGTGTAAGTGATCCCGTTTCCGTAAAAATCAATCTGATCCGCCCGCATCATCCTATTAAAAATCCGGTTTACCACATTTTTATCCATACACATTCGCGTATCACTGATCGCTTTGTCATACAATGCCGGGATCACATTTAAAACATCCTGATAGGTGCTTTTTTCGTTGATCGGTTCATTCTGAAGCAACTGATTGATCCGGATATTTTGCACACTCTCTGAAACGATCTGGAATTTCAGCTCCTGATATCCGGCAAGTCCAAGTTTCTTACTCAAGCGGATTACCGTCGCCTTGCTGGTGTAAGATGCCTTCGCCAGTTCTTCCGCAGACATTGGCAGAATTGCCTCTGTGTGCTCCAAGATGTAACGGACCACAGCCTGCTCCTGATGAGTAAATCCCTTCATCTCTGTAAGTTGTTCAAAAATCATCCCTCAACCTCATTCCATCATTTTCTTTGCCGGTGGCAAAAGTCCGATGGGGCTGTCGCATTAGCAAATATTTTTGCTGGGCGGTAGCCCTGCTTTATGTCAAAATGGGATCGAAATCGGTTGTG